>JAHEFB010000024.1:2087-64180 GCA_024640405.1 Alphaproteobacteria bacterium | reverse complement strand
GTAAAAGCATCGCCACAAGGGCAAAAAACCGGCGCAAACACACCACGGGACAAAGCGCCGAACAACAAAACCTATTTACATCAACAGCATAGACAGATGGGTGTTATGAAACAGGATTGTAGTATCTACGCCAAATCTCCATCTTTTCGCGTGCATCTGCAAGGCTCAAGAACCAGTGGGCATTCAGCCACTCGGCCCTGAACCTGCCGTTAAAGGCCTCAATGAACGCGTTGTCGGTCGGTTTACCTGGCCGTGAGAAGTCCAGCGTGACACCATGCCGATATGCCAGCAGCAATTCGGTGTGCAGCCAGTCATTGACCGTGTAACCGATCCCCACGTCGACAACCGCTGTGTCCCCGAAATCACCGTAGGCTCCCAAACGCCTGCCATCGGATCCGGCGCCGCAGCCGAAGTAGGCCGTCGGACTGATTGACGCACAATTCTCGTCGGAGAACACGGTGTCTTTGGAAAATGCCCAGCCGGCACCTATGCTGACGTCAAGCCGGGATACATCCATGCCGCTGGCGACGCTGGACACGGTGAGAGCTGAGACCAGTACGATCCCGCTTGTGATTTGCCGGAGTGCCTTGATGCCGCGCATCTGTCTGTCAGCGCAAGGATGAAAACTGGTAAAGCAACAAAGACGTCGCTGCAAGTCTAAACCGACCAGGCAGCATGCAGCAGTCGGGTTATGCGAACAGTTCCACCTCAGACATTGCTGCCGGGCAGTTTCTGAAGCTGCACACCTGCGATGCGCCAGGTGCCATCGGGGTGTTGTACAAATGCATAGACAGCTCGCCACTGACGTCCCTGCTGATCCACTATGTCAACTATTTGAACAGGCCTGCCTGCAACTTCCAGAGATGTCTCGCCGAAGCGGAATCTCTGCGGACTGTAGACCGGTGCGTACTGGCGCCTGACTATTTCCATGAAGCGGGCCGGAGACTGGAATATTGCCCTCAGTCTCAAGGATGCAAATCCGAATGCGGTCACTCCGTCGTTGTTCCGGAAAGCATCAATCTGGCGGGAGATGACGGATTTCAGATCCTCGGGGGATTGCGCCTGGCCTGCCTGAGGGCTGACCATCAGGCCCGACAGCACAGCCAGACAGCCTGCAATATTTTTCACCATGGCCAGCCTTTCGCGAAATTTTCCGTCAGTCGGTCCAGTATACGCCAAAATGCGCCAACAGGATGAGTGGTACTGCTTGACCTGAGCTTGCTGCTTGACGCAAGCTGGCGCCCGGCGAAAACCGCTGGTGCAATGCGGCGGATGACTAGAGTACAAAGGGAGGTTCTGAATGCCGGCAATTTCAATGACGGTGAACGGCGAAAAAGTATGCGGCGAAGTAGAAGGTCGCACACTTCTTGTTGAGTTCATTCGCAACAATCTAGGAAAAACGGGGACCCATGTGGGGTGCGACACCAGCCAGTGCGGCGCCTGTGTGGTGCATGTTGATGGCAAGGCCATCAAGTCATGTACGGCTCTGGCAGTGGCTTGCGACGGTGCAAGCGTCGATACGATTGAGGGCCTTGCCCAGAACGGCAAACTGCACCCCATGCAGGAAGCCTTCCGCGAGCATCACGGCCTGCAATGCGGCTTCTGTACACCCGGCATGATCATGGCGGGTATCGACATTGTGAAGCGCAAGGGCAAAAAACTCAAGGAAGAGACCATCCGCGAGGAGCTGGAAGGCAACATCTGCCGCTGTACCGGCTATCACAACATCGTCAAGGCCATACAGGCAGGCGCTGCAAAAATGTGATGGGCTCCGGCCGCCCCATCGGGGCGCGGACCGGGTTGGACTACTTGAAGATTTCACAAGGAAACACAATCAAATGAGTGATACAGGTATTGGCGCGCGCATGCAGCGCAAGGAAGATCACCGCTTCATTACCGGCAAGGGTCGGTATACCGACGACATCAACCTGCCGGGACAGGCAGTAGGCTATTTTCTGCGCTCGCCCCACGCGCATGCGGAAATCAAGAAAATTGATACCAGGAAGGCTGAAAAGGCGCCTGGTGTGCTGTGCGTGCTGACGGGTGAGGATGCAGCTGCCGACAATATTGGCGGTGTGATCTGCGGCTGGATGATCCATTCCAAGGACGGCTCACCAATGAAGGCCGGTCCGCATCCGGTACTGGCGCAGGGCAAGGTGCGCCATGTGGGTGATCAGGTCGCCGTTGTCGTGGCGCATACCAGCGCACAGGCAAAAGCTGCAGCCGAGTTGATCAATGTGACCTACAAGGTGCTTGACGCCAATGTGGACCCGGTCGCGTCGCAAAAGCGCGGCGCGCCCCAGGTTCATGATGTGGCATCCAGGAACACGGTTTTTGAATGGGAACTTGGCGACAAGGCTGCCACCGACGCTGCCTTCAGCAGTGCTGCACATGTAACCACTCTTGATCTTGTCAATAACCGGCTGGCGCCAAATGCCATGGAGCCTCGTGCTGCCATCGGTTCATACGATGCCGGAGAGGATCACTACACTCTCTATACAACCAGCCAGAACCCGCACGTTGCGAGACTGGTTATTTCGGCATTTGTTGGTCTGGCCCCCGAGCACAAGCTACGGGTGATTGCGCCGGATGTGGGCGGTGGATTTGGTTCCAAGATTTTCATCTATGCAGAAGAGGTTGTATGCCTTTGGGCCTCACGGCGCGCAGGTGGCGTGCCGGTCAAGTGGGTGGCTGACAGGTCGGAAGCATTTTTGACGGATGCCAATGGCCGCGATCATGTGACCAGGGCGGAACTGGCGACCGATGCCAATGGCAAAATTCTTGGACTTCGCGCCAAGACGATCGCCAATATGGGAGCTTATCTGTCGACGTTTGCTTCGTCGGTTCCCACTTATCTTTATGCCACGCTCTTGTCAGGCCAGTACAACATTCCCAACATTTATGCGGAAGTTGATGCGGTTTATACTAACACCTCGCCGGTGGACGCCTATCGTGGCGCCGGCAGGCCGGAAGCGACATATGTCGTGGAAAGGCTGATGGAAACAGCGGCTCGCGAATTGAATATGGACCCGGCTGAACTGAGGGCCAGAAACTTCATCAATTCATTCCCGCATCAGACCCCGGTCATCATGTGTTATGACGCAGGCGACTACAGCGCATCGCAGAAGAAAGCGATGGAGATGATTGACTATGCGGGCTTTGAAAAACGCAAAAGCGCCGCAGCCCGCAAAGGCAAACTGCGCGGTATCGGGTTCTCGAATTACATTGAAGCCTGCGGGATTGCGCCATCAGCTGCTGTTGGCTCACTGGGCGCCGGCGTCGGATTGTGGGAGTCGGCGGAGGTTCGCGTGAACCCTGTTGGTACCGTTGAAATCCTCACCGGCTCGCACAGTCACGGTCAGGGTCATGAGACAACCTTTGCCCAGCTGGTTTCTGACAGACTGGGGATTCCGGCAGACCAGGTCGCCATTGTTCACGGCGATACCGACAAGGTTCAGTTCGGCATGGGGACTTACGGCTCACGGTCAGGCGCGGTTGGCATGACGGCCATTTCCAAGGCCCTCGACAAGATCGAGGCCAAGGCAAAAAAAGTGGCAGCTCATGTCATGGAAGCTTCTGAAAGTGATGTCGAGTTCAAGGATGGCAGCTTCTCGGTCAAGGGTACCGACAAGAAGATGGCCTTCGGAGAAGTGGCCTTGTCGGCTTACGTAGCGCACAAGTTCCCGACCTCTGAGATTGAACCAGGCCTCAAGGAAGGCGCCTTCCATGATCCGACCAACTTCACATTCCCGGCAGGCTGTCATATTTGCGAGCTGGAAGTCGATGCCGATACCGGTGTGACAGAGATTGTCGACTGGGTCGCCGTGGACGATTTCGGGAACATCATCAATCCGATGATTGTGGAAGGCCAGGTGCACGGCGGTATCGCGCAAGGCGTCGGTCAGGCGCTCACCGAAGCAGTCGTTTATGACGAGGGCGGGCAGCTTCTGACAGGGTCCTACATGGACTACTGCATGCCGCGGGCGGACAACCTTCCGTCATTCCGGCTCGATTTCACCAAGACCGAGTGCCCGTCAAACCCGTTGGGTATCAAGGGCTGCGGTGAAGCAGGGGCTATTGCAGCCCCTGCGGCTGTGATGAATGCCCTTACCAGTGCGCTGGGTGTGAAAGATGTTCCGATGCCGGCTTCGCCGCAGAACGTCTGGAACGCCATGGCACATCTGCGTGAAGCAGCCGAATAAACCAAAGGGACAGGAGAAAACCAATGTATGAATTCGAATATCACCGTCCCAAGAAGTTGGCGGATGCTGTCAAGCTTATCAAGTCGAAGAAGGAAGGCAAGCTGATGTCGGGGGGCATGACGCTCATTCCGACCATGAAGCAGCGCCTGGCATCACCGACAGATGTGATTGATCTGTCTGGCCTTGGTAATTTCGGTGTCAGCGTTTCCAAGACCAAGGTGACGATCAAGGCAGGTACCACACATGCGGAAGTTGCTTCCAATTCGGACCTGAAAAAGGCCGTGCCGGCACTTGCCGCACTGGCTGGAATGATTGGTGACCCGCACGTGCGTCACAGGGGGACGCTTGGTGGATCGGTTGCCAATGCCGATCCGGCGGCAGATTATCCTGCTGCCCTGCTGGCTCTGAACGCCAAGGTGGTTACCGATAGCCGAACCATCGAAGCAGACAAGTTCTTCAAGGGGTTGTTTGAAACAGCGCTCAGGGCGAATGAGATCATCAAGCAGGTTTCGTTCGATATTCCTGCAAAGTCTGCCTACTCGAAAATGCCAAACCCGGCGTCGCGATATGCCATGGTTGGCGTGTTCGTGGCTGATTTTGGCAACAAGGGTGTGCGGGTCGGAGTGACTGGTGCCAAGGGATCTGCCTACCGGGAAAAAGCCATGGAAAAAGCGCTGTCGGCCGATTTTTCAGCCGGCGCAATTGCGGGCCTCAAAATCAAGGCTGACGACATGAACGCGGACATACATGCCTCTGCCGAGTATCGCGCTCACCTGGTGGGCGTGATGGCAAAGCGGGCTGTTGGCGCTGCAAAGTAGCCGGGCCATTCGATTGAATATTGCCGGTCCGCGAGTATTGCACTCGCGGGCTGTTTTATTAAATGACAACACAAACTGAGCGAGTGCATGCCCCAATCATTACCCGCATCCATCGATGCAACTCAGGACCTGTTATCTAGCGATGGCTACCTGGCGGACCGGCCGTTGTCGACAGTTGTCTATCTGGCCCTGAAAATGGGCCGGCCGCTGTTTCTGGAAGGTGAGGCCGGTGTCGGTAAAACCGAAATTGCCAAGGTGCTCAGCACAGTCCTTGGCAGGGATATTATCCGGCTGCAGTGTTATGAAGGGCTTGACCTTGCCGCTGCGGTTTATGAGTGGAATTACTCGGCTCAGATGATCGAGATCCGCATGGCCGAAGCAGAAGGTGTCGATGACCGGGACAGGCTGCAGTCGGATATTTTTTCCGACCGGTTCCTGATCAAGCGCCCGTTATTGCAGGCGCTTGAGCCGCATGCCGGCGGCCCGCCGGTGTTGTTGATCGACGAACTTGACCGGACAGACGAGGCGTTTGAAGCGTTTCTGCTGGAAGTGCTGTCAGACTATCAAATTACCATCCCGGAAATTGGTACCGTCAAGGCGGCACAACCGCCAATCGTCATCATTACGTCCAACCGGACCCGCGAGGTGCATGACGCCTTGAAGCGGCGGTGCCTGTATCACTGGGTTGGGTATCCGTCGGCCGAACGGGAGCTGAACATTATCAAGGCCCGCAAACCCGGCGTAGGTGATGAACTGGCCGAAGAAGTAGTCGGCTTCATTCAGGCTTTGCGCGGGCAGGACCTGTTCAAGTCACCCGGCGTTGCGGAAACCCTTGACTGGGTATCGGCACTCAATGAATTGAATGCCATTGCCCTTGACCCCGCCACCGTGAACGACACGCTCGGCGTGTTGCTGAAGTATCAGGATGACATTGCCCGGATGGAAGGCTCCGAAGCCAAGCGGCTGGTCGAGCAAATCCAGTCGGATATTCGCTTGCGGGCGGCCGGATAGGGCTGATGTCATGCAGCCAACACCTGCCAGTTCAAACAAGCCGGCACCCACAGGCCATCTGCCGGACAACATCATGCACTTTGCGCGGGTGTTGCGGGACACAGGCTTGCCGGTCGGGCCGGGAGCGGTGCTGGATGCGATTGATGCGGTACGCGGCGGCGGCATGGCAACCAAGACGGATTTCTACTGGATCATGCATTCGATTTTTGTGAAGCGGCATGAACACACAACGCTGTTTGATCACGCATTTGAAGTTTTCTGGCGCAAGCCTCAAATGGTCGAACAACTGATGCAGTTGCTGTTTCAGCAGGTACGTGTTGAAACTGCGCCGGCAAAGAAGAAAGCCGGCCGGAAGCGACTGGCGGAAGCCATGTTCAACCAGGACGATGCGCAATCCCGGCGTGAACGTCCATCCGATGAAGTTGAGCTTGAAGGCGAATTCACGTCCTCAACACGTGAGGTGCTCCGCAACAAGGACTTTGAGCAGATGAGCGCGGACGAGGAACGAATTGCCCGTGCCGCCATTGCCCGGATGCGTATCAACCGGCTGGAAGTGAAAATGCGCCGCTTCAAATCCTCACCACAGGGCCTGGTTGATATGCGCGCCACAATTCGCCGGTCTTTGAGGGCCGGGGGAAACATGACATCACTCGCCCACAAGGCTCGGCAAACCCGGGAACCACCGCTGGTTGTGCTGCTGGATATCTCGGGTTCCATGGCCAACTACTCCCGCATATTCCTGCACTTCCTGCATGCGCTGACAAATGACCGTTCAAGGGTTCAGGTGTTTGTATTTGGAACCCGGCTGACCAATATAACCAGGGAGCTCAAGCGCCGGGATGTGGACGAGGCAATGGAGCTCGTCGGTTCTCACGTAGACGACTGGTCCGGTGGCACCCGTATTGGCTACACTCTGCGCGAGTTCAATTTGAAATGGGCACGGCGGGTGCTGGCGCAAGGGGCTCACGTATTGATGATGACGGATGGTCTGGATCGTGATGATGTTGATGTGCTTGAAACGGAGATGGCGCGGCTGGCCCGTTCCGCCAGGCGGATAGTGTGGCTTAACCCGCTATTGCGTTATGGTGGCTTCGAAGCCCGAGCCGGTGGCATCAGGGCAATCATGCCCTATGTGAATGAGTTCCGGCCCTGCCATTCGCTGAAGACACTTGTTGACCTGGCCGAGGTTCTGTCAGGTTCGCGAAACGAAACCCACGACCCCAGGCGCTGGCTGAAGTCAGGTGACCTGCGGCAACCGGAAGAGGCAACACCATGAACAACAGTGATGCAAACCTTTTGGCAATAGCGCAAGACTGGGTGCGCGGCGGACGCAAGGTGGCACTGGCGACAGTGATTGAAACCTGGGGATCTGCACCACAACCGGTTGGCTCACAATTGGTCATCGATGCAGACGGGAACTTCGAAGGCTCGGTTTCGGGTGGATGCGTGGAAGGAGCCGTCGTTACCGAGGCACAGGACGCCATTGAAACAGGTGAAGGCAGGGTACTGGCGTTCGGAGTCGCTGACGAGACTGCCTGGGAAGTCGGTTTGGCGTGCGGCGGCAAGATCAGGGTCTACGTCGAACCGGTCATCGGAGCTTGAAACCATAATGGACGTTGCCGTTCTTGATACCCTGGCAAAAGCACGTGCCGACAGATTGCCCGTGGCAGTCGTGACCGAGATCAGCTCAGGTGCGCAGGAAGTCGTTGCACATCGGTATGCGGGTGAACATGTGCTGGCAGAAGCGCTGGAAAACGGTTTCAGGTTCGACAAATCCGGAGTCGTTTCAACGGACAAGGGCGAGTTTTTTATCCATATTCACAATCCGGCCCTGCGGTTGGTGATAATTGGTGCCGTTCACATAGCTCAGGCGCTGGTGCCCATGGCGAGATCTGCCGGCTACGATATAACCGTGATTGATCCCCGCGGCGCATTTGCAACAGAAGATCGATTTCCCGACGTAACACTTTGTGCTGACTGGCCGGATGAAGTGTTGCCGACGGTCGGGTTAGATGCACGAACCGGGTTTCTGGCGCTGACCCACGATCCCAAGGTGGATGATCCGGCGCTGATTGCCGCTTTGCAAAGCGAGTGTTTTTACATTGGAGCGCTCGGCTCGAGGCGCACCCAGGCATTGCGTGCGGAACGCATGAAACAGGCTGGTGTGAACCCGTCGCGCATCTGCGGTCCAGTGGGTCTGGACATAGGCGCGCGCGGTGCGCCGGAGATAGCCATATCGATTATGGCCGAGATGACCAAGGCGCTTCGGCTGGGTGTGGAGAAATGACGTTCGGCGAGATCGATGTCACTACAGCGCAAGGTGCCATTCTTGCCCATTCAGTGCGGGCAGAAGGTATCAGCTTCAAAAAGGGCCGGGTGCTGTCCGGTGCAGATATCATCGAGTTGAAACAGGCCGGGGTCCTGAAGGTGTTTGCGGCCTGCATCGAAAACTGTGATGTACATGAGGATGTGGCAGCTGCGCGTCTTGCTGATGCTGTTTGCGGTGCCGGAGTCGTGCGGCAGGCGGCTGCCACAGGGCGTGCAAACATCTACTCCTCTCACGACGGCATTGTACTGGTGGACGCGGGCCTGGTGCGCGCGCTCAATCGATTGCATGAAGCGGTTACCCTGGCAACGCTTACCCCTTTCCAGGCGGTCGAGGCAGGTCAGATGGTGGCGACTGTGAAAATCATTCCGTTTTCGGCACCGGCAGACATTGTTGATGAGGCAGCAGAACTGGCAGGATCAGGGGCGCTGTTGTCGGTTGTGCCGTTCACGCCTCACAGGGCCGGGCTGGTGTTGACCCGCACTGCGGGAATGAAGGAAACGCTGCTGGAAAAATCAGCATCTGTCATTCGCGACCGGCTCGAACGTCATGGCAGCAAGCTGGGTGATGTTATTGAAGTTGAACACACAATTGCAGGCGTAGCTGATGGCATCAAACGGCTGAGAGCATCGGGACATGACCCGGTTCTGGTATTTGGTGCGTCTGCCATTGTTGATCGCGGAGATGTGGTGCCCGCAGGTCTGGAAGCTGCTGGCGGACAGATCATCCATCTGGGCATGCCGGTAGATCCAGGCAATTTGCTGATGCTTGGCAACCTGGAAGACAGTGCGGTTATCGGCGTGCCGTCATGCGCGCGTTCTCCCAAGTTGAACGGGTTTGACTGGGTGCTTGGCCGGGTGTTGGCAGGAATCGATGTGCGGCCGCAGGACATCATGGATATGGGAGCAGGCGGGCTTTTGATGGAGATCGCATCCAGACCGTCGCCGCGAGAGGCGGGCAGGTGAGCGGGCTGGCAGGCATCATTCTGGCGGCGGGGACGTCAGCGCGGTTTGGCGCCGACAACAAACTGCTGATCGACTACTCGGGACAGGCAATGCTGCGCTGGGTGGCAGAGGCGGCACTCGCGACCGAACTGGACCCGGTCATTGTAGTGACGGGTCACGATGCACCGGAAGTGCGGAATGCCTTGAGCGGCCTTGACCTGGTGTATGCACACAATGAGCAGTTTGCGCGCGGGCAGGCCGGTTCACTCCGAAAAGGTGTCGCGGCTGTGCCGCAAGAATGTGCCGGTGCAATGATCCTGTTGGGTGACATGCCTCAGGTTGACGCGGAGATCATCAACAGGCTGCTGGACGAATTTGGCGATGAATGCAGCATTGTTGTACCAGTTTATGATGGAAAGCGCGGAAATCCGGTAATTCTGGGTCGTGAAAATTTCACCCGGCTGGAAAAAATTTCCGGGGACAGGGGCGCTCGCAATCTGCTCGCAGGAGAAAACGTGCGCACGGTGGATATGGCGTCTGACGCGGTACTGCGAGATTTTGATACGCCTGAAAGTCTGAAGTAGCCACAAAGATGTTGCTGTTACTTCACACCAGATACCGATGCAGCAAACCGGGGGTGATTGCCGGATGTCCGGCTACAGGTGTTTTCTTTGTCATATCAACAACCAAGCCGGAGAAGCTCACAAAATGTACAAGTTAATCGGATCGCCAAAATCGCGCGCATTCAGGGTGATGTGGATGCTGGAGGAACTGGGCGAGGCCTATGAGCAGGATGCTGTTGCGCCGCGCTCTCCGGAAGCGCTTGCGGTAAACCCGTCCGCCAAGGTTCCGGCCTTCATGGATGGTGATGAATTGATCCTCGACAGCGTGGCAATTTGCCAGTACCTGGCCGACAAACACGGGAAATTCACCCACAGGGCAGGCACGATCGAGCGTGCGAAACAGGATAGTTTTACCCTTCTGGCGCTGGACGAACTGGATGGTGCGTTGTGGTGGGCGGCCAAAAACAGCTTTGTATTGCCGGAAGAACTGCGTAGCGACAAGGCTGCGCCTGCATGCGCATACGAATATGAGAGAGGGTTAGGGCATCTGGAAGCGCGACTGGGCGACAATCAGTATGTGATGGGTGATGAATTCACGGTGCCGGACCTGATTATCGGTCACTGCATGGGCTGGGGAATCAATGTGATGAAGTGGCAACTGCCGAAAGGCCCGCTGATTTCCTATCTGGCGCGTTTGCGGGACCGGCCTGCGTTCAAAACGGCCTGGGAGAAGCGGGAGGCCGCCTGACGCGTCGATAGCTCACATCTAGATCAGGTTCAATGCCTTGAAGCTGGTATGACCGGAGCGGCCGATTATAATGTGATCGTGAACGGTTATTGTCAGCTTTGACGCCGCATCCACGATTTGCCGGGTCATTTCGATATCAGTTTGTGACGGCGTCGGGTCACCGGACGGGTGATTGTGCACCAAAATGATGGCGGATGCTGACAATTCCAGTGCCCGCTTGACTACTTCGCGCGGATAAACGGGTGTGTGGTCAACAGTACCGCGTTGCTGAACCTCGTCGGCAATCAACACATTCTTACGGTCCAGAAACAACAGGCGAAACTGTTCACGATCATCATAGGCCATGGCAGCGGTGCAATACTCTATCAGCGCTGACCACGAAGTCAGCGCCGGTTTTGAAAGCACGGTGTTGCGGGCGAGCCGCACCGAGGAAGCGTGTATGAGTTTTATCTCAAACACCACCTTGTCACCGACGCCCCTGATTTCCTTCAGCCGGGCAGCAGGGGCGGCCAGTACATCGCCAAACGTGCCAAATCTGGAAATGAGGGCCTTGGCAATTGGTTTGGTGTCCTGACGCGGGATGGCGCGAAACAATACCAGTTCCAGCAGCTCATAGTCCGGCATGGCGTCGGCGCCACCCTGGTTGAACCGTTTACGAAGGCGTTCACGGTGGCCCAGATAGTCTGGTTTGGCTGCCGGGATTTTCTGGTCAGGCGCCGCGGCTTGCCGATCAGCCGGGAAGTCAAACCCCTGTTCGTCCTTGAAACCCATTTGTCAGAACTCCTGATTCAGGATCAGCCCTTGTGTGGCGGGCAGTGATATCCTTCAGGTGACAGCGTGAAAATTTCGCAACCATCCGACGTGATGCCGATGGAATGTTCAAACTGCGCCGACAGGGAACGATCCCGGGTAACCGCGGTCCATCCGTCAGACAACACCTTCACTTGCGGACGGCCCAGATTGATCATCGGCTCGACGGTAAAGAACATGCCTTCACGCAATTCAATGCCTTCGCCGCGGCGTCCGTAATGGAGGATATTGGGCATGTCGTGGAACAACCGGCCCAGCCCGTGGCCGCAGAAATCGCGCACCACCGAACAGCGTTCGCTTTCGGCGTAGGTCTGGATGGCGTGTCCGATGTCGCCCGTGTGCGCTCCCGGCCGGATGACAGCCAATCCGCGCATCAGGCATTCGTAAGTGATTTCGATCAGCCGTTCGGCTCGGCGGTTGATTGTCCCGACAGGATACATGCGGCTGGAATCGCCATGCCAGCCATCAACAATCAGGGTGATGTCGATGTTGACAATTTCACCTTCTTTCAGGGCGCGGGAGCCCGGGATGCCATGGCAAACCACGTGATTGATGGATGTGCAGATGGACTTGGGAAAACCGCGATAATAAAGCGGTGCCGGGGTTGCGCCATAGTCTCTGGCAAATGTCAGGGCAACGCGGTCCAGTTCCTCCGTGGTGACGCCCGGCTGCACAAGCGGGACAAGCAGGTCCAACGCCTCAGCAGCCAGTCTGCCTGCCTTGCGCATGCCTTCAAAATCTTCCGGTCCGTGCAATTTTACCTGGCCATTGTTCACCAGGGGCGCGGTTGCTGCTTCTACATAGGTGGTCTGCATTGTAGCCTTTTCGGTGTGCCTCAGCACACGCCTTCAATGTCAATCGCTCTGTCGCATGAAATCGTATCATCGCCCATGGTGCAAGCCATTGCGATGCTTTCGACACCTGCGTCAGTCGCCTTGGTCCAAACTTCAACGTAGGTGGGATCGATGTCATGTGCCAGTGAGAATTTTTTAACATCGCTGCGCTGGATCAGATACACCATGATCGCCCGGTGACCTTCGCGTACCATGTCGGCCAGTTCAACCAGGTGCTTTGCCCCGCGGGATGTCACCGCGTCCGGGAATTCTGCCAGTCCTGCAGAACGCGACAGGGTAACATTCTTGACCTCGACATAACATGACGGTTTGGATGCGTCGGACAGGAGAATATCGATGCGGCTGTTGTTGCCGTACTTTTGTTCCCGTTTGAGCGTGTCATAGCCGGCAAGTTGCGGAATGCGGCCCGATACAATGGCTTCTTCCACCAGCTTGTTGGGCAAGCCTGTGTTCAGGCCGACACGTGCCCTTTCGCCACCGGCGTTGACTGCTTCCACCATTTCCCAGGTATGCTTGTATTTGCGTTTGGGGTTGTCGGAGACAGACAGCCAGACCGGGTTATCGGGTTCAAGAAGGCCCATCATCGACCCTGTGTTCGGGCAGGTCGCGGTGACCTGTTCGCCACTGTCCAGTTTGACGTCTGTCAGGAATCTCTTGTAGCGCTTTATCAAGGTACCGCGCAGCAGTGGGCTGTCTGATATTTTCATGTTGGCTTGACCTGTCTAGTGGCTTTAGACGTTACTGGATGGTGTTCGAACAAGTGTCACATAAACCGGAAATTTGCCAGCCATGACAAGCTCTATTCCTACAGCAGCCGTGCTGTTGATCGGAGATGAAATCTTATCGGGGCGTACCAAGGACGCCAATCTTGGATACATCGCCGACTATCTCACCGTTCTGGGCATCGACCTGAAGGAAGCCCGGGTTGTGTCTGACGAGCAAGCCGACATTGTGGCAGCGTTAAACGGCCTGCGGGCACGCTATACCTATGTCTTTACCACCGGTGGCATAGGGCCCACTCACGATGACATTACTGCGGATTGTGTGGCTGCGGCATTTGGCGTTGGTATCGATCATCACCCGGAGGCCGTGAAGATTCTCAGAGCACACTGGGCCCGGCGCGATATTGAAGAAAACGAGGCTCGCATGCGGATGGCGCGTATTCCTGATACTGCCGAGCTGATTCTCAATTCGGTCTCGCAAGCCCCGGGGTTTAACATTGGCAATGTGTTCGTGATGGCAGGTGTGCCGAAAATCATGCAGGCCATGCTGGATGAAGTGGCACCAAAACTGACCGGCGGTGCCAAAATGCTGTCGCGCACCGTGCCGCTCGACCTGGGTGAAGGAGATGTGGCCAAAAGGCTCAAGGAGATCCAGTTGGCACATGGTGGTGTTATGATCGGTTCCTATCCGTTTGAACGCGAAGGGCGGTTTGCCACCAATATAGTAGTCCGTTCGCGCGATGAAGCAGCCATGAATGCGGCGGCGGACGAAGTAGCAGCATTGCCTGTGGAACTGGCTGGCGGTACGTCCGACTGACGTCTTGGCCTTGACAGCCTGCGTTGACCAAAACTGGATCATTGCCAGTTTGAGGAAAATCAGTCATATTGAATGTCCATTCAATATAAAGGTGCTGATATGCTGAACCCTCTCCACAACCGGTATGACCATGAACAATTGTGGGCGCTGGATCGTGACCACTTCCTGCATCCGTGGACACACTTTGACAGTTTCATGGAGGAAGGCTCGCTGGTGCTGGCCAAGGGCGAGGGCTGTCATGTAACCGACACGGAAGGCAAGCGTTACTTTGACGGCATCGGCGGGATGTGGTGTGTCAATGTAGGTTACGGCCGTGATGAGCTGGCGCAAACCATGGCCGAGCAGGCCAGTCAGCTGGCGTATTCAAACACTTTCGTTGATGTGTCAAATGCACCTGCGGCCATGTTGTCGGGCAAGCTTGCATCCATGGCTCCTGGTAGTCTGAACCGGGTGATGTACTCGCTGACAGGCTCGGCTGCCAATGAAGGCGCGATCCGGATTGCGCAATACTATCATGGACGCAAGGGTCGCAAGACCCGCAAACACATTATCAGCCGGCGCAACTCCTATCACGGTTCTACTGTATTGACCGCATCAGTCGGCTTGCGCGATGGAGACAGGCAGGATGAATTTCAGTACCTGAGCAGCTTCATCCATCATTTGTCGGCGCCTTATTACTACCGTGGCGGCGAAGGAATGACCAAGGAAGAGTTTACTGATTTTCTCATACAGGAATACAGGGACAAGATTGCCGAACTTGGCGCTGACAACATCTCGTGTTTCATTGCTGAACCGATTCAGGCGTCGGGCGGAGTGGTGCCGCCGCCACCGGGTTATCTGAAACGCATGATCGATGTGTGCCGTGAGCACGATATTCTGTTCATCGCTGATGAGGTGGTCACGGCTTTCGGGCGCATCGGGCACATGTTTGCCTCCTGGGACGAGTTCGGCATTCAGCCGGACATGATTGTGTGTGCCAAGGGGATCACGTCCGGATATTTCCCGATGGGTGCCACCTTGTACACCGATGAAATTCATGAGGTGATGTCGAGTGATAATCCGGATGGATGGTTCGCTCATGGTTTCACATGCGCCGGACATCCGATTGGTTGTGCGGTGGCTCTGAAGAACATCGAAATCATGGAACGCGAAGACATTTGCGGAAATGTTCGCGACGTCGGGGATTATTTTGAAGGCCGCCTGCAAGAATTGTCCGAACTTCCCATAGTGGGCGATGTGCGCGGCAAGCGAATGATGATGTGTATTGAGTATGTCGCTGACAAGAAAACCAAGGCGCACATTCCTTACGAAGTGAACATCTCAAAGCGAATTTCCAACCTGTGCGAGACACGCGGCCTGCTTGTGCGCCCGATGGGTCACCTGGATGTGATGTCTCCGCCACTGACCATGACCAGAGATGATGCAGATTTTCTGGTTGATACAGTCCGCGGCGCTGTCGTCGATGTCACCGATGAACTGGTCAGGGAAGGTGTGATCTAGAGTTTCGAGCTCAAAGTTCGGATCTTTTGGCGGCGCTGACATTTCCAACCTGGAGTTGAAATCGGCAAACTGGTTTGCTGCTAAGCCAATGCATTCGACAGCCCGGCTCGCTTTCGTACCAGCGTGGACATGGCCAGTATGGCCAGGAAGCCGAACGGCAAGCAGGCAATGTATATGTCCTCGGCAACGTCAGCCGCTGCGCCCGTAGTGCCAATGGAGACGAATCCGGAAGCGTTGGCAATGATCCCAACATACGCGGCTCCCAGTGCATATCCCAACCTTTGGACGGTCGGCATGGCACCGGATATACGTTGTACTTCTTCCGGGTCGGCAAGCGCTGTCGTTCTGCGCAGAATGAATGTCCACGCCATGCCGAAACCGGCACCATCCATTGCGGCAAACACCGCAACCAGCCAAACCGGGCCGTACGGAACAGAATAGAGAAAACCACCGATACTTATCACAATCATAACCGTCCCGATTGCGATCATTAATCGATCCAGTCGTTCGGGCGACCCGCTCACAAGTACTGCGGCAATCGTCCAACCTATGGATGAGCAGGCAACGATATAGCCGGCGGTCAGAGCGGAAGTGCCGTGAATGGCTGTCATGAGAAGCGGGCCGAAAGCCGTGAGCGCAACAGTGGCAATTGACAACGACAAAATCATCAGCAGTGCGGCCCCAGTCGTACGGCGAATGCTGAATGGGTGGATGGGCAGAAGGCGATCCGCCCCGGCTCGACCGTCCAGCCTAAGAAATGCAAGCAAACAAAAGAGGCCTGTCAGCACCACGATTGAGGTTTTCAGCGGCTCAACCTCGATCCCGCCGGCCGACACCAAAAGAACTGCCAGGCAAAGAAGTCCCAAACGCCTCACCGGAAAGCTGCCCGCACCGGCAGTTTTCGCGGCGGCCTGATCAGGTCGAATGGCAATCCAGATCGCCAGGCCGAACGCCTGCAGGGCGAAAAACGCGAATCCCCAACGCCAGGTTGCGTACTCGACGAAGATACCGCCCATGAGTGGGCCAAGGAATGCAGAGACGCCCCAGAAGGTTGAAACGGCAGCCAGGGCACGGGCGGTATAACGACGCGGGAAAATCACGCCAATGGCAACGAACGACATGGAAGCCAGCCCGCCACCCCCAAGACCCTGCAAACAACGTCCGGCGAGGATCAGGGGCATCGTTGGACTGACAGCGCTGAGTAGACAGCCGAATCCAAAAAGGGCCGCGGCGAGGCTCATGGGAAGTCTTAACCCGAAGCGCATGGTCAGAAGGGCGCTGGCAGCTCCGGCAACGACGGAGGCAATTTCGTAAAGCGAAACCAGCCAGCTGACCAATCCCGCACCGCCTACTTCCGCAACAATTGAGGAAGCATTGTCGCAACGACAAGCGAGTCAGCCGCATGCAGCCAAACCGCGAGGCATACCAATGCGAGAGAAGGTGCGTAGTTACTCTTGAGAAACTCGCGCCAGGGCACAAAGGTATCCGTGTCCGCGCCCGGGTTGTTGCTTGCTTCTGCCATAATCGGCTTCTCCAACATCTTGACAGTACCCTTGCTACGACCTCAACATTGGTTGAGGTCAAGGAGAAACTCAATGTCGGAAAAATACTTATCTGTGGGACAGGTGGCGCGTCGAAGTGGTTTACCGATCTCGACACTGCATTTTTATGAGCGTAAAAACCTGATTTCTTCTGAGCGAAACGCGGCAAATCACCGTGTTTACCGGCGCGAAATCCTGCGCCGCGTCGCGGTGATCAAGGTTGCGCAGAGAGCAGGTGTTCCGCTCGCGGAAGTAGCAGATGCGCTTGCAAGTTTACCGCGTCAATCAACACCGGATACCAAAGACTGGGCGCGTATATCTGAAGTCTGGCATAACGACCTGACACGCCGGATCGAACTGCTGACAGCATTGAGAGACAAGATAGCCCGGTGTATCGGCTGTGGTTGCCTGAGCGTCAAACGCTGTCCACTTTATAACGAGAAGGATCATCTGGCTCAGGAGGGACCGGGTGCAAGGCTGCTATAAAAAGTACCTGGATGCGCATATGAAAACAGTGGGACCGGGCATGGCGTAATCTCTCGACAGCGCAGGAACCGCTGGATCCTAAATTTGGTTTTGGAAGTGGTTTTCCAGCGTTCTTGCCATATTACCCTGTCCAGCTATCTCGACACGTTCAAGGTCAAGCCACCGGCTCATGTCACGAAGGGCTGGTGCAATGGCTTCGGACGCGGCGCCGGGGTCCACGCCGTCTTCATGCCAGGCAGCATTCACCCTCAGGATTCCTGCCTGCCGGTCGGCCTTCATGCACAGCCTGCCTGACAGCTTCTCGCCGATCAGGAATGGCAGGACATAATAGCCGAACTGTCGCTTTTGTGCGGGTGTGTAGATTTCGATGCGATAGCGAAAGTCGAACAGCCGCTCCGCCCGGTCACGATTCCACACCAGCGGATCGAACGGTGATAGCAGCGTTGCACGATCAAATGATCGTGCCGACTTTGCCTGATGCCAGATGTAGCCCGGTTTGGTCCAGCCGTGCACCTCGACCGTGTGCAGTTCACCGGACTCAACCAGCTCTGCCACAGCCTGGCGGGCGTCAGTTACAGGCAAACGGAAATAGTCCCTGATGTCGGTTTCCGTTGAGATCCCAAGTGCCCGGGCAGAATGGCGCGCCAGCTCGCGGATTGAATCTGCTCTTGCTGGCGTTGGTGCAGAGTGAATCTGATCGGGCAAAACGCGTTCCGGGACGTCATAAAGCCGTTCAAAGCCGTCCCGGCAGGCTGCGGTTACATCGCCGGTCCAGAACAGGTATTCAAGAGCGGTCTTGTGGTCGTTCCAACCCCACCATTCACCAGACCGTACCCCCGGTTGACCGAAGTCACGTGACCGCAGCGGACCTTCTTCCCGCACCTTCTCGAGGGTCCGGGCGATGACTTCCGGCTTCCCGCGAGCAAATTCCACCAATCCCTTGTAGAGGCCTGCGCCATTGCGGGCGTCATCCATGCGCCAGCGCAGCAACGGCTGGTAGCGGTAAGGTAGAATCGATGCCTCATGTGCCCAGTATTCAAAGCACCGGCGCTTCTTTGCTGCCAGTGTATGCCTGTCAAGTATCGCCTTGTCATAACCGCCGAGCCGGGAAAACAGCGGCAGGTAGTGAGATCGCGACAAGACGTTGACGCTGTCAATCTGCAAAAGGTTCAGGCCGTCGATCACTTTCGAAAGGGCCGACCAGCGCGTGGCCTTGCCGGGAGCCGGCTGTACGCCGGAAAATCCTTGCGCCGTCAATGCCAGACGGCGAGCGGACTTCAGTGCAATTCGTTTAGGCCTGGTCACAGTTTTAAATACAGCGTCCACCGTCGACTTCCATACATACGCCGGTGATGAAGGTGCTTTCGTCGGAAGCAAAGAACAATGCCGCATTGGCCATGTCCAGCGGTGTGGACAAGCGACCCATGGGAACTGTTGAAACGAATGCCGATCGCATTTCGTCGGTGACCTCACCGCCCAGGAATGCGCCCAGCATCGGTGTTTCTCCCGCAACAGGGCACAGGGCGTTCACACGAATCTGGTCCGGTGCCAGTTCTACCGCCATGGCCTTGGTCATTGTTGTGACTGCCCCCTTGGAGGCATTGTACCAGACAAGGCCTGGCCGCGGGCGCAGTGCGGCGGTCGAAGCCGTGTTGATAATTGAACCGGAACCCTGTTTGCGCATCACCGGAACGACCGCTTTGGTGGCGAGAAAGATGGATTTCACATTGACGTCGAAAATCTTCTGAAATGTAGCTTCATCCACGTCCAGCATCGGTTGGTTGGTCTGCGGCATGCCGGCATTGTTGATCATCACGTCGATGGTCTTGAACTGGCCGACCGTTGAATCAATCAGGTTCTGGAAATAGCCGGAATCCGTTACGTCACAATGGGTATAGATGCAGGGGCTTCCCATGCCTGAAACTTCGCTGGCAAGCGCCTCGCCGGCGGCATCGTTGATGTCGGCAATGACGGTGTTAGCACCCTCTTCGGCAAACCTGCGGATCATGCCTTCGCCAAACCCTGAAGCCCCACCAGTGACGATTACAGTCTTGTCCTTCAATCTCATTTGAGAAGTTTCTCCATACTGATCAGATGCTGTTCAAAACCATAACTGCTATACAGTTCACGAGCGACAGTGTTTTTCGCAAGAACACTGACGCGAAGCCACTTCGCGCCCGCTGCACGTGCCAGGCTTTCCGCATCCTGCAACAATGCCTTGCCGATACCTTTGCCTCTTGCCGACCTTGCAATCACCAGTTCACTTACATAGGCATAATCGAATGGTTGTTCGTCAACTTCTTCATTGGGCACTTTGGTCAATATGGCGCAATAGCCGATCGGCAGACTATCACGAACAGCAATCCTGACATGGCCTGCGTGCTCGCGGCAGTCCCTGCGAATACTGTCTATGTACCAGCCGGCAATTTCGCCGGGTGCGATCATGCGATCATAATATTCGATCTCGTGGGTTTGCAGTTCGCGCACCAGTTCAATCAGGTCTGCCTCGTCATCTTCCTGGTAGTCGCGTATTTCCGGGGTTGCGAGCTTGGTCAACGTTAACTTACCATTCACTGTAAAATTCAATTCAAATTGTATTTTTCGGGCCACAATGAGACACTGACTTCAGCGTTCAGTCCAGCATTGAAAAGTGTTTGAGACGACTTCGCATAGCTGATCGTCCTTTCTGAGGGGTAAGGGCAGTCCCGCTGACGAACTGAGCGAAGTACGCATGACGGCAACGTTGGTTGAGGGGCCAACGTTGCCGTTGCCTTTTCAGACCGTCAACAAATTGCTGATCAGTTGCCAACCGTCACTGCCGGCCGGCCCAAAGCGTGTCGAGGTTAATCCCGGAAAACGGCTTCAGGGGGTATTGCTTCACCTGCCTTCAGGGAGCCTGAGTGACGGTACAGCGTCGAGCAATACGGGCAGATAATCTCGCTGTCGGAACCCATGTCGAGAAACACGTGAGGATGATCAAACGGTGCGCTTGCGCCTGTGCATTGGAATTCGTGTGCGCCGATTTCAATAACAGATACGCCCATGTCATTGTGAAACTTCGGTGTGCCGGTGCTCGCCATTTATCAGTTTGCCTCGAAATTTGTGCGGTTCACGGAATTTCTTGTGTTGATTGAACTGCGTTTGGTTATAGCCGATAATGCGGCGATAGCATAAATAGGGGTGCGCGGCCAAGCCCGTTAAACCAACCGGAGCCAGAAGTCCTTGCCCAGTTTCCTGTCGAACAATGTCAATATTGCCTACGAAGTGCACGGCGACGGTGAGCCGATATTGCTGATCCACGGGTTTGCTTCAAATTCGCGGATCAACTGGCAGTCAACCGGCTGGATCGACTTGCTGACCAAGGTGGGCAGGCAAGTCATCACCATTGATAACCGCGGTCACGGAAAAAGCGACAAGCCACATGATGCTGAAAGTTACAGTTCATCTGAAATGGCGCGCGACTCGAGCAATCTGATCAGCCATCTGGGGCATGAGACGGTGGATATCATGGGTTACTCGATGGGAGCCCGGCTGGCGGCTTTGCTGGGTATCAACCATCCTGGCCAGGCCCGATCCCTGGTTATTGCCGGCCTGGCAGGCAACATGATCCATGGCGTGAGCGGATCGGACGAAATTGTGGCTGCCCTTCGCGCACCGTCGCTTGCCAGGGCCAACGGTGTTCAGGGGAAGGCATTTCGGGCATTTGCCGAGCAAACCGGATCAGATCTCCAGGCTCTGGCTGCTTGCATGTCATCGCACAGGATCAAGGTCGGCAAGGAAGAGCTGAAAAAAATCACGGTACCTACGCTGGTTGTTGCCGGCGAAGAGGACGATATTGCTGGTTCTGTGGGCACTTTGGTGGATGCGATTCCATTTGCCGAGGGGCTGGTTTTGCCAGGTAAGGATCATATGAAAGCGGTCGGCGACAAGGCATACAAACTTTCGGTACTGGACTTTCTGGATAGACGGCAATGACCTCAAAACAGCGAATTGAACTGACCGGTTCGGAAGGAAACCGGCTGGTAGCGGATTTGTATGCTGCGGATAACGCACGCGGACTTGTGCTGCTTGCGCATGGTGGCGGGCAAACCCGACATTCGTGGGGAGGCACAGCAAGGGCGCTGGCTTCGCAGGGTGTCACGGCGATAACCATGGATCAAAGGGGTCATGGGGACAGCGACTGGATTGCCAGCGCCGACTACGATTTTCAGGCATTTGCCGATGACATGAGCTGTGCCGGCCGTCAGATCGGAGCGCAAACCGGTTTCAAACCTGCCATTGTCGGTGCATCGCTGGGTGGATTGGCAGGCCTGTTTGCAGCAGGAGGCGAAAGCGGGGACCAGACATTTTCGGCGCTGGTGCTGGTCGATATCACCCCAAAAATGAAAGTGGATGGTGTTCGCCGCATTATCGGCTTCATGTCGGAACACTCCCAGGAAGGTTTTGCCAATGTTGAAGAAGCCGCAAACGCGATATCCGCCTATCTTCCCCACCGGCCCAGGCCCACGGATCTGTCCGGTCTGTCAAAGAACCTGAGGCAGGGCGACGATGGCCGGTTGCGCTGGCACTGGGATCCGCTTTTCATATCGACGCGGGCAGATGCCGCAAAACATGCAAAGGCCGTTGAGACAGAGGGGTTTGAAGCTGCCCGGCATCTGAGAATGCCGGTTTTGCTGGTGCGCGGGCGAGAGAGTGAACTGGTTGGCGAAGCTGAGGTCGCCGCACTGATGCGGTCGGTTCCGCATGCGAAATTTGCTGACATAGCAGGTGCCCGCCACATGGTGGCCGGGGACCGCAATGACGTGTTCACGGATGCTTTACTGGCCTTTTTTTCGGAGCTGACTTGGCGTTGACACGTTTAAGTACTAAATAATGGTCACAACACCAGTCAGGCTATCGTACTATTGAATAACCAAACCAGAGGCTGTCAAAATGCCAAAATCGTATGCTGCAACTTCCAAGCTCACTTCAGTCGATCCGGTATGGGAACGCATTCGCAATGAAGCAGAAGCTGCAACGCGGGCTGACACCAGCCTGGGTGGTTTTCTGTTTACATCAGTATTGAACCCTTCAAGTTTTGAAGAAGCATTGTGTCATCGTTTGGCTCAACGACTTGGAAATGCGGATATCGGCGCCGAGCTCATAGTCCAGGGTTTTGAGGATGCACTTGAGAAGGATCCCGACATCGGGGCGGCTGCCCGCGCTGATCTGCTGGCGGTATTTGATCGCGATCCGGCGTGCGATCGGTATATTGAGCCATTGCTTTACTTCAAGGGTTTTCAGGCTTTGCAGACCTATCGGATGGCTCACAGGTTGTTCAAAATGGGCCGCAAGGATTTCGCCTATTACCTGCAAAGCCGGTCTTCCATGATTTTCGGTACTGATCTGCATCCGACATCTCAAATCGGCCGGGGGATCATGATCGATCACGCCCATTCAATCGTTATTGGCGCCACTGCAGTGGTTGAGGATAATGTTTCCATGCTGCATTCGGTCACCCTCGGCGGTACCGGCAAGGCGGATGGCGACCGGCATCCGAAAGTGCGCCAGGGTTGCCTGATTGGAGCCGGTGCTTCAATCCTCGGCAATATCGAGATCGGACGCTGCTCACGCGTTGCCGCAGGTTCGGTGGTGCTGCACGATGTTCCGCCGCACCGTACCGTGGCTGGGGTCCCTGCCAAGGTCGTCGGTTATGCCGGATGTGATGAGCCTGCACGCCGCATGGATCACAGTATTTCCGATACGGAAGAAGTGAAGCCCGCCTAAAAACGCCTGTATCCCAATGTTGGGGGTTGTTCCGAAGGTCTGAACGCGGTTAAACCCTGAGAATTGGACGCTGCAGATCGGCAATTGAGTCGACTGCAACCGATATTCCGGTGCATTATTCGTCATCGCGGATATCATTATCGTGCGGATCACATGCCGCAACAAAGGACTGAATGTGAGGCTTTCATTTCATCTGGGCCTCTTTCGCATCAAACGACGCTTCAAGAGGCCAGTATGACACCTGACGAAATTTCAAAGCTGACACGGCACCTGCAGAAAACCTTTGGCCAGCCGTCCGTTCATGTGCGAAAGCGTCCGCAAAAAGATGACTCCTGCGAAGTATATGTTGGTGATGAATTTATTGGAGTCATCTACCGTGACGACGAAGATCCTGAAGATCTGTCGTACGATTTCCAGATGGCCATTCTTGAATTTGACCTGGAGTAGACAGAAGCCGGGTAAATCGATTTTCCGCCATCAAATGATTCAATTTTAACGCATCACACTCTATTCTGGATGGACGGTCGTGAACATGTTTGCCAGAGCAAGGCGCACATTGCGTTCGATCTGTGCCCAGCTTTCCAGATGTTTACGCGAAAACCGCATGCGCAACCTCATGTCGCTGTTTAGCGGTATAGTACGTTCGCACAATATCGGGCCCATAACCGATGGTTTGCGGTCGCAACGATGCACAATGTGGCGACCATCCACGGTTGCCACGTACAAGGTCAGATCGGCATACGGCGAAGTTTCCTTGAATTTGTAACGCAGAAGATTTCCGTCGACCTGCTCCGGCTCACCGTCAAAGTAGACCGGGTAAATTTCACCATAGCGTTCCACCGGGGTCAGTTCATCCTTGGCCGCGCCCTCAAAAGTCAGAATAATCCAGTCATTGAACTCGCGCGATGTCCCCGGCAATCTGGGGCTGCTGCCGGGCTGATACGGCCATGGTAACAGCATATCGAGTTTGACGATGCTGCCCAGGGTGCGGCGCTTGACCCGTGTTACCAGCCGTGTGGGAGCGACTAGTTCAGCCTTGTCAAAACGATAGCGTGCCAGGGCAGGGGCGGCATCCGGATTTGCCACTTGCTGCGGTGGAGCAAACAGCAGATCGCGATCTCCAAGAAACAGCCAGGCGACGATGACGCCGCCGGTGACAAGCACCAGGCCTACGAAGGTGATCATCATACGCCCAATGGACCGTTCGCGAGGTCCGTATTGATAAGCGCTTTGTCTTTGCCAGCTCATTTGGATTCTGAATCCCGACTAACCCAGGTGATTGGTATGCCTGTTGCAAGTCCTTTGTGCAAGCGCATCGATTTTTGGGCGGCAT
Organism: Alphaproteobacteria bacterium; assembly: GCA_024640405.1. Taxonomy (GTDB): domain Bacteria; phylum Pseudomonadota; class Alphaproteobacteria; order Rhizobiales; family Aestuariivirgaceae; genus Anderseniella. Next base: position 39,739 of record JAHEFB010000024.1, on the reverse strand, counting down.
TACTGTCTTGAATACAAAAACTGCTGTTTTTTGCCGTTCTCGATGTGGGCTAACACTTATGGGGATGTCCCACGATGACATATGACACATTCCTGACGATCATGGCTTTCGGTTTGACCGGTGCCGGGCTGGTACACTCGGGCTGGTTGTGGTTGGGCCATACAAGACCGTCATTCACCAGTGTGCTTGAAGACGGGGCAGCATTCTGGATGCCGTTCCGGGTGCTGGCAATCATGTTGGCGGCACCTGTGATACTGGCGGGTTTCACGACACGGCTGATGGAGCATGGCTGGCGGTATCTGGGATTTTTTTTCGCGGGACTTGCTGTATCCTGCATATGGTGTTTCATGAACGGGATCGTGCTGGTTGTCTGCCTCAATCTGCTGATGACCGCCTGAGCAAGCTTGGATGTATGCGAGATTTCCATGGGCATTTATGAATTTGAAGGTCACAGGCCGGAGTTCCCCGAGGCCGATCCATACTATGTTGCGCCTGGCGCCACCCTGATTGGCAAGGTGCGGTTGGCGCGGTTTGCAAGCATCTGGTTTGGCGCCGTCTTGCGAGGCGACAACGAGATGATTGATGTGGGCGAGAAAACCAACATTCAGGATAATTGTGTCCTGCATACTGATCCGGGATTTCCACTTACGCTGGCGCGTGGTGTAACCGTCGGTCATCTTGCAACGCTGCATGGGTGCACTGTTGGCGATAATTCGCTGATAGGCATGGGTGCAACTGTCATGAACGGCGCCGTCATTGGCCGCAACTGCATCATAGGTGCTCATGCGTTGCTCGGCGAAGGCAAAGCCATTGATGACAATTGCATGGTGCTGGGTGCACCGGGACGTGTCGTCAAATCACTCGATGAGAAGACTGAAGCCGTATTGCAGGCTGCCGCCCAGGCTTATGTGGACAAGGTACACCGCTATGCCCGGGAAAACAGTCTGAAACTGGTGGAACTGTAAAGCCGGCCGGAAACAAAGCGGGGCCAGCATCAGGTGGGAATGATGCTGGCCCCTTGGACCCGGTTGGTGGGGGATGGGGAGGGGATGCCGACCGGGCCGTTTCGCATTTCTGGGTCATTCAGATTTTGGGTTGCTGAAACAAACAGGGGCCTGTTTCAGCGTGCCTGACTAATTTGCTCCTGCAATTGTGTTCTTGTCCCTGGCGTAGCGGGTGCTCATGGATACCCAGATGCGCGGGTTTTCCTGTGATTGGCGCTTGAGGAATTCATATCCGGTCTCGGACCAGCGCAGGACAGCCCGGCGGCGGTTATCGAGAATGAAATCACCACCATCAGTACGAACCATCAAAACCGCGTGGCCATCGCCATTTTCATCAAAAACGACTGTTATAAGCAGTGCTTCGGGTGCGAATCCGAGGCCTTCCAGATATCGCTTCTTCATCAGAACGAAATCTTCGCAATCGCCTGCGGTTGACGGATAATCCCAGCGCTCAACAGTGCCATAGAGGTCCAGGTCGGTTACCGCCGCAATCTTGTCGTTGACAAAATCATTGACTTCAAGAAGCTGCGCCCAGGATCTGTTGTTCAATTCGGCCTGTGTTTCACTGTTGCCTACATTGCGGCACTCCGCCTTGTATCGTGCACAAAAATGCACATATCCGATCGGCGGCAAGGTCACACCATATTGTGGTGCATGAATATTGGAAGAAACGGTCAGATTGCCGTTCTTTTGCTTGTTGTAACTGTGTGCCGGAACGGCTGTGATCATCATAGCCAGGCACATGGCCATCCCTTTTAAATACTTCATTTTGAACACCCCATCTTTTCTTGTTGTGGCCAGAAACTACCGGACGGGGTTTGAGATTCAGCTAAATAGATGTGCCAGTTTTGAATCGTTTGACGGGAAATTCGTTAATCATGAAGCAGTTCCTAACAGGCCAACCGAGCGGGTAATGCCAAAGGCCCGCTGGAACGGGGTTCCAGCGGGCCTTGAACAATCCTGAATTGAGTGCGGCTTACAAAACCGCCTGTTCGTCCAGTTTTTCGGATTCCAGTTGACGCATGAATTCAATGCCGACTCCGTCGGACGTGTAGCGAACAACCCGCCCGCGCATCTTGCCGAGAGAGAGGTGGGTACCGATACTCGGCAGAACGTCAGTTTTTATCGACGCGCCGGAAACGGAAATGTCGAGCACCTCGCATTGGTACACGCGGCCGTCAGGCAATGAAATCTGAGATACGGATTCCTTGGGAACATAACGTTCCTCGCGGCGGTCAGAGGGGTCGGATTTGTCTACCCACTCCAGACGGCGTTCCATCCGTTCCCTGCGCTGGCCCGTCAGGTTGAACGCAACATAAAAGCCGCCCTTGGTTGCGGTTTCCAGAGTTCCATCCACGCGACCGACATCTTCGAGATAGGCGATGATTGCGGTGCCGGGTTCGACAACGTGCTCGCTCAGCAGTGTGGCTCCGTCGGCGTCAATGCTGGATACCTGGCATGGATGCTCGCTCATATCGGGCAGCATAAAACGGCCGAAAATGATCTTTTTTACCTTGTCGGAAGACGTTTCCGTTGTCTCTTGTTCGGTCGGAACTGAAAATGCACTCACGTTGACGGTCCTTTTCAGGGTGCCACTTAAGGGGTTCGCTGCCGCGAGAACCCGTTGTGGATTCTCCCGGAACCTTACTTTAAGCAGTTCCACGTAAATGCCGCCTTAACAGACCTGAAAATCGGTATTTCGGTCGTGAAAGCCGCGGCCATTTGATCTGGCCGGCTGTCAATGGAACGATTGTCGGGCAGTCTGCAGGGCTGATCAGGCCTTTCCGCCATCGATGACCCGCAGGAAGCTTGAATTGATGCGGCGCACTTCGTCACTGCTGGAGACAGGCCTGGAAACCGGCTTTCCGGGAAGTTGATCGCTCCACAGAATGCGGATTTTACGTACCTTGAATCCCACTAGAGGGTCTTTAACGATACCGCGAGCATCACGGAAGGGCGCAATGGTGACCAAGGCGTGAACATCGATGCCATTTGTCGCCATGATCGGTACGGCTGCCAATTCAAAACCGACTTCCCGGCCACCAAACGAATGCGCCATAAATCGACCAACGCAAGGTTGTTTCATGCCAACAACCGTATCAAGGCCGCGGATGATGGTCTCACGGTCAAAGCTGGGCCAGTCGTCGAAGGCGGTGGTGCCGGTCAATTGCCGCCCGAAGGTTTCGCATACAGCGGATCCGGCGAGCCGGTACACATATGACATTTTGTGCAGATCCCGGTGCAGAATGGAAACCCACGGAATGATGGAGATCAGTTCACTCATGGTGACAACCGACCTGACAGGCGCGGCTTCTTCACCCCTGATACGTTCCCATGTACGAAACAGCTCCCGGCTGGTGGGATGCATTACCGTATCATCAGGGTCGTCATTGAAAAATTGCTTCGTGCCTGACATATAAGTCACCTGCCTGACTGGTATCTCGTGATTGTCTCAAAGCTGAACGCAGCTAACCCGTCTTTGCAGGCACCGTGCCAGATAGAGTAGAGCAGGCGGATATTTTGATGAATGACGGAAATTCTCCTGAAAACAGGCCTTCTGCGGAGTTTGATTTGGCTACCGGGCACTTTGAAGCGGCAAATGTTGGGCGCAAACCGCCGCCTGTCGTAAATGCGCCGGGTGTGGTTCTGATTATGGCCGGCCTTATGCTGGTGATTCATGTTGGGATCGAGCTTGCCAGCGATGACTTTGCCAACCGTGTCATTCTGACACTGGCATTCCTTCCTGCGCGCTTTCTGACATTGTCTGAACTGGGCGGACGACTGCTCCCCGGTGGTGAGATTGCACGTGTGACGTCGTTTTTTTCATACGCTTTGCTGCACGGCGGCTGGACCCACCTGATCATGAATATTGTGTGGATGCTGGCGTTCGGGTCGGTTGCTGCAAGGCGACTGGGCCCGTCCCGGTTCATTGCCGTTTCAATGCTTGCGGCAGGGGTTGCTGCGGCATTTTCCCTGGTGCTGACATGGGGCACCGGCGCGATTCTTGTCGGCGCGTCGGGGGCCATTGCCGGTCAGATGGCGGTGGCTGTTCGGCTGATCTTTGCTCATGGCGGCACCCTGACCAGCAGCCTGCGCAAAGATTTGAGCCTGGTGCCCCCGGAGCCTCTGCGATTGCTGTTCACCAACAAATCAGCTGTGGTCTTCATTGCCGTTTGGCTGGGTGTCGACATGTTTACGGCGTCGTTGGGGGTATTGACCGACGCCCGAATTGCCTGGGAAGCACATTTGGGTGGTTTTCTGACCGGTTTGCTGGTGTTCGGCTGGCTTGATCCGGCCAAATCCGCACTACACAAATGATACACCGCACTTCCTGATCTCTCATGAACTGATGCCCACTGTGATTGACTGCGATCAGTAATTTCCGGCTGGCTGCCGTTGCCACGCAAAATGGATCAAGATTGACGGTCCGTGAAACAACTGATTAAGGGTTTTGTGCCAATAATCCAGCATCGAACCTTTAAGTTTCATATTTTGCCCAAAGGGTCAGCACCTGAAATGAATGCTTCGGACATCATTGAGCAATATGGACGTGGCGTTCCAGCGATCGTGCAATCGGCCAAACTGGTGGATGTGTGTGAGTATCTGCTGTCATGTCACGTGCCGGGAACGGTCATTCTCAGTGAGTACGGTGAAGTAAAGGGAACGCTTTCGCAGCGCGACATTGTCAATGCATCGGGCAGGATCGGATCATCGGCGATGCAAATGGTCGCCAGCGACCTGGTTCGCGGCATGGTTCCCGCGTGCGATGCCAGCACGCCCATAGTCCAGGTTATGGAACTGATAAACAACACATCATCGGAATTTGTGCTGGTGACAGAAGCCAGTGAGATCAAGGGAATGATCACGCTGTCTGATCTTCATGACCTGTTACTCAATGCGTTGACCGAGGGTGACGAGACCAGCGCTGACGGCGAGCAAGGCGGTGAAGCTGAATTGCCCACACCGGAAGCACAACCGGCCGCGTAAACAGCCGCACTGCAGTGCAGCGGCGTCAGCTCGCCAAATTCATTTTTTGCCGTATGTCGCTTCCGGATCAATTTTTCTGACATTGTCGATTGTAGTCAGACTTCGATCCGGGTTCACGCGCCTGTAGAAGCAGGTTGCCCGTCCGGTGTGGCAGGCAGCTCCATCGCCGGCAACCCGAACTTCCAGCACCAGCACATCCTGATCGCAATCAGTCCTAACGCGTTCAATATGCTGCAGCTGGCCGGAAGTTTCGCCCTTCTTCCAAAGCGAACCGCGTGAACGGGAGTAGTAGTGCGCCAGGCCTGTCTCCAGCGTAAGAGCCAGACTCTCCCTGTTCATGAAGGCAAACATCAAAGGCGCGTTGGTTTCAGCATCAATCGCCATGGCAGGAATGAGCCCGGCATCATTAAAATGCGGCGCAAAATCGCTACCTTCTTCCACGTCGTCAATGCTGTCTGCGGGGGGAAATTGCGTATCGGTCAATTGGGTTTCCCCGGTAATTTGTGACGCATCAGTCGGGTTGGCGGTACCGCACCATTTCCATGAAGCGCACCTGCAATGCGGCCTGTGATTTGAAATCGCCGGCGAACCGTGTGGTCAGCGTCGACGCATCACGTTTTTGCACGCCACGCATGGTCATGCAGTTGTGAACGGCTTCAACCATCACCGCGACGCCGCGGGCATCCAGTTGCGTGTCAATTGCGTGAACGATCTGGGCAGTCAGATTCTCCTGGGTCTGCAGGCGGCGAGAGAATACCTCCACGACACGGGCCAGCTTGGACAACCCGACGACGCCGTTGGTCGGCAGATAGGCTATGTGAACATGCCCTTGAAACGGCACCATGTGATGTTCACAATGGGAAAAAAATTCGATGTTACGCACCAGTACGATGTCGTCATAGCCACCAACATCTTCAAACGTGCGTTGCAAAGCATCGCGACTGTCAGACTTGTACCCGGAGAACAACTCCGAGTATGCCTTCAGCACTCGTTTTGGCGTGTCCAGCAAACCTTCACGATCAGGGTCATCACCGGCCCAGGCGATCAATGTACGCACAGCAGCAAGTGCTTCTTCTTCGGTCGGCTTTTCAATTGCCGGGCCTGACCCGATGTCGGGTTTTACGGCACCTATATGTTTAACGACAGCGTCCATTTGGGCCTCGATAGAATCTTGATATTTCAGGGTTAAATTCATTGATTTAACGCTGGTTGTTCTCGTCAGGTTCACTCAACTTGCAGTAACTTGCCCAAAATCGGCTTTGACGATCTGGTCTTAGCACAAGCTTTGCCAAATTCCAAAAAGGAGATTTGGGTCGCATGTTCATAAAATCATTGCCAATGGGCAGCATATGGTCGAATGAGACTGGTAATACAAGCATGTTCAACCCATATTACCTGCTGTCATGATTAACGACGTATACAACAAGCAGATACTGGGGTTTGCTGCCGATATTCCACGGCTCGGCAGGCTGCCCGAGCCGGAAGGTACCGCCGTTGCCCATTCAAAACTGTGTGGCTCCAAAGTGACTGTTGACCTCATGCTGAAAGACGGCGTGGTGTCTGATTTCGCGCATGATGTCAAAGCCTGCGCGCTGGGGCAGGCGTCGTCATCCATCATGGCACATCATGTCGTCGGGTCCTCAGGCAATGAATTGCGAGCGGTTCGCGAACAGATGTACGACATGTTGAAAAACAACGGACCGGCACCCGGTGGAAAATGGGTTGATTTGGAAGCGCTGTCCCCGGTTCGCGATTTCAAGGCGCGCCACGCCTCGACGCTTTTGACTTTCGACGCGGTCTGCAGTGCCATTGATATGGCCGAGGGCAAAACGGGTAAAAACGAGGCCCAATCAGCCTGATTTTTTCTCCGGTTGCGGCGGCGGCGGAAAACGTGAAGATTTCTCCAGCACGTTCAGATCCTTGTGGTTGCGCATGTATTGTTCCGATGCATCCCGCAAAGGCTGATAATCCCACGGATACCAGTTGCCTTTTCGCAAGGCTTGCCACACCGCAAGCCTCACCAACTGGCTTTCCCTGATTTCCGTTTCCAGTTTTGACGGAGTCCAGCGCGCCGATGCCATCGACCGGAATTTCCGGGCTGTAGGCGCATGATCGGGATGGTCCGCCAGGTTCGTGAGTTCATTCGGATCTGCCGCAAGGTCGAACAATTGATCCGGATCGGGGCGTGATGCGGTGTATTTCCAGTTTCCCTGCCTGATCATAAACAGCGGTGCCAGGCAGCCTTCAGCCGTGAGTTCGGCATATATGGCATGGTTCGAATTTTCTTCACCGCCCTCCAGCAACGGTAACAGCGATTGTCCGTCAAGTGTCGCGGCATGGGTTTTGCGTCCGGCGATATCGCTCAACGTCGGAAGGATATCAAGCAGGGATGCCGGCTGGGCGATGCGGCGCGGGGCAAAACGGCCGGGCGCGCTGACGATCAACGGTACCCGCGAGGAGTGCTCCATGAAACTCATCTTGTACCACAGGCCGCGCTCGCCCAGCATGTCACCGTGGTCGGACGTGAACATGATGACGGTGTCATCCCTCAGTCCGCAGTCAGTCAGGGTGCTCAGTATTTTTCCGACATGATCATCGAGGTACGAGATGTTGGCATAGTAGGCACGCCTTGCATTGCGAATGTCCTGATCGGTGATGTCATAGTCATCCATGGCGGATACCTTCCACAGCCGCTGGCTGTGCGGGTCCATGTCATCGTATGCAAAAGCCGGGGTTTGCGGCGCATCTATCTCGTCATCTGAATAGAGATTCCAGTGTCTTGCGCGCGCGGCATACGGGTCATGCGGATGGGTGAATGAGGCAACCAGGCAGAATGGCCGTTGTTCAGGATTGCGCGCATAGTCATAAATCCGGCGGCAGGCCTGAAACCCGACTTCGTCGTCATATTCAAGCTGGTTGGTCTGTTCGGCAATGCCTGCCTGCTTGACCGACAACAGGTTGTGATACCACCAGTCAACCCGCTCCTGCGGCTTGCGCCAATCGGGGGTCCAGCCGAAATCTGCCGGATAGATATCGGTTGTCAGGCGTTCCTCGAAGCCGTGCAACTGGTCCGGTCCGACAAAGTGCATTTTACCGGACAGGCAGGTGCGATAGCCTTCAAGCCGCAGATAATGAGCAAAACTGGGAATCTGTGAAGCAAACTCGGCAGCGTTGTCGTAGACACGATTGCGCGTTGGCAACTGGCCGGACATCATGGCAGCGCGTGCAGGCGCGCAAAGCGGGCTTGGCGAGTAGAAATTCTCGAACACCACGCCATCCTTGGCAAGCCGGTCAATGTTGGGTGTCTTGACCACCGGATGGCCGTAGGCAGAAAGAAACAGAGCCGACAGTTGGTCGACCATGATGAGTACGATATTTGGTTGGTTTTCTGACATGGCGGACCCCTTTATGAGCTATGGTAAGCAAGGTGACAGAGTAACGCTTGTATCTGGAGCAATAGATTGAAAGACCGACCGTTTCCAGCAAGGCGGCGACAAGGCCTGATGGCATCGGCAATGCTGGTGTTGATCCGTGGCTATCAACTGACCCTGTCGTATTTTCTCGGTCGCACCTGCCGGCATTTGCCGACATGTTCCAGCTATGCCATGGAAGCCATCTCCAGTCATGGTGCATGGGCCGGGTTCTGGCTTGGGTTTTTCAGGATTGCCCGCTGCAACCCATGGGGCACCAGCGGGTTTGACCCGGTACCTGACTTGGTTGAGAAGGCCGGATTGAAGTTTTGGCGGTATGCCAGCTTGACGAAGCGGACAGAAAACGGGCAATAAGTTGCCAATTGTGCGCACATGCCGCGCAAGGTTTAACACAATCAGTCAGCTTACCTGCGTTTGTATGCAGAGAGTGAGCAAGAGGTGACGATAATGATTTCCCTTACCTTTCCCGATGGATCCGTTCGCGAATTTGACGCTGGCATCAGCGGGCATGATGTCGCTGGCTCCATTGCCAAGTCGCTGCAGAAAAAAGCAGTTGCCGTCATGCTGGACGGTGCACTTGCCGACCTGTCCGATCCAATAGAAGCAGATGCAGAATTCAAGATCATCACGCGTGATGATGCCGATGCACTGGAACTCATCCGGCACGATGCAGCTCATGTGATGGCCGAAGCGGTTCAGGAATTGTGGCCCGGAACCCAGGTTACCATCGGACCAGTCATCGAGAACGGCTTCTTCTACGACTTCAAACGCAATCAACCCTTTACGACGGAAGACCTGCCGGTCATCGAAAAGAAAATGCGTGAGATTATTCAGCGCAACAAGCCGTTTTCCAAGGAAGTGTGGCCACGTGACAAGGTCAAACAGGTGTTCAGCGACAAGGGCGAGGCCTACAAGGTCGAGCTGGTCGATGCCATACCCGACGAACAGGATCTGAAGATCTATTATCAGGGCGACTGGTTCGATCTGTGCCGTGGACCGCACATGGCGTCCACGGGCCAGATAGGCACGGCATTCAAGCTGATGAAAGTGGCGGGTGCCTATTGGCGCGGTGACAGCAACAACGAAATGCTGACGCGCATTTACGGTACTGCCTGGGCGTCGCAGGCTGACCTCGACAATTACCTGACGATGCTTGAGGAAGCTGAAAAACGTGACCATCGCAAGCTCGGTCGTGAAATGGATTTGTTCCACTTCCAGGAAGAGGGCCCAGGCGTAGTGTTCTGGCATGCCAAGGGCTGGCGTATGTTCCAGAACCTGGTGAACTACATGCGCCGCAGGTTGGATCTGCAGGGCTATGAAGAAGTCAATGCGCCTGAAATCCTGGACAAGGCATTGTGGGAGACCTCAGGTCACTGGGACTGGTACAGGGAAAACATGTTCGTCACCCAGACGGAGGACGACCGTGTGTTCGCCATCAAACCGATGAATTGCCCCGGCCATGTGCAGATATTCAAGCATGGCCTCAAGTCCTATCGCGATCTTCCGGTAAAGTATGCCGAGTTCGGCAATGTCCACCGCTATGAGCCCTCCGGCGCGCTGCATGGACTGTTGCGGGTTCGCGGCTTTACGCAGGACGATGCCCATGTGTTTTGCACCGAAGAGCAAATGGCCTCGGAGTGCATGAGGATCAATGATCTGATCCTGTCGACATATGCAGATTTTGGTTTCGACGAGATCACGGTGAAACTGTCAACGCGCCCCGAAAAACGCGTCGGTCCCGATGAAAACTGGGATTATGCGGAAAAAGTCATGGGCGAGGTGCTTGAGCAGATCAAGACTGAATCCGGCGGCAAGATCAAAACTGAAATCAACCCGGGTGAGGGTGCCTTTTATGGCCCAAAATTCGAGTATGTGCTGCGTGATGCCATCGGTCGCGACTGGCAATGCGGCACGACGCAGGTTGATTTCAACCTGCCGGAACGATTTGGCGCCTTTTACATCGACAGGGATTCAGAAAAGAAGCAACCGGTGATGATCCATCGCGCAATTTGCGGATCGATGGAACGGTTCCTTGGTATTCTCATCGAGAACTACGCCGGCCACATGCCTTTGTGGTTTGCCCCGGTTCAGGTGGTGGTCGCCACCATTACCCAGGATGCCGATACTTACGGCGAGCAGGTTGCCGCCAGGCTCAAGAAGGCCGGGTTGCAGGTCATCACCGATTTCCGCAATGAAAAGATCAACTACAAGGTGCGCGAGCACTCACTTGCCAAGGTGCCGGTGATCCTGGTGTGTGGAAACCGGGAGGCCGAGGAAGGCACTGTAAATGTTCGCCGGCTGGGGTCGCGTGACCAGACATCGATGACGCTGGACGAAGTGACGGCAGCGCTGGTCGACGAAGCAACCCCACCGGATGTGAAGCGGGCGAATGCGTCTTGAAGTACCGGGATAGCGTAGGGACAGCAGTGGAATTCGACTATCATTTGTCGACGGCCAGCTAACCTGCCCGGATGATGGAACCTGACGATGTACGCGTGGTTGTGACTCGTGAGGGAAGCGATAAAATCTGCAGGTCGATGAATGAAGTCGTGGTTTCGGAACCTCGATATTTGTGCATCATTGATGATGAACTGGATGAAACCAGCGCATATCGAAAAATCGATATTGTACTCGATTGGCTGACGTCGCGATTTCCGGAACCCACGAAATGGGAACGCCAGCTGGTCATGGGTGCGATTATCCGGATAAGGGAGAATTTGTTTGGCCAAAGTGTTAATCCTGACCCCGATGAAGAATGCTGCGCAGTATCTCTCGGATTATTTCGACCGGCTGGATCGCCTCACATATAACAAGCAGCTCCTGTCAGTCGGTGTTCTCGAAAGTGACAGCAATGATGGTACATACGCAGAACTGTTGAAACTTGCAGACGAGTATTCAGGCCGGTTCCAACGGCTCAAAGTGTTCAAACGGGATTATGATTTTGCCATCCCTGCTCATCTGTCGCGATGGGAGCCCTCTGTCCAGCTGGCACGACGCAATGTCCTGGCAAAGTCTCGCAACCAGTTGCTGTTTCGAATGCTCGATGATGAAGATTGGGTGTTGTGGCTGGACGTCGACGTTGTCCGGTACCAGCCGGACATCGTAGAGCACTTGCTGTCATATAGACTGGACATATTGCATCCGGATTGCGTGCGCAAACCTGGAGGGCAGAGTTTCGACCTGAATGCCTGGAAAGATAACGGCACCAAGAACATGCATGATCTGCGGGGTACCGGCGGACCCGTTCGAATTGACAGTGTCGGTGGAACAATGTTGCTGGTGCGCGCCGACCTCCACAGGGACGGTCTGATATTTCCATCTTTTCGATATGGTGTCGAAAGCCCGGCGATAAGATCGTCCCATCCTGTCTGGGGAAAAGGTGAGATTGAAACCGAAGGGTTTGCGGCAATGGCGCATGACATGGGTCAACAGTGCTGGGGATTACCAGACTTGCAGATTATTCATGCATGACCGGTTCGCGTTGTTCAGATTGCTTCGTTCTGTTGGCCAATTATCGACCCAAGCAAATCAATCGCGTAAATACTGCGAATGGTCGCTTCCAGTTCTTTGTCAACGCAGATTCTGAGTGACGGGAGTTCGCCTGTTTCAGCGTGAGGAACAGATTGCGCAGGCTCTTCAGGAACAAAAAGATGCCGTGCTTGCCGGTCATCTGGCCGGTACGCCGCCTGAGGCCGGGAAAATTGGCGCAAGTGCGGCCATGGCAAGCAACACCGTTGCAAGCCGCCACAATTGTCGCGCAGGTGGTGAGCGGCGTTGACGAGACCTTTGTAATCGGGAATGTCGTTGAGTGAAATGCTGATGGCGGCGACAATCGCACCGGCCAGCAGCAATAGCAGGACGCCACGATACTGATGCAGGATTGCCAAGTTGCGGATTCCCAACAGCGACTGTTCTCCGGCGCTCACCCGCAATATAGCCTATACAAGATGTCCCATGGTTTGGCTTGCGATCACCTGGTTTTGTTTTAGGTCGTGACACACAGGTCACATGTCGCGCTAATCGAACAACTGACTCCAGGTGCTGCCACCCCTGGTCACATCAGAATGACGTCTTCCCCAGATAAGTCCGCCATCGATGACCATGTCTTCGCCGTTGACGAAACCTGCTTCATCGCTGGCAAGGTAGAGGGCCGCTGAGGCAATGTCGTCGGTCAGACCTGCGCGCGGTATAGCCTGAATTTTGGCAAGGGCTTCTTTCACCTTCTCCGTCGTGGTTTCCGCTTCTTCATTGCCCATGCCGATTGACTTGGCAAATATCCCGGTTGCGATGCCGCCGGGCGAGATGGAGTTGACGCGCACTCCGTCTTCTCCAAGTTCCATGGCGGCACAACGGGTCAGATGGATGATGGCTGCCTTGGCCACAGCATAAATAAGCGATCCGCTGTAGCCGGCCCGGTGTCCGGCTACCGACCCGATGTTTATGATGCTGCCGGTTTTCTGAGAGCGCATTGCCGGTGCGGCAAATTTCATATGCGCCAGGCTTCCGCGCACATGCACCCGGATGGTCTCATCAAAACCTTCCAGTGGCAGGTCCTCGATACGACCGGGCGTTGCAGGCCCCCGGCATTGTTCATCAGGACATCCAGCCGGCCATGAGCATCCAGGGTCTGCTTGACAGACCGCTCTGCGTCGTCCGAGTTACCCGCGTCAGCTTCAATAAAAGTCGCTCCGGTGGCTTTGGCAACCTTGTTGCCCAGATCCGTCCGTCGCCCGGTAAAAACCACATTTGCTCCGTGTTCGCGAAACAGTTCAACCGTTCGTTGCCCGATTCCGCTTGTACCACCTGTGACAAGAGCAACCTTTTGCTGCAACCGCATATCGCACATCCTTCTGACTTCTGACACGTCCGGGACAATATGCACTCGAACTGGTGTGGAAAGCCATCCTTCTGTCAGCGATAGACACAACCGGGTATTGGTTTGAATTCACTGGAACAAGGTACTCTATGACGAGGATCGCGATCGCCGACGAGGTTGTTCATTGTCGGGTTGTTCCTCCGCGATCCCCACATCCGCGTCCGTTGCAAAAAGTTCTGCAAGTTCCTGCGCATGGCGCTTGGCATTGTCGGCCATCTTCTGCACGTCTGAATAATGTTCGTAATCATCGTACAGTCTCGCCCGGTCACCTGAGGCAAAAGCCTTTATGGTTCGATTGGCCTCTTCGCGGTCAAGGCCGGCCTCGATCAGGACACGCCGCGACATCTCCAGCGATGACAGGAAGGTTTCACGCATGATGTGTTCAACGCCGTGATCCATAAGTTTGTGGACGTGATTGCGGTCACGGGCGCGCACATAAATTGGCAGATCGGGATATTTCTTGCGAACCAGTTCGACGATTTTCAGGGACGTATCCGGGTTGGATACACAGACGACGAATACCCGGGCCTTGTTGACCTGGGCGGCGTCGAGAATGTCCTGCCGGGACGCATCGCCGAAGTAAACCTTGCCACCAAACTTGCGCACGATATCAATCTGGGCAGGATCGCCGTCCAGCGCCGTAAACGGAATTTTGCGCGCGGCAAGGACGCGCGCGACAATCTGGCCGAAGCGTCCCAGGCCGGCAATTACCACATGTCCGCCATGGTCCGGCATGTCGTCATGAGCGCCGTCGGTTTCCTTGATCGGTGCGTTTCTGGCCGACCACCAACCCTCTGCCAGCATAAGGAGCGGAGTTGCCACCATGGTCAACGTGACCACTACGTTGACCTTGGATGCGAAGTCTCGCGTGATGACATAGGCGGCCAGGGCTGTCGTTGTTAGAACAAATGCAAATTCACCGCCCTGTGCCATCGCAACGGCAAACCTTCGGGCGCTTTTTGCGTTGAGACCGAAATACCAGCCGGTGAAGAACAGGATAACTCCCTTTGTTGCCATCAAGACAACTGCCGCCAGGATAATTGCGCCTGGTGTTTCGGTGATCAGGCGGAGATCAAGAGACATCCCGACGGCAACGAAAAACATACCGAGGAACAATGATTCAAACGGTTTTATGTCAGCTTCGATCTCGTGCCGGTATGCCGAATCGGCCAGCAGCGCGCCGGCTATGAAAGCACCCAGTGCAGGTGACAGGCCGGCGCTTTTCATGATGATTTCGATGACCACGATGGTGAGCAGCGCAAAGGCGGTCATTGCTTCAGAAACACCGGTCTTGGCGATCAGGTGGAACACAAAGCCGAGAACATAACGGCCGGCCAGAATCACCAGGCAAATGGCGCCCAGTGCCTTGGCTGCACCATACCAGGTCATGGTTGCCTGCTCGCCGCCGCTCACCGCCAGCAGGCCGACAAACGCAATCATCGGTATGGCGGCGATATCCTGGAAAAGCAGCACAGCGAATCCCAGCCGGCCGTGACGATGCTCAAGCTCGCCTTGCTCTTTGAGAACCTGAAGAACCATTGCAGTGGAAGACAACGAGAGCGAAAGCCCCGTGAACAGTGCAATTCGCCAGTCATGTTGAGCTGCCAGCATCATTGCGAACAAAATCAGGGCTGATACGAAAACCTGGGTGCCGCCGGCTCCGATTACCGATTTGCGCATGGCGAACAGGCGTTGCGGTCTCAGTTCGAGACCGATCAGGAACAGCAACAGCACAACGCCGAATTCAGCGACGTGCAGCATCTTTTCTGCGTCGGAGAAAATGCGCAAAACGTAAGGCCCGACGATGACACCTGCGAACAGGTAGCCCAGAACAGCCCCGACGCGGAAATACTTGGCGAGCGGCGCAATCAGTGCGGCTGACGCCAACAAGACGGCGATCTGAAACAGACTGATATTGCCCAATGTCACAACCTCCACGTATTGTCTTCTCATGTTGCAGCATGTGCAGTGCTTCGGCCAGACAGAAATTGGAGAACTCAGAGAAATGAGCAGGTTTGACTGTGATGACCCGGAGTTGGGCAACCATGCATCATGCGATTCCATAGAGCATATCATTGTACCGAGGGCGCGAGACCTGGGCGGCTTTGAAGTTCGCCGCGCACTGCCGTCGGCAAGAAAGCAGATGATCGGTCCGTTCATCTTCTTTGACCAGATGGGACCTGCAAAGCTCGAGGCAGGTACGGGGATTGATGTGCGACCGCACCCCCACATAGGCCTGTCCACCGTCACATGGCTGTTTGAGGGACAGGTATTTCACCGTGACAGCCTGGGTGTTGAACAGGCGATCGATCCCGGTGCCGTGAACTGGATGCGGGCAGGGCGGGGCATTGTGCATTCGGAACGCAGTGCGCCAGAGCAACGATTTAGCGAGTCCAGCCTGTACGGCATTCAGTCGTGGGTGGCTTTGCCGAGAGATCAGGAAGAGGTTGAACCGGGCTTCTGGCATCATGCAGCAGACGATCTGCCGGTGATTACCGATGGCGGCGTTATGTTGCGGGTCATCGCCGGCAGCATGTTTGGTGAGACATCGCCGGTAAAAACCCATTCGGACATGTTCTACGGTGAGGCTGTCATGCACCCCGGTGCGTCCATGCCGCTGCCTGCGGTCCATGAAGAGCGTGCGATCTATGTTGTCTCAGGACAGATACGTATCGCCGGCGATCTGTTTGAAGGGAGGCAGTTGCTGGTGCTGCGGGCAGGGGATCCAATCACCATTATTGCAGTTAAGGTTGCGCGCATCATGGTGCTGGGCGGCGAACCCATGGACGGGCCACGCCACATCTGGTGGAACTTCGTGTCGTCGTCGAAGGAGCGCATTGAACAGGCCAAACAGGAGTGGCGATCGGCAAAGTTCGACATCGTGCCGGGCGATACCGAGGAGTTCATCCCGCTGCCGAAGATGTAATCATACCAACGGAAGCAATTATTGACTCATTTGACCGATTTTTCGCGTTTGCCGGCCAGGCATGCTTCACGCCGTGGTCTGGCCGGCCACAAGTGGAGCATAACGACGTCCGGTGATCGCGAAAAACCGGCCTGTAGAGCGACATGGGTTTAACAAACCCATGAAGTTGCTCTACCACTTTGAAAGTGATCAGGTTTATGGTTTTTGGTGAACATCCAAAAATCATCCTGATCTTGTGGGCCAAATCCGCCCATCTGGTGCGTTGCCGCGCTTACCCGAAGCGACCAGCATCGCGCTGCGCACGGCGCCTGCCAGAATGGCCGGATTTGACTCCGTCAAACGGGTCAATAATTACTTCCGTTGGTATCGGGTTTGTTCAGTCGCTGGCACGGACTTTTGTGCGTTGACCTGCTGCAATGACCACTGCGCGGGTCTTTTCGCCAGCATTGTAGACGTAGCGGCCCGGAGCCAATGTAAGGACGCCTGCTCCTGACCCTGATGTCCGCCAGGTCTTTTCCAGGCTGCTGACCGTCCATTGAACATCATCAGGAGCGTCGACAACAGCAATGCCGGCTTCATGGTCGAGGCTGAGCGTGGTCAGTACGCCGGGTTTGATCGTTACTTCCGTGTGGGTGACCGTGTTGCCTGGTTCAATCTCGCTTTCCAGGCGATAGGTGCCGGCACCCAGCCGCATCAGTCCACCCTGCAGGTCGGATGTGGCAATGAGCTGGCCGGCGCTGATGCCGTTGACCGCATAGGCCTTGTGTACCGCACGCAGTTTGGCGGGCAGCGGCTCGTTGCCAAGCGTAGACAGGGTGCGGAGCCCGCCGACATTAAAGACGAATGTCAGGCCTAGATGCTGCCCCTTGACCAGTACAAACGGTTTGACAATGGAAACACTGCCGTATTGCGCTTCAAGCCGGTAGTTTCCGGGCTCAAGAGAAATGTCGCCAACTGCCTGGGATTTGCTGTAGATCACCTCGCCGCCGCGATTGCCGTCGCCGAGGGTCCGCATCAATTTCCAGGTAATTGGCCTGGTTATGCGTCCGCCATATTCCGAAAGACGTCCGGCAAGTTCGATACCCTCGCTGCCTGGCCGGGTGATTTCGATGCGCAGTTCCATCGGAACATCTGCTGTTTTGGCAGGCAGTGAACCGGTTATTATGGCATCTGCGTCAACACGCTGAGCTGCGTGAGCGGATGATAACGCAAGGCATAGGAGTAATGTGGCGCCGACAAAGTTCAGGGCCGCCCCTGTGAGAAAGCGGCCCTGGCTGTGCTGTCGTGCACGTTGGAGAGTTACGTGCATTTCAAATTTTCCCTGTCAGACTTCTGGATACCTAACTTTTGCCAGGCCCGGTCTGCATATCCCCCGACCGTTGTCCGATCGGCAAGAAGACAAAACCACATCAATCGCTTTGCCCGCAACGCAAACCTTAATAGAAGGTTAACGCGAACGTTTCAGGTTTAGTAAACGTCTATAAATGGTGATAAGCAGTTTCCGGAAAAATCAATCGGACCAGAGGATGACGAATGGTTGAACTGAACAAGGGCCTGGCGTTCGAGGCACTCAATGACAGGTCTGATACACTGACATTGCTGGAAACCCGCCGGTCCGCATCGGCAAAGGCGATGACCGGGCCGGGGCCGAGTGAAGCGCAGCTGGATCAATTGCTGAATATCGCGGTTCGCGCGCCGGATCATGGCAAGCTGACACCCTGGCGGTTCATCGTGTTTGAGGGTGATGCTCGTGAGCGGGCGGGGAAAATTGTTGCTGAGCGGTATCATGAGCTGCATCCCGGCCACGGTGAGGAGACGCTTGAGCTTCAACGCAACATGTTTTCACGCGCGCCGTGTGTTGTTGGCGTGGTGAGCACAGCGGTGGCTGATCATCCCAAGATACCCGAGTGGGAACAACTGATGTCGGTTGGTGCGGTGTGTCAGAACATCCTGATTGCTGCGACGGCGATGCAACTTGGCGCTCAATGGATATCAGGGTGGTTTGCCTATGACAGGCGGGTGTTGACGGCAATCGGCCTGGGTGAGGATGAACGCATTGCCGGATTTATCTATCTTGGAACACCGGCGCAACTGCAGGAAGACCGGCCGAGGCCGGTGGCTGCAAGCATGACAACCAGGTTTTAAGGCCGTGACGGGCGCCATAGCAGGAGTGCTGTTCGACAAGGACGGCGTGTTTGTTGATTTTGAAAAGACCTGGACACCGGCCCTGAAAGCCATTGCCGCTGACGCGGCCAATGGTGATATGGCGCTGGAAATCCAGTTGCTTGACGTTGCCGGGTTTGACCCGCATGCAGATACTTTCTTGCCCGGGTCGGTATGGGCGGCCGGACACACCGATGATCTGGTAGATGTCTGGATGCCGCTTTTGAACGGATTGTCTGCTGCCGGTCTGGTCGAGAAGGTCAACACGCACTGCCTGCAGGCAATTTCGCACCCGGTGTTTCCACCGGAGCGGAGTCACAGGATATTTTCCGGGTTGAAACAGCTGGATCTGGCGCTGGGTGTGGCCACCAATGATGCCGCCGCGTCAGCGCATGCCACGGTCAACGCGTTTGGGCTGGCAGACATGTTCGACCTTGTGCTTGGCTATGATTCAGTTGCACACCCCAAACCGGCCGGAGACCCGTTGCTGGCCTTTGCCAGCCATACAGGCATTGAACCGCACCGGCTGATGATGGTGGGTGACAATGCCCATGACATGCAGTGCGGACGCGCCGGCGGCGCCGGGCTGTGTGTCGGGGTATTGTCAGGCAACTCAACCCGCGAGCAACTGGTCCCGATTGCCGATCATGTCATTGAAGATATTTCGCATTTGCAGGCCCTTCTGACATCACTCGAACATGGCGCGCAGATTGAGCGTTGAGGACTTGCCAACCTGTTTGTAATTTTCATTCAGCCAGTTGCTGCATGCGTTGCGGCCAATATCTCTCAGGTGGCAGAGGAACTCCCACTCGGTATTCAGCTTGGAAGATGCCGACAGCGGGTTCAGTTCTTCACTTGCTTCTATGCGATGCATTTTGGCGTGGGTGTATTGTTTGGCGTCCAGCTTGCCGTCCTCAATCAGCCGGGTTACGAAATCGATGGTTCGCAGTTCACGCTGCAATGATGAATTGAAGCTGATTTCGTTTACCCGGTTGTGAATTTCCCGCGCCGTCATGGGCTCTTCGTCCCGCTCAATCGGATTGATCTGGATGATCATGATGTCGGCGATGGAAGTGTTGTAGAACAGCGGAAATATCGGCGGATTGCCCATGTATCCGCCGTCCCAGTATATTTCACCATCAATCCTGACCGACTTGTACAGGTGCGGCAGGCATGCCGATGCCATAAGCATTTCAGCGGTAAGTTCTGTTCCGTTGAACACCTTTATCTTGCCATTTCGCACATTGGTGGCAGACACGAACAGTTCAATATCACCGCAACTGCGGACCTTGTTGAAATCGATGGTTTCATTAAGCAGATCGAGCAGCGGATTGATGTTGAACGGGTTGGTGTCATAGGGAGATACGATGCGCGACATGACATCGAGCATGTTGTAGGCGGGCGATGCGTCGAGACTCCAGTTCCCGGTCAGCATGTCGGCAAACGAACGCCTGATGGGGCTTGCCTGACCCATGATCGACAGTGCATGCCAGAAGGCTTCAAGGGTTTCTCGGGCACCGTCCGGACCGTTTTGAGTGAACCCCTGTGCCAGTACTGCCGCATTCATGGCGCCGGCGCTGGTGCCGGTGATTGCCTTGATAGCCAGCCGACCATCTTCCAGCATCTTATCCAACACACCCCAGGTGAATGCACCGTGCGCGCCGCCGCCCTGAAGGGCCAATGCAATTGGCTTTGAACTGGCCATGGTCAGTGTGCCGTCCAGCCACCGTCAATCGGCAAGATAACACCAGTCATGCTGTCCGCTGCGTCGGAACACAAGAACACAGTGAGCCCTGCGATCTGCTCAACGGTGACAAATTCCCTGGTCGGCTGGGCTTCCAGGATGACTTTCTGCTTGACTTCGTCTTCGGTCATGCCGCGTGCCTTTGCAGTGTCGGCTATTTGTCTGTCGACCAGAACGGTGCTGACATAGCCCGGGCAAATCGTATTGCATGTTACCCCATGCTCTGCAGCTTCCATTGCCACCGTCTTGGTCAAACCGGCCAGGCCGTGCTTGGCTGCGACATAAGCCGCCTTGAAAGGCGAGGCAACCAGTGAGTGGGCGGATCCGGTATTGATGATGCGGCCCCAACCAGTGGCCTTCATGGCTGGAAGAGCCGCCCGGATTGTGTGAAATGGGGCTGACAGATTGAGCGCCAAGATAGCGTCCCACTTTTCAA
Organism: Alphaproteobacteria bacterium; assembly: GCA_024640405.1. GTDB lineage: Bacteria > Pseudomonadota > Alphaproteobacteria > Rhizobiales > Aestuariivirgaceae > Anderseniella. The sequence goes on along the minus strand of JAHEFB010000024.1, from coordinate 19,172 downwards.
TCGGAAACTCCTCGATGGGCGACACAAATTGCATGCCGGCATTATTGATCAGTATGTCCAGTTGCCCGAATTCATCCCGTGCAGCGGCAACAAGTTCGGCGCAGGCGTCAGCTTTCATGAGGTTGGCGCCCATGAACGAGACCTTTACACCGGTCCGTTTTTCAAGGCTTGCCCGTGTTGCCTCAATTTCTCCTGCGTCTCCCAGCCCGTTCATCATGATGTTTGCGCCGGCACGGGCCAGGGCTTCTGCCATCGCGAGCCCTATTCCGGATGTTGAACCGGTAACGAGTGCCGATTTGCCCTTCAACATGTGCAATGTCTCCATTTGAAGTCGAATTTGGAATGTTGCATTGCAACATGGCGATGCTTTGGCCCTGCCTCAAGTGACATTTGTGTCATCGCCTGTTGACAGCGGGGCGCACTCAACGCCATCAAGCAATACGACTGCCAATTTGCAACATGCATGGAGTGCGAATGTTCTACGGTACAGAAGAAAACGATCATGGCCACCAGTATGATCCATTCAAGGCAGTTGTAGCGCCAAGGCCAATTGGCTGGATTTCCTCGATATCGGCGGAAGGTGTGGTGAACCTTGCTCCCTACAGCTTCTTCAACGCGATGGCAGACAACCCGCACTACGTTGTGTTTGGGTCCGCCGGGAAGAAGGATTCCATCACCAACATTGTTGAAACGGGCGAGTTCGTCTGCAACATGGCCACCTGGGAATTGCGTGAACCTATGAACCAGTCATCGGCGACTGTCGAAAGCGGCGTTGACGAGTTTGAACTTGCCGGGCTGGAAAAGGCCCCCAGTGTTCTTGTTAAGCCGCCCAGAGTCGCTGCGAGCCCGGTTGGCCTGGAATGCAAGTATGTAAAGACTGTAGACCTGCCCGGGCATGACAATGCGGCCGGCGGATATGCCATTGTGGTCGGTCAGGTCATTGGTGTGTATATTGACGACAGGTTTATTGAGGATGGCAGGGTGAATACGGCAGCCATGCAACCGATCATGCGAATGGGATATTCGGAATACGCTGTTGTAAAGGAAGCGTTCCGGATGCGCCGTCCGGAGTGAGGGTGTCTTGACAAACAGGCCGCCTGCAAGGATGGATCGCACAAATGGGCGCTAAGGGGACTTGATGATGTCTGACATTGCTATCGATGTATCAGGCTTTGTTTCCAACTGGCTGAACCAGATCGGCATTACTTCTACCTATATCGGCCTGCAATGGGCGATGATACAACTTGCCATAATCCTGGCCGCATTCGCCGGAGCACTTGTCCTGGAGCGCTGGACCACGCCCCGGCTTGAAAGCGCAATCCGCGGCATCAAGGGACAGCCGCAACTGCTGCGCATTCTCGCCATTGTGTTGCGGAGAAGCCGGTGGATTTTACTGGCGGTCCTGCTGTGGGTTGCCGTGGAGGCGATGCAGTCCCTGACCTGGATATCACGCAGTTACCTGATCGGAATTGCCGCGAAGCTGTGTACGGCCTGGGTGATCATAACCATTGCCTCTCGGCTTATCCGCAACCGCTTCATGGCCAAGACCATAGGCTGGTTTGCCTGGTCAATAGCGGCACTATGGATTCTTAATCTGTTGCCTCAGACCATTACGGGCCTCGATAGTTTCGGCGTTGAGATGCAAGGCATCAGGCTGACACCACTACTGGTTGTAAAGTCAGTGCTGACGGTATCGGCAATGGTCTGGATGGCCATGCTGGTTGGCCGGTTTGCCGATAACCGGATCAAGAGCAGTGAAGATCTCAATCCGTCACTTCAGGTGCTGCTGGGCAAGCTGATCAAGGCAGCCCTCATGATTGTTGCGGTTTTGGCCGGGTGCAGTTTTGTAGGCATTGATCTGACAGCGCTGGCGGTATTTTCCGGCGCAATCGGCCTGGGCATCGGTTTTGGTTTGCAGAAAGTCGTGTCGAATCTTATCTCCGGCATCATTCTGCTGGTCGATAAGTCCATCAAACCGGGCGATGTAATTTCAGTTGGCGATACTTATGGCAAGATAAACGAACTTGCAGCGCGTTATGCATCGGTGATCTCGCGCGATGGGCGGGAATATCTGATACCGAACGAGGACCTGATCACCTCTCAGGTGATCAACTGGTCATATTCGTCAGATCTGGTGCGCATCGACCTCGACTTCGGTGTCAGCTATGATGCCAGCCCGCACAAGGTGCGGGAATTGTCGAAAAAGGTCGCAGCCACACACAAGCGGATTCAGGCGGTTCCGGCACCGGTTTGCCACATCACCGAGTTTGGCGACAGCTCCATCAACTACAAGCTGCGATTCTGGATCCGGGATCCGGAGCAGGGTACCGTCAATGTCCGAGGTGATGTATTCCTGCTTTTGTGGGACGGGCTTGAGGAAGCAGGAATTGAAATTCCCTATCCGCATCGCGATGTCGCAATGCGGGGTCCAGTCAAGGTTGAACTCTCCAATCCGATTGCAAAACCGAAGCGGCAAACTTCGGCAAAGCGTGTCAGGGCCGGTAAACCTGAGGCCGATTAGCGGCGACTACCCAATGAATGCGACAGCAACACGCAGGCATCTCTGATCTGCGCAAACTGCCTATTGACATAGATTAATCAGATTATTTCCGCCATTCGGCAGCCAACTGTAATGAGTTGCCTTGTACCGGAATTCTTGAAACAGTCTCATCATGACCGGTCGTGAACCGAAAATGCCACTGCCTGCGGGAAACGCTGTCTACCGCATATTCGCCATGACATTATGTGCGCTTGCGATCGGGTTTGGCGTATCACTGGCGGCAATTGCTTTTGTCGAAGCGGTGGCCTGGCTGAACAATACACTGCTGATCTCACCTCGAATGCGGGTGCAGTTTGACGGTAGTCCCTGGCTGATTGCTGTGGCGACAATTCTGGTGCCCGTGATCGGCGGTCTGCTTGTCGGGGCATTGTTGATAAAACTGTCGCCCGAAAAACGCCCGCTGGGACCGGTCGACGTCCTGCGCGCGGTGCAATTGTCTTTGCCGCCACCGGGCATGAAAGCCGGGCTGCTGTCCACGACAGCTGCGGTGATCTCGCTGGGGTCCGGTGCTTCTGTAGGGCAGTACGGTCCGCTGGTTTATCTCGGAGCCATGATCGGCAACATGCTGGATCGGCTGAAATTGCACATCCCGAACTTTGCCGCAATTGCCATGTCCTGCGGTGTCGCAGCGGCTATTTCAACTGCCTTCAATGCGCCAATCGCCGGGATGGTTTTTGCTCATGAAGTGATCTTGCGCCACTATTCGATACAGGCCTTTGCGCCGACCACTGTTGCTGCGGCGACCGGCTATGTGGTGGCGAATGTGGTTTTTGAGAGAGAGCCGCTTTTTCTGGTGCAGTTTGGCGGCGTGCAGCATGGCCACGAGTTTGTGCTGTTCGGACTGTTGGGGCTTCTGGCGGCTGGCGTTGCAATTGGGTTCATGCATTTGACGTTGCGATGTTCTGATGTTGCCGGGCACTCGTCAATCAGCCCCGTGCTGCGACCGGCGTGTGCCGGACTTGCTGTCGGTGTTACCGCCCTGTGGCTGCCCGATGTCATGGGAGTGGGCAGCGAGGCGCTCCGGTTTGCGACAATTGAAGGCGCTTTTCAGACCTGGGAGCTTGCCCTGCTGGTTGCTGCGAAAATTGTGCTGACCGCCCTGTGTATTGGATTCGGCTTCGCAGGCGGTGTGTTCAGCCCGGCCTTGTTGATCGGTATACTATTCGGTGCCTTGTGCTGGATGCTTGTTGATGCGACGGGTGTCGTGGCAACGTCCGGAATTGTTGCCTATGCGATCTGTGGGATGATGGCCGTAACGAGTGCCGTGATCGGGGCGCCTTTGACAACCATTCTTATAGTGTTTGAGTTGACCCGGAATTATGACCTGACCATAGCCGCGATGGTCGCGGTGGTTTTTTCCAACCTCGTTTCATATCGGGTGTTTGGCCGCTCGCTGTTTGACGTACAACTGGCAGGCATGGGAATTGACCTCTCGCAGGGCCGCGACCGCGCGCGGCTATCCACACGCCTTGTGTCCGACCTTTTGATCGAGGACTTTGCCCGGTGCCGGTCGGGCGAGTCGGCTGTAAATGTGTGGACAGGCGCAAGTGCCACCCCCCGGGGTGAGGTTTTTGTACTGGACGAAGATAGACGGCTTGCGGGCGTGTTTGATGCTCGGGACCGCACCGGTGATCCATCTGCCGCTGTGTCTTCCCTGATGAAGCCAGTGACGCTGGTGTTTGATGAAACAACGACACTTGCAGGCGCGATGCGACAGCTTGAAGGATTTGTCGGCGATGTCATACCGGTGGTGGATGCCAGCTCGAACAGGTTTGTGGGGGCGGTCACCGAAACGGCGGTGATCAAAGCCTATCTGCAAGCTGTTCAGGAACTGAGACGGGAAGAAAATGCGACCGCTTAGTACTTTCACGGCTTTTCTGCTGATCTGCGTCATGCCGCTTTGCGGTCAGGCCAGTGACACCATAACCGTGGTGTCATGGGGCGGTGCCTACGAAGATGCCCAGAGACGGGCAATCTATGAACCGTTTACGAGAGCGACCGGCGTCAAGGTGGAGACCGTAACCTATGGTGGTGGCGTCGGGGCGCTCGACAGGCGAGCCGATAAGGAACGCTGGGACGTGATTGACATGATCGAAGACCAGGCAATATCGGCGTGCGATGCCGGATTGCTGGCAAAAATTGACATGCGTCAGGTCGCCGAAACCCAGCAACCGCTGGCAGTTGCCGATGATTTTGTGCCGGGCGCGTTTCGTGCCTGCTCAATTGCGCAGAATGTTTACTCGACGGTTTTTGCATTCAATGACCGTGCTTTTCTGGGTGAAAAACCCGCGACAATTTCGGATTTCTTTGATTTGGTACGCTTTCCCGGAAAACGTGCGCTGCAGCGAACGCCTGACGTAATTCTTGAATGGGCGCTGATGTCTGAAGGCGTGCCGATCAGTCAGGTCTATGATCTTTTAAGTACCGATCGTGGATTGCGGCTGGCATTCAGAAAGCTGGAAAGCCTGCGAGGTTCCATTATCTGGTGGCAGGACGTGGCTACTCCGGCAGAAATGCTCGATGACGGACGAGCCGTCATGGCGAGTGGATATAATGGCCGCTTCTTCTCAGCTTCACAAAAGGATGGTGTTCCGATCACAATCGTCTGGGACGGTCAGGTGATTGGATACGAGGTCTGGGCAGTTCTGAGCGGTGCACGAGATCAGGGTATGGCGGAAAAATTTCTCCGGTTTGCCACAGCTTCGGAACAAATGGCTTCTTTGTCCGAATTGATTCCATATGGCCCGGCGCGCCGGTCGGCATTGCCGAGAATCGGACTGCACAGGAAAACCGGTGTTCCCATGCGTGATCATCTGCCGAATGCACCACAACATACCGCACGCGCGCTGTTTGGTGACGCCTTGTGGTATGCGCGAACAAAAACATTGCGCACAAAACGTTTCGAAGCCTGGCTGCGTGGTGGCTAGAGCAATTTTAGCCGGGATAGAATCGATTGACCGGGTGCCGAATTTATCAGGCCACCCCGTAGGTTTTGGCTCTGTCCAGCAATTTCTTCGATCTTTTGAGATGAGGGATGTCGTACATCTTGCCCTCTAAGCCCACGACCCCTGCATCGCCGGCCTTTGAGAATGCATCGATGACACTTCGGGCTTCCGCGACCTGTTGTGCTGATGGAGTAAATATGCGGTTGATCGTTTCGACCTGCGCAGGGTGGATGGCCATCTTGCAGGAAAAGCCGTCGCGGACAGCTTGCATGCAATCCTGCTCCAGCCCGGCCTGATTGCGAAAATCGACATAGACAGTGTCCACCGGCTCGATGCCCGCAGCCCGTGCGCCAAACAGACATAAAGATCGTGCCATTCGGTAGGGCTCCGTCAGCAAACCTTCCGGTGTTCTGTTTGCCTGCGCCTGCAGTTCGTTTGACAAATCCTCCGCGCCCCAGGCGATACCCTTCAGGTTCGCATTGAGTTGTGAATAGGTGCCGAGCCCAAACATGGACTTGGCGGTTTCCGTTGCAATGGCAATGATGGGCACATCCACGCCCGCCATGGCGGCCAGTTTTTCAACGCATGATCCGGTTTCTGTTTTTGGCTGGATCAATCCATCCGGGCTGAGCGGCATTATCGCAGCAACGTCCTTGGTTGTAAGATCGGTTTCCAGCGCGTTGACGCGCACATACATCAGTGGTCCGGTACGGGAGCGTTGCAGGGTTTCTGCAGCAACTGTGCGCGCAACCGGTTTGTTTTGAAGCGCAACGGAATCCTCCAGGTCAAGGATTATGACATCAACTCCTGATGCCATCGCCTTTTCAATCTTGCGTTCGGAGTCGGCTGGTACAAACAATAACGAACGCATCAGGCCGTTTCCGTCTCAACGGGTTTCCGGCGCATGAAAGCCTGGCGTACGCATTCGGCAACAAGGGTGCCGTCCTGCTTGAAGGCTTCGTGTTTGATTTCGACAATGCCTGCGTCCGGGCGTGATTTGCTTTCCCGGCGGGAGATCACGGTGGATTTCACCTTGATCGTATCGCCGTGGAACACCGGTGCGGGGAATTTGACGTCCGTGATGCCAAGTTGTGCAACGAGAGTACCGAGAGTGAGGTCCTGCACGGACATGCCGATTACCAGAGACAGCGTGAACATTGAATTGACCAGCGGTTGGCCCCATTCGGATTTAGCGGCGAAGTCATGGTCTATGTGCAAGGGTTGCGGGTTCATGGTCATGTTGGAGAACGTCATGTTGTCGGCTTCTGTTACCGTGCGGCGTACTTCGTGGGTCATTTGAAAACCCTCCGTCAGTTCGTCAAACCATTTGCCTGCCATGATCGGGTACCATTTTCTGGGTGTTTAGGATGTCCACACAGCTAACCGAGGTAAAGCTCACGGGCAAACTATATTTGATGTTCGTATTTGTTGAGTTGCAGTTAGCCAGCGCAACCATTGGTTGTATTTGATTCTGTGTGCAGCCCATCGAATTTGGTTGTTTTGCCAGATGCTGACGTTTCCGGTATTCACATACTGATTCATACGGAGAACATAAGTTATTGAATTTATTTATTAAATTACGAGTATTGGTTGCCCGGAATGCCAGTTAACTTCTCGTTAACCTGCTGGGCGCAGGACTCGTATTACGGGTACGGCGTGGTTGGGCGTAATGGAGAGTGTAAATGAAGCGGCATTGCGAACTGAAACGTTGCCTGGTTGTGGATGACAATCTCGAATGGCGCGGCCGGGCACAGGGTTTTCTCGCCAGTCACGGCTTCTATATCGTGCAGATTGAATCCGAAGACGCCGCGTATGCCCATTGTGTTTCCAAAATGCCGGATGTGGTTTTGATCGGCACTCGCCGCGCGACGGCTTTCATTCGCCGATTGCGCAAGCTCAGTGCGGGGGCAGAACCTATTGTGATCATGTGCCCCGAGGCCAACGATGTCAGTTCTGTCGGTGATGCGATCTGGCACGGCGCAACCGACTATCTGGTAAAGCCCTGCAACCGGGAAATCTTTGACGCCAAACTGCGTCAAACGGGCATACTGTAAAATCATCGAATTCGTGGTTTGCCAGCACGCAGATTTGATTTTGTGTCGGAGCGATTTTCGCTGACGGCCTGACTTGAAGGACGAGTGCCGGTGATTGCTGGAATACGATACCTGTGGCCACTGCTGGTGGCCATTTTTCTTATGTCAATTGGCAACAGTCTTCAGGGCTCGCTGATTGGTGTTCAGGCAGCACTTGCCAACTTTTCCACATCGACAACCGGCATAATTGCCTCGGGATTTTCGCTTGGGCTGTTTCTGTCAGCGCTGACCACTCCCAACGCGGTGCGAGCCGTGGGGCATATACGGGTGTTTGCCGGATATGCTTCGGTGCTGTCTACTGCGGTACTGCTGATCCCGCTGTTCGTAGATCCGGTCTGGTGGTTCCTGATGCGCCTGGTCATCGGAATGTGCGCGGCCGGCCTGGCCATTGTAGTCGAAACCTGGCTCAATGAAGGTGCCAGCAACAAGGATCGCGGCAAGGTATTGTCGCTTTACATGTTGCTGTTTTATTCCGGCGCAGGAATTGGATCGCTGGCGCTGGTTATCGACGATCCAAGCGGGTTTACCAGGTTTATCGTGGTTTCTGCGGTGATGTCTTTGTCGTTGGTGCCTATCGTGCTGACAAAGGTTTCTGCGCCGGTTCTGGGCGCGCCCCGGTTCATATCCATTTCCGAGATTTTCAAAGCGTCGCCACTGGCAGTGGTTGCAGCAATCGCAAATGGCCTTTGCCAATCGGCATTTTTCAACCTTGGCGCGGTTTTCGGCGTAATGAACGGCATGCCGCTATCCTATGTGTCACTGATGATGGCCGTGGCTCCATTTGCGGTCATCTTGTCTCAATTGCCGGTGGGTTGGTTGTCAGACAGGTATGACAGACGCCTGATGATTGCCGCTTTGTCGGCATTGTCTGCTGTTTTGGCCGCCGCGGTGATGTTTGTGCCCGCCAGCCAGGCGTTTTTGCTGATCGCACTGGTGGCTTTGTTCGGTGGTGTTTCAATGCCGTTGTATTCTCTGGCGATTGCTCATGCCAACGACCAACTGAACAAGGACCAGATGCTGGCAGCAGGTTCAAAACTGATACTGCTATACGGAATGGGCGCCATCGCCGGTCCATCCATCGCCGGTGGGTACATGCAACAGTTCGGTGCCAACGGCTTCATGTTGTACATGGTTTCCGTTTTCGGTCTTCTGGCGGTCTATGCGTCTTACCGCATGACTATGTCGGATGTGTTGTCCCCGGACGAGACCGGTGACTTGTTTCCCGTCACACCGATGGCAACTGCGGTTACAGCTGCCGCGGTGGCAAAAGAAATGGAAGAATCCGCCGCTGATACAACATCGGGCGACGACAATCTGAATTGATGCATGGCGGCTACAGGCCGGGTAGAAATTTATGGTGAACCAAACATTAAGACTTCCTGGTTTATCTTCCATGACAGGCAATGTAACCGGTCGTGGAAAGTAGGCATTTGGTTTCTACAGACTGACGATCAGTTGGTGAGTGGAAAATCTATATGCTCGAACAGATCCTCAAGCAGAGGCAAATACGCCTGGATGTGTCGATTTTTGAGAATGTGATGAGATCAGGCAATGTTGCCGATCGACTGGCGCTGACGCGACAATTGTGTGATCTGCTCAATGATCCTCAGTCCAGCGTCGATGAGTGTCTTCAGGTCATGCCCATTGTGGCCAAGCTGGCCTGCGATATTGATCGCCATATCCGCGACATCATCGCCAACAGACTAGTTACGACTGATGGACTTTCGGCAGATCTGATATTCGCAATTGTTGCTGACGAGGACGATATTGCGATCCCGTTTATCGGGCTCAATCCGTCGCTTGACGATGCCATCATGAAGACAATATTGGCGGTCGGAGACTTGAAGCGTTGCAAGGCAGTTGCTGCACGCTCCGATATCGGACCTGCCGCCGTACGCAAAATCATAGAGGATGGTAACGAAGAGATCGTGCTGGAACTGCTGCGTAACGAAAAGGTCCGCCTGGGTGCCGGTTACTGCCGCAAGTTGTACAACCGCTTCCACAGTTGTCCGAAACTATGTGCGCTGCTGATGGATTTACCCCATTTGCCTTGCGAGATAGCGCTGGTTCACAATCAACGCTCGGCACAGGAAATGCGGAAAACCGCCCAGTATCAGGGATGGGTCGCCGATTATCGCAGCGATGACTACATTTCCGACAAGGAAGAGGTAAACGCGCTGCGCATTCTGAAGAATGTAGAAGACAAAAGGCTACAATCGGTTGTTGCCCTGATGTCGCAACGAGGAATGCTCACGACATCTTTGCTGTTGCGTGCAGGAATGAACGGGTATCTGCCATTCTTTGAGTGGGCGCTTGCCTATCTGGCCAAAGCCTCGCTGCGCAAGGTTCGCAAGGCTACCGGCACAATGTCTGCCCGTACGGTCAACACACTGTTACGACGCGCCGGTATTCCGCAGGACGCGCACGTGCTGGTGCATGCCATATGCCAGGTATCGGCTGCCACAGGAGCCGCAGGCAAGCAGGCAGATGCCGATGCATTCGGGCGCGCTCTGGTTGAAATCATCATGACCCGTCATGCCACTGACAACGAACATGAACGCCTGCGCATTGTCAGCCTGTTGAGTCAATTGACTGAAGGACGCACACGTACGCTGGTTTCCCGCTTGTCGGAAGGCCTGTCGAGGGTGGCCTGAAACCGGACTGCCGGTTGAAAAACTCAGAACCTCCAGCTCAGATCAGCTCTAGCGGCAAGGTTCGAAATGTCGGACCCCAATGATGTTGGACTGCCTCGATTTCCTGGGTTGATGCAAGACTGCCATTTTGACGCCGGTTATCAACCTTCTTAGCAGATACTCGAACCTCAGACGCGAGCGCACAGGCAGTACCGAGCGGCACCCGTTGGTGTCCTAATCTGATGTCCGGGGCATCGAACGCCTGTGGTTTCTGAGGATACCGTAATCTGCGTGGAAGGCCGTTTATGGCCCCATTGTGCAAAACAATATCGAAAGCCGAAATTGGTGAAAGGCCATGAAAGAAAAACGCCGGGTTCGATGGAACCCGACGCTTCAATACTCTGATCCGGCAACAGGCCGGTTACGCAACTGACAGTGATCACATTACGGGGTTGTGATTAATACTGTCTAAACAGACAGATACCAGATGGTTAAAGCCGCTGTCTCAAAACTGGAATTGTTCATTCAATACACGTTCTGCCAGAGAATGGCCGTCATCAAACAACAGGCGGGCTGATTTTTTTTCATCTTCACAAACCACGACTTTTGTAATCTGACGAAACTCCGTCTGGTCCGCCACGGCAGATACCGGCCGCTTGTCTGACTCCAGCATTTCGATTTCCACTACGGCCTCATGCGACAGTATTGCACCGCGCCATCGCCGCGGCCGAAAGGGGCTGATTGGCGTCAGTGCCAGCAGGGGAGAATTTATCGGCAGTATGGGGCCATGAGCGGAGAGATTGTAGGCGGTTGAACCGGCAGGCGTGGCAATGATGAGTCCGTCGCATATCAGTTCATCAAGACGTACTTTTCCGTCGATCGATATTCGCAGCTTGGCTGCCTGGTGTTGTTGGCGCAGCATCGAGACTTCGTTGAAGGCGACGGCTGAATGGCTGTTACCCTGCCGGTCGGTTACGGTCATGTTCAATGGATGAATGACAGTTTCCGTGGCAGCAGCAATGCGGTCGGGCAGGGAGTCGACTTCAAAATCATTCATCAGGAAACCGACTGAACCGCGGTTCATGCCGAAAATTGCCTGTTCGGAACCAAGCACACTGTGAACGGTTTCCAGCATCAAACCGTCACCACCCAGCGCCACGATTACATCGGCGTCGTCGCGTGGAGCCTGTCCAAACTGGTGCTTCAGTTTCAGGGCGGCCTGGATGGCCTCCGGTGCCTGAGATGATACGAAATGAAGTTTCATGACGTAATACCAAAGGAGCCGACTATTGATCCTTTTGATGGGAACAAATCCGGCCACTCTGGCAGGCGCGGCGCGCAGCGCGATGCGGTGCATCGGGCCAGCGCCGCAACGAACCAGATGGGCGGATTTGACCCACCGAAGGCCGATTTTTCCCGTCTGCCGGGCGTCGTTATGCTCCACTTGCGGCCGACCGGGCCGCGGCGTGTAGCATGCCTAGCCGGCAAACGGGAAAAATCGGTCAAATGGGTCAATAGTCGGTTCCTTTGGTATATACTGGCCTGCAGATCTGAATTGTCTGCACCTGTTATGAAGCGTAAGACTGCAAAGTCAAATGCCGTGTGTAATGAAAATCAAGTGTCAGGCGAAAGCGGCTGCTATACCGACCAGCACGGTGAACAGGGTCAGGGTTTGTGCCAGCAGCTTGAGGCCGGAACGCAAATCTCCCGCATTGAGTTGGTGCTGGCCATCGCCAATCCAGTTGCGATCAACCCAGTTGTCGCCATATTGCCGCGGGCCGCCGAGACTGACGTCCAGAGAGCCTGAAATGGCGCACTCCGGCCAACTCAGTGTCCAGTTTGCAGACTTTCCGGCATCCTGCCAGATTGTCTCCAGCGCTCGGGCGCCGGCTGACGGTGATGTCATGCTGGCCGCGCCGGCAAACAGCAGGCCAGCCAGGCGGGCCGGCAGAAAGTTTGCGGCGGTGTCCAGCAAATCGCAAAGTCTATGGGCGCTACGGTCATGTGCCAGACGGCGATGCGTGGCGGACAGCGCTGAAATGGCGATAATTCCGGGCAATCCGAACAAGGCCAGCCAGAATGCAGGAGTAACTATTGCAGTTGCCGTGTTCACGGCGACAGCCTCGAGGCAGCCCCGGGTCACATCGCTTTCATCCAGTTGTGACAAATCGTGGTTCACCAACTGTGTCAGTTCTTGTTGTGCGGCAGACAGGTTGTTTGCTTCCAGTGCGCTGGCGACGGCGCGTGCACGGACGCGCAATGCATACTGGGCGAGAAAGGGTGTGGCCAGTACTCCTTCCCAAAACCATGCGTATGGAAGGTTGCGGAGCGCTGAAGTGGCAACGGCGGCCAATGCTACCGTGACTGTCAGACTCAACACGCAGAACGCGGCGCCCATAACTTTGCGACGGAATATGCCGGCGTTGTCGTCGGGTACAAGCGCCGTGAAGATCCCGTTCAACCGGTACAGCCAGTTTGCCGGATGGTCGACGATCCGGCGTAGCGGGCTCGGAAAACCGAGAAACCGCTCAATTGCCAGGGCAATGAAGGCAACCGTCATGGTTGTAGGGATTACCAGCAAAAAACCTCTCCACGGGTAGATCTGTATGGTTTTTGATTGAATCAGTCAAAATCACAAAACTGATCGATTTAAAATTGCCGGAGCAACTTTAGTGGTTCAAGAGAACCCATGTCGCTCCAGTGGCAGGGTGCAGAATGGATACCCCTTTTAGCAACCGGGTGGATCAAGTTCCAGCCGTGCGTTGACAGTTTGGTGAAGATGGGTTTCATCTCAACAACCGACAATCTACCAAAGGCCGATTCTCGTTTTGACAGAACCATTGCGGGTCGTTCTGACCACCGGCAACTACAACTACATCAAGGATGGCGTTTCATTGACGCTGAACCGGCTTGTGGAATGGCTGGAGCGCAATGGGGTAGAGGTGATGATCATTGCGCCGGTGGCCGAAACTCCCGGCATGAAACATTTTGGAAAACTTCTGCCGGTTCCGTCATTTGCGATACCGACCCGCAAGGAGTATCGCCTGGGTTACAAACTGACGGAGAAACTCAGGCAGGAAATTTTTCAGTTCAAACCCGACCTGTTTCATATTGCGGTTCCTGACATTACCGGTCATAGCGCCCTGAAACTGTCGGAACAGATGCAGGTTCCGGCAGTCTCGTCGTTCCACACACGCTTCGATACATATCTGCGGTATTACAAACTCGGATTTCTGAAGCCGTTGTTTCATGCCAGGCTGCGGGCTTTTTATGCACGCTGCGAACACGTTTATGTCCCGTCGGTGTCGATGATCGACAAACTGGCAGGGCAGGGCATCGCGGACAATATGCGATTGTGGACACGGGGTATCGATCATGAGCGATTCAATCCTGCAAAGCGATCGCAGGCGTGGCGACGGGCACACGGGATTGCCGATGATGATCTGCTGATCGCTTATGCCGGTCGTCTGGTTGCGGAAAAGAACATGGCGCTCATGGCAAGAGTGTTTTCCGAGCTAGGCACGCGCGGGATTGAGCATCGCACTATCTTGCTGGGCGACGGTCCGGAAGCGGGCTGGATGCGCAAGGCTTTGCCGGAGACAGTGTTCGCCGGGTTTCTTCATGGCGATGATCTGGCTACCGGTTATGCTTCTTCAGATGTGTTTTTCTTTCCCTCCGTCAGTGAAACATTCGGCAATGTCACTCTTGAAGCCATGGCTAGTGGTTTACCGGCTGTAACTGCCGATGCTACCGGTTCGCGTTGCCTCGTTCGAGAGGGCGAAACCGGATTTCTGGTACCGGTAGACCGTGAAGACCAGATGGCCGACCGGTTGATGCAGTTACTGGAAGATAAGGATATGCGCATCAAATTCGGTGCTCGTGCCCGTGAAATTGCCATATCCGAGCATGAATGGGACGGTATATTCGCCAAACTGTTAACTGATTATCGAGATGCGATTGCCACATATCGCGACCGGAATGGTCATATATAGGATTTCATCCATTGCAGTCCGGCTTCGGTCCGTGCCTTCGGGCGATACTCACATCCAATCCAGAGATCAGGATGCAACTGCGCACACACTTCCATGATTTCTTGCAACGGCAGGTCGCCGTGATCGGGTTCATGGCGATCAGGTACGCCTGCAATCTGTAGATGAGCCGTATGAATCCGGCACTTTTCCAGCCATGCAGGCACATCGCCATGAATTTTGTGGCAGTGGTAGATGTCGAATTGCAGTTTCAGCAAATCTGGAGCCGTTGCGTTTACTTCGGCCAGGATATCAAGAGCCATGCCGAAATCATTGAGAAAGTAACCCGGGATGTCGACCGGGTTTATTGGTTCAATCAGCAGTTGGATGGAGTTGTCGGCACACAATTGTGCGGCCCGGCGCAATCTGCTCACATAGACGTCACGTTGAGCCTCGTGGTCAATGGACTGATCGCGTATTCCTGCCATGCAATGCAACCTGGACAGATTCAGGTGCCCGGCGCAGGCAATGGCCTTGTTTATGCCCGCGCAGAATTCTTCGTCACGGCCGGGCAGGGAGGCCAGGCCTCTTTCGCCGGCGTCCCAGTTGCCCGGAGGCAGGTTGAACAATACCTGCTGCAAATTGTTCTCGTGGAGTTTCCCGGCCAGCAGATTTGAGTCCCATTCATACGGGAACAAATATTCGACTGCGGAAAACCCGGCCTTTGCTGCAGCCTGAAATCGCTCCGGGAATTCCACTTCCGTGAACATCATAGACAGATTGGCGGCAAACTTCATGAACTCTTCAACCCCATCCTGGTCCGCCACTCGGCCAGTTCGCTGGTGAACGGCTGAAGTTCATTCTCATATGTCTTCCATCGCCCAACCGACCTGGGCGAGATGGGCTGACGCACCTGATACACGCTGGCAGTTCTGATTTCCCGTTTTACTTCATTGGGATACAGGCAATCTTCCTCAAACTCCAAACCTGTGAATTCCAGTAATCTTCGGATATGGGGTTCCGGATCATGAACCATGGCGTCGTAATCCAGGTCGAATATGTCGAGCTTGCAGGTGTCGGTCCAGTACCGCGCGATATCTTCGTGCAGCGCATATTTGTGGGCAATTGCCTTCAGATCAAAGGAGTATCGCACAGCGGTTGAGAAATTCTGCTCAAATGTCGACATGGCGCAGTCCTGAGGCGTGCGATGGCAGTAAACAAACTTTGCCTTTGGCAGCAGAAACCTTATCAGCCCGGCATAATCGATATTTCCGGGAAGTTTGTCAGTTGCACAGGCTTTGTTGCCGGCATCCTTGAACATTTCCTCGTGCAGCTTCTTGCCGACGGTGGCTGCCCAGTCCGCCGGAAGATCCGGTACCTTTGTCAGATCGTGACGAAGACTTTCTACGATCGACATCATGTCATCGCGTTCACCACCGGCATGAACCTGTGAGTGGGCGGCCAGAACCTGCTCGGTCAAAGTGGTGCCGGAACGCATCATGCCGACAATGAATATGCAACCTTCACCTGAATAGCCTTCATTGCCCCGCCCGGCAAAGAATGCAGGCGTGAAAACCTGTTTGTTGCCGGCATTGCTGCGTTCTGCCGGATCCTTGTTGTATGGATATTCGCGTGCCCGGACGGCCTTGGCGGTTGCGAGGGCCTTGAATGCGTCCTGCGAGCGACCGTTTCGCGACAGAAGACGATAAAGGGCAAGACCGGCGTACAGACGCTGCGACGACGGGGCATTTTGCGCGTCGTGAAGCAGGTCCTCAAGTTCCGGTTCAGCCTCCAGAGAGAGCCGATTAATAACAGACAGGCGATACATCGCGTCGCTGGAATTTGGCCGCCATCCAACAACCTGCCGGAAAAACGTCTCGGCAGCGTCAAAATCGCCATCCTGGACAGCCAGTGTTCCCAGCAACATTGCACCTGAGGCGCGCGATGACTTGCGGCTATAGAGCATCTCGCCGATTTGCGAGGCCCGTTCATGTATGGCGCCTGCCTGATAGCAGTCTGCCAGTATCTCCAGCGCCGAAATGCTGGCCGGCGTGTCCTGATCGAACGATGTCAGCACATCGGCCATGTCAAATATCTCTTCCATCAACCTGATGTGGCGCGCCACCTGGCTTGGCCTTGCGTGGGCGTTCAAGGCTCGCAGAAATTCCATGTGACCGGCCAGGAAATCGCGGTGTGTCTGCACGATTGTCGACAGCAAAGGCAGCGCCTTTTGGGGTTGCTCCAACTCCAGAAGGGCCTGCGCCAGAGTCAACTTTACTTCCGGGTCCTGAGGCAGTTTGGCGGCGGCTTGCTCAAGGTGGGGCAGCGCCTCGCCGGCATTTTCCTGCGCCAGCAGGCTGTCTCCAAGTCCAAATTGCGCTTCGGCGTGCTCCGGGTCCAATCGAAGTGCCTCGCGAAATGATACACTTGCCCGGTCGTACTGACCCGCCGCGCGGCAGACTTCGGCGAGATTGTAATGGGCGTTGGGGGATGCCGGCGCCAGTTTTAAGGCGTCCTGCAGTGTTCGCAAAGCGTGTTTGAGCAATCCCATCTGTGCTTCCAGGACGCCAAGTTCCAGAGCCAGTCCCGGGGCACGCGGTGCCTGTTTCCGGGCTTGCACAAACAGTTTTCTGGCACGTTGCAGCTTGCCTTTTGCCTGCAGTGAGCGGGCTTCGGTCCAGAGTTTTTCAGGTGACGATGGAAGCATTGCCTACAGGTCTTTTTCATATGCTGCAATAACGTCGGCCAGTTCGGCAATGACCGGCTGCAGGTGTGAGCGGTATCGGGTCCAGTTGCCGACCGACGAGTTATATACCGGTTTTTTCACCTGAGCCATGGATGCGGTACGGACAACTGCATTCGAAGTATGGAAGTTGAGACACTGGT
>JAHEFB010000024.1:0-2077 GCA_024640405.1 Alphaproteobacteria bacterium | reverse complement strand
AGATGTTCGTAGTTCAGGCTCAATATGCGTTCCGGAAACCTTTTTTCCCATATGGACATGATGTGGTCAGTGAATTTTATTCGGCGGACAAGTGCCGACGGGCTGTAGGTGAATGTGATGGCGTTGCTGCCGAACATCTCACGGTAGGCCGACCAATAGATATCCATCGGATGACGTTTCACAAAAACGAAGCGCGCCGAAGGGAACATCAATATGGCAAGCCCTGTATGAAGTGCCGTTGAAATCGATTTGTCGACCACGCGGTCATGGTCGGCGGTGTTGCCAGGGCCTGCTGCCAGCCAAGCGTCAGCACAGCGGATTATGTCGCGCGACTGCAGTGACACCAGCGATTGCTTCAGAGCCGGGATCAGTTCCAGTTCTCCAACGGTTGCTGCGTCGGGATGGCTTGCGATAATCTGCTCGACCAGAGTGGTGCCGGAACGCGGAAGACCGGTTACAAAAACCGGGCGCCTGGAGGAGTGGCCGGCAGGGGCAAGTTGAGCGAGCCGGGCTTTTGTAAAATGCTCGGCTATGCCCAGCACAACTTTCTCCAGTTGCTGGTCCTGGGTGAAATCATCCGGTGCGATCTGTCGATTGGCCTTCTCAATGGCTGCGAATGCCTTGTCGAATTCGCCGTTTCGCTCATGGATCAGACCGAGCGCGAAATTCAATCTTGAACGATCTTCTGCCGGCAATTTCTGATAGTCGGGAGTGGACAGAATATTGGTGATATCTTCTGCCTGCCGGGACTGGTCGTATTCCGCGGCAAAGTTCTTGGCCATAAACAGTCGTAATGACGGATTGTCTGGCTCCAAAATCAATGCTTCTGCAATCAGACTGTGGGCATCGTTTTTGTGGTTGTGGACCAACAATGCACCGGCTTTGAGAACCAAAAGATCTGCCGAGTTTGGCTTTATGCGGCCATAGGTGGCTAAACAGTCAGCAAGGTTACCTGCCTTGTCATGCAGTGTTGCAAGTTGTGCCAGGTCCGCCGGAGCGTTTGACCGGTGGGCCAGCGGTGTCAGCACGGTTGCTGCTTCTGCCGGACGGCGCAGAATTGCAAGCGTTTCTGCCAGTTGCCTTGCAATCTCGTGGTCCTTCGGTACCAGTTCGCGGGCAAGCTGCAGGGAATTCAGTGCGTCGAGATAGCGCTGGGCAGCCTTGTGTGCGCGCGCACTCAGGACCAGAGCCGGTATCAGACCCGGATGTCTGCCTAGTACCTGCCTGAGCAGTTGACAGGAACGGTCATGATCGCCTGAAAGTGTCAGCAACTCGGCCTGAAGCAACGCGATTTCCATATTTGAAGAATCCCGTTGGTGCAATTGCTGCAGTTGAACGGCTGCTTCCTGCAACAGGTTCTTGCGCAATAACAATCGGATAGCAGCAATGCCACTGCGGATGCGTTTATCGCGTGAAGGCGGTAGCAGCTTCAGGGCTCTGGGATTTGGGTAGGTCATTGTTCGACCGGTTCTAGCACGCGTAATTCAGCGGGCAAGGTTAAAACGAACTTTGCTGACCGGATCTCGTCGATTGACCTGCTGTCAATACAAAACCGGCCCGGAGAGAACTCCGGGCCGGTCTGTAGTTTAAAGTGTTGTGTAGTTCTTAGAAGAAGAACCAGGTAGCGAAGGAAGCGCGAACACCGTCCTGATCGCCGATAGCTTCCAAACCTGCGGTTTCATCGTCTTCAGTGAGGCCTTCGAACTCTTTATGAGCCCAGAGAACTTCCCAACCCATGCGCATCTGCTTGACAGGCTGCCACAGGATGTTGGCGTGTACCTTGTACACTTTCTCTTCCTCAACGCCGTCCTGCTCTGCAAGAGCTTCAGCATAGCTGAACATGGCGTTGAATGTTGTGGTTTCACTGAGACCGAATGACAGGCCAACAACGAATGCCAGTGCTTCAAGCGGATCACCGGTGGCGTCGATGGCGTCAAAGCCTTCGTCGAACACGAACTTCGTGGTCAACAGGCCTTCACCGTAGCCGAAGCCGGCTGTCAGTGTGGCAACATCAGCCAGGTTGAAGTTGGCACCGACCTGAACGGCCCAGCCAAGTTCATCATTGGCGGGTGTTCCG
>JAHEFB010000061.1 GCA_024640405.1 Alphaproteobacteria bacterium | reverse complement strand
ACCAACCCCACGCTTTTTGTCGGTAAACAACTGCGCCGTCGGGATAGATTTCCACATATGAGGGAAATGCATTCCATATTTGTTGCTGATTAAGGATTGTAAGTCGGGGTGTCCAAACACTTGTGGTTGGGGCAATCCTGGGCCCAGGCCCTTGATGCTGTAGCGCGGGAATTTTCCAGCGAGCCTCGTAATAAACGCTGGCCGAAAAGTTTTGATTTGCAGATTCGACGGCATCAACATCAATCAAAAAAATTGCGATCTTTACTTCGGTGGGTTCTCCCCAAGCTGATGGGCGCTGTAGTTCCGGTTTGGCTATATCAACAAGCTGAGTTTTCGTCGCGTCAGAAGTCGATTGCTGATTTTCTGCAATGTCTGGCACCTCAACCTGGGCCGTGCTTGCTGAGTGCAGCAGGCAAAACAGCATCAGCATGGTTGATAATTTATACGCCACCCTCATCGCGGTTAGCCGCATCCTACCTCGGTTATCCAAGAGCCTCTGCCTTCTGCCTGGTTGAAACAACCGCTTCCCTATTCACGCTAATAGGATGGATACCCCGCGTCTACTCAAATCAAGGAGTTAGACTTCAGATCACACGTTTGCAGTACCAGAAAGCTGCCACTTACTTTGATCCGGAACCAAGCACCATGGCAGGCAAGACAACTTACAACGAAGAGGTCGCCGACTTCATCTGCGAGCAGCTTATGGAGGGCTTGTCCCTTGGCGAGATAATGAAGCTGGAGAACAAGCCGAAAGACATGCCATCCAGCAGAATGACAATCTATAACTGGCTGGATCAAAACCCCGCATTCAGATCAACTTGCCACTGCCAAATTGTGCATCCAGAACAAACTGTCCTTGCTAGAGCGAGTCACTGGCGCGACTTATGCTGCTTCCGGTGGTAAGGGAGACAGCAAGCCTTTTCGCGCGCTGGTGGAGTCTAAAATGGCTTGTGACGGTGGTTTGTAGCCTCACGCGGCAATGCTTTTTTCCTGCGGTAACTATGCTGAACGAAGTAGCCCGTCTGCAAGGGGGCGGACGGGCTTCAGGAGCAACATTGAGCGGAATTGAGTCCCGACTTTTGACGGGTTGATTTTGATATATATATCAATGCGCGTCAGCCGCGATGCGGCACTTTAGTCGTGATCGTCCGCCATGCCGATACACCAAAATGAAAGACTTAGTGCCGCTAGGCGAAACCCGGACACCAAAGCCGGGAATCTTTGCATCCCACGTTTCCACCTGCCGCCCGTCAACTGGCTGTAACTTCTGCAGGGCAATGTCTGTTAGCGTCTGTCTGGAGTTCCCCCGGTTTGATGGACACTTTTCAATTTTTGAAGGAGAGTGTTTTTTATGCCGAGAACGAGGAACCCGTACCCTACGGAATTCAGGGATCAACTGATAGCGCTGGCGCGGTCTGGCCGCAGTGTTGAAAGTCTAGCTCGTGAGTTTGAGCCGTGTGTTGCCACTATCCATGGCTGGGTCAGGCAGGCTGAGCGTGACGAAGGCGTTCGCGATGATGGCCTGACCAGCGCTGAGCGGGATGAACTGCGCCGTCTGCGCCGGGAGAACAAGCAGCTTCGCCAGGAGCGTGACATACTCTCAAAGGCCGCGGCCTGGTTTGCTCAAAACGATGTGACGTCGTCGAGGTCTTCAAGTTCATGACCGCAAACCAGGCCTTGTATCCGATCCAGCTGATGTCGAAAGTGCCCGGGGTGTCGCGCAGTGGGTTCTATGGACACCTCGATCGCAAGCTCTGCGCCCGCGACGTTGCTGATAAAGAGCTTATGAAACGGATCGTGCAGATCCATGCGACCTCAAAACAAAAGTACGGTGCACCGCGCATTCATGCTGAACTGGCTGATGAGGGGAGCCATGTCGGCCGCAAGCGGGTCGAGCGGTTGATGAAAGCCGAGGGCTTGAAGGGCGTTACCCACCTCATGTTCGGGGCTCGCAGTAAACGCGACTGTTACAATTGTTCATATTGCGTTAGCCATGCTTTTACCCAGGCAGCAGAAATCTAGTTAATTCTCCGTAAAAAAAATGCACCCTGTCCCTGCCAGATTGGTTTTGAAGTGCAGGAGAAATTCTATGAGTGACAATGAACAGGTTCTGGAAGCCATCAAAAGGTTTGGGCCGGTGAGCGCCCGTGGCCTGGCGTTTATTCTGAAGCTTCCCGAAAAGCACAGTGTGCGCCCGGCAATTGACCGTTTGCGCCGGCAAGGTGAAAAAATCTGGAACGATCCTGTACGCAACGCGTTCTGGTTTGGGGATGACAAGGAACCCGGAACCGCGCCGCGCTCCAGATGGAAACGGCATTGGCTGGATAACTCGTTCATTGCAGGTTCGACCGGGCTTGAACGGGCAAAATTGTTTCTTGAAGTTTCGCGTATGCAGTTCAACTCAAATTCCCGTGCAGCACATGCACCGGACTGAACATCACCTGGGTTTTGCATTCGAATCAAGTAGTTAAGCTGAAATTGCCGCAACTGATGCAAATGCCCCCGTCTCCAGAGTTGAACTGGCGGTCCATTGTATTCAGCGGTAGGTATTGCGTTGCGCCGCATGCCGTTCATGCGATTTGCCGGCAGGTGTGGCAAAAATGTCACAGTTTGCAAAAATCCGCATGATAAGCAGGATTTTTGTCGATCAACGGTAGGCTGAGGAGTATGTTTGACCGCAATAAAACTGCTGGCAGGGGTTAGTTGCATGAAAAAATTACTTGCATTCGTTCTCGGCGGAACGGCCTTGATGGGCCTGGCCATGATGAGCACGGCACAGGCAGAACCGGACTACCCGTTTGCAGCGACCGGTTTTGTCGGCGGAGGCGGATCCTGGCTCGAACCCGAAGGTAACAATATAAAATGTAGGGGGGGGTGTGGCAGCGACATTGCCCACATTATTGCCGGCGGCGACATCGTGCTGCCGCTGCAAGGCTACTGGAATGTGCAACTTGGCGGTGCCTTTCATGTAAGTCACGAACACTTTTTCAGAGGCAAATCTGATTCTCTGATCCAGTTCCAGGGCGGAGCGATTGGCTTCTGGCGTGATCCGGCTGCAGGTGTATTCGGTCTTGAGGTCGGCGTATTCAGCCCGTTCGGTAAAGACAGCACGTTTGGAGGCCGCGATCCCGGTACCGTCAACGGCTTCCAGACCAGCATCAAGCTTGGTGGCGTCGCGGAGTATTTCTTTTCCGACATGGTTACCTTTGGCGCGTTTGGCGGGGCGTTGATCCCCATGGACGAGCATCCTTTCGACATGCCCGGTAAGAGCCCTGGCAAGACAGTCGACACCGGCTTTTACGCTGGTGGCCATCTGACTTACTACGCCAGCGAAACACTGGCATTTGCCGGCTACACCCGCTTTGTTGAACTCAATGAAAGTTTTGATTCCGAGGATTATTCGAGACGTAACCGGTCTTTCAAGATTGGCGGCAAGGTTCGTCACCTCACCTCGATGCCAGGTGTGGAGGTATATGCCTCGGGCAGTTATCTGAAATGCGAAGATGAATCGTCCTCGGGTGAAGGTTCCCGAACCTTCACAGAAGACGGTGCCCAGTTCATGGCCGGTGTGAAAGTAAGACTGGGCGGGCACAGCGACAGCCTGGTTGCCATCGATCGTTCCAATGCAATCGATACTCGTGCCTGGGCCTGCAGCAGTGGTATTGTGGATTAAAACGTTGTTAATGGGAAAATTGTCCCATTTAGTCGTTCTCAAGACGAAACACTACTGACATCCGCTGGATGCATGGACAAATCCGGTGTAATGCGCCCTTGCCGCACGATCTTCCGACGGACACCCAAGCTGCATTCCCGGTCGGGTTTGTCGTGCCGCCAATCAACCAGCCCACAGACATGCCCTGGACGTCAGCTCATTGCCGGCCCGTTCAACAACGGGTTGCACGTTTCACGTTATCCACAGCTCAGTCTCAGGTACCAAGATTACTTCGCCAAACTGATCGAAATAAAAAAATGATTCGAAACGGCAAATGCAGACTGCTATTTAGGGATGGATGATCGTAAAGTAGCTCAGTGTTTGGAACATATTGTCATGAGCTTGGCGTCAAAGACAGGTGGACGGGCATGGTCCAGGCCAAGACTGCGTTGCCATAGCATTTCAGAAGTCACGGCGAACGGTGTTTCGTCATGTGCCGACGGCTCTTTCAGCATGCGAGCCGGAAACTGCGGTTAGCTATCGCCGTTGGATCAGCCGCTACTGAACACAGGTAACGGAATCAAATATCTGGCTGACGCCCTTTCCGGCTTGTTTGAGCCCTATGAAGCAGGCCGAAACAATGTGGTCCATTTTGCGCAACTGTCCCTTCTTGTGAGCGGTTGAACTGGCAAACCCCTTGACCTTGCAAATCATGTCCGCGACCGGTTTGCCGCATTTGCTGTCTGCGCCAGACAGACGGTCGCAATAGTTATTGGGAACCTGCCCCCTGGGTCCATCACCGGGTGTACATCCTATCGTGGGCTGGAATGTTTTTGTGCTCTGCGTTGTTTGGATATTTGACGCCCTTCTACGGCAGTGAACAAACCTGCTGCCACTCGGCATGGTTGCCAGAACCGCCCCCAGTATAGCGATTTCGCCATATTGAAGACCGGGCATAAGCTGAGCAATGCTG
This sequence comes from Alphaproteobacteria bacterium, assembly GCA_024640405.1. Taxonomy (GTDB): domain Bacteria; phylum Pseudomonadota; class Alphaproteobacteria; order Rhizobiales; family Aestuariivirgaceae; genus Anderseniella. The sequence goes on along the minus strand of JAHEFB010000061.1, from coordinate 15,620 downwards.
ATGCATTTCCTGACTTGCATTGCAGGACAGCCAGAAGTCAGGCCCGTTCGTCCGGTCTTGCAATTACCGCCGCGATGACGATGCACCTGCCACCGGCGCAACCCCGGCGAATTGCCGGCTCCGCAGCAAAGGACCAGCCATGATGACATTTCCGCTCAACATTACCGGCGCCTCTGCCGCCCTCATCGGACTGGTGCTGTTGCTCAGTGCCGCAGTATCCGAAGCTGAAACGAAAACCTGTCTGGCCAGGACAATCCAGGGTGTTGGCGCAGACCCCGGAGTTCCAGCAAACGAATACAAAAAACCGGGCGGATGGCAAAAAGCGCAAAACACCGGGAAAAAAGCGATCAAAAGAGCAATTCAGGATTGGACAACCAGGGTGAGCACCGATCCAGACGGATACTCCTATTCGTGGTTCTGGAAAGATGCAGCCGACAGATTCACAGCCTGCGTGTACGAAAGCGAGGAAAAATACGATTCAGGATTTGAATGGGGGAAAGTGCGTTGCCGGGCAAGAGCCAGGCCCTGCCGCGTCAAATCTGAACCGCCCAAACCCCGGGCAGCAAAGCCAAAACCCAAATGCGCGGCCAATGATTTTCGCTGCAAGGCAAAACAATTCAAATACAAACCCAAATTTCCCGGCCCGCAACCCGGCGGCAGAAAAAGGGTCATCATCTCACAGTGAAACCGGCTGAATGCTTCCCAAGCATAGGGTTCGACCGGGTTGACGGTTTCAGCGGTGTTGTGCATCCTTTTACCGTAGGAGGAAATGCCTGTGACCAGTGTCGTTTTTGCTTCACTGATAGCAATTCCCCTGGTTCTGGGACATGTGGCCACTGACCGGGCGGCGCTTTCCTATCGGCTGAAACCGGTTAGTCAAATCACAAATGAGATCGGAATTGCACAACGCTACAAGCTTGCAAAAGACGGCGATGCGGTGTCGCAGGTGCTAATCGGAATTCGGTATCTTGAACTGCGAAACACCGTTAAGGCTCTGTATTGGTTTGAAAAATCCGCATCCCAGGGCAATGCGGAAGCACAGATACATCTTGGCGATGCCTATGCTCGCGGCCTGGGTGTTTCAGTTGACCTGGTGAAGGCGCTCACGTGGCTGAACATTGCAGCTGCTCAGGGCGGTTATGAAGCAAAATTCCGCGTCGAATATCTGTCATCACGAATGACCCCCGAACAGATTGCCGAAGCACAGGGGCTGGCGCAGGAATGGCGGCAGCGGGCAAAATAACACCTGCCTGATCATTGCTCCTATATACACGCCAGAAACAATGCCCTGGTGTTCTCGGTGGTCATCTTGACCGGATTTCCACCCACACTCGGGTCCTCCAGCGCCATGACGGTCAGTTCGTCAACGCGATCGGTGCCGACGCCCATGTCTCCCAGCCGGCCGGGAATGCCCAAGTCGGCATTGAGTTTTTCAACAAACGCCAGGAAACCGTCAAAGCCACCGCTGATACCCATATAGGCTGCCGCAGCATTGATGCGGTCCTCGATTTCGACCCGGTTGAATTGCAATACGGCCGGAATGCAGACGGCGTTGGTGGTGCCGTGGTGGGTGTTGTAGACCGCACCGACTGGATGGGACAGCGCATGCACCGCTCCGAGACCTTTTTGAAATGCGGTCGCCCCCATGCAGGCCGCCGCCATCATCTGGGCGCGGGCCTCCATGTCTGTGCCATCGGCATATGCACGAGGTAAGTAGTCCTTGACCAGCCGCATGCCTTCCAGCGCCATGCCCTGGCTCATCGGATGGAAGTGCGGACTGGAATAGGCCTCTAGACAATGGGCAAAGGCATCCATGCCGGTGCCTGCCGTTATGGCCGGCGGCATGCCAACCGTCACTTCAGGATCACAGATGACCACCGTCGGCAGGACTTTCGGATGGAAAATGATCTTCTTCACATGGGTTTCGGAATTGGTAATGACACTGGCGCGCCCGACCTCCGACCCGGTGCCTGCCGTTGTCGGCACGGCAATTATGGGCACGATGGCGTCAGCATCCGCCCGGGTCCACCAGTCATCCACATCCTCGAAATCCCAAACCGGTCTGGTCTGGCCCGCCATGAAGGCAACCATCTTGCCGAGATCCAGACCTGACCCGCCGCCGAAGGCGATCACCCCGTCATGACCACCCTGGCGGAAAACCTTCAACCCTGCCTCGAGGTTGATCTCGTTGGGGTTGGGATCGACGTCGGCAAAGATGGCTCGACCCAAGCCTGCCGCATCCATCAGGTCCAGGGTCTGCGCGGTGATCGGCAAGTCACGCAAACCCCGGTCGGTGACCAGCAACGGTTTGGCAATACCTGCTTGTGCACAAGCCTCGCCAATTTCAGCAATACGGCCATTTCCAAAACGAATGGCGGTCGGGTACGACCAGTTAGCAGTCAGGTTCATGTGAGTGCCTTTTTGAGATGATATGATTTTGGTCTGGTGAGGTTGCGATAGCCGATAACCGACAGAGCGCCGCCGCGTCCGGTGTCCTTGCATCCTGTCCAGCATAGTGCCGGATCCAGATAGTCACAGCGGTTCATGAACACGGTGCCGGTCTCGATTTCGCGGCCGATGCGGGCAGCGCGGTCTGCATCCGCCGTCCACAGGGATGCGGTAAGGCCAAAGTTGCTGTCGTTCATCAGGCGGATCGCTTCGCCGTCATCGGCGACTTTCATGATGCCGACGACAGGGCCAAAACTTTCCTCGCACATGACGCGCATATCATGGGTGACGCCGGTGAGTATCTGGGGCGCCAGATATGTGCCGCCGTCGTCAGCAAATCCGGATGCATCGATGTGTGAAGTTGCACCCTGGCCGATGGCATCGGCGGTCTGGCTGCGCACAAGCTCGGCAAAGCGGATATTGGCCATGGGACCCAGCGTTGTTTCAGGATCGAGCGGATTACCGAGCTTGTAGCCGGAGACAATCGCCACCGCCTTTTCCACAAACGCGTCATAGAGTTTTTCGGTGACGTAGATGCGTTCGATACCGCAGCAGCACTGGCCGGAATTGAACATCGCGCCGTCGATCAGGGTGTCAACCGCTGCATCAAGGTCAGCATCTTCCATCACATAGCCGGGATCCTTGCCGCCAAGCTCCAGGCCCAGCGCGGTGAAAGTTCCCGCCGCTGCCTTTTCCATGGCTACGCCGCCACCCACCGAGCCGGTAAAGTTTACAAATCCGAAAGATCTGGCGGCAATCAGTGCAGAGGTGGTTGCATGATCCAGGAAGATGTTCTGAAACACGTCGTCGGGGACGCCTGCTTCAGTAAAAGCCTTCACCAGCCGTTCGCCGGCCAGCAGCGTCTGGGTGGCATGCTTGAGAATGACGGCATTGCCGGCGATCAGGGCCGGGGCAACCGTATTGATGGCGGTGAGATAGGGATAATTCCATGGCGCAATGACCAGCACGACACCGTGCGGTTCATGTTCGATGCGGCGTTCGAAACTTTCACTTGCCTCGATGACAATCGGCTCCAGCGCCTCAACCGCAATGTCAGCCATATAGGAAGCGCGTTCATTAACGCCGCCGAACTCACCGCCATAGCGTATCGGACGGCCCATCATGTGAGCGATTTCAGGAACCACTTCGTCATTCATCTCGCCCAGCCGGGAAAGTCCGCTGCGAACCAGTGAAATACGGTCGTCCAGGGGACGCGCGGCCCAGGACTTCTGGGCCTTGCGGGCCCTGCCAACCATGGCCTGCGCCTGTGTCATGGACACGACCGGACGCTCGGCAAATACCGATCCGTCAATCGGCGAAATACATTTCAATGTGCTCATCTGATCATCAGGACCTTTCAAATCCGCGGGCAACTTCCCAATCGGTAACCCGGCGGTCGTATTCGAACTGCTCCCATTCTGCAGCATGGACATAGTGTTCCACCACTTCGTCGCCCATGGCAGCGCGCAGCATTTTCGACTTCTTCAGTGCAGCGGCTGCATCACGCAGTGTGGACGGAATTTCACGGGCCCGTTTGGCGGCATAGGCATCGCCCTTGAATTCAGGCTCCAGCTCCATCTTGTTCTCGATGCCGGAAATGCCGGCCGCGATCTGGGCTGCAAACGCCAGATAGGGGTTCAGGTCGGAGCCGCCTACCCGGCACTCAATGCGAACCGCCTTGCCGCTGCCGCAAATGCGATAGCCGGCGGTGCGATTGTCCAGCGACCAGATGGCCTTGGTCGGCGCAAAGGTACCGGCCTGGAAGCGCTTGTAGGAATTGATGTTTGGTGCCAGGAAAAAGGTGAATTCCGATGCATGCGCCAGCAGCCCGGCCAGATACTGACGCATCAGATCCGACATGCCGTATTCGCCATTCGGGTCGTGGAAGCTGGCCTGATTTCCGTCCTTTGACCACAAAGACTGGTGCACATGCGACGATGAACCGGCGGCCTCATAGTCCCACTTGGCCATGAAGGTGGCCGCACGGCCCTGCGCCCAGGCGATTTCCTTGACCCCGTTCTTGGTGATGACGTGGTTGTCGGCTGCGGTCAGGGCATCGGCATACTTGACGTTGATTTCTTCCTGACCGGCCCAGGCTTCTCCCTTGGAGCACTCGACAGGAATGCCGGCGCCATAAAGACCGTTGCGAACCGCCCGCATGACATCTTCTTCCTTGGTTGTCTGGAAGAGGTGATAATCCTCGTTGTAGGGGCTGATCAGATTGAGATCGCGATAGCCCCGACCGTGAGCTTCCTCAAAGCTTTCCTCAAACAGATAGAATTCCAGCTCCGACGCCATCATGGCCGACAGGCCCATGTCAGCCAGACGGGCAATCTGTTTCTTCAATATCGCGCGCGGCGACACCGGAATATCCGCATGGCCGTGATGATCCATGACATCGCACAACACCAGTGCAACACCTTGCTGCCATGGCAACAGGCGCAACGTGGCAAGGTCCGGCTTCATCATGTAATCGCCATAACCCTTTTCCCAGCTGGCGGACTTGTAGCCGGGCACCGGCTCCATCTCCATGTCCACCGTCATCAGGTAGTTGCAGCTGTGGGTTTCGTTTACCGCTGATTCCAGAAAATGCTGCGCATGAAACCTTTTGCCCATCAGCCGGCCCTGCATGTCGACCTGTGCCATGATAACGGTGTCGATTTCGCCTGCCTCAACGGCCCTGGTCAGCTCGGCAATTGTCAATAGTCCTGGCATCCAATCCTCCCGGCGGACTCAATTACAAGTACACGCCGGCCCCGATATCGTTGAGGCCGGCATGGCACCATGTGTCTACAGTCAGCTGTAACGGTAAGGCCGGCCGGCCTTGGTCATATCAGCATTGTACTTCTTGAAGATATCGACGACCTTCTTCTTGGTCTCAGACTCAGCCGCGATCTCATCCCAGAACTTGACCGCAGCATCTTCAACCGTCTGCCACTCGGCGTCGGGAATGGAGGTCAGCTTCATCTTGGTGCCGTCAACCCGCAAGGAGGCCTCACCGCCCCAATACCACCACTGACGATAGTAGTGGCTCTGGTCCATGGTCAGCTTGAGCAGTTCCTTCAGGTGATCCGGCAATTCGTTGTAGCGGTCCATGTTGGCAAAGAACGATCCTGCCCAGGCGCCGGAGATATTGTTGGTCAGGAAGTAGTTGGTCACGTCAGCCCAACCCACCGTGTAGTCCTCGGTGATGCCCGACCAGGCAATGCCATCCAGCTCGCCGGTCTGTACGGCTACCTCGATGTCTTCCCAAGGCAGGGTTACCGGTATCACGCCGAACTGCGCCAGGAAGCGGCCGGCTGTCGGGAATGTGAAAACCTTCTTGCCCTTCAGATCAGCCAGCGAGTTGATCGGATCCTTGGTTGCAAAATGGCACGGATCCCATGCACCGGCAGACAGGTGCTTTACGCCAACCTTGGAATACTCCGCATCCCAGATCTCGTTCAGGCCGTACTGGTTGAACAGTACCGGCACATCCAGCGAATAGCGGCTGGCAAACGGGAAGTACCCGCCGAACACCGTCACTTCGGTTGGAGATGCCATCGAATCATCGTCGGACTGAACGGCATCGATGGTGCCTTTCTGCATGGCGCGGAACAGCTCACCGGTCGGCACCAGCTGATCGGCAAAGAACAACTCGATTTCCATCTCGTCGCGAGCCACCTTGTTGAAGCTGTCAATGGCCGGCTTGATGACATGTTCAGCCAGAGCCGGTCCGGCATATGTCTGCATGCGCCACTTGATTTTTGATTGAGCATGAACTGCGGGTGCGGCTAGCGTTGCGGCACCGGCGATGCCGGCTCCCTGAATAAATTTGCGTCTTGTCGTCATGTTACAAACCTCCACTTTGGTTTTCAGTTACTCTCTTACACTTCACTCTAGTCACTCTAGTTTTCGTCAGTTTACTCCACTTTACGAACATTTCCCCGGCTCCAACCTTTTCTTTATCACTTCCCGTAAACATAATTCGGCAACCACAGCGCGATCTCAGGAAACACCATGACCAGCATCAGGGCCAGTATCATCACACCGACAAACGGGATTATCGACCTGTAGATATCGGTCAACCCGATTTCAGGCGGCGCCATGGCGCGCATCAGGAACAGGTTGTAGCCGAACGGCGGTGTCATGTAGGCGATCTGGGTGGTGATGGTGTACAGCACGCCGTACCAGACCAGATCGAACCCGAGTGCGCCGACCAGCGGCACATATAGCGGCGCGACAATTACCAGCATGGCGGTGTCGTCGAGGAAGGTGCCCATCAGGATAAACGACAACTGCATCAGGACCAGGATCATCCACGGCTCCAGACCCAGTTGATCGGTGAACAGGTTGTCGATGGCCTTGACAGCGCCGAGCCCGTCGAACACCGCGCCGAAGCCCAGGGCAGCCAGAATGATCCACATGAACATGCACGAAATGCCGAGCGTCTGGCGCACCGACACTTCAAACACCTGCCGGGTCATGCGGCGTTTCAGGATCGCCGCCAGAAATGCAGTCATGGCACCGATGGCAGAGCTTTCGACGAGGCTGGTCCAGCCATTGACGAACGGGACCATCATGGCTGCAAAGATACCCAGCGGCAGCAGGCCGGCACGAAGCAGCTTCAGCTTCTCGTTTATCGGGATGTTGCGTTCTTCGGGCGGCAAGGCGGGCCCGAGTTCAGGCTGTACCTTGCAGCGGATGATAATGTAGACGATGAACATGGCTGCCATCATCAGGCCCGGAATGACGCCCGCCAGCCACAGCTGGCCAACCGGCTGGCGCGCAATCATGGCATAAAGGACCAGCACCACCGACGGGGGCACCAGAATCCCCAGCGAGGAACCAGCCTGGACCACGCCGGTCACCATGCGCTTGTCATAACCGCGGCGCAAAAGCTCCGGCAGCGCTATGGTTGCTCCGATCGCCATGCCGGCCACAGACAATCCGTTCATGGCCGAGATCAGCACCATCAACCCTATTGTGCCTATCGCCAGGCCGCCTCGCAGCCCGCCCATCCAGACATGAAACATACGGTACAGATCGTCGGCAATCTTGGACTCCGACAGCACGTAGCCCATGAAAATGAACATCGGCAGGGTCAGCAGCGGATACCACTTCATCAGCTTCATGGCAGCGGAGAAACCGATGTCTGAACCGCCGGTTCCCCACAGGAACAGAGCTGCCATGACGGCAACAAAGCCGATGGCGCCAAACACACGCTGCCCTGTCATGAGCATCAGCATCATGGTGGAGAACATCAAGATCGCGATCAGGTCCTGGTCCATCTTAGAGCGCCATGAGGTTAAATTGATGCATTTGACCGCGGCGATTTTGGTTGCTGGTCAGACGGATTGCACGCCGTGGTGCAGTTCCACCACAAGTGCGATCCAACGACGCCAGCGGGCGAAGTCGCCCGGCCCAAGCAGCAATTTTGTCGATTTCTTCGTATCTATCCGGGTGGGAAAAATCGGTCCATCGGCGTCGCTGCGCCGCTTGCCCGATGCACCACATCGCTCTGCGCGACGCACCTGGAGCGAAACAGGTTTCTGATAACATCGAAAACCGCGCTCCTGGCACTTGTGCCGCATGTCCTTGTTCGCAAAACCGCACACTCTTTTGCGAGACATGCTGAAGCCGAGTGAACCGATTTTCCGCCATCAAATGCATCAATTTAACCTCATGGCGTTCTAGATCTCCACCTGGCGAATGCGCGCGATGTCCTTGAAGAACTCCGATATCGCCTGCAGCAGCATCAGGAATATGCCAAGACACATCACCATTTTGATGGGCCACATGTAGGGGCGCCATATGGTGCGGCTGCGTTCCCAGTATTCGATTGAATAGGTGGTGCTCTCAATCGCGCCATACAGCAGCACGCCCAGATAGGTCATCAGGCACAAAATGGTTACGGCGTCGAACCAGGCCTTTTTCTTTACCGACCAGTTGCCATAGAACAGATCCATTCGAACATTTGAGCCAAGCTGAATCGAATAGGGCCCGCCCAGAATGTAGTAGGTGACCATGGCAAACTGCGCCATCTCCAGCGTCCACAGGGATGGCAGGCCGGTTACCTTGGAAAACGATGACCACAACAAAATGCTGATCATCACGAAGATAAAATACATGATGATGCGCCCAAGACGCCGGTTCACTTCGTCGACAATGCGTACATATGACTTGACGAGATCCGGCATCAGGCACCCTCGCCTGGAACAGCAACATCAAGCTTGCGCAAGCCGGACATGATCCAGCCCGACAACATGGCCGCCATGGCGTCCTGGTCCTGGTGCGTCGCCAGCAGATCGTTCCTGATTTCGATCATGACATTATGCAAGCCCGAAGGCAGGGCGCTTTCGCGCAAGGTGTGGGTCACACCGTCTGCGGGGCCATACGGTTCATTGCGAAGCACATTGAGTGAGGTGTGTTTTCTGGTGTTCCCCAACATGGCATCCGCCAGACGCGAGTCCTGATCATGCAGAATGCCCAGTTCAACTTCACGGACGTGGCCCTTGTAAACCGGCGTGAAGCTGTGAACAGTAACGATCACGCCTGGAGACCGCCGGTCGGCAATGACACTCTCAAGGCAGGACCGGAACGGCTCGTACACCAGCGCAATGCGAACATCGCGGTCTGCCTGGCTCAGTGCCTGATTACCCGGCACATCAAATATCTCGCTTTTTGCCGGAACCGCATCCTGCGATCCCGGAGGACGATTGCAATCGTAAACCAGCCGGGAAATCTGGCTCGCCACCAGAACCGCATCGAGCCGGCTGCTGATACCGCGGGCAACTGCCATGGCGCCGGGATCCCACACGATATGGCTTTCCAGGGTATCGGCATTCAGTCCAAGTGAATGCAACTCCGGCGGAATGAAACTGGATGCGTGTTCGCACACCACGATTACAGGAGATTTACCGCCGGCATTGACCACGAGCGGAGCAGGCGCGGTAAAAACGCCATCTGGAGCCTGCACTGCCAATCGAGTCAAATTTGCACCCCTCCCGAATTTTTCTGAAAAAATTTTTACACAACACACAGCTTTGTCAATAGAATTTCTGAAAATATTTCTTCTAAACACTGTCGCTTGTGTTTAACTTTTCAGAGCTGGAGGCCGGGCCTTGGTTCACAAATCAACGAATGTTTCTGATCTGCTGACAGAAAAATTTGACAGTTTCACACGCGCGGAGCGGCAACTGGCCGGGTCGCTGCAGGAAAATTATCCGGTATCCGGGCTTGGCAGCATCACCAGTGTCGCGAGCAAGGCCGGTGTGTCTGCCCCCACGGTTGCCCGGCTGGTGCAGAAGCTGGGCTTTGGCGGGTTTGCCGAGTTTCAGTCGTCCCTTCGCGATGAACTGGAAGCGCGCATCTCCAACCCGATCAGCAAGCATGACAGCTGGGCTGGAACGGCGCCTACCGAACATATCCTGAACAGGTTTACCGATGCCGTGCTGGACAATATCCGCCAGTCCCTGGCACAAATTGATCACAAGGCCTTTGACCAGACCTGCCAGCTTCTGTCAGACCCGCAGCATCATCTTTTCATCGCCGGCGGGCGCATCACCCGCATGATGGCGGATTATTTTTTCCTGCACATGCAGGTCATTCGGCCCAACGTGACCAACATTCAGTCAATCTCGAATGCCTGGCCGCACTACCTGCTGAACATGCAACAAGGCGATGTACTGGCGCTGTTTGACATTCGCCGCTATGAAAACTCGACACTGCGCCTGGCCGAAATGGCCAAGGAACGTGGCGCGCATATTATTTTGTTCACCGATCAGTGGCGCTCGCCGGTGGACAAGATTGCCGATCACAGCTTTGGCGTGCACGTCGAAGTACCGTCGGCCTGGGATTCTTCCGCAACCACCCTGCTGCTGATCGAGACCATGATTGCATCCATAGAAACCCACACCTGGAGCGACACAAAACAGCGTATGCAAACACTCGAGGAAATGTTTGACCGGACGCGTTTTTTCCGCAAATTCAAGTAGTTCACCAAGAGACCGTACTTATATTATTCCACGATGCGGAAGCCATTTGACATTTCACGAGGAAACGGGCACACATTGCCGCACTTTCGTACCACCCTGCGGGAGAGATCGGGCAGACCTGTCCGGCGCCGAAGGAGCAACCGCCCCGGAAACTCTCAGGCAAACGGACCGCAGGGACGGCACATCTCTGGAGAGCAGTGGCGCAAATGCCACTCACCGAAGGGCGTAAGCTGGTCACCGCATGGTCAGTGAAATCTCTCAGGTAACGGACAGAGGGGGCCTGCGGGCGACAATGATTGTCGCATGCGCAGCCAACCTTTGAAAACGGACCGGGAGATGGATAATGTCTGACAGTGAAACACCACAAGACCTGAAGACCACACCGCTGACATCAGAGCATGAAGCGCTCGGTGCCCGCATGGTGCCGTTTGCCGGCTACCTGATGCCGGTACAATATCCGTCAGGCATTCTCACCGAGCACACTCACACCCGCGACAAGGCCGGGTTGTTTGACGTGTCGCATATGGGGCAGGCCTGGCTGAAAGGCCCGGATCACGAGACAACTTGCCGGGCGCTGGAGGCACTGGTGCCTGCAGACCTGATTTCGCTGGAGCCCGGACAGCAGCGGTATACGCAATTGTTGAACGATGAAGGCGGCATCATCGATGACCTGATGGTATCGCGGTCTGCCTATCCCGATACAGAAGGCCGCCTGTATCTGGTGGTCAATGCATCACGCAAGGCGATTGATTTTGCCCATCTGAATGCCCGCCTGCCCGACAGTGTTGTGGTTGAAGAACTGCCTCAGTGGGCACTGCTGGCGTTACAGGGACCGCGGGCAGAATCAGCTCTGCAGACAATCGTGCCGGGCGTTGCCGAACTGCAGTTCATGCAGGGTGCACCGTTTGAATTTGGCGGTGACCAGATCTATGTCACCCGGTCCGGTTACACCGGCGAAGACGGCTATGAAATAGCCGTGCGCAACGAGATGGTACAAGACCTGTGGCGAGCCCTGCTGGCTCATCCGGACGTGTTACCGATCGGGCTCGGCGCACGCGACTCGCTGCGAATGGAAGCCGGGCTGTCGTTATACGGCCACGAGCTCGACGAAACGGTTTCACCCGTCGAGGCCGGTCTATTGTGGTCGATCCAGAAACATCGCCGCACAGAAGGCGGATTTCCGGGTGCCGAACGTATCCAGCGGGAGATTGCGGAGGGAGCTTCGCGCAGGATCGCCGGCATAAAGCCGGAAGGCCGAGCACCGGCACGCGACGGCACCGTTATCATGGCCGGCGGCAAGGAGGTTGGTGTGATCACATCCGGTGGCTTCGGCCCGTCGGCAGGCGGTCCGGTGGCACTGGGCTTCGTACCGCCCGAACTTGCCAAACCCGGCCAGGCGCTTGAGCTGATGGTGCGTGGCAAACCGCAACCGGCACAAGTCATCAAACTGCCTTTTGTGGCCAAATCATTCAAACGATAGAAAAACCGAACTGGAGGAATACCTGATGAGCGATGTAAAATACTCAAAAGAACACGAATGGATCAGCGTCGATGGTGATATTGCGACCATTGGCATCACCAAGCATGCGGCAGAGCAGCTTGGTGACCTGGTGTTCGTCGAATTGCCGGCAATAGGCAAGACGGTTGCACCGGGCGATGAAACAGCCGTAGTGGAGAGCGTGAAAGCCGCAAGCGAAGTCTACGCGCCACTTTCCGGTGAAGTGGTTGAAGTGAATTCGGTGCTGGAAGGTGAGCCCGGCAAGGTCAACGAGGCCCCTGAGGGTGACGGCTGGTTTCTCAAACTCAAATTGTCCGAGCTTTCCGAACTGGACGGCCTGATGGATGCTGCTGCCTACAAGGCGTTCGTCGACGAAGAGGGTTAGCGCCCTGGTTTTCGGGCAGGTCTTGACAACAGTCCTGCCCGGGTTGTCGATCCAATCCCCTACCTCATGAATGGAAAATCTCGATCATGGCTGATACACGTACCCGATTGACCGACCTGCAGTCCGGCGCAAACTTCATTCCCCGTCACATCGGTCCACAACAGCAAGAACTGACCGACATGCTGGCGGCCGTCGGCGCAACATCCCTGGACGATCTGACGGAAAAGGTCATCCCGAAGAAGATCCGCGCGGCAAAACCGCTGGACCTGCCGGTACCATTGTCGGAACGCAATGCACTGTCGGACCTTCGCAAGGTGGCCGGGCGCAACCAGATTTTCACCTCGATGATCGGTATGGGGTATTACGGCTGCGTCACGCCAAAAGTCATTCTGCGCAACATTCTGGAAAACCCCGGCTGGTACACCGCCTACACACCCTACCAGGCGGAAGTCAGCCAGGGCCGGCTTGAGGCCCTGCTGAACTTCCAGCAGATGGTTTGCGACTTCACGGGCCTGGAGCTGTCCAGCGCGTCGCTGCTCGACGAGGGCACCGCGGCAGCTGAGGCAATGTCCATGTCACACCGTGTCTCCAAAACCGGCCGCAACGTGTTCTTCGTTGACCGGGATACTCATCCGCAAACCATTTCGGTGCTTGAAACACGTGCCCGCGGGTTTGGATTCGAACTGGTCCTGGGCGATCCGGCCACTGACCTGGACGCCAGCAAGGTGTTTGCCGCATTGCTGTCGTACCCCGGTTCCAGCGGCCAGGTTCGCGATTACCGCAAGGAGATCGAAGCTCTCAAGGCCGAAGGTGCGCTGTCCATCATGGCAACCGACCTGCTGGCCCTGGCCATGCTGACGCCACCGGGAGAACTGGGCGCCGACATAGCGCTGGGCTCAGCCCAGCGCTTCGGCGTGCCGATGGGCTATGGCGGGCCGCACGCGGCTTTCTTTGCAACCCGTGACCAGTTCAAGCGCGCCATTCCGGGCCGGGTCATTGGTGTTTCGGTTGACGCGGAAGGACGCCCTGCGCTGCGCATGGCGCTGCAGACCCGCGAGCAGCACATTCGCCGTGAAAAGGCCAACAGCAACATCTGCACCGCACAGGTACTGCTGGCGGTTATCGCCGGCATGTTCGCTGTTTACCAGGGTCCGACCGGCATCAGGAAAATGGCTGCGCGCGCCCACCGGTTTGCTGAAATCACCGCTCATGCGCTGAAAAAGTGGGGCTATGAGGTTACCACCGGCGCGTTCTTCGACACCATCACCGTCAGGGCGCCGGCGCGCGCCTATGCACTGGTGGCAAAAGCCCGCGAACAGCGCATCAACCTGCGCCATGTCGATGCTGACCATATCGGCATCTCGTTTGACGAGACGACGCGCCGCTCGGAGGTCGAGCGGCTGTTAGGGTGCTTCAAGACCAATGGCCTGGCCGACTGGCCGGTAACCGCCATAGACGAAGAGCTGAGTGAATGTATTCCGGCTGAGCTTGCCCGCCAGTCGGACTTTCTGACACATCCGGTGTTTTCCATGCATCGTTCGGAAACCAAGATGCTGCGCTATCTGCGCCTGCTGCAGTCCAGGGATATTGCGCTTGATCGTTCGATGATCCCGCTCGGTTCCTGCACCATGAAGCTGAACGCAACCACGGAGATGATCCCGGTCACCTGGCCGACATTTTCAAACATGCATCCGTTTGTGCCGCTGGAACAGGCACAGGGCTACCAGCAACTGTTTGAGGAACTGGAAAGCTGGCTATGCGAAATCACCGGCTTCGACGCCGTTTCGCTGCAGCCCAATGCCGGCAGCCAGGGCGAATATGCGGGCCTGATGACGATTCGCGCCTACCATGCCTCCAATGAGCAGAGCCAGCGTGACATCTGCCTGATCCCGTCCTCTGCGCACGGCACCAACCCGGCATCTGCCGTCATGGCGGGGCTGAAAGTGGTGGTGGTGAAATGCGATGAGGAAGGCAATGTCGACGTTGACGACCTGAAGGCCAAGGCCGATGCCAACAAGGAAAACCTTGCAGCATTGATGATCACCTATCCCTCTACCCATGGCGTGTTTGAAGAGGCCATCAAGGATATCTGCGCCACCATTCATGACAATGGCGGGCAGGTCTATCTGGACGGTGCAAACCTCAATGCGCTGGTCGGGCTGGTGCGGCCGGCCGAAGTAGGTGCGGACGTCTGCCACATGAACCTGCACAAGACCTTCTGCATCCCGCATGGCGGCGGCGGCCCGGGTGTTGGACCCATAGGCGTCAGATCACACCTGGCCCGTTTCCTGCCCGGTCATGATGTGGTCAGCGGGGTCAATCCGGCGTCGCACGGCAGACCAACCATCGGCCAGATTTCAGCTGCGCCATGGGGATCTGCATCGATACTGCCGATATCCTGGGCCTATATTGCCATGATGGGCACCGAGGGCCTGACACGCGCAACCCAGGTTGCCATCCTGAACGCCAATTACATGGCCAATCGCCTGAAAGACCACTTCCCGATCGTCTATACCGGTCCCGGCGGATTTGTTGCGCATGAATGCATTATCGACATGCGTGACCTGCACGAAAAAACCGGTATCGGCGTGGAAGACGTGGCCAAACGGCTAGCCGATTACGGGTTCCACGCGCCGACCATGAGCTGGCCGGTGCCTGAAACGCTGATGATCGAACCCACCGAGTCGGAAGGCAAGGCCGAGCTTGACCGGTTCTGTGATGCGATGATTGCGATCAGGGCCGAGATTGCCGAAGTGGAATCAGGTGAGGCAGACAAGGTCAATAACGTGCTGCGCAATGCACCGCACACCCACCACGCTCTGCTGCAGGACTGGGACCGCCCTTATACCCGAGAGCGGGCCTACTTCCCGCTGCCGTCACAGCGCGACGACAAGTTCTGGCCGCCGGTGGCGCGGGTGGACAACGTCTATGGCGACCGCAATCTGGTATGCGCCTGCCCGCCGCTGGAAGACTACATGGAGGCGGCGGAGTAGCCGGTAGTCACCGTCTCCCAAAAAAGTCTGTCCGTGTCAGTTGCCCCGCCGGGTACATGATGCGGACAGCCCGACACACCAACCCAGGACGAAGGGGCTATTGGAATACGGTTTCTAATTAGTGCATTTGGTAAACTGTCACCGTAATTTATCGCCCACCTGAGATTACAGCCCTGGAACCGAAGTGCAAACGCCCCAGCTAGAGCATGCTGTTTTCATACGGAAGCATATCCTGAGTTTGCAATGTAGTTTTCGCATTCGTTTGGTTCGAAGCGGTCCAGGAGGTCTCCGACCTTTTGCCAGGTGGCCTCGATTGTTCG
>JAHEFB010000023.1 GCA_024640405.1 Alphaproteobacteria bacterium | reverse complement strand
GTCGCCATTGAGTATGAATTCTACCTGATAGATCAGGAAGCCGCAGCCAAAGGTGAAGTTGTGCCGGCGCGCTCCGGTGAAACCGGGTGGCGCGCGAGCACAACCAACGTTTACTCAATGGACGACCTGTATGACTTCGAATCGCTGCTCGACGAAATACAGGAAGCCTGCAAGGATCAGGGCATTCCCGCTGAAACTTTCGTATCAGAATATGCAGCTGGGCAGTTTGAGATAAACCTGTACCATACCGATGATGCGCTGCTGGCGTGCGATCAGGCAATTATGCTCGAACGCTGCATCAAGGCGGTGGCGCGCAAGCACGGCACAATCGCCAGCTTTATGGCCAAGCCGTTTGCCGAACAGGCGGGTTGCGGGCTTCATATTCATTGCAGCCTGCTCGACAAGGACGGCAACAATATCTTTCTTGGCCCGCATGATCCAACGGTGGATCGGCCCATTTCAGACAAGCTGCGAAATGCTATCGGCGGATTGCTTGCAACCATGCAGGAAGGCATGGCGATTTTTGCACCCAACGCAAATTCCTATAGACGGTTGCGACCCGGTACCTACGCGCCGGTGCGCGGCCTGTGGGGTGGCGACAACCGCACGGTCCCGTTGCGAATTCCCGGCGGCAGCGACAAGGCGATCAGGGTTGAACACCGCGTGTCGGGCGCTGATGCAAATCCCTATCTGGTGATGGCTGCAGTACTGGCAGGCATACACCATGGCATCACCAACGAGGTCATGCCGCAAAGGCCGATCTCCGGCGACGGCTATGAGAGTGAAGAAGGCGTAGATCTTCCCATTCGCTGGCCGGTAGCGCTGAAAGCCTTTGAAGACGGCACTATACTGAAAAAATACTTCGGGGAAAAATGGTGCGACGCTTTCCACACCGCGCGCTCATTCGAGGCAGATGCGCACCACTACACCATCCATCAACTTGATTATGAATGGTATCTGCGAACGTCATGAGCGACAGTGCACTCGATCAACCGACCTATTACGGGGTGACAGCCAATCGCCACGTCAAGACCTCTGCAGTATCGTCTCTGCCGGAGAGGGTTGATGTCTGCGTGGTTGGAGCAGGTTTTACCGGTCTTTCAGCGGCGCTGGAACTTTCCAGTCAGGGACGCAAGGTGGCAGTCTTTGATTCAGGTCCCATTGGCTGGGGCGCGACAGGGCGCAATGGCGGCCAGGTTTGCACCGGTTATTCACCCGGCATGGAAGCCTTCGAAAAGCAGCTGGGTGTACAGGACGCGCGGATATGTTTTGATGTTGCAGAGCAAGGCAAAAGGCTGATCGAAGCCCGCATCCAGAACCATGACATCGACTGCGACCTGACCTGGGGGTTCTTGCATGCAGCTGCCCGGCCAAGCCATATGGCGGGGCTTGCCGAGCACATGGAAGAACTGGAGCAGTACGGCGTGCAAGGGTGCACGATACTGAGCCGGGACGAACTGTCGAAGAAGCTCGACTCCAAGGTATTTCACGGTGCGCTGCGTGAACAGGATTCCGGCCACATTCACTCATTGAACTACGCTCTCGGCCTGGCCGATGCCGTAATCGGGCAAGGCGGCCTGATCTTCGAAAACACAGCAGTCGAAAGTGTTCAAGGTGGCAGCAAACCTGCCCTGAAACTTGCTTCGGGAAGGACAATCGCCTGCAGCCAGGTCATTGTCGCGTGCAATGCCTACCTTGGCTCGCTGGTTCCAGGCCTCAATCATCGTGTCATGCCGGTGGCCAGTTACGTTGTCGCGACCGAAACGCTTGGCGAAGAGCGGGCACGCAGCCTGATCAGAGACAACGAGGCTGTCTGTGACAGCAATTATGTCGTTGACTATTTCAGGACAACGGCCGATCACCGGCTGTTGTTTGGAGGCAGATGCAGCTATTCGGGCATACACCCCCGCGACCTTGGCGCCAACATGCGACCCAGGGTGCTGCGGATATTCCCACAACTCAGCGATGTGAAAATGGAGTACGCCTGGGGTGGCCATATTGGCATTACTTACAACCGGTTGCCCAATATGGGACGCAGCGACAGCTCGATATACTTCGTACACGGGTTTTCCGGTCAGGGTGTTGTGCTTGCCGGCGTGCTGGGGAAGGTGCTTGCGGACGCCATTGTTGGCGATACGGAGCGATTTGACGTGTTTGCCCGAATACGGCATCTGCCGTTTCCGGGCGGGTTTCTCCGCAGGCCGGGCCTTACGCTTGGAATGCTGTATTACCGTGTCAAGGACCTGCTGTCATAGCCGCCATTTATACCGGATCTCAGTAACAACGGCTCTTTTCATGGGATCATGGCGGTTCACTCGGGCAGGCGCAGTGCGCAGCGCGATGCTGGTCGCATCGGGCAAGCACTGCAACGCACCCGATGGACCGCAATGGTCCACCCGAAGGGGCAATAGCTAAAATTTTACCCAATTTCTAAACATCATCATAAATACAATTTGTGCAAAGTCGGCGTGTTTAGAAATCGTTTATAACTGTAAACGACTATGAGCACCGTCGAGAGACAACAAGTTTCGCAGGGATATTGGGGTAAATGATTACCATGCTCGCATGAAATGAGCATATGGAGAGTATAGATGTACGACGCAATTGCACGCTTCATAGGTAGCGAGGACGGCGCTACTGCAATCGAATATGCCCTAATCGCAGCAGCGACCGGTCTGGCGCTGGTCGCGGTCATGCCTACAATTGGGACGAACCTGTCAGCCCAGCTGTCACCGCTCGGACCTGCGCTGGCGGGCAACACGCCGTAACAACTGTTATCTGTACCGGCGGATCAACCAGTCAAGCCCTTGCGCAGAAGGTTCAACGCCATGACGAAAAGCCCTGCCAGGAGAACCTTGCGGAAGGTCTCGGGCGCCATGGCGTCCTGAAGCTTGAAACCCATCCACATGCCGGCAAGTGCCGGCAGGCAGGCGAGGCTTGAAACAACGGCCACAGCCGGTGTTATGGTGCCGTTCAGAATGTAACCCGCCAGCAGCGGCATGCTTCCGACCGTGAAGGTCACACCTACGGACGCAGACCATTTGGTCTTTGGCACACCCGAGGCCAGCAAAAACATGGTAATCGGCGGGCCGTAAACCGAAGTTGCGCCACCCAGCACACCAGATACAAATCCGACCGCCGCGCCCACCGGCTTTTCCAGGTGTGTCGATACGGTTGGTTTCCAGGGAGAGACATTCGCCAATACAAATATCAGTAACGCCATACCCAAACCGGCCACGATAACCGATGACGACAATTTGGTGGCAAACAACGCCACAACAAACAATGTCACAAAACACGTGACGACCAGCGGCCAGAACCGCTGCAAGGCCTCCCAAAGCTCATCCATTCCCGACCGGCACGCCATCTGGAGGTTGGTGAAGAATATCGGGATGACTATCATTGCAACCGCCAGCCTGGGATCCAGCAACGTCAACATGATCGAGATGCCGACCATTGGCAGAGCGACACCAATGATGCCCTTGCAGACCCCGCCGACAAACATTGCCAGCATGACCAACATGACCTCGTTGGGCTCAAATCCCTGACTTATCAGCTCGATCAGCTGGTCATCTCCTCAGGCCGGGCACCTGCCGCGTAGGCCTTGAGACACAATAGCTCCGCGCCAATCATGGCAGCGGCATTTGATGTCATCTCGGCATGATCATACGGTGGAGACACCTCAACCACGTCCATCCCGACAAAATCGAGCCCGCTCATGGCGCGAATGATCGACAGGGCCTGGTAGCTGCTGAACCCGCCGGGAACAGGTGTTCCGGTACCAGGCGCGGTTGCCGGATCCAGAAAATCAATATCAAAGGTCAGGTAAGAAGGCCCCGAACCCAATCGCCGGCGAATTTCATCGGCAACCTGTTGCGGGCCCATATCATGCACCTGATCTGCAAAAAGCACCCGAATGCCCATGGCATCCTCGCCCTTGTAACAGGTTCGAATGCCAACCTGAATGGACCGGGCAGGATCAACCAGACCTTCCTGCAAAGCCAGCGAAAACATGGTGCCATGGTCTATGCGGTTACCGGTTTCAGGCTCGACGTCACGATGGGCGTCGAATTGCACAAGGCCCACAGGGCCGAACTGTTTTGCAACCGCTTTCAACACCGGATAGGTGATAAAATGATCACCCCCCAGCGTCAGGGGACAGACATTTCTGGAGACTATGTTGCCAATGTGCCTTTCAATTACTCGCGGCACGGCCTGCTTGCGCCCCCAGTCAAAGAAACAATCTCCATAATCCACCACAGCCAGTGTATCAAACGGATCGAACCGCCACGGCCAGACCGGACCCCATGAATGTTGGGCTGAAGCCTGGCGTATTGCTTGCGGGCCAAATCGTGTCCCCGGGCGATTGGTGACGGCCTGATCAAACGGGATGCCGGTTACGGCGACATCGGCTCCCCTGAGATTCCTGGTGTATTTGCGGCGGAAAAAGGAAAGCGCACCGGCATAACTTGCTTCAATCGAAGATCCCTTTACGTCCTTGCGGCGGAAGGCTGCATCGCCCAGTGCCGATTTTGGCGTCGACATCAATGATTACTCCTGAAGGATCAGTGTGTCGGACGGATGCCAACTCGCATAGACCTCCCTGCCGTTTTCCAGCAATCCTGCTGCGGCACGGTCATTTTGGACGTTGACCGCAAGCTCAAGCCCGTCGCTGCAAGTCACGAACACGTTGCTGACATCGCCGTAATAGGCAACATCGCGAATAACTCCCCTGGCAGAAATATCGCTGCCGGAAGCAGGTGGCTCGGCGGACAGGACAAGTTTCTCGGGTCTTACCGCCAGAGACACATTTCCAGACGCTTCGCCATCATGGGGTACAATCACTTCTCCCAATCCCTTTGCCTTGCAGGTAACGCCGGACTTCGACACACCGGAAACTGTTGCATCAATCAAATTGATCTTGCCTATGAAATCGGCAACGAAGCGTGAGTGCGGCTTTTCATACAGTTCTTCCGGACCGGCGATCTGTCGAACTCCGCCTTTCTCCATCACGGCAATGCGGTCGGCCATGGACAGGGCTTCGTCCTGGTCATGGGTGACGATGATGAAGGTAATGCCGATAACCTGCTGCAGGCGGGCAAGCTCCAGTTGCATGTGCTCGCGCAGTTTGGCATCAAGCGCCGACAGCGGTTCATCCAGCAACAGGACCTTGGGGCGCTTGACCAGCGCGCGTGCCAAGGCGACACGCTGGCGCTGCCCGCCTGAAAGCTGATCCGGCTTGCGGTCAGCCATCGAACCCAGCTGAACCATCTCAAGCGCTTCTTCCACGCGTGGTGCTCTTTCTGCAGCGGCAACGCCGGTGACTTTCAACCCGTAGGCGACATTGTCACGCACCGTCATGTGCGGGAATACCGCATAAGACTGAAACACCATGTTCACCGGGCGCTGATTGGCCGGTACACCTTCCATGTTCTGATCATCGACGATGATGTCACCGGTGCCGGACGTTTCGAGCCCGGCAATCATGCGCAACAATGTGGTTTTGCCGCAACCGGAAGGCCCCAGAAGAGCAAAAAACTCATTGGGCATGATGTCGAAAGAGACGTTGTCGACAGCGACGACACCTGGATAGCGCTTGGTGACATTCCGGATGGAAATGATGGGCTTGGTCATCGTCCCTACCCTTCGGATTTTTGTGGCGCCTGCATGCGCATGGCTATGATGGTGGCAACCAGAGTGATAATGATCAGCACGGTCGAAGCCGCATTGATATCAGGGGATACACCACGGCGGACAAGCGAATATACTTTTACCGGGAATGTGTTTGTCTCCGGCCCTGCCGTGAAAAATGTGATGACGAAATCGTCCAGCGACAGTGTGAAAGACAATAGCGCGCCCGCAATGACCCCCGGCATCATGAAGGGCAGAACCACGTTCCAGAAAGTCTGCCATTCGCTTGCGCCAAGGTCTTTGGAGGCTTCTTCATACTCTCGATTGAAACCTGCCAGACGTGACCGCACAACAACTGCGACAAACGGGAAACTGAATGCAACATGAGCGGCAGTTATTGCCCCCAGGTTTAACGGCCAGATTGAAAACAGCTCGTTCCACCAGTGTATCGGACCAGACTCAAACCCCCGCATCCAGTGCCCGACACGGGAATACAGCACCAGAACTGCCACCCCCATGCAGATTTCGGGAATGACAATGGGAAGCGCCATAACACCTTCCACGGCGGCTTTTGCCGGAAACCGGAAACGCCACAGCCACAGCGCGGTTGCAGTGCCGATGATGGTGGCGATGACGGTACACATTACCGCTATGGTTATGGAATTGACGAAGGCTTCCACAAGCGAGGCATCATTCCATGCCTTGGCATAATACTTGGTAGTAAACCCGCGCCACACGATGTTGCGTTTTGAATCGTTGAAGCTGAATGCGATCAACTGGGCAATTGGGGCGTACAGCACGATGAATGTGACAATGCCAAACAGGATCAGCCAGGGGGATTTTCCGTACTCCAGTGGTCCGCGTGTCGACTTGCGCTTTGCCATATCAGACCCCTACTCCGCCCTTCATCCGCGACCCGATGAAGGCGCGGACCGCCAGAGCAGCAAAGGTGACGTACATCAAAAGGAATGAAAGGGCTGCGCCAAACGGCCAGTCATTGGCTGCCTTGAACTGGTCGGTAATGACATTGCCGATCATGATGGCATTGGTACCGCCCAGTAAATCAGGCACCAGGAACATGCCCAGCATGGGAATAAAAACCAGGATGATGCCGGATACGATTCCGGGCATTGTCAGCGGCACGGTCACAGAGAAGAATGTTCGCCACTGGCTGGCCCCAAGGTCCAGGCTGGCTTCCAGATACGACCGGTCGAGACGTTCTATGGTGGCATACAGCGGCAGCACCATGAACGGCATGAACACGTAAACCATGCCGACAATCACTGCCCCGTTATTGTACAGCAATTCAAGTGGCTGGTAGGGGCCGACCAGCTTGTCCAGAAAGGCCAGGTCCCAAAGCCATTCTAGTGTGAAATTCAGCGTGCCACGTGTCCTGAATACCGCTATCAGCGCATAGGTGCGGATCAACAGGTTTATCCAGAAAGGCAAAATAACCAGCAATAGCAGCAATGGCCGCCATCTGGCCGGCGAGAAACAAATACCGAAGGCTATAGGATAGGCGATTGCCAGGCATACCGCAGTTGAGATGACGCTGATCCAGATGGATTTCCAGATGATTTTTACATAAACAGCTTCAAATGAGCGGAGGTAGTTGGCCAGGGTTCCGGTGATTTCAATGTCGACAATCGAGGTTTTCTCGCCAAATGACATGCCCCAGATGAGGGCAAGCGGGATCAGGAAAAACAACAGCAGCCACACAACGCCGGGCAGCGCAGTTACCCAGAATACCGCCTTGTTCTGTTTCCAGCTTTCCACCCGCCCAACACCTCAATACAGGGGGGGGTCAGGATGACCTGACCCGCCCGATCATCGTCACATCACATCAGGCCGCCTGAATACGGGTCCAGGATTCATTGCGCAGTTTGGTTTTTTCCTCGGAATACAGTGAAGCCTCGCACTTGGCGATAACCTCATCCGGCGGGAAAATGCCCGGATTACCAGTGTATGTGGCATCCATCTTGGCTTTTGCCGCTGCGTTGGCCGTTGCATATTGAATTGTATCGGCAATAAGCGCCCCGGCGTCAGCGTCGAGCAGGTAATTGATGAATGCATGGGCATTATCAGGGTGTGGAGCACCCTTGGGAATGCAAACGCAATCCTGCCACAACAAGCTGCCTTCGCCCGGCACGGAGTAACTCAGATCATCATCTTCGCCCATGACCTGAATGATGTCGCCGTTCCACTCCATGGCAAGGTCAACTTCACCGGACGCCAGCAAATCCTGGCCGTTGTCGTCGGCGTAAACCTTGACACCCTTTTTGCCGGCGATAAGCAGCTCTTCAGCAGCCTTCATTTCAGCAGGTACCACGGAATTGAAGGAGTGACCGAGATACTGAAGTGCCACGCCAATCACGCTTTCTCCGTCGCCCAGCAAAGAGATGCGGCCGGAGTTTTCATTTTCTTCCAGCACAGCCTTCCAGCTTGAGGCGTCCTTCACCTTGGACTTGCGATAACCGATACCCAAAGTACCCCACATATAAGGCACCGAATGCTTGCGGCCGGGGTCAAAGGTGGCGTCCTTGAATGCGTCTGCAACATTGGACAAATTCGGAATCTTGGAGCTATCCAGTGTATCCAGCATTCCGGCGGCTATCATGCGTTCGACATAATCGTTGGTTGGAATGATTACGTCGTAGCCGGGGTTGCCTTCCTTCAGCTTGGCGAACAATTCTGCATTGTCGGCATACAAATCCATCTTGACTTCGATACCGGATGCCTTGTTGAAATCAGCCAGCGTGGTTTCACCGATATAGGTATCCCAGTTATAGAAATTGAGCTTCTTCTCCTCTGCCGACATCGCAAAACGTGGCAGCATTGTGAGGCCAATAAACGCAGCCCCTGACCCTTTTAGAACCGACCGGCGCGATGCACGGTACTTTGGTGTGTATGTCATGATGTTACTCCCTGATATGACATTTTTCCGACTTCAATCTCACCCTTAACTTCCTGTCAAAAACCAAACGCAACGAGTGTTAAACACAACACCTGCTGTTTCAACGATTGTTTTTGCAATGCAATGCACCCGTTTTTCCAACCCAGAGTTAAGACATTTCATGCTTTACGTCCTCAAGAGTCGCATCGAGCGCCTTGCGGGCGAGGTTTTCCCACTCATCAACTTCTGCTTCGGTGATGCACAGCGGCGGAGAGAAAACCATCGTGTCCCAACACGCCCGCATTACCAGGTTGTTTTCAAAACAGTGGTCCCGGCAAATTCCGCCGACACGGCCGAGGTCGTCAAATCTGCCACGGGTTTTCTTGTCCTTCACCAGTTCGATGGCGCCAAGCAGACCCTTGACGCGAACTTCGCCAACAATCGGGTGGTCACGCAGACCACCAATTCTTTCTTCCACATAAGATGCAATTTCGGCGGCATGGTCTATAATTTTTTCGTCCTGCATGATGCGGATGTTTTCCAGGGCAACCGCACAGGCCACCGGGTGACCGGAATAGGTGTAGCCATGGAAAAACTCGCCTCCCCGGTCAAAGAATTCAGAGATCAGCTTTTCCGAAATCGCGACTGCTCCAATAGGCTGATAACCGGATGACAACCCCTTTGCCATGACCACGATGTCGGGATCAAATCCCATGGTCTGGTGACCCCACCAGTTTCCGGTGCGTCCAAAGCCACAGATTACTTCGTCGGCCACAATGGGGATGCCATGTTTACGGCAGGTTTCCTGAACGTAAGGCCAGTAACTGACCGGTGGAACAATCACACCGCCGGCACCTTGAATGGGCTCGCCTACAAAGGCGGCAACCTTGTCCGGACCCAGTTCCTTGATCTTGGCTTCAACTTCCTTCGCAGCCTTCAGGCCAAACTCTTCCGGGCTCATGTCGCCACCCAACCCGAACCAGTCCGGCTCGAGCACATGATGGAAATTCGGTAGCGGCAACCCGCCCTGAGCGTGCATCGCCGACATTCCACCCAAAGAAGCCGAGGCACAGGTCGAGCCGTGATAGGCCCGATTGCGGGAAATGATGTGTTGACGCTCTGGCTGGCCCAGGAGTTCCCAGTATCGACGAATAAACCGAACTACGGTGTCATTGGCTTCGGACCCGGAATTTACAAAAAATATCCGGTTGAAACGATCCGGAAGCAGGCTTGCAATTTTCTCGGCAAGCTGTGTTGCAGGCACAGTCGTGGTTTTGAAAAACGTGTTGTAAAACGGCAGATCAAGCATCTGGCGATAGGCAACCTCGGCCAGTTCCTTGCGGCCATAGCCAATGTTAACGCACCAAAGGCCCGCCATGGCATCGAGCATCTTGTTGCCGTTGCCATCCCAGATATGGACACCCCGGGCTTGAGTAATGACGCGGACGCCACCAGCTTCATGCAGGTCCTTGTGATCGGTGAATGGATGAAAATGATGGGTTGTGTCAGCAGCAACAAGTTCTTCGATATTGAGGTTTTTGTTCATGGATGCACTCCGATAATCTGATCGACAGGAACGCTCGGCATTTCGGCCGCGCACTGTTGGACGTCATGGAATGTGCTGATTAGGGATTGAAACCGATACGGGCGCAATGCAGCAGCACTTCGTCTCGTGAGACGCGCTTTGCGGCTCCGCTCAAATGTCCGGTTTTGCCAATCCTTGAGAACATGGGCGAAGACTGCCACAATTTGCTGACACTTGGCAACAGGATGAAAAAAGCATCACCTGTGCCTAAATTTTAGGCTTTGGATTACGTCGCAATTGCGCAACAGTCTCTGGAATGGGAGACAATTTTAACGAAATGCTGGAAGCAGACGGCAGTGTCCGCCCACCGTACGCTTTGCTTCACAAGTGGCTGGAAACTCAGACACCAGGAGACTTGCGCGCGAAAATTCGTGAAGCTGAAGCGATTTTTCGCAGGCTTGGAATCACCTTTGCCGTGTACGGTACCGAGGAGGCTTCAGAACGACTGATCCCCTTTGACATCATTCCGCGCATTTTCGGCGCAAATGAGTGGCGGCGGCTGGAGGCTGGTATTGCCCAGCGAGTGGGAGCCCTCAATGCGTTCATCGATGACGTGTATCATCGCCAGGAGATCATACGTGCCGGCAGAATTCCTGCTGACCTGATCCTTCAGAATGAAGCGTATCTGCCACAAATGGCCGGTCACTCCCCGGCCCGCAGTGTCTACTCCCATATAATCGGGACCGACATTGTGCGTGTAAGTGCCGATGAGTTCTACGTACTGGAAGACAACTGCCGCACACCCTCAGGGGTCTCATACATGCTGGAAGATCGCGAAGCGATGATGTTCCTTTTTCCGGATCTGTTCGCCAAGCACCGCATTGCGCCCATCGAGCATTACCCCGAACTGTTGAGGCAGACGCTGGACTCTGTGGCGCCACCGCAGTGTGACGGAGAACCGACCTGTGTCGTCCTGTCACCGGGCATCTACAATTCGGCATTTTTCGAGCATGCATTTCTGGCAGACGAAATGGGCGTACAACTTGTGACGGGCGACGACCTGTTTGTTGAGGACGGCTGGCTTTACATGCGCACAACACGAGCGCCGGTGCGAGTCGACGTTGTCTATCGGCGAATTGACGACGACTTTCTCGATCCGCTGACATTCAACCCTGCTTCCACGCTGGGCGTTGCGGGCATTTTCGACATCTATCGCGCCGGGCGGGTCACTATTGTCAACGCGCCCGGCGCCGGTATTGCCGATGACAAGGCGGTTTATTCATTCATGCCTGAAATCGTTGAATTTTACACTGGTGAAAAACCGATACTGAACAATGTGCCGACATGGCGGTGTTCCGACGACAGTTCGCTTGCATATGTGCTGGAGCATCTTGAAGAACTGGTGGTCAAGGAGGTCCATGGTTCGGGCGGTTATGGCATGCTGGTCGGACCGACAGCCAGCAAGAAAGAAGTAGCCGCTTTCAGAGGGATACTGGAAAAACGGCCATCAAATTATATCGCTCAACCAACGCTGGCGCTTTCATCGTGCCCAACCTTTGTGAAATCGGGCGTTGCGCCGCGGCATGTCGATTTGCGCCCCTTTGCACTGACCGGCGACCGGATGCGGATCACACCAGGCGGATTTACCCGCGTCGCCATGAAGCAGGGATCACTTGTGGTGAACTCCAGCCAGGGAGGCGGCACCAAAGATACCTGGGTGCTGGAAGACTGATGTTGTTAGGACGTACCGCAGCATCGCTCTTCTGGATGGCACGCTACATGGAGCGCGCAGAAAACATGGCGCGCCTCATAGAAGTCAGCTATCGCATATCACTTATGCCGAAACCGTTCCGGGCACACCAGGACGACTGGAGCTCTGCGCTCAAGAGTGCGCATTGCGAGGCAACTTTCAACAGCAAGTATGAAGAAGCCAGTCAGGAAAATGTCATACAACATCTGGTACTGGATCGTGAAAATCCGTCGAGCATCCGCTCCAGCATGGAAACCGCGCGCAACAATGGGCGTGCCGTGCGTACGGCATTGAGCCGCGATGTGTGGGAATCCCTCAATGCCACCTGGAACGAGTTGTCGATCTTGCGCAGCAATCAGCTGACGAGCGACAAGCTGCCAGGGTTTCTCGACTGGATAAAACAACGCTCCATGCTGTTCCGCGGCGCGATGCTCGGCACTGCTTTGCGGCGGGACAGCTTTCATTTCTGCCAGGCCGGGGCATTTATAGAACGGGCTGACAACACAGCCCGGATACTGGACGTCAAGTATCATATTCTGTTGCCGAGAGGGTCCGGACCGGGCAGTTCTATCGACCGCCAGCAATGGGCCTCTTTGCTGCGGTCGGTATCTGCACACCGGGCCTACCGCTGGGCCTATCGCGATGCCAGTTACCAGCCCTGGAATGTTGCGCAGTTTCTAATTCTCAATCCTGCCATGCCCCGGTCTTTGCTGTTCTGCTATGAGTGGATCAGCAACAATACCCTTTCAGAGATTGAAGAGGAGTATGGCGACGGAACGTTACCCTGCCATGAAACGGCCAATGAAACGATGGAAATGCTGGCCAATGCTGATATGAAGAAAATATTTCAAAGCGGGTTGCACGAGTTTCTGTCCGACTTCATTGCCAGGAACAACCGGCTGACATCCGAGATTGCAATGGCGTACAACTTCCCATGAAAATACACGTCCATCACGCAACAAAGTATTATTACGACAATCCGGGCGCACATCTGGTGCAGAGGCTGTATCTGACACCCCAGGACAATCAAAGCCAGACAGTGCTGGACTGGACCATAGACGCTCCAGGTATCGAAAATGGGCTCCGGTACGTTGATGCTTTCGGCAATATTGCCCACCTGACAACTCCGTCCAGCGATTTGACAGAAGTCACGGTTGTTGCAACCGGCACGGTCATGACCACTGATACGGCCGGTGTGGCGGGCCATGACATCGGTTCGGTTCCCATACCGGCCTATCTGGCCAGTACACCGGCAACTGAAGCCAACGAAGCAATAAGAGAGTTGGCGCGTTCAAAAGAGCATTTGTCAGGCATTGAACAATTGCATGCCCTGTCTGCTGCGGTTCTGGACAAGGTGGCATATGTCATCGGTGCCACCAATGAACATACAACAGCTGCAGATGCCGTGCGCGATGGCGAGGGTGTGTGTCAGGACCATGCACACGTGTTTATTTCCGCTGCACGATTACTGGGATTACCGGCACGTTACGTATCCGGCTACATGGTGGTGGGGGAAAACGAACTTGCCGAGGCGAACCATGCATGGGCGGAAGCCCATGTGGCTGACCTTGGTTGGGTGGGGTTTGATGTCTCAAACCAGGTCAGCCCCGATGAACGTTACGTGCGCGTGGCAACGGGAATGGATGTCGATGGTGCTACGCCTGCAAAAGGAGTTCGCCGCGGCCTTTCGACAGGGGCAGAAAGAATGGACGTGGAAGTGCTTGTTGAAAGGGTCGCGGAGCAGTAGTTTAGTGATGGATTCAACAACCATCTACTGCGACCTGAAATACCATGACATACTGTGTTGGCCTGAAACTAGACCGCGGCCTGGTTATGGCCGCCGATACCCGCACCAATGCAGGGCTCGACAACATTGCAACCTTCCGCAAGCTGCAAACCTTCGAGGTGCCCGGCGAGCGGGTGTTCATCCTGTTGTCCGCCGGTAACCTGGCCGTTACGCAGGCAGTGGTTGCCCTGCTGGAAGAAGAATTCGAAAATCCGGATGAAGATGACGACAACAGCAGCCTGAAAACCGTTCCAACGATGTACCAGGCTGCCAAACTTGTTGGCGAAACACTCAAGATGGTGCGCAAGGACCATGTGGACCAGGGATTAAGCAGCGACGCATTTTCCGCTTCGTTCATCTTCGGCGGCCAGATCGACCTGGAAACACCGAGGCTTTATCAGATCTATTCCGAAGGCAACTTCATTGAAGCAAAGGATGACACGCCGTTCTTCCAGATTGGTGAACATAAGTATGGCAAGCCAATTCTTGACAGGGTCGCCAATCAGGATATGAGACTGGGTGAAGCCGCCAAACTGGTGTTGCTGTCGTTTGATTCTACCCTGCGCTCTAACCTGTCGGTCGGCATGCCAATCGATATGGTGGTTTACAATACCGACAATCTCAGTATCGATCGTGTGCGGCGCATCGAACAGGATGATCCCTATTTTCGCTCCATTTCGACCAAATGGTCCGAGGCGCTGCGTTCAGCGGTTGAGACTATCGAGGAGTTCGATATCTAGTGATGATCGATCTTGAGGCCGAGTACAACAATCGCGCGCGTGTGCCGGATCATGAGCATGTAATTGCCCGGTGGGCCGACGATGCAGCAAGCTATCGTCAGGCCGCTGCCTGTGATCTGGACATTTCATATGGCAATCACCAACGACAGAAACTTGATTATTTTCCCGCCAACGGACGCGATGATGCGCCAATTGTCGTGTTCATCCATGGCGGGTACTGGCAAGCGCTTGATCGCGCTTCGTTTTCTCATGTCGCTGCAGGTGTGGCAGCGCATGGCCTGGACATGGCGGTCCCGTCATACAGGTTGGCTCCGGAGGTCTCCGTACAGGACATCATTGATGACCTTCGCGCAGCATGCCTGTACCTGTGGAAGACGCATGCGCGCTCACTGGTCGTCGCGGGGCATTCCGCCGGCGGCCATCTGGCGGCAGCAATGTTTGCCAGCAACTGGGACATGCCGGACGGGCCTGATCGACTTGTCAGAGCCGGCATGGGCATAAGCGGGCTTTATGATCTGCGCCCACTCATGCCCATCAGCATCAATGAACGCATCGGGATAAATGAGGAAATCTCGATGCAATGCAGCCCGATTTTGTGGCCGGTTCCCAAACACGGCCGTTTCGAAGCATGGGTCGGCGGAGCAGAATCACGCGAGTATCATCGGCAAAGCGAAACCCTGGCCGCCTGCTGGAGCGGCGCGGGACTACCATGCGAGTGGCATCCGGTTGGCGACGATAACCATTTCACGGTTGTCCGGCATCTGGCCGACGAAGCAAGTGATATGACTCGTGCCCTGGTGTCGATGTGTGATGCTGAATGAGTGTTGATCCAAAAACGGTCGAAACGCCATCCGGCAAGGGGGCGGCGGACGAGAATTTCCCCGTCGGATCATTCCTGTTGCCGAAACGCCTGCGTCCACATGTGATGACCTATTACGCCTTCGCGCGGGCGATCGATGATATTGCCGACAACCCTGGCGCGTCTTCACAGGACAAAATTGCCGGTCTCGACGCGATGGATGATGCCCTGTTGGGACTCAATCGGGAGCCGGATGACAGCCTGTCAAAGGCCACAGCCTTGCGTGCCAGCATGCTGGAAACCGGTGTTGATCTGGCTCACGGAAGCGATCTCGTCTCCGCATTCAGGCAGGATGCCGTGCAGAACCGCTACAATACGTGGGATGATCTCATCGATTATTGCATGCGCTCAGCCTCGCCGGTTGGGCGTTACCTGTTGGAACTGCATGATGAGGACAAGGTTCATTTTGAGTACTCCGACGCTTTGTGCAATGCGCTTCAGGTTATCAACCACCTGCAGGATTGTGCCGATGACTACAGGGAACTGGACCGATGCTACCTCCCGCTGGAGTGGTGTCTGGAAGCCGGCGCGAGCGTGGAAATGTTAAGTGAAAAGTACTCGCCTCCTGCATTGCGCGCAGTTCAGCTGAAATGCCTTGATGCCACTGAGGTGCTGCTTCGCACAGCTGACAAGCTGCCTGGAAAACTGGCCAGCAAATCGCTGGCAATGGAGTCTGGCGTCATCATTTCCATTGCATGGAAACTGGTCGAGAAGCTCAAACGCCAGGATCCGGTTGCCGAAAGGGTCGAACTTTCAAAGTCACAATTCCTGCTCTATGGCCTCAAAGGTGCCATAAACGCCCTGTTTTAAGAGCGTTTTGCTGACGATACATGCTCAAGGCCTGCCTGTGACGGCTATACCAAGGCAGAGGTTGGCTCGCCAGCGATATTGGTATAAACAGCGAGGTCTTGTGATGTGACTTAGCCCTAGCGCTTGTCATTAATTTGCGCTTGGATGGAATCTCGGTCAAACAGGTGCCGATCCGCCCCGCCGACTAAAAGAAAACGTAAAACGACAAAAGAGCTGACATGCCAATATCGACACCACTGCTTGATAAAATCTCGTTTCCTTCTGATTTGAGGAAGCTGAAGCCGAAAGACCTCCTGCAGGTTGCGGCCGAATTGCGGGCAGAGACTATTGATGCCGCATCGGAATCCGGCGGACATTTTGGAGCAGGTCTGGGCGTCGTCGAACTGACAGTGGCGTTGCACTATGTATACAACACACCGGCTGATCGATTGATCTGGGATGTAAGCCACCAGGCTTATCCACACAAAATATTGACCGGCCGCCGCGATCGTATCCGCAAGATTCGTCAGTCAGACGGTCTTTATGGTTTCACCAAACGCGCAGAAAGCGAATATGATCCTTTTGGTGCGGCACATTCGTCCACGTCGATTTCAGCCGGCCTCGGCATGGCCGTCGCCCGCGATCTGAAAAAGGGCGACAATCATGTTATTTCGGTGATTGGTGACGGATCGATGAGCGCCGGCATGGCTTACGAGGCCATGAACAACGCCGGAGCGCTGGACAGCCGGATGCTTGTGGTGTTGAACGACAATGGCATGTCGATCGCACCCGGCGTTGGTGCACTGACAAATTATCTGTCGTGGCTTGTGTCGACACATCCGTTCCTGTCATTGCGGGACATTGCGCTGCAACTGTCCAAGAAATTTCCCAAGACCCTGCGCAAGGCCGCAGAGCGTGTCGACGAATATGCCCGCGGCATGGTCATGGGCGGCACGTTGTTTGAAGAATTGGGCTTCTACTATGTTGGCCCTGTTGACGGCCATGACCTTGAAACGCTGGTTCCGATTCTTGAGAACATCCGTGAAGCCAAGGAAGTCGGTCCGGTTCTGCTGCACGTAGTGACGGAAAAAGGCAAAGGCCATCCGTTCGATGAGACCAACAAGGAAAAACACCACGCAGTCGGCAAGTTCGACCCTGTAACGTTCGATGTGAAAAAAGGCACTTCCAATGCGCCAAGCTACACATCCGTGTTTGCGCGTTCGCTGATTTCGCACGCTGAATCGGATGACAAAATTATTGCCATTACAGCAGCCATGCCATCAGGCACCGGTGTTGACAAATTTGAAGAGCACTTCCCGGACCGCACCTTCGATGTAGGTATCGCCGAACAGCATGCCGTGACATTTGCAGCAGGAATGGCGACTGAAGGTTTCAAACCGTTTGCAGCCATCTACTCCACGTTCCTGCAACGTGCTTACGATCAGGTGGTCCACGATGTCGCGTTGCAAAAACTTCCGGTACGTTTCGCCATCGACCGGGCAGGCCTGGTCGGACAGGACGGTGCCACACATGCAGGCAGTTTCGATGTTGCCTACCTTGCCTGTCTGCCAAACATGATTGTTATGGCAGCAGGCGACGAGGCCGACCTGATGCACATGGTCTCCACCGCCGTTGCGTATGACGAAGGTCCCTGCGCATTCCGTTATCCGCGCGGTGAAGGCATGGGCGTCGAAATGCCTGAAACAGGTACGCCTCTGGAAATCGGCAAGGGCCGCATCATGATTGAGGGCAACAGGGTCGCCCTGCTTAACCTGGGCGGACGCCTTGGCACCTGCCTGAAAGCAGCGGAAGAATTGAAAGAACGCGGCGTGTCGATAACTGTTGCAGACGCCCGTTTCGCCAAGCCGCTGGATACCGATCTGATCAAAAATCTGGTGAACAACCATGAACTGGTCATCACCATCGAGGAAGGATCGATTGGCGGCTTCTCCAGTCACGTGCTGCATTATCTGGCTGCAAACGGAATGTTGCAGGGTGGTGCCGTGGTCAAACCGATGACGCTGCCTGACGCATTTATCGGGCATGGTGCACCTGACTGGCAGTACAGGCAGGCCAGGCTTGAGGCTGACGACATTGTCGTAGAGGTGTTGCGCGGCCTGGAACTGGACGAGAAAGTATTGGAATTCGCTGCAAGGAGCTGATCTCAAGGCTGCAACAAAAAAACGGGCCTGCGACCAAACGGAATTTTTTCCGGGTCCGGCATCTGGAAGATAATGGCAAACAATACGCAGACAGCATCGCCTGGCGCTTCACCGGCAGCCGAAGCCCGATTAATTGCCCAAACAGTGCGCGATGCATCGACTTCGTTTTACTGGGCCATGCGCATACTTCCGAAAACCCAGCGCCGCGCCATGTTTGCGGTTTATGCATTTTGCCGCAATGTCGACGACATTGTCGACAGCAAACAACTCGATGAAGCCGGTAAACGTGAACGACTGACTACATGGCGTCAGGACATCGACGCGCTCTATGCAGGCCATCCGAGGCGCGCGGAAACCCGGGCGCTGCAAGTACCCATGCAGGAATTTTCTCTGCGGCGGGATGATTTCATGGACGTTATAGACGGTATGGAAATGGATGCGGGCAAACCGATTGTCGCGCCATCCATGAAAACATTCGATATGTACGTGGATCGGGTGGCGTGTGCCGTTGGCAGGTTGTGCGTATGCGTGTTTGGCGATCCCACAGACTACGGAACCGCCGTTGCCCACCACACCGGCCGGGCGCTGCAAATAACCAACATTCTGCGTGACGTCGACGAAGATGCCGGGATCGGAAGAGTTTACCTGCCGCGCGAATTGCTTGAAAAGCATGAAGTAGACTATTCGGAACCGGCAGAAATAACCTCTCAGCCTGGATACATTGCCGTGTGGAGAGAACTCGCCGAGGTTGCCCGGGATGAGTTCATGCAAGCCGAAGAAGCAATGAATTTATGCCGCAAGGACGTTATGCGTCCTGCCCGTATAATGAAGGCTGTTTATCAACGCAACCTCGAGCGCATGATGGATTTGCCGGACTCCATACTGGCCGACCCCAAAGTCTCAAAACGACTGGTCGGTTCGAAGGAAAAGCTTCTGATCGCCGTTCGGCACGGGTTTTTTTAGGTCGGTCAGCAAACATGGCAACCGCACACATAATAGGCGCCGGCGTAGCCGGCCTTGCAGCAGCCGTTGAGATGTCCAAGGCGCAATTTCGCGTCGTTGTGCATGAGCAATCCGGCCAGGCAGGTGGACGTTGCCGGTCTTTTCACGATAACACGCTCGGTTGCACTATCGACAACGGCAATCACCTTTTGCTTTCAGGCAACAAATCTGCGCTTTCCTATCTCGATACCATTGGTGCAGGCGATCAACTGATCGGGCCCGAGAACGCAGAGTTTCCATTCGTCGATCTGAAGACCGCAGAGCGCTGGTCCATCGAGCTGGATCGGGGGTCGATGCCATGGTGGATTCTCAACAAGGACCGCCGCGTTCCCGGCACCAGGCTGAGCGAATATCTCAGTGGGTTGAAGCTGCTGTCTGCAGGAAACCGCACAGTAAAACAATTGTTTGCTGGCCAGGGTCAACTGTATGAGCGGTTTTGGGATCCCTTTACAGTCGCGGTTATCAATACCAGCGCTGATCTGGCCGCGGCCCGCCTGCTGACCCCGGTGATACGCGAAACGCTGGCCCGGGGTGCAGATTTTTCCAGACCGCTTATCGCACGTCACGGCCTATCTACAACATTTGTGACACCGGCGATTGACTGGCTGAAAAAACGCGGATCGGAGATACGTTTCAATGATCGGGTGTCCGGGATCTCCATGAACGAACAGCGCGTTGTATCAATCCAAACCGGCACGGGTCCGGAGCCCATCGGAAACGGTGATGTGGTGGTGGTGGCAGTGCCAGCGTGGATGGTCAAGTCCCTGATTGCAGACGTTTCGGCGCCGGATCGTTTTGTCCCGATTGTCAATGTACATTTCCGCGTTGAAAATGCGCGTATGCCACTCATGAAAAAGCCTCTGCTGGGGATGCTCAACTCGCTTTCACAGTGGTTGTTTGTGCGTGATGACGTTGCTTCGGTCACAATATCTGCCGGCGATGAGGCCGCCAGCCGCGACTCTGAAGACATTCTGGATACCGTGTGGCGGGAAATTGCACCGGAGATCGGCCAACCTGTGGACAAAAGGCCTGCTCGTGCACGGGTCATAAAGGAGAGGCGTGCCACTTTCCTGGGGACACCGGAACAACTTGAAAAACGCCCATCACCGTCAACAAAATGGCCAAATTTGGTGCTTTGTGGGGATTGGGTAGATAATGGGCTTCCTTCGACTATTGAGGGATCAATCAGATCGGGGCAAACCGCCGCACAACAGGTAGCTCACCTTTTTGCGAGTTGACTTCGGCGGCTGTTTTCTTTCTTTAGGTAAGCACCGAAAGTCGAGAGAACGCGTCTCTGCTGGCTGGTGTAATTGGGTTGAGGTAACATGCAGTCAAACGTATATGTCCTGCGTCCCGAATCCGGGATTTCACCGACACTTGTTTCCGATTGCGTAAACAATGCGCAAGATGCGGCTAATCACCTGCTCGCCCTGCAGAAGGACGACGGACACATAGTGTTCGAACTGGAAGCGGATGCCACCATTCCTGCAGAGTACGTCTTCCTCAACCATTTTCTCGACTTGCGCGAGCCAGAGCTGGAAACTGAAATCGGTGAACACCTGCGTTCGCTGCAATCAAAAATCCATGGTGGCTGGCCGCTGTTTCATGAGGGTGGCTTCAATATCTCGGCTTCAGTAAAGGCGTACTACGCGCTGAAAATGCTGGGAGACGATGAAAACGCATCGCACATGATCAAGGCACGCAATGCAATTCTCGCCCACGGCGGTGCAGAAAAATCCAACGTCTTCTGCCGTTATTCACTGGCGCTGTTTGGACAAATTCCGTGGCGCGGGGTACCTGCCATGCCGGTGGAGCTGATGTTGATGCCAAAGTGGTTCCCGGCCAACATATGGAAGTTTGCCTATTGGTCACGAACGGTAATAGCACCATTGACGATATTGGCGGCGCTCAAGCCAATGGCACGCAATCCAATGAACGCGTCCTGCCGCGAGATTTTTTGTGAACCGCCTGAAGATATCAAAGTCTGGAACTTCAACCACACCGGCAGTCGCTGGGGTGAGTTTTTCCTGCGGATCGACAAGCTGCTCCATCCGGCAGAGAAGCATATTTTTCCGCGGATGAAATTTCGCAAGTGGGCTATTCAACGATCACTCGATTTCATCAAGCCCCGGCTGAACGGCCAGGATGGCCTCGGGGCGATTTTTCCCGCAATAGCAAATACCGTAATGGCCTATGATGCGTTGGGTTACAGCCCAGACCATGAGGATTTCGTTACGGCATTGAGCGCCTGCCGTAAGCTGGTGACCGAGAACCGTGAAGTTCGGAATGACAAGCCACGTTATGTACAGCCCTGCATGTCGCCAATCTGGGATACATCACTTGCAGCCCACGGGCTGCTGGAGGCCGGCGTAGCTCCGGATGACGAGCGCATTATCGCAATGTGCGACTGGCTGCGGGATTTACAGATCCTGGACGTCAAGGGAGACTGGGCAATCAATGCGCCAGACCTGGAACCAGGTGGATGGGCGTTCCAGTATCGCAATGATCACTATCCGGATGTCGATGACACTGCCGTAGTCGGCATGTTGCTGCATCGCGTAGACCCGGTCAGGTATGCAGAGAGCATTCGCCGCGCCGCGGTGTGGATTGAAGGCATGCAAAGCACCAACGGTGGCTGGGGCGCTTTCGATATCGACAACAATGCTGATTTCCTGAATACGATCCCGTTTGCGGACCATGGTGCCCTGCTTGACCCGCCGACGGTTGATGTTGCGGCTCGTTGTTTGTCATTCCTGGCGCAGATTGGTTACAAGCGAGATCACAGGTGTATCGAGCGCGGGGTAGCATATATCCGTGCCGACCAGGAAGAAGACGGCTCTTGGTTTGGTCGTTGGGGTACCAACTACATCTACGGCACATGGTCTGCCCTGAACGCTCTCAACGCGGTCGGCGAAGACATGAATGCACCTTTCGTGCGCAAGGCCGTGGACTGGCTCATTGCACAGCAACGCGACGACGGCGGCTGGGGTGAAGATGGTGCAACCTACTGGCGGGAGCGCCGGGGCGAGGCCAAGGCTTCCACACCATCACAAACCGCCTGGGCCATGTTGGGCTTGATGGCAGCTGGCGAAGTCACCCATACCAGTGTTGCCCGTGGTGCGCAGTTCATCAATCAGGCGCCGCGTACGGGCGCCAAGTGGGATGAGCCCTGGTACACCGCTGTTGGTTTTCCGCGTGTGTTCTATTTGCGCTACCATGGCTATTCGTCGTTTTTCCCGACATGGGCATTGGGGCGCTATGCCAGCTTGATGCGCAGCAACACCCGCAAGGTCGAGTGGGGTATGTAGGCCTTTTTTTCAGTGGTATCCACAAGATGGTTGACGAAGCCGCTCCACTGCTGCAATTGCTTTTCCCTGTATGGAAATGTCAGTTCACAACCAGCCCATCGGGCTCATAACCGCCCTTGCGCAGGAGTACTCTGTAGTCAGCAGTGTAGTTGCTCCTGCGGGTGAAAAACTGATTGCCGTGCAATCCGGCCTTGGCAGAGCTGCTGGATTTCTGGCAGCTGCGGAACTGGGAGGCAGGGAGAAACAGCTCACAGGGCTGGTTTCAATCGGATTTTGTGGCGCGCTGGACTCTGCAATCGCTACCGGAAGCATCATCCTGCCAAAGGCAATTGTCACTGCCGACAATGAGCGCTTCGAAACAGACGCGGCGTGGTTGTCAGCTGTAGCCGACCGATTGGCGGGTTTGCCGCTGATCACCCAGAACACCATCTACTGCGCAACCGAAGTGATCGAAACCCAGTCGGGCAAACAGGCAACCCACTCACGATGCGGTGCCTGTGCCGTGGATATGGAAAGTGCAGGCATAGCTCACGCCGCGACGCGCTTCGGCATACCGTTCGTTGCAGTTCGCATTGTACTGGATGAAGTGTCGGACATTCTTCCTGCAGCCACCCGGGATGCCGTCCATTCCGATGGCAACCTCAATATCGCCGGCCTTTTGCGAGGTCTAGCGTCAAGACCACGGGATATCAGCGGGCTGATAAGACTTGCAAGCAAATCCAGCAAGGCACAAAAACAGCTCAAGGCGGTTTGCGAAGCATTGCTGCCAGATTTCGGATTGTCGCAGTAACATAAAAGCCCGGTACATTGCTGTACCGGGCGTTTATGAATGTATTCGTGAATGCGCCGGCAGATTCACTACTCAGCGGCTATTTTCGGTGCGTGAATGTCTTTCATTACCTTGGCAACATGCTCTTCGTGCAGGTCATAATCGGCCTCGCGAGCATGGGTCAAATCGATCTCAGGAGCAAAATCACCTTCTGTCTTCACACCCCGAATCGCAACTGCCAGTGCCTTCAGCGGATTTGCCGTGGCATCGAGCGCAGCGGTAGGCTCAAATCCGCAGTGGGCCATGCAGTTGGCACATTTTTCGTAGCGCCCTGTGCCATAAGCTTCCCAGTCGGTTTCCTCAATGAGTTCCCTGTAGGTGGAAACATAGCCTTCGCCGAGCAGATAACACGGCTTTTGCCAACCAAAGACGTTGCGTGTCGGCATGCCCCACGGCGTGCACATGTACTCCTGGTTACCCGCCAGAAAATCGAGGAACAAAGTCGAGTGAGACAGCTTCCACTTTTTGCCCTTGCCGTGCTTGAACACTTCGCGAAACAGTTGCTTGGTCTTGCGGCGCGACAGGAAGCTCTCCTGATCCGGAGCACGTTCATACATGAAGCCGGGAGAGATAGACACGTTGACATCCATCTCGGTCGTCATGTCCAGGAATTTGCCTATGTCTTCCGGCGAGTGACCGTCGAAAATTGTGGCATTGGCATTCACCTGAAAGCCCTTGGCCTGCGCGGCCTTGATGGCTGATATCGCGCGGTCATAGACGCCCGTCTGACAGACAGACTTGTCGTGATGGTCTTTGAGACCATCAAGATGAACCGAGAAAAACAGAAATGGTGACGGTTTGAACAGATGCAGCTTCTTTTCCAGAAGCAACGCGTTGGTGCACAGCGAAACATATTTCTTGCGCGCCACAATGCCTTCGACGATTTCGCCGATTTCCTTGTGGATAAGTGGCTCGCCACCGGGAATCGCCACAATCGGTGCGCCGCATTCGTCCACTGCATCAAGACAGTCCTTTACCGACAGGCGCTTGTCCAGGATTGGCTTTGGATAATCAATCTTGCCACAACCGGCGCACGCCAGGTTGCACTTGAACAATGGCTCCAGCATAAGCACCAGCGGATAGCGCTTGTTGCCCTTGAGCTTCTGCTTCATCACATAAGCGCCGACGCGCGCCTGCTGCATAAATGGTACGGACACAGGTGTACTACCTTTTGTTGTTCAAATTTGCGATTTGCCCCGCAATTCAGAAGGACACGTTTAGTAAGGACCCCCGGTTCAGGTCAAGGCTTTCCCGGCATGGTGTGCTCTTTAGCCACTGGCTGAATTCCGTTTTCTCGAGAATGCCCAGTGCATCAGTTGAGGCAAGACCACCAATGTACAAATTAGCGTTACCATAATGGCGATAGTCAGAAGTTCTCCCATGCTAGCCATGCCGCGATGGCCTGACAACCATAGTGTTCCAAAGGATCCAATAGTGGTTAGTGCCGATATAAGCACTGCCCTGGGGGTAGAAGTTCCGGTTACGTCGGTAGCAACGGCTTCCTCGCGCGAGCGCATGACATAGTGGATGGATGAATCCACGCCCAGACCCAACAGGAGCGGCAACACAATGACATTTGCAAAGTTGAATGGTGCGTTGAACACGACCGTGTAGCCGACCATCAGGCACGCAGCCAGAACAAGTGGCGAGAGAACCAGCAGCACGTCTCCAATACGCCTGAAGGCGGGCCATGCCACCAGCACCACCATCACCAACGCAGCCAGAGTGGCCAGCATCATTGCCCGCGCGACAGCGTCAGCGGAACCGGCAATATCAACCGGCGATCCAGACACATCGGGATCAACCGACTGGACCGACTTCACGAAGTCTTTCAGGTTCCCCGCATCACGCATGTCTTCTGCCGGCACAACTTCAAGCCGCCAGTGACCATCGGGCGCGACAAAGCGTTCGCGCAAGGTGGTCTGCAAAGCATCAACACTGACAATGTTGGTTGTTGCCAGACGATTGATTTCTGCCAGCATATCCGGCAGGCCGATAAACAGTTGTTTTTCGAGCCTATGCCTGGCCGTCTCATCGTCACCGTTCTTGGTGTCAAAGGCTGCGATGGCCTTCTGCAGCCGCTTTGCCGAGGCCCGCAGAGTTTCCGGTGCGTCTTCAACGTCAGACAATGCCTTCATGTTTCTGGAAATACTGGCAAGCATTCGACTGCGCACTTCGTCACCAATGTCGGAACCCGAATTGACCACACGCGGCATGACATCGCGCAGCGGATGCAACACGGCCAGCTTGGCGGCCTGATTTTCCGGCAGAAAGTCAGCGATGGAATGTACTTTTTTTACCGCCGGCAGCGCTGTCAACCTCTCAACGAGTTGGCGTGCAGGCTGACCCGGATGCACCAGGACCTGTCCGGAATAGACTTCGCCGGGCTGGTCATCCAGTATTTCCATGAATGCCTTGACAGTTGGTGCCGAGGGATCTTTCAGGTTTATCGGATCACCGTCGAAGCGAGCCTGGGAAAAAGTGAACAGCGACCCGGCGGCCAACG
Source organism: Alphaproteobacteria bacterium (assembly GCA_024640405.1). Taxonomy (GTDB): domain Bacteria; phylum Pseudomonadota; class Alphaproteobacteria; order Rhizobiales; family Aestuariivirgaceae; genus Anderseniella. Next base: position 39,312 of record JAHEFB010000023.1, on the reverse strand, counting down.
CCAGGATCACCAGAGTGGCCAGACAGCGTGCCCGGGAACCGGATGAAACATTACCGGACACGCTGTGATTTCCAGCCATGTTGCGGGCGAACTTTTCCTGTTTGCCTGGCAAAAGCGATAGAATCGCAGGCACCAGCGTAATGGACGCCACGAACGCAATAACAAGGCCGCCGGCAGCAATGATGCCAAGTTGGGCCATTCCCACAAAATCGGTCGGCGTGAAGGCAAGGAACGCCAGGGCGGTGGTCACCGTGCAAAGCGCAAGCGCCGGTCCCGTCTTGCGAACCGCTGCAACTGCGGCGTCAGCACCGCTATCACCTTTGGCGCGCTGTTCGGCGAAACGCAGGACAACGTGGACCGCATAGTCAATGCCAAGACCGATAAACAATACGGCAAATGCGACCGAAATCATGTTCAGATAACCAACGCTCAAGGTTGCAAACCCGGCATTGATCAAAAAACCCAAAACGATCAGGCTCAGTGCCGGAATTACCAGAACCATCGCCGGTAAACCGAAAAATACGATCACTGTAACCAGCGTGAAAGAGATGATGCCGGCAATGGTTGCGCCTTTGCTCACAGCTTCAAACTCTTCAGCGTTCAAAGCTGCTTCGCCGGTCAACTGCACGGTCACCTTGCCGCCGGCAGTTATCTCGGGATCGGTCATCAGCCTGCGGGCTTCAGCCATTGGCAGTGCCGCGGATTCAATCTCGGAAAAGTCAAGTTTCGGCTGGCTCAGGACAAACCAGCGCTTGTCGGTCAACTCGGGTCCGCCATCACCGGAACCCAGCCCGGACCAGTCCAGTGGCACCGGACGACCGGTTGTTTCGCCGTCGACGGTTTTTACGATAGCGTCCAGAAATACATCCACTCCCTCAGGTGCCCGGCCAGCCTGGGTGTAGGCGGTGATCTCGTTTAGCACACCCGATAATCCGGCCATGTTGGGTTGTTCTGCCAGAGCATTGAAGGCCGGGGCAGATTGCTTGATCTGGTCGGCAACCTTTTTAACATCCTGGATGCCGGCATACAGGATGCCGTAATTGTCAAAAAACGCGCCAACTCCAGGCGCAACCACATGATGAAACAACTCAGGCCTGGCCAGCAGTGCCTTTTCAAGCCGCTCTGCCGCCTTGCGACTTTCTGCAGGATCATCACTGTCCACAATGAACAGGAAATTGTTTTCAACCGCCGGGAACGTCCTGGAAAACTGCTTGTACTGTTTGCGGAAATCCAGACTGTTGGAAATCATCAGTCCGGGATCGGTATCAACCTGCAATCTGGTCGCAGCCAGGCCGGCCCCAAGCCCCGCAAGCAGTACGAAGACGGCGATTACCATCCAGGCCCGGCTGGTACAAACACGCGCGATCCGGGCAAAGGCCTCACCTGACTTGAGCGCCGGGACAACACCGGTTCCTTGCTTGATGTTCGGGTTATCGGCCATGGCGGATGGCTTGACTGTTTCAACAGTGGCATCCACGTTGGTCGATTGCAGTTCTTCTGCCGGGGTCGGATGACCGGAGGTCTGATTCCGCTTCGGCCTCGCAGCAGTCTTGCGAGTGGCAGTCTTGCGCGCCGCGCGCTTGGTTCTCGTCATGCGGTCGACCTGGACTTCTCGTCCGGACGCGAGAGAGCATTCCTGGCAATTCGCGTGAGACTTTCCCACGCAGGGCCCGGAAATTTATGCAGGTCTTGCATCACCTTGTCGAAACTGGTCACAAACCAGTCGACATCAGATTCATTAATAGTCAACGGCGGAATGAGCTTGATCGTCGTCATGCGGTTTCCCGCAACTTGCGTCAGGATGGCATGATCTTGCAGCAGCGGAATGGTGACCGCCTGGCAGAACAGGTCCTCGTTCAATCCATTGACCGTGGCCCAAGCCGTACGCAATTTGAGAGACTTCGGCTTTGCAAATTCAACCGCCAGCATCAGTCCGCGCCACCGCACCTGTTTCATAAACTCGTATTTCGGCACCAGTGCAGAAAGTCGCTCACCCAGCATATCGCCCATGGCAGTTGCATTTTCACACAAACCTTCTTCATCAAGCACGTTCAGGGCGGCAAGCGCTGCTGCCATCGCAAAATTGGATTTACCGAAGGTAGATGAATGCACCACTGCACGGTCAAGAGATGAAAACACCTTGTTGTAAACGGCATCCTTCATCAGCACAGCACCAACCGGCACATAGCCGCCCGACAGGGATTTTGACAGGATGATCAGGTCAGGCTCGATGCCTTCCTCGTGGTGGATCGCCAGAAACTTTCCTGTACGGCCTATTCCGGTCTGCACTTCATCGACAACCAGCAGCGTGCCGAATTTCCGGCACAACCTGCCAGCCGCCGCCAGATAACCGGCAGGTGGAATATTCACCCCCTTGCCCTGAATCGGCTCAATGAAAAAGGCCGCAATGTCGCCTTTTGAAAGCGCTGTTTCCAGAGCGTCCAGATCACCGTACGGTACCTTGTCGGATCCCAACAGTTCTCCGAATTTCTCCCGGAACACCTCACCGCCATTCAGTGCAAGCGCTCCTGACGTCAAGCCATGAAAAGCCGAACTGGCAAACAGCAGCTTGTCCCGGCCTGTCGCACGGCGGACAAACTTGATAGCGGTTTCATTGCCCTCCGCTCCGGTTGAACAGAAGTATACCTTGTCCATGCCATAGCCGCAGCGCTGCTTCAGGTCCCGCGCCACAAGACCGCACAGTATCGGCGTTTCCATCTGGACCAGGGAGCAAAAGTCGGCGTCCATGAAATCCTTCAATACCTGGCGAATATCGGGATGATTTCGTCCCATATTGAAGGCACCATATCCAGCCAGCATATCGAGGTATTTGCGGTCGTTACCGTCCCACATATAGGCGCCAGATGCCTTTACGTAATTTCTGTCAAAGCCTATTATTTTCAAAGCTTTGGCAAACCGCGAATTGACGTGCTCGGCGTACAGAACATTGTTCTGGCCGGTATTGTCTTTAACGATTTTCCTGATATCAAGAGGCATATCTGCCGCGTCTCCACGCCGGATTTGGTACGAACTGCACGTCTTGTACACGCAGTTTCCGTTTAACCCCATGCGACCTAGGGTCCAAACTCTTCAGTCAAAATTTAACAAGAAAAGCACGATCCGGTTGTTTTCGGTTTACGGAAATTCCCAAGCAACACTATCGTCTTGATATATTCACAATAGTTATATATCAAACCGATATACCGCTTCGCGCCACCACTTTTACGGGATTGGATATCGTCATATGAATGTGCGCACATTGTGTCTGGGCATCCTCGCGTTTGACGAGGCCTCCGGCTATGAGATCAAGAAGGCTGTAGAGGATGGAATGTTTTCGCATTTCATCGAGGCGAGTTATGGCTCCATCTACCCGGCGCTTACCCATATGCTGGCCGATGGCCTGGTTACCGTTCGTGAACAGCTGCAGGAAGGCAAGCCGCTGAAAAAGGTCTATTCCATTACGGAAGCAGGCCGGAAAGCGTTGAAAAACTCGCTTCATGAACTGCCTCAACAGGACAAGTTCAAATCAGAGTTCCTGTTTCAGGCGCTGTTTCGAGATCAGGTTGAGATGAAACACCTTGAGGCCGTGTTCGACGGGCAAATGGCATTTCTGTACGATGAACTGGCAACAATTGAAGAATGCCGCCAATCTGCGGAGCCCGGATCCGGGCATGCCTTTGTAAACGGGTATGGGCGTGCCGTGGTTTCCGCTGCCATTCAGTATATGGAAGAGTCGCGCAGCTCGCTTGGCCTGCCGGAAAAGACGATATCAAGCGACGCTGCAGAATAAGTGTTAAAATTGAGAAACGGTTATAAGTAACGATGTCAAAATCATATTTGTGGTCGGCGATTTTCGCCTTAGCGATCATTGGGTGGTTTGGATCAGGCTATATTGCGCCTGCAACCGGCGATGCAGAAACTGCCGTCACAGAGCAAAAAAGAGAAGTGGAAGCCAAGGCCAGCGAACTGGCCAAGCTGTTTCTAGTTGGCGTTCGCGAAATCAAAGCTGTTGAGCGCGTCAGTGTTTTTCCTGTGCGCGGAATTACCGAGGCATCGCGAACAGTCGAGGTTCGTGCCCGGACCAATGGTATCGTGGAAAACCAGTCATTTGACGATGGTGACCGCGTCAAGACCGGCGACCTGCTTTGCCAACTCGATACGGGCGCGCGCACAGCCCAAATGGCAAAAGCCGAGGCGCAACTGGCCAGTGCGAAACGCGATCTGGACGCTACCGTAAAACTGGCTAGCAGCAATTTTGCGGCCAAAGCAAAAGTGGCGTCCGACAAGGCGGCCATGGAACTTGCGCAGGCTGAACTCTCCCAGATTGAACTGGACATGAAGTGGACCCGGATAAATTCACCAATCGATGGAGTCTTGCGCGGCAAACCTGCTCAATCAGGCAACTATCTGCAAGCCGGGTCAATGTGCGCAACCCTGCACGTCATGGATCCGCTGATAGTCGCTGCGCAATTGCCCGAGCGGCTGTTGCCCAATGTGACTGAAGGCATGCTGGCAGGTGCCAAACTGGTTACCGGTGAAACTGTTCAGGGCAAGATCACATCCATTGCGATGTCTTCCGATCGCGAAACGCGTACCTTCCGGGTTGAACTGGAAATTACCAACAAGGGCGAGCAACTGCGCGAAGGCATTACGGCAGAACTTTACATCAATCTCCCGTCGGTAACCGCACACAAGCTGCCTGCCTCCGCGCTGACCCTGAACGACGAAGGCTTACTCGGCGCGCGCATCGTCGTAGACGGCAAAATGGTGAAATTTGCGCCGCTGGAAATCGTGTCGCAGGAATCCGACGGTGTTTGGGTAAAAGGCCTGTCTGCAACGGCCATGCTGATTGTCGAAGGACAGGATTTCGTTGTCGACGGCCAAATCGTTGAAGTGGCGAAGTCAACGTTGGGGGCCAGCTGATGAGCGCCGCACTCGCTGCCATTCTGTCGCGCCCGCGCGCGGTGCTGTCCATGCTGGTCGTCATGTTGCTGGCAGGCATCTGGAGTTTTGCAGAAATCCCGAAAGAGGCGGATCCGGATATTCAGATTCCGGTGGTCTATATTTCGATTCCCCTGCCAGGCATCAGCCCGGAAGATTCTGAACGCCTGCTGGTCAAGCCGGTCGAAGAGAAGCTGCGCGGCCTTGATGGTGTCAAGGAAATGACCGGCGTTGCTTCTGAAAGCCATGGCGGCATCCTGGTGCAGTTCGAGACGGAAGTGGACATTGACCAGGCCGTTCTTGATGTTCGCGAGAAAGTGGACCTGGCAAAATCCGAATTGCCGGATGACGCTGAAGAGCCAACCATCAACGAGATTAATTTCTCGCTCCAACCAACCATCATTGTTGCGCTTTCCGGAACCGTACCAGAGCGCACGCTGTTCAGGCATGCGCGCGATTTGCAGGACGCTCTGGAAGCCATTGACACGGTGCTCGAGGCGAAACTGTCGGGCGAGCGGGAAGAGATACTGGAGATCGTCGTCGACCCTGTGAAACTGGAAGCCTATGGCGTGACCCAACAGGAACTGCTGAACTCGGCCAGCCTGAACAACCGTCTGGTAGCGGCTGGCGCGGTAACTTCAAGCGCCGGGAAATTCAACGTTAAAATTGCCGGTCTGTTTGAAAACGCTGCGGATATTTTCAATCTGGTGGTGAAATCCTCCAATGGGACCACAGTAACTTTAGGCCAGGTAGCCAGAATCAAGCGAACCTTCAAGGACCGCAATAGATATGCGGAGTTCAACGGCAAACCGACCATTGCCATCGAAGTGGTCAAGCGGCTGGGTTCAAACATTCTGGCCAACAACGACGAAGTCAAACGGGTTGTTGCCGAGGTGACCGCGAAATGGCCCGACGCCATCAAGGTCGAAACAACGCTGGATCAGTCCCGCCTGATAGCCGATATTCTTGGATCGCTGACTTCATCAATAGTGCTGGCTATCCTGCTGGTGATGACCCTTGTCGTTGCCGCACTTGGATTGCGGTCAGGCCTTATGATCGGCCTCGCCATTCCGACCTCGTTCATGATCGGCTTTCTGTTTTTCGGCTTCCTTGGTTACACCGTCAACATCATGCTGATGTTCGGTCTGGTGCTGACTGTCGGCATGCTGGTGGACGGTGCGATTGTGATGATCGAGTTTGCCGACCGGAAGATGGCGGAAGGGTTACCTAAACAACGGGCGTACATAGCGGCTGCCCAGCGAATGTTCTGGCCCATTGTATCATCCACCGCGACAACTCTTGCTGCGTTCCTGCCAATGTTGTTGTGGCCGGGAGTGGCTGGTCAATTCATGGAATACCTGCCGCTGACAGTCATCGTGGTTTTGACGGCGTCACTGATTACGGCGATAATCTTCCTGCCGGCGATCGGTTCAATTTTTGGCAAGGCGGGAGAGACCGACAAGAACAACGCCGCGCGGCTGGCAGGAGATGGCGACGGCGACCTCCTGACCATGTCCGGCCTCACCGGCAGTTACATCCGGTTTCTCAACCGCGTATTGCGTCACCCGGCCAAGGTGATGATTGCCATATTGCTCATCATGGGCGGGATCATAGGTGCATACGCGGCCAAGCCGACCGGTGTTGAATTCTTCGTGGAAACCGAACCTGAAGTTGCCATTGTGTATGTAAGGGCTCGCGGCAATTTGTCGAATGACCAGAAGCTGACAATCGTGCGCAAGGCTTACAACCGGCTGACAAACCATCCGGCCATCGACAACCTGACTACCTATGCCGGCACTGCGTCCGGCGAGAACAGCGGTCTGGGAGCATCTCAGGATGTTCCCCCGGACGTCATCGGCCAGGTACAAATCGAGCTGAAACCAATCGGTGAGCGTGACGACTGGGTAACTGTCAAGAAGCAGCTTACCGCGGCGGTGCAGGGAATTCCAGGCACCGTAATCGAAGTGCGTGAACTTGCAGGAGGTCCGCAAACCGGCAAGGACATTCGCCTGCAGGTGCAATCTGAAAATAGAAGTGATGCTTCGGCAGCGGTAAAAAAGGTGCGCGCATACATGGAAAACACCATGACCGGCCTTATCGATATTGACGACGATTTGCCACTGCCGGGTTATGAGGTTCAACTGAAGGTTGACCGTGAAGAGGCCGGGCGTTTCGGCGCTTCGGTTGCTGCAGCAGGATCGCTGGTTCAACTTATTACAAACGGCGCCCTGATCGGCACCTATCGTCCGGATGACAGCCGGGACGAACTGGATATCCGTGTCCGCCTGCCAGAGGCACAGCGCTCGCTGGCAAGCCTCGATACGCTGAAGTTGCAAACACCGGGCGGTCAGCAACCGCTGTCCAACTTTGTGACCCGTGAAATCAAACAGCAGGTCAATACGCTTTACCGCTTCAATTCCAAACCATCCCTTTTCGTCAAGGCGAACGCCGGTCCCGGAGAGCTGGCCACAGCCAAGATCAGCGAACTGGATTCCTGGCTGAAGCAACAAACCTGGAAAGACGGGGTGAGCTTCAAATTCCGGGGAGCTGATGAAGACCAGCAGAAATCAGCCGCGTTCCTGCAAAAAGCCCTGCTGGGATCGCTGTTCATGATGTTCATGATCCTGGTGGTGCAATTCAACTCGTTCTACCACACGGCGCTGACCCTGCTGACCGTGATCATGTCAGCCGTCGGCGTGATCCTCGGCATGCTGGTCATGCGGCACTATTTCTCGATCATCATGACCGGAACCGGGCTGGTGGCGCTGGCAGGCGTGGTGGTCAACAACGCTATTGTGCTTATCGACACCTACCAAAGCCTGCTGAAGCGCGGACTGGATGCGAAGAACGCAACCTTGCGCGCCGCCGCCCAGCGCATACGCCCTATTCTGCTGACTACGGTCACAACAATTCTCGGCCTGCTTCCGCTGATGTTCCAGCTCAACGTGAATTTTGTGGAACGCACTGTGACAATCGGCTCCATGACCTCGTCGTGGTGGGTGCACATGTCCACTGCGATGGTATTCGGCCTGGCCTTTTCAACTGTGCTGACCCTGGTGTTCGCACCGGTAATGCTGTCCGCACCTACGGTGTGGAAGGAAGGTTGGCAGAGGCTGCGTGAAAGGCTCGCTGGCAAAAATGATGATGGAACGTCCGTTGCCACGAAATCCGAGGCGGGCAAGAAAAACGAACCTGTCGGCGATGCTCCGGAAGCCTTCCCGCAGGCAGCAGAGTAATCTTTTGCAAGACCACCAGTTTTAAGTGAGCTAATTGTCTGGGGCGACGTGGGCCGCTTGACCCCTGGTTCCTCCATAACATTGGATGTGGGACCTATCAAACCAACAGAAGTATCAATTCGCAGAAGTCCAATTTTTGTTTTGCACACTACCATGTTGAACTCATACAAAACCTGAGTACGAAAAATTCAAAATGAGTTCGTTCGCGCAGACATTTTCGACACGTTGAGCGAACTAGGTTACCGTTCAGGTTGTTCGTTTTCATTGGCGGCAACATGGGAAAAGCCGACGATACTACTGCGGCATTGCGGGTGTCTGTTGATGCCTGCAAAAGTTGATTATCAATACCGGAAGAACCCGTATTACGTTTGAATAATGAGCTTTTTTGTTTTGGGAAAGGTGCCTCAAGGTTTCTAAGATCAAGGTGTATTGGATACTCGAAAGATGACTACAGACGAAGAAATCGAACTGGACCATGACGAGGAGGAGTCGGTTGAAGAGCGGCAAGGACTGCGCGCGCCGGTCATTTACGAAATCATCCGGCGGGAGGGTGAAGAAGAGCTTTCCCGCCCTGCCCTGTCACTTGTTACCTCTGGGCTGATTGCAGGAATTGCTATTGGATTCTCCGTCGTCAGCGAAGCAATACTGCATGCATATTTACCGGCAACCCCTTGGCGTCATTTGATCGAGAGCCTTGGATACACTGTAGGATTTCTAATCATAATACTGGCTAGACTGCAATTGTTCACCGAAAATACGATCACACCTGTACTGCCGGTTTTGCTTTCACCGAAGCTTTCAGCTTTTGCACGTACGGCACGTCTGTGGATTATCGTATTAACGGCTAATGTGGCCGGTTGTTTTCTGTTTGCCGCAACTCTGGTTGCGTCCAAGCCACTTCCCTCAGACGTATTCAATGCAGCACTGTCAATAAGTCAGCACATGATGGAGAATGATGTCTGGCAGATGTTTGTCAGGGGCATTTTTTCCGGTTGGTTGATTGCTGCTCTGGTATGGATGATGCCGTCAGCCGAAAATGCGAAGTTTTGGGTTATCGTGCTGATGACGTATTTGATCGCGGCAGGTAATTTCACTCATGTCGTAGCTGGGAGCGTAGAAGCTTTCCTTCTAGTTCTTACCGGTGAACTGAGTCTGACCAGCATGGGGTTCCAGTTTTTTCTGCCTGTCCTCGCAGGAAATATTGCAGGTGGGACTTTACTGTTCTCATTGCTTAGTTATGGGCAGATAGCGGAAGAAGTGTGATCGATGGTTGCCCTGCCAGCAAACCTATATCAGCCAAAGAATTGCTGTGACGAACACCGCTCCAGAAATAAGTAAAGCTGTTATTGCCAATTGGTATTGGTTGTGAAGAGTTTCAGCACTATGGGCCTGCAATCTCTGTCGCGTTCGTCTGGCGTTAACAAATGCGAAAAAAAAGAATGCACCAGAAACAAGAGCAAAGACCGTGGCGGCGAGTTTTGCAAGCCAGGTGGGTTCTACGGCACCAAACACGGCCTGCAAGCCAACGGCCAGGCCAAGACAGCCCAGTCCGGTACCCGTCCAGCTAGAGTAGGTACGTTCATTTGCCAAAACAGTACGGTCTTCTGCCCAATCGGTTCTGTCTTTCGCTAGGTCTTTTTTTGAGACACTTTTCATAATCAGAAATAAATTCCCAAAGAATGCACAGTTTGGCATTCTGTTTCGGACAAAGGAAGTGCGGATGCACGTTGTAGAAACTGTCTTCTTAAACAATAAAGCGGGACAACTATTGACCGCTGACGAAACTGAAATACGTTCGACAGTACAGCGTCATCTCGGCCAAGACGTAAAAATCATTCTGCTCGATCCGCCGGAGTTGTTTCAGGCTATAGGAGCAGCATGCGAAAAAGACAACCACGATCCTATCATCGTTGGCGGTGGTGACGGCACCATATCTGCTTCAGCACGGCTGGCATTCGAGAATGAGAAAACTATTGGCGTGTTGCCGCTCGGGACGATAAACCTTCTTGCCCGCGCGCTGGGAATGCCGCTCCAACTGGAATCCGCACTTGAGGAGTTGGCGTCCGCTGACGTTGCATCTGTCGATGTTGGCATTGTCAATGGCAAGCCATTTTTCAACCATGTAAGCGTTGGCCTCCACCCCCGACTGATACGGCTGCGGGATCAACAGGATTACAGCGGGCAGCTGTCTAAAATCACCAGTGGCATCAAGACTTTCGCACGGGCTCTTGATGGACATACACCGCGTGTTCTGAGTGTTCAGTCCAGTTCAGATATTGTCGAACTTCCCAGCACGGGCATCGCCGTGACTGTAAATCCAGTTCCCGAAAAACCTTTGCAACTGCCGTTCCGACGTGGCCAGCAGCATGGTCATCTGGGATGCTACATTTTGCCCGAACTGGAAACCAGCCAAATTGTGAAACTGGCTCACGACTTGATCATCGGCCATTGGTCGACAGCAGAAAACATGCAGTTCCTGGAGAGTTCAAGTTTCACAATCGATGGCAATGGACCAATGCATGTTTCTGTCGACGGTGAGGTCGAATTGCATGAAGGACCACTCCATTGCGCGATTCTCCCCGGCTCCCTGAAAGTCCTTTTTCCGAAGCCTGGAAACAACGAAAGTTAGATTGCCATGTCCAGACCTGATGCAATGCTAGTCGGTTGCCATGCCCATGCGCGAGAAAAAGACGCATTGCTGTTCGATCATTGAACGGTTTCTGTGATACCGCCGTTCAGGAGTCCACCTCTGGGGTCACCGGCGGCGTATCCAGTAAATCCAGAACTGTTTCCGATGGACGACACAACCGAACACCCTTTGGGCTGGCAACTATCGGCCGGTTCACCAGAATTGGATGTTTCAGCATGGCGGCAAGAATAGTCTCGTCATCCACTTCCGGGTCGGTCAGCCCCAGTTCTTCTGCCGGTGATTTTGCAACGCGTAACGCTTGGCGTGGCGTTATGTCCGCAGCGGCGAACAGCGCCAGAAGTTGCGACCGGGTCCAGCCTTCGTTGAGGTACTCGATAATGACGGGTTCCTCGCCGGATGCCCGGATGAGTTCAATCGTGTTGCGCGACGTACCGCATGCCGGGTTGTGATGCACTACTATGGTCATGGTCTGTCTCCTTCCGCCAGAGTGTCATCATCAACAACATCGTCAATCGCATCTGCTTCACTGCCAGCGTCCACTTCGCCATTTGCAATGCGCTTTTCCCAGGCATTTTTCTGCCGCAGGTAACTGAAAACAGCGACCGGTATGGCAGCGATATATGTGAATGCAGCAAAGGTAACCACTTCCCAGGTGTAGGTAACCAGAAGGGCTGCGATGATTGTTACTGCAGCGAGGATGGGCAACACCCATTCCCGGCTGACCCTGCCGACACCCTTGCCAGAAAACGTTGGTACTCGCGACACCATGGAAAAGGCAACCAGCGCAGTATACACCAGCACAAAATGGGCAATCTCACTGCCGGGCGGAAGCAGGTTCAGAAACCCCAGATACATCGGCAACATCGCCAGCAATGCTCCTGCCGGTGCATTGACGCCGGTAAAATAGTTGATTTTCCAGGCAGGCCGATCAGGATCCTCGAGAGCCACATTAAATCGGGCAAGACGCAATGCACAGCACATTGCCAATGCCAGAGCTACAATCCAGCCCAGGTTTTTCAATGCGCTGAGCGACCACATATAAATCAGCAGGCCCGGCGCCACGCCAAAGTTCACAAAATCAGCAAGCGAATCCAGTTCAGCGCCGAACTTTGACGATCCCTTCAATGCCCGCGCTATGCGCCCGTCCAGCGCATCCAGAACCGTCGCGAGAATGACGCAGGCCACGGCGAGTTCAAAGCGGCCCTCTATGCCAAGCCTGATCGCGGTAACACCGGAACACAGCGCCAGCAGTGTAACAATGTTGGGCACCAGATACCTGACAGGTATCTGCCGCAGACGCTGCTCGCCTGTATAAACTGGCTGTTCCTTCTTGGTCATCACTTTCACCTTGCCGTGTGCGGCGCTAATTCGTTCAGGCCTTGCGACCGGTAGGGGCCGGCCCTGACCCCGACATATCGGCAAGCACGGTTTCACCGGCAATTGCAAGCTGGCCGACACAGGCCCGGACTGCGGTTCCTGCCGGCAGATACACATCAACGCGTGATCCGAACCGGATCAATCCAAATCGTTGGCCTGCCTGCAGACGCGCGCCCTGCTGGGTAAAACCGACGATGCGTCGCGCGACCAGCCCGGCAATCTGTACCACACCGATGCGGCGTTTGTCCGCCATTTCCAGCGTCAGAGCCTGGCGTTCATTGTGTTCGCTGGCCTTATCCAGTTCAGCGTTGATGAATTTTCCGGGCACATAACTCACCTGCAACACCTCACCATCGACCGGCGAACGGTTCACATGCACATCAAACACATTCATGAACACTGAAATCCGGGTGAGTTGCTCGCCTTCCAGCGCCAGTTCCGGTGGAATGGCCACCTGTTCGATAGCGGATATGCGGCCATCAGCCGGTGATATGACCAGGTCAGGGTCCTGTGGTGTTACCCGTTCGGGATCGCGGAAAAAATACCCACACCAGATTGTCGCCAGAACGCCCATCCAGCCGAAAACATCGGGCAGCAACCAGAACATTACCATGCTAATGGCTGCGAAAATCCCGATGAAGCGGTAACCTTCACGGTGAACGGGCACAAATATCGACAATATCGAACTCAACATCGCTGGCACTTGTCTCCGACCGAAGCAATTGATCTGATAGATATCTATAGCATGTCCCGCAAAAGTGTCAGTGGTTTTGAGACCTCCTGAACCTTTTTGTCTATTTTTGCCTAATTGTCCGCTTTCAGACCGAGGACCAGTTCTTCTGCGGTCATGCCTCGCGCCTCGTAATTCTCGGCCAGTTTGCGTAAAGCTTCATCTGCCTCGCGTTGGCGATTCCACATGGACGAGTAAACGCCGCCCAACTCAAGAAGCTCGGAATGTGTGCCGCGCTCAACAATACTGCCCTCGCCCAGAACAATAATCTGATCAGCGTCAACGACGGTAGACAGACGGTGCGCAATGACCAGTGTGGTTCGATCTTTCGACACCAGCTTGAGCGCTGCCTGGATATCCTGCTCGGTCATGGTATCCAGTGCCGATGTTGCCTCATCAAGTATCAGGATGGGCGGACCTTTCAATATGGTACGGGCGATGGATACACGCTGCTTTTCACCACCTGACAACTTGAGCCCACGCTCTCCGACCATGGCGTCATAGCCATCCGGCAGCTCGAGAATGAAGTCGTGTATCTGGGCCAGCCTGGCGGCGGCTTCTACCTCCTCATCGGTTGCGTCAGGCCTGCCGTAGCGAATATTGTATCGCACGGTGTCATTAAACAGCACGGTATCCTGCGGAACCATGCCAACTGCAGAGCGAAGGGACTTCTGCGTCACCAGCCTGACATCCTGGCCATCAATGGATATGCGCCCGCCGGTTACATCATAAAAACGATAGATCAACCTGGATATGGTCGACTTGCCGGCGCCTGACGGGCCCACAATGGCAAATGTCTGGCCGGCCGGCACCTCAAAATCCAGGCCCTTGAGAATTGTGCGCTCGGAATCATAAGAAAAATCAACATTTTCAAACCGGATTACGCCTTCGTTCACTTCCAGCGTTGCCGCATCGGGTGCATCGACAATTTCCTGCTCGACGCTTAGCAGGTCGAACATCTGCTCGATATCGGCAAGACCCTGGCGAATTTCACGATAGACAAATCCAATGAAGTTCAGCGGAACGGACAATTGCATCAGCATCACGTTGATGAACACAAAATCACCGATGGTCTGGTTTCCCACCTGCACTTCCAGCGCCGACATCACCATCACGATGGTCATGCCGGTTCCGAAAATCAGCCCCTGCCCGAAGTTCAGCCAACCGAGCGATGTCCAGGTTTTAGTGGCAGCTGCTTCGTAACGTTTCATGGAAGCATCAAAACGGGTGGCTTCCATTTCCTCATTGCCGAAATACTTTACTGTCTCGAAATTCAGCAGGCTGTCGATAGCCTTTGTGTTGGCCTCGTTGTCGGACTGGTTCATGTCCTTGCGTATGTTTATGCGCCAGTCGCTGGCCCGCACGGTGAACCATGAGTAGAGCCACACGACGCAGGCAATGACGGCCACGTAGGTCCAGCCGTAGGCATAGGCAAATATCGCTGCAGTGAGCGCAAATTCCAGGATGGTTGGCGCGGTGTTCAGGATGGTGAACCGGACAATAATCTCGATGCCCTTGGTACCGCGTTCAATGATGCGCGACAGGCCGCCGGTTCTGCGTTCGAGATGAAACCGCAACGACAGCTTGTGCATGTGTTTGAACGTGCGGAACGCAAGTTGCCGGACGGCATGCTGGCCGACCCGGGCGAACAGCGCATCCCGCATCTGGTTCAGGCCCCATTGAGCCACCCGCGCTACATTGTAGGCAAGTACCAGCATGACCGGTGTCAGTATCCAGAGCGGCAGAAGGCCGGGTGGGTCCAACTTGCCGTTGAGCGCGTCAGTGGCGTATTTGAAGAAGTACGGCACCGCAAGCAGCACCAGCTTGGCCAGCACCAGGAACAGGGTTGCCCACAGCACCCGCACCTTCAGATCAGGTCGGTCTGACGGCCACATATACGGCCACAAATTGCGGATTGTACGCAATGTGGAGCCACTATCAGCGGAAACTTTGGGACCGGTCAAAACAATCAAACCTTAGGGGCTGGCAGCGGTTTCAGGCAGGGAACAGCAATCGTCAATCAATTCACCAATCGCGCTGGAAACCGATTGGAGCGCCTGCCTGTTCAATACATAACGCGACTTTGGCCGCCGGGGTTCATAGGTCACCAGTCCGGCTTCGACCAACACTTTCAAATGCTGCGAAACCGTAGACTGGGCAAGATTCAGATGTTCCACCACGTCACGACAACAACACTCATCGCATCGCGCAAGTCTGCGCAGGATAATCACTCTGGCAGGATGGCTTAGAGCTGCCATGACCGAGGCTACACGGACGCTGTCTGCACCGTTCGCAGCCTCTTCGGAAGTCGGTTGTCCATGGCCTGCTTCATTAATCATCGTAAATCGACGATATACGATGATTAATCACGTTACAAGGGCCGTATGTCGCATGGCTACAGACGGCCGGATTTGGCAATTTATCTGCCAACAGAAGGAAATCGTTTCAATGAAATACACATACCTGATTGCTGCCCTCGCGGTATTTGGCGTTGCCGGTGACGCCTATGCCGACTCTCATAAAATGCACGAAAAACAACAGATGATGGCTGTTCCGGTTAATGCCGGTTCGCTGACAATCAGCAACGTCACCGGGCGCTTTCTGATCCCCGGCCGCCCCGGCGCGGTGTTCCTCAAGATCGAAAACAAGGGTGGTGCCGACAAGCTGTTGTCAGCGTCTTCCGGGTTGTCGAACAAGGTGGAACTGCACACCCATACGATGGACAACGGGGTCATGAAAATGCGCCCCGTCGAAACAATTGAAGTGCCTGGCAACGCCGTTGTCGAATTAAAGTCAGGAGGTCTTCACATCATGATGTTCGGCGTAAAAACACTGCCGGAAAAAGGATCGAAAATTCCTCTCACACTGACCTTCGAGAAGGCCGGCGAGGTGAAAATCGAAGCGATGATAGGCATGCCCGGCGACAAACACAGCCACTAGAACGTGTCGCTGGAAGCCGGTCAAATTCTGGTCCGTTACGACCCGGCAAATGCGTGTTACTGACACTGTGCCAGAGGCAGCCTGCAAGCCGGATCGATTGACTCAGGCGCATTTGATCCCGGCGTGTCGAATATCTGCCCGGGATAGATCTTGTCCGGATCACGAATCTGCGTCTTGTTGGCTTCGTAGATCACGGTGTACTGACGGCCCTTGCCGTAGATAACCCGTGATATCTGCCATAGGTTGTTGCCAGGCTGAATTACCACTCTTCCAGTAGTGGGTGCTGCAGGTTCGGTCTTTTCAGGCTCGGGTGTTACGGCGGCTGTTTCAACGGGCTCACTGGTCGTGGCCGGTTCAGGCGTGTCAGATTTCAACGCTTCCTGCTCAGACTTTTCCTGCTCTACGGCAGGTGCCGCCGCAACAACCTTCTCAGCCGCTTCCGGCCTGGCAGGCTCAGTTGCGGTTTCAACCGCCGCAGTCTGCTGAGGCGCTTCAGTCTTTTCAGGCTCGGTTGCCGTTTCAACCGCCGTCGCTTGCTGGGTCGCTTCAGTCTTTTCAGGCCCGGTTGCCGTTTCTACCGCCGTCGCTGGTTGAGGCGCTTCAGTCTTTGCAGGCCCGGTTGCCGTTTCTACCGCAGTCGCTGGTTGAGGCGCTTCAGTCTTTGCAGGCCCGGTTGCAGTTTCTACCGCCGCCGTTTGTTGAGGCGCTTCAGTCTTTTCGGGCCCGGTTGCAGTTTGTTGAGACGCTTCAGGTTCGACAGATTTGCCTGCAGTATCCGCTGCCGCAACCTGTTGCGAAGTTGTTGTTCCCGACGTCTCCGGAACTGTCGGCGGTTTGACCGGCTCTGCATCGGCCTTGAGACCGGAGGTCTGCTGGGTTGCAACTGTTGCGGGCTCTTCCGGCTCAGCAACCTTTTCTTGCCGTGCCGCGGTCGCCTCACCTTCAGGTGTGGATGCATCCGCCGCTTCGTCACTCGCGGTCGTTTTCATTTCGGTTTTGGCAACGGTTTCCTCTACCGGGTCCGGTGGTGACGCGACGTCTGTCGCCGCCGTTTTCGCAGGCTGTTCCGGTTCCGCTGCAACTTTGGGTTCTGCTTCAGGTTTTGCGCTGACCTGGCCACTTGCAGCACTGCGTTGCGCCTGAAGGCTGGCAATACGTTCGGGAGATTCGCGGAAGAACGGAAGTTCAATGCGGGCGTTTACTTTCCCGGAAGCTGCTATCTCGTCGGTGCGCAGGGTATGCGGTCCGGATGCAATTTCGCTGCCGGCTGTAAATGACCACGTGCCGTCACTTGCCGCGGGGGCCTCGCCAACAAATCTGTTGTCAACATAAACCCTCACGCGGCTGCCTGGCGCTGAACGTCCGGAAAATGTCGTAAGGCCTGCTTCATCATAGTCAACCACATCGACGGTCAGTTTGCGTTCCGTGGGCACACTGGTTGGCTGTTCGGCAGCAACCGAAGGCTCAAGAGCGGCGGTTTTTGTCTCAGAAGTAGGTTGCTCGGTCGATGTGGATGACGACTCGGCTTCAGCCACTTTGCTTTCGGCAGTATCGACTGAAGCTGCCGCAGGCTGCTTCGATGCAGTCTCCTGGGCAACTTCGGTCTGCTTGACCTCTGGCGTTGCAGGTTTCTGCAGCACTTTTGACGGCTTTGCGGTTTCGCTCAATACGATAAGCGGCTGGGTGCCCGGCTGGTCGGGAACCGTTAAGGCAACGCTCTGATCAGCGCGCTTTACTTCGCCGGATGCATTCTCGGTTTCAATCTGCATCTGATGGGCGCCGGCCGGCATCGCGTTGGCAGGAATGATGACCCACTCACCTCTGTCGTTAGCCTGCGTTTCGCCGGCAACTTCCTCGTTGATCAGCAATCGCACCTTGTCGCCGGGCTCCGCCCGGCCCGCAAGTACGGCTGATCCATCCTCCTCAACCCGCACAATATCAAACGACGCGCCTTTTGGTTCAACCTCAACTTTTTCCGGTTTTGCTTCCGGTTCCTGCAGTTTGATTTGAGGGGCGGCCTCAACGGCCGGCTTTTGCTCGGTCTCGCCGGCATCAACGGCGGCAACTTTTTCCTCCACCTTCTTGACGGCGGCTGTCTCCGTCTCCGTCGACGGCTGAACTGCCGGAGGAGTCGAAACAGCCACACCGGGTTTTATGTTGACCCTTTTTGTTTCAGAGGACAACGATGTCAGTGCAGACGGGTCGTCCTGCCACCCTTCATAACTCAGGGCCAATAATCCGCTCGCACAGAGCACTGCCAGTGAACTGAATAATACAAGAGGTTTCATTTTCGTTCCTGTCGCTAGTGTCGGCCCTACAAACATAGTCTGCATGCAAGTTCCGTGCAATCTTTGCCTGAATTCCTTGCACAGGGGCGAATGTCACAATCCACGGCAGCCATTCCCACCGAAGGCCGCAATTGTTCACCAAACCAAATTACCACACGTAGTGCTTGACGCCAGCCCTGCAGCCTGTGACACAATGGTCACATGACAACGAGTCGAATGCCCAGTTCCACCCTTTCCTTATGTGTTTACTGCGGTTCCGGTGAAGGGCGCAGTCCGTCCTACATGCAGGCTGCACGTGATCTTGGCACTTCCATGGCCACGAACAATGTCGGCCTCGTCTATGGCGGCGGCGGCATAGGCCTCATGGGCGAAGTGGCCCGCACTGTAATTGCAGGCAATGCTCATGTTACCGGCATCATCCCGAAGTTCCTGATGAAACGCGAGCGGATGTTGAAGGACGGCGGCCACGAACTGATCATTGTCGATGACATGCACCAGCGCAAGATGATGATGTTCGAGCGTGCCTCGGGCTTCGTCGCCCTGCCCGGCGGCATTGGTACGCTGGAAGAACTGGTGGAGATCGCCACATGGGCTCAGCTTGGCCGGCATAAAAAACCGATCATCGTGGCCAACATAGACAACTACTGGCAACCATTGCTCACGCTGGTTTCGCATATGCAGGACGAGCACTTCATCCGTGAGGGTCTGGAAGTTCACTTCGAGGTGGTTGATCGGGCGAAAGATATCGTGCCGGCGTTTCTGGACAAATTGGCAACCGCAGAAGCAGCACCGGATGATCGGGAAATTACTGAACTTTTCTAGAGTATTATACCAGCGGCCCCCAATATCGACCCCTACCCGGCGTTTCAGGCAGTTTTTGACCTACTTGCCATCAATACACCTGCTCCGGCCAGCGCCATGCCGGCCCATGCCAGCGGCGGCATGGCCTCGTCCAGAACAAACCACGCCAGCAGAGACGCGGCAGGCGGCACCAGAAACAACAGTGCTGACACACGGCTGACTTCTCCTGCCCGGATCAGGTAAAGCAGAAGCGAAACGGCGATGATCGAGTTGCCGATTACCAGATATGCCAGGGACCAGACCAGCTCGGGGGTGAAACTCACCTGCATCGTCTCGCGCAACATCGCGACAGGGAGGATAACCAGGAAACCGACCGTGAATTGCACGATAGTAGCCGTAATCGGGTGTTGATTGACCCCAAAACGTTTTTCATAAATCGACCCGGTCGACATGGAAACGAGAGCTATGACGGCGAAAACCACACCGGCATATGATGCCGTGGTGACGTCCTGGCGAGACCAGATTACCAATGCCGCCCCGGCCAGGCCGAGCACAAGTCCCAGCCAGCGATATCGCGACACAAGTTCGTTGACGAACAAGGGGGCCGCGACGGCAACAAGTATCGGCTGCAGCGATACAATCAGCGCAACTCCTCCTGCCGACAGTCCGTCTGCGAACGCAAGGTAGGACATGCCAAAATAAAGCGCCTGCATCAGCAGTCCGGTCACAGCCAGGTGCAGCCAGGATATCAGCCGTTCAGGCAGTCGAGGACGCACTATCAGATACAGCGGCCACATCAGAATCAGAACGCAGACATACCGCAATGCAAGAAACGTCATGGGCTCGGCGTAATTCAACCCCAGCTTTGCGAAAGTATATCCGCCCGACCACAGCAACAGGAACAATACAGGTGCCAGGCCGACCGCCCAGTTTCGCAACATGCTCATGTTGCCGCCGGTTGCCGCAGGCTGGAGTATGAATAGACAAGCAACGCAGTCCAGATGAAACCAAAGGCCACCAGTTGAGCCTGCTGAAACGGTTCCCGGAGAACGAATACAGCGGTTACAAACAACATGGACGGGGCAATATACTGCAGCAGACCCAATGTGGAGAAGCGGATGCGCCGCGCCGCCGTTGCGAAAAACATCAACGGCAGTGCTGTCATGGGACCGCAGGCCAACAGCAATGCCGTGGTACTCCAGTCGCTGCCAAACGCCAGCGGCCCCTGCATTCCGAGCCAGCCGACCACGGCCGCGCCCAACAAGGACAGGATGCAACTTTCGACGAAAAACCCCTGCACCGGCCCGACATCAATTGTCTTGCGCAAGAATCCATAGGCGGAAAATGCAGCACCCAGAACGAGAGACAGCCAAGGCAATTGCCCCAGTGCCCAGGTCTGGTAGCCAACCCCGATCACAGCCAGTCCAATGGCAACAACCTGCAGCCCTGTCATCTTTTCTCGCAGCACAAGATAACCCACGGCTACATTCAGCAATGGATTGATGTAAAAAGCCAGTGAGGTTTCCAGGGCGCGTCCAACTGCAACGGCCCAGACAAACACGCCCCACGAAATCGTCACCAGAAGAGTGGTCAGGCACATGAGCCCCAGAAGTTTCGGCGTCCGGACAACGCGAAGGACATCGCCGGTGCGCCCCAGAACCAGCATGACAGCGGCCGCGATGGGAACTGACCAGAACGCCCTGTGGGCTACAACTTCAAGCGCATTCACATGTGCCAGCAGCGCAAAAAAACCGGCATAAGTTCCCCACAACAGGTAGGCAACCAGCGCGCAGCCAATGCCGCTTCTGTAATTGTCCGGTTCATCAAGTGTGGAAGCTACCGCTGTCATTGTGCAGCAACTATCGCCTAAGGGGCTGACAAGGCGCAATGCGCAGCTACGCATAGCGATACAATATTCAGCGCATGGCTCAACGCCGTTCACGCAACGGCCAGGTTGCGACTATCCCGAATGCCGGACCCACTGCCATGATTGCGAGCGTCATCTGCCAACCGACGAGATCCGCAACTACAGGTGTTAGCTGCACAGTCAGGAAGGTCAGCAAAAAACCAAGTGCAGTCTGGAAAGTCATCAGGCTACCGGCAAGTTCCGGTGGGGCCGCGTCGGCAACAAGTGCAGAAAACTGGGCCGAATCCGGTATGACCGCAACACCCCACAATATGAACAGCAAAAGTGTCAGCCACCATGGCCCCCCAAAACTGACCGCGGTTGCCAATCCTGCCACCAGTGATCCGGCCATCGCCAGCACGGCAACATTGGCCTTGCCGATCCTGTCTGCGGAAAAACCCGCCCAGATGCACGCCACCGCACCCAGCGAAATTGCAAGAAAAGCCGTCAAGCTCGCCAGCGTGTTGGCAGTTTGAACATCAAATGAAACTGCATAAGACGCGGCGGCGGCAACCGGTAGCCAGGCCCACATCGCATAAAGCTCCCACATATGGCCCAGATAGCCGCCATAGGCATGCCTGATCCGACGGTCGGTCCAGGCCAGTGTAATCGAGCAGGCGGAAAATTCAGGGGATCGGGCGTGATACGGTCCGAGGTTTGCCGCCAACACAACCAAACCACCGCCAAAAGCGGCAATCGATGTGGAGTACACTGCAACTCGCCAGTCAGCACCTCCCATCAACGTAGCAAGATGCGGCAGCGAAGACCCGAACGTCAGCGCACCAACCAGGGTTGCGACCAGCAAACCGCGGTCTTTCTGACCCCAGCCCGCTGCGATCTTCATGCCAACCGGATAGACGCCTGCCAACAAGGAGCCGGTAATGAACCGCAACATCACCGCCACCGGACTGGCCGGAGAAACCACAACAAGGCAAATGTTTGCAATCGCGGCGATACAGGCAGACACCGCCAGGACGCGGCGTGGGTCGAAGCGATCCGCGATGCCGAGGAAGGCCGATACGAACGCCCCGACGACAAAGCCCAGCTGCACCGCGCTGGACAACGCCGCCTGCTGGCCTGAACTCATCGTGACTTCTGCCATCATGCCGGGAAGCGTCGCGGATGAGACAAACCAAAGACTGATCGCCGCAACCTCCGCCAGCACAAGCAATGCCATGGAACGCAATTTGCTGGGTGAAGACCTCAAGGTCTATCCCTTACCGGGTGAAAGACCGCCATCACGGCGGTTGCCATCCGCCCAGCCTCCAGTTGCATGGATGCCTCGCGCTGCACAATCACACTGTCGCGCGCACCAGCCGTAACGGCCTCACCTGCACTTACCCCCCAGCTGCCCTGTACAGCATGGCAAACCGCAATTGCATCTTCCGGCAGGGGGACATCCAACCGGCCGCCACCCTGGATTATGCTGACCTCGTGTGACCAACTGGCTCGCCGCGACATCACATTGAATGCACTGGCGCCGCCATCGTCGAGGCGACTTGAAGGGGTTTGTTCACTATCAAAGCTGAATGGTTGCAGAAACCCAATCCGCTGTTCGCGTTTGCCATCAAAATCGAGAATGAAAGAGCTGCCGCCCACCAGTGTAATGGTACGGTCAATTGCCGGGAACGCGGAGAACGGTCCGTCCGTCTCGATGGACGCGAGCGACACGCGGATATCAAAATCGACCGGCGAGGCGGCTTGCGGATAAAGCCAGACATCACGCGTCATGCCGCCGCC
Source organism: Alphaproteobacteria bacterium (assembly GCA_024640405.1). Taxonomy (GTDB): domain Bacteria; phylum Pseudomonadota; class Alphaproteobacteria; order Rhizobiales; family Aestuariivirgaceae; genus Anderseniella. Next base: position 16,703 of record JAHEFB010000023.1, on the reverse strand, counting down.
ATTGTTCCAGGGTCTCCGGTCATAGGCATCGTGCCGGAGCAGCGTTACGCCCATGTCACGACCCCGCGCCTTCCTTGAGCAACTTGTAGGTCACGCTGTCAATAAGCGCCTCAAATGAAGCATCTACAATATTGGGCGACACACCAATGGTGAACCAGCGTTCGCCGGATTTGTCGCGGCTTTCAATGAGCACACGGGTGATGGCGCCGGTACCGCCGTTGAGTATGCGCACCTTGTAATCAACCAGCTCCAGGTCCTCGATCATGTTCTGATACTTGCCCAGATCCTTGCGCAATGCGGTATCCAGGGCGTTGATGGGGCCATTGCCCTCGCCGACCGACATGATGCGCTCACCATCGATGATGGTCTTGACCACAGCTTCGGCGACAGACATCTTCTCGCCGATGGCATTGTGACGGTGTTCGACGGATACCCGGAACGAATCCACTTCAAAGTAGTTTGGCACCGACCCCAGCGCACGCCGCGCCAGTATCTGGAATGAAGCAGGTGCCGCATCATAGGCATAGCCTGCGGTTTCACGCTCTTTCACCTCACGCAACAGCGAGTCGAGGCCTGGGTCTGCCTTGTCGACGGAAATGCCGGCGCGTTCGATTTCGGAAATCAGGTTGGACTTGCCCGCCTGATCGGACACCAGCACGCGACGATTGTTGCCGATCACCTGCGGGGGTACGTGCTCATAGGTTTCCGGTTCCTTGAGCAGCGCGGATGCATGAATGCCGGCCTTGGTAGCAAAGGCGCTTTCGCCGACATAGGGCGCCTGTCGGTCCGGCGCGCGATTGAGCAACTCGTCGAATGCCCTCGATATATGGGTCAACCGCTCAAGCCCCTGTTCTGTGATACCGGTTTCAACCAGTTCCGCGTATGCCGGTTTCAGCATCAATGTCGGGATCAGGGAGACAAGGTTTGCGTTTCCACATCGCTCTCCTATGCCGTTGAGAGTACCTTGTATCTGGCGGGCTCCCGCCCGGACTGCAGCCAGCGAGTTGGCCACCGCCTGTTCGGTGTCGTTGTGGGCATGGATGCCCAGATGCGAGCCCGGAACCTCGGCCGTGACGGCGCGAACGATCTCTTCAACTTCATGGGGCAATGTCCCGCCGTTGGTGTCACACAGAATAACCCATCGTGCGCCGGCATCGTGGGCAGCCCGCGCACATGCAACTGCATAGGCAGGATTTGCCTTGTACCCGTCGAAGAAATGCTCGCAATCAAGCATGGCCTGCTTGCCGGCGGCGATGGCACTGGCAACGCTGTCGGATATGCAGGCGAGGTTTTCGTCGTTGGTGGTCTTCAACGCAACCTTGACATGATAATCCCACGACTTGGCGACAAAACAGATGGCATCGGACCTGGCCTGCAGCAGATCCTGCAGGCCGGGATCGTTGGAAGCCGACCGGCCCGGCCGGCGCGTCATGCCAAAGGCAGCAAAGCTAGCCTTCATTTCCCGAGGCTCGGCAAACAGGGCCGTGTCAGTCTGGTTGGCGCCGGGATAGCCGCCTTCGATGCAATCCAGCCCCAGCTCATCCAACAGGCCAATGATTGCAAGCTTGTCTTCCAGCGAAAAGTCGATGCCGGGCGTCTGCGCTCCGTCACGCAGTGTTGTGTCATACAGGTAAAGCCGATCAAGCGTGCTCATCGTTTCAATTCCCAACTGGTTAGGCGCTCGCCGGTTGCCGGGTCCTTGGAATCCTTAAGTTGAATTCCCTGAGCCGTCAGTTCGTCCCGGATGCGGTCTGCTTCAGCGAAATCCCTGTTCCCGAAAGCCTCCAGCCGCAACGCAATTGCCGCCTCAACTGCAGCATCATCCACGCTGCCAATGCGAGGGTCGCCCAGGTCGCCGGCAAACCCAAGTGCGGCAATGTTGGAAGCACGCTCGGCAGGCTCCATCTGATGCAGTGCAGCAATAACCCGCGGCGTGTTCATGTCATCTGCCAGCGCTTCGAGAACCTCTCCTGTCAACGCAGGGCCGGCTTCTGCCGGAGACGACTGTCCATACCAGCTCTCCAGCACATCCCAGCTCTCCTGCACGGATTTTTCCGTCCAGTCGATCGGCTGGCGGTACTGGGTGCGCAGCATGTTGAACCGCAAGACTTCTCCGGGCCATTTTTGCAACAGCTCGTTGATGGTGATGAAGTTGCCCGCGCTCTTCGACATCTTCCTGCCTTCGACCTGAAGGAAGCCGTTGTGCATCCAGACATTGGCCATGACCTTTGTATCGTGGGCGCAGCGTGATTGCGCAATTTCGTTTTCATGATGGGGGAACTGCAGGTCAATGCCGCCGCCGTGGATGTCGAACACCTCGCCTAGATGCTCTCTGGCCATGGCGGAACATTCTATGTGCCAGCCGGGACGTCCCCTGCCCCACGGGCTTTCCCAGCCCGGCGTTTCGTCATCGGACGGTTTCCACAACACGAAGTCGGTGGGGTCTTTCTTGTAGGTAGCCACTTCAACCCGGGCACCTGCCACCATCTCATCCAGAGACCGGCGTGACAGCTCGCCATAGTCCTTCATGGATGGCGTGTTGAACAACACATGGCCATCGGCCTCGTAGGCGTGGCCCTTGGCGATCAGCACTTCAATCATCTCGACCATTTGCGGAATGTGGCTGGTGCAGGTTGGCTCCACGTCGGGTGGCAGAACCCCAAGTGCTGATATATCCTCGTGAAACTGCCTGGTGGTGCGCTCGGTCACGTCCGAAATCGACACGCCTTCTTCCTTTGCGCGCGCATTGATCTTGTCATCGACATCAGTGATGTTGCGGACATATTTTACGTGTGGAACGCCGTAGACATGCCGCAGCAGCCGGTAGAGCACGTCGAACACGATGATCGGGCGCGCATTTCCGATGTGGGCAAAATCATAAACCGTCGGGCCGCAGACATACATGCGCACGTCAGCCGGGTCGATCGGCTGAAAGACCTGCTTGGATTTGGTCAACGAGTTGTAGAGCGTCAGTTCCATGTGACATGTACCCTTGAGGCCGCGCTGGCCAGGGTTGCTCATTTTCTGATGTCTAGAAATGCGAAACCGTTACCAGCGCAAGATTGCGGCTAGCTGATAATAATCCGGCAAATGATGCAGGCGGATTTGCGAAGCGGTTTCATGGCGCGCAAAATGCGCGCGATCACGCCGCACGTCAAGCCCATGATGCGGTTTTTGGTTATTAATGTCTGCGGAAACACAATACCGGTTTTCAGCTCGGCCGGAATTGCCTATACGCTGAAACCGCCATGACTTCACCTGCCCCCTCAAATCTCAAGGCTGCCTTCTGGATGGCCGGATGGCTGACGCTGATGCTGTCGATGGCAGTCGTCGGGCGCGAGGTGACGCGTGAAGTAGATACGTTTCAGGTCATGGAACTGCGCGCCCTCATCGGTATCGTGCTTATCTATCCGCTGGTGCATCTGCATGGCGGCCTGAACGCCATGAAGACAGCTCATCCATTGCGCCACATCGGCAGAAACGTTGTCCACTACGGCGCGCAGTATTCGTGGTTTGCCGCGCTCGGCCTGATACCGCTTGCACAGGTTGTGTCCATTGAGTTCACCATGCCGATCTGGACGGCGGTACTGGCGGTCATGTTTCTGGGCGAACGCATGAATGGCTGGAAAATCGCCGCAATCGTGTTTGGATTGCTGGGTGTCTGGATGATTGTGCGGCCGGAGGCCGGAAGAGTTGACCCGGGCCAGGCCTGGGCGCTGGCAGCAGCCGTCGGGTTCGGCGTATCCATCGTGATGATCAAGGCACTCACCCGCACCGAAAGCGTCGTGCGTATCCTGTTCTGGATGCTGGTGATACAGGCTGTAATCGGAGCAGTTCCCGCCTATCTGGTCTGGCAGCCGGTGCCAACCCACCTGTGGGGGTTCATGTTTGCAGTGGCGTTCTGCGGGACATTTTCCCATTACTGCATGACCCGGGCAATGTTATATGCGGATGCAACCGTGGTTGTGCCGATGGACTTTCTGCGGGTCCCGGCAACCGCCATCGCCGGCTGGCTGATTTACTCCGAAGGCATCGATGCGTTTACGGTGGCCGGCGCGAGCCTCATCCTGCTGGGAAACCTTCTCAACCTGAAACAGGCAGGTACGGCACGGGTGCGATAAACCGGTTGCACTGTCACCGGCCTTGTGACGCAATAGCGAAATCGTTGCGATTACAATAACCACGGGAACATCAAGCATGAAACCATTCGAAGGTATCCGCGTACTTGACCTGACCCATGTGCTGGCCGGGCCGTTTTGCACTTTTCAACTGGCGGTTCTGGGAGCAGACGTTATCAAGATCGAACCACCTGACAATCCCGACATGACGCGGGAAGAAGGTGTTGTGCCGGCGTTGAACGACATGGCCTACGGGACCTACTTCCAGGCGCAGAATGCCGGAAAACGCGCAATCACCCTCGATCTGAAGGAGCAGACTGGCCGCGACATCCTCAAGCGCCTGATCAGGACGGCAGATGTTCTGGTGCAGAACTACGCCGGCGATGCGCTGGAGGAACTTGGCTTCGGCTATGAGGCGGCCGCAGCAATCCAGCCGAAACTTATCTATTGTACGCTGACGGGATACGGGCGAACCGGCCCCAAGGCAAATCACCCGGCATACGATGTGGTGATCCAGGCGTTTTCGGGCCTGATGGCCGCCAACGGCACCGCCGAAACCGGACCGGTTCGCGTCGGACCACCAATGGTCGATTACGGTACCGGCGGGCAAGCCGCGCTGGCTATTTCCGCCGCCTTGCTGCAACGCGAGAAAACCGGCAAGGGTCAACGAATCGACGTTTCAATGCTCGACGCTGCGCTGATGCTGATGAGTGCAAGCGTGACAGACACGCTGACAACCGGAGTACCACCGCACCCACACGGCAATCATCACCCGCGTTATGCCGGCTACCGGACATTTGAAACGGCTGACGGCACGTTGATGATCGGGGCGTGGACAAACCGACAGCTGTCCCGGCTGTTCAGCGCATTGGGAGAAACAGCGCGCGCGGCACAGATACTGCAGACGCCGCGTTCGCAGGTCGGCGAAAGGGTTGCCAGTGACGCCGCCTTGATATCCGGCCACATGAAGTCGCGCAGTGCCGAGCAATGGGAAGGCATTCTCAATGAAGCGCGTGTGCCGGCAGCCAGGGTCCGCTCGCTGGACGAGACCCTGCAACACGAGCAGTTGAAATCACGAATGGTCTTGCAGGAGACAGGTTCGACACCGGTCGAAGGCGGCCCACCCCGGTTTCCGGTAGCGGCATTTTCATACGACCATGGCACACCCGGGCTGCAGCGCCCGCCGCCGCGGCATGGCGAACATACTGACGAAATTTTGACTGAACTTGGCTTCAGCAGTTCGGAAATCGAGACATTACGAGCCGCGAAATCGCAATAGTACGCAACGTCAAATAACCCACGGCAAATCACAAAGCTGGCAGGGAAGGCAAAAAGCCATTGCTCTCTGGGCGCGAGACTGCAATACAGTGCCGTACGACGACGACATTCGATTCATATGACAGGGTGGTTTCCATTTTGCAAAGAGCATCGTTTTGACTGCCGCCGAGCGCGCCTGGGTCCAGAAACTTGCACCCTACAGAAGCGCCGACGACCGCCAGGCTGTTGTGGAGATTATCCTGACACTGGTTCCATTCGTAGGCTCGTGGGTTGCCATGTACGCCTTGATGAGCGTCAGCTATTGGTTGACTTTGCTGCTGGTGCCGTTGACTGCGTGCCTTATGGTGCGTTTGTTTATCATCCAGCATGACTGCGGTCATCGTGCGATGTTCTCGTCGCGAAAGGTGAACAACTGGGTTGGCCGGTTCATGGGCGTGTTGACCATGACGCCCTATGAGTATTGGCGTTACGCCCATTCGCTTCACCATGCAGGTTCCGGCAATCTGGACAAGCGCGGTTTCGGGGATATCGATACGCTGACCATTGCCGAATACAACGCACTGACACCGCTCAGCAAATTTCGTTATCGGCTGTATCGCAACCCGATAATCCTGTTTGTGCTTGGCCCGGCCTATCTGTTTATCATCCGGCATCGCTTTCCGCTTTGGGCACTCAGCCTTGGCCGTGATCAGTGGATCAGCATCATGGCCACAAACATCAGCATCGCTGTCTTGTACGCAGCGATCATCTACTTCACCGGCTTTGCGGCATTTCTGATGATTCAACTGCCTGTTGTAGCCCTGGGTGCGTCAATCGGTGTGTGGCTGTTTTATGTGCAGCACCAGTATGACACCACCGAATGGGACCGCACCGACAACTGGGAACATGAACACACCGCTCTGCATGGCAGTTCGTTCTACGACCTGCCAAAACCCCTGATGTGGATGACCGGTTACATCGGCATTCACCACGTGCACCATCTTTCAAGCCGTATACCATTCCACAAGCTGCCTCAGGTTATGGAAGACTTTCCGGAGCTGAAGGAAATCGGTCGTTTGACGTTCTGGGAAAGCCTGAAATGCATCCCGCTCACCTTGTGGGATGAAAAATCCCGCCGTCTGGTGTCGTTCAAGCAGGCCATTTCTGCCGCCGCGTGACTGATTTTCACGCGATCAATCCCACGCCATCGTGAATTCCTCCGGACAAGCAAGGCTGTTACCTGTTCAGGTGAGAGCTTGCCTCATAACCCGAGGATAATTTTCAGATGCCGAAATACAGATTTGCCATCCGCATGCAAGATCAGGGTGACTATTGGTTGTTTCAACCAAAAGTCATAAACCTGATCGCTTGCAAAGTGTTAGAGCACCTTGATGGCTTCAGGAGAAGCCATGTTACTCTAGCCCTCGCAGCGACCGTTTTCGCACTGGTGGTTCATGCGACAATTTCCCAGGCCGGATTTGTCGGCAAGGCTGATGACAATCCACGCATGTCAACCAGCAGTTCGCCGTATTTGCGTTCGCACTCAAACGATCTGGTGCGCTGGTACAAATGGGGTGAGCAGGCCTTCAAACAGGCGCGGGACAATGACCTGCCGATCTTTGTCTCGTTCGGCTACACGGCCTGCCACTGGTGCCACGTGATGCAGGAAACACATTTCAACAATGACGCCATCGCAAAGATCATCAACGAACAGTTTGTCCCGGTTCTGGTGGATCGTGAACAACATACGGCACTGGACGATACCTACATGCTGGTGACCGAACTGCTCACCCAGCGCGGCGGCTGGCCAAACAACATGTTCCTGACATCCGATCTGAAGCCCTTTTACGGAACCGGTTATATTCCGCCGTCAGAATTCGCCGGATTGCTCGGCGGGATCACTCAAAGCTGGGCGCAGGAAAAGGCGGACGTACTGGCAGAAGGCGACCGGCTGGCGACACTTCTGGAAGGTTACCTGAACCGCAAGCAGGAGGCACAGAGCCTGTCGCCGAAGCTGATGATTGACGCGGCCAGGAAACTGGCCGGCCAGTTTGACGCCTTCTCCGGCGGTCTTGGCCAGGGGCCGAAGTTTTTCCGCCCCACGGTGCTTGCCTTCATGTTGCAGCAGGCGGAACGATCAGGTGACAGTGAAACCCTCGATGCGGTGGAACGCACCCTGCAATCAGGTCTCAAAGGCGGGATTCACGATCATATCGAAGGCGGCTTTCACAGGTACGCCATAGATCCCGGATGGAGAGTGCCGCATTTTGAAAAAATGCTGAATGATCAGGCGCTCAATACCGAGGTCTACCTCTCGGCTTATCGCCTGACCGGCAAGCCTGAGTATGCCGCTACAGCTCGCAAGACCATAGACTATGTGCTGCGGGACCTGACCGCACCGGATGGCGGGTTTTATACGTCCCGCGACGCGGATTCCGAAGGGGAAGAAGGCACCTATTACGTATGGACGCCGGAACAGTTCGAACAGGTGCTGGGAAAACAGGACGCGGAATTTGCCGTGGATACGTTCGGCCTGATTGCCGATGGCGATATGGCCGGCAAGGTTATCCTCAACATGGACGGCGTGCAGCGCCAGCCATCGCCGCAACTCGACCGGATTCTTGGCAAGCTGACCGAAGCCCGCAAACCGAGGCAAAAACCGGTTCGGGATCAGAAGATCCTGGCCAACTGGAACGGCATGATGATCGCCAGCATCGCACAGGCAGCGATATTGTTTGATGATGCCGGATACCGCCACGTCGCGGTAAAGGCCGGTGAATTCATCTGGGCAAAAATGCATGACGACGACGGCGTACTGCATCGAAGTCATTTTGAAGGCATCAATGATGTTGAAGGCGAGCTTGACGATTACGCCCAGATGGCGCGTGCCTACCTGTTTGTTCACGATGCGACGGGAGACAAGGTCTGGCTGGACCGCACAAAGGCCCTGATAAGCCAAATGCGCAAGAATTTTCAGGACGGCGAAACAGGTGATTATTTCAGCACCCGGGAGGCAGCCGGGTTTGCGCGGACCAAGCCCCGCAGCGACGTCGATCAGCCTTCAGGCAATGGAGCAGCCCTTGATGCAATGGTGCGCCTTACACATCGTGCAGGTACACCGGACCTGCGTCTTGCCACGGAACAGACCATTGCGGCGCTGTCGGGAATTGCAGCAGGTACCCCGACCAGCGGCGCGTCCATATTGTCTGCATCAGACAGTTTCCTGCATGGACAAACCGGTGTCATTCAATTTGCAGGCAATGGCGTTGTAAAGGCACGGCTGGTTTCGGGTAAAGATCGCAAGAGCCTGGTTATTCGACTGGATGTGGCTGACGGCTGGCATGTAAATTCGCATGCTCCGCTGGAAGACTATCTGGTAGCCACCAAACTGGACATCGCCGGCAACGACCTGGCGAAATCCGTCACCGTGTCCTACCCGGAGCCCAAGACCAGGAAACTCGCATTCAACGAAAAGCCCATGGCGCTTCTGGAGAATCAGGTGGAAATCACCGCCCACTTCAAGGACGCCTTCTCAGGCCCGGTTGAAGCCAGGCTTCAGGTACAAACCTGTTCAGACGAAATATGCCTGCTCCCGGAGATATTAAAACTGCGGATTGCCCTGCTTCCTGAGACGTAATACCAACGGAAGGCACGTCTCCCCCGATTATTCAGCAGCTTCGAAACTGGACTCGTCGGACTGATCCGTACCAGAACCAACAGACTTGCGCAGTTCCTCGGCTACCAGGAAGGCAAGCTCCAGCGCCTGATCGGCGTTGAGCCGCGGGTCGCAATGGGTGTGATAACGGTCTGCCAGGTCATCATCGGACACTTCACGGGCACCGCCAGTGCATTCGGTGACGTTCTGCCCGGTCATCTCAACATGGATTCCACCGGCATGAGTGCCTTCGGCCCGGTGAATTGACAGGAAATCACGCACCTCCGACAGAATTGCGTCAAATGGTCTGGTCTTGTAGCCGCTGGATGCCTTGATCACATTGCCATGCATGGGGTCGCACGACCACAATACCTTACGGCCCTCTGCTTCGACCTTGCGGATCAGGGCCGGCAAGTGATCTTCGACTTTTCCGGCACCAAAGCGCGCGATGAGCGTCAATCTGCCCGCTTCATTGGCAGGGTTCAGAATATCGATCAGACGGATAAGTTCGTCAGCCTCAAGCGACGGACCACACTTGAGACCAATGGGGTTTTGAACACCGCGACAGAACTCCAGGTGGGCATGATCGGGTTGACGTGTCCGGTCACCAATCCACAGCATGTGACCTGAAGTGGCATACCATTCCCCGGAGGTCGAGTCGACGCGGGTCAGCGCCTCCTCAAAGCCCAGCAACAACGCCTCGTGCGAGGTGTAGAACTCGGTGGATTTCAGCTGTGGAGTAGTATCCGGATTGATCCCGCATGAACGCATGAAGCCAAGGGTTTCAGAAATCCGGTCTGCCAGATGCTGATAGCGTTCAGACTGGGGCGAACCGCGCAGGTAGCCCAGTGTCCAGCGATGAACGTGCTCAAGATTGGCGTATCCACCCATGGCAAATGCCCGCAACAGGTTTAACGTGGCAGCCGACTGACGATAAGCCATGATCTGGCGCTCAGGATCCGGTTCGCGAGATGCCGCATCAAAATCGATGCCATTGATAATGTCGCCACGATAGCTGGGCAGCTCCACGTCACCCTGCTTTTCCACATCGGACGAACGCGGCTTGGCAAATTGTCCGGCTATTCGGCCAACCTTCACCACCGGCTGACCACCGGCAAACGTCAACACGACAGCCATTTGCAGGAATACGCGGAAGAAGTCGCGAATGTTGTCTGCCTGATGTTCGGCAAAACTCTCCGCACAATCGCCACCTTGCAACAAAAACCCCTTGCCTTCCGACACTTTTGCCAACTTGCGCTTCAGCTTGCGTGCCTCACCTGCAAAAACCAGCGGAGGAAACGTTGCCAGACGTGCCTCAGTTGTTTTCAGGGCTGCAGCGTCAGCATAGTCAGGAACCTGCCTGATCGGGAACGAACGCCAGCTTGATGGGGTCCAGTTGCTCATAGTACTTACTCTCTTGACTGTCCGCGATTTTGCGAACCGGTGGTTTCATTGCGCCATCATAGCGGAAAATGCAAGCGCTGTGCAGTTGAGTGGCAGAATCCGCAGACATTCACCATGCCGGTGCTTTGTCAATCAGTCCCTCCAAACCCGCAAAATCAGTAAAATGCAACCTGTCTGGAACACCAGGTGTTAAGATTCCCCTGACAATATGTCTGGCCGCGGCGGCATTCCTGCAATCTGACTGAGCATATTGAGGTTGAGCCGATGATTAAAACCCTGATTTCAGACGGTAATCTGACCTGGTTATCCACCTTTTTCCTTGATGGCGATTATCCCCTGCTGTTGCAACTCAGTGTCGTCAACGGGCTGGCGGTCATCATTTATTTCGTTATGCAAGCCATTGGTCGCGCAAATGTGCGGCATCAGCACACTTCGCGCACTCTGTTCTGGATGATCATATCGGCAAACGTCTTTCTGGTCATGAACAAGGACTATCGATTTATCGGATTCCTGGCCTGAAACCATGGCTGAACGTAATGACTTGCAAGCATGCCCCGCTTCGGGTCATGCTTTGATCCATGATGGCTAAAAAATCACCGACCTTTACACTGGGCGTCGAGGAAGAATATCTCCTCGTCGACCGCACGACCCGCGATCTGGTGGCAGCGCCTGACGCCATGATGGCGGAATGCCAGAAAGTTCTGAAAACCCGTGTCAGCCCGGAATTTCTGCAGTGTCAGATCGAGGTTGGCACAGGGGTGTGCAAGACCATCCCGCAAGCACGCGCCGAACTTTGCGAACTGCGTAAGACCATATCTGATATTGCCGGAAATTACGGGCTCGCGCCACTGGCTGTTGCTACCCACCCGTTCGCTGACTGGCAGCATCAGACCTTCACCAACAAACAACGTTATGAAGACCTGGCGCGGGATCTTGCCGGGGTCGCCAGACGCATGCTGATCTGCGGTATGCATGTCCATGTCGGTATTGAAGACGAGGACATTCGTATCGACCTGCTTGGCCAATTGTCATATTTTCTGCCGCATATGCTGGCGCTTTCCGGATCGTCACCCTTCTGGCAAGGCCAGGATACCGGGCTTGCATCCTACCGGCTGAGTGTATTTGACAATCTGCCGCGCACTGGCCTGCCGCCCAGGTTCAACTCGTTCGCCGAATACACGCGCGCAGTGGATATACTGGTCCATGCAGGTGTGATTGAGGATGCAACCAAGATTTGGTGGGACCTGCGGCCATCTGACAGGTTCCCGACGCTGGAGGCCAGAATTTGCGATGTCACGCCCCGTCTGGATGATACCGTTGCCATCGCGGCCATGGTACAGAGCGTGACGCATATGCTGTACCGGTTGAGACTGTCGAACCAGCGCTGGCGCCAATACGAACGTTTCCTGATCAATGAAAACCGCTGGCAGGCACAGCGTTACGGCGTATCTGGAAAACTGATGGACTTTGGCAAGGCAGAGCTGGTGAATTATCCAGACCTGGTTGATGAGTTGCTTGCACTTGTGGCGCAAGATGCCGAAGAGCTGGGCTGTTCAGCAGAAATCGTGAAGGTGCGCGACATCGCCGCCAACGGCAACAGCGCCGACCGGCAACGCAAGGTCCACCAATCCGCCATTGATAGTGGAGCAGATGCTGAAGAAGCAATGCGCGCCGTGGTAGATAGTTTGATCGAAGAGACTGTCAGCGGTCTGGATTAATTCGTGTCACGTCTAATCAGGTAGACGCGTTCATTTCCAGATGACGCTGCATGGCAATTTCAGCCGATGCATATGCTTCCTGACGATCGACAGACCAATAGCGCAAATCATCCAGGCGGATGGCCTGCCGGGTCACCGCACAGCGTACAAAGTCGCCATGGCGCGTGATCTGAAAATCCGCATCAAGATAACGGACCTTGGCTTCCTGGGCAGCCGCGAATGTCGGTTCAAAGTTCATGGCAATTACTCATACAGGCAGATCAACGACTTGAGAAGGGGGTTGGCAGGTTCAACGAGGTTTGCGAGTGCACAATCTACTCTACACTGGGAACACTCGTCGCTCAGGTTGAGTGATTTGCCCGCATCAGGTTGCTGCAGAAAATTAAAATCTCTGCAAAAACTAGAAAAGATCTCCCTGCCCGCCATCCGGCTTACCGGTTCCCGAGCCCCTGGACGCCGGGCTGGATTTCTTTTTGCCCTTGACGCCGATCACTGCGTCTGCGCGGCCGTCGGCAAACTCGATACACACAGCCATGCCTGCTTCAGTTGCGGCTGCAGTCGGGACTGGCTGACCATCGCTATCGCGAACCAGTGCGAAGCCACGCTCCAGCACTGCCTGGTATGAAAATGCTCGCAGCAACTTGTCGGCGGCCGACAACACCTGACGACGCTGTTGCATTTGTGCGTCGAGACCCCGCCTGGCTTCGCGCGACAAACGAATGATGGTCTCCCGATCCCGGGTTATCTGCTGCTGCAATGGCCTGACGCTTAAGCGTCCTGCAACCCGGTCCAAATGATTGCGGCTGGCTGCCGTGGCAGTCTTGAGTGACTGGCCCAGCCTGCCGGATGCCGCATCAAAGCGTTGTCTTGCCAGGGCAAGCAAATCGTCGGGACGCGGCAGGCCCCTGCCCGCAGCCGTTACGCGGGTGCGGCGTTCGTCCATGGCGCGGGAAACAGCGCGAAGCTGGCGAGCGCCCATGTCAGCCACATAGGCCAACAATTCCGACCGTACCGGAACGGCGCGCTCAGCCGCCGCAGTGGGCGTTGGCGCCCGCCCGTCGGCGGCGTGATCCACCAGCGTCCAGTCGGTCTCGTGACCCACCGCGGATATCACAGGGATCGCGCTATCTGCCACCGCGCGCACCACTTCTTCTTCGTTGAACCCCCACAAATCTTCCAGGCTGCCGCCGCCGCGCGCGACGATGATCAGGTCAGGTCTCGGGATATCACCGTTTGCTTCGAAGGTGTTGAACCCGCGAATGCCATTGGCGACTTCACCGGCACTGCTTTCGCCCTGCACCCGCACCGGCCATACCAGAACATGTCTTGGAAAGCGGTCCGACAACCGATGCAGGATATCGCGAATGACCGCACCTGTTGGCGAAGTCACCACACCGATCACGTTCGGCAGATAAGGCAGTTCGCTCTTGCGGTTCTCGTCAAACAGGCCCTCCGCGGACAATTTCTTGCGGCGTTCCTCCAACAGTGCCATCAGCGCGCCGGCACCGGCAGGTTCCAGTGTTTCTATGATGATCTGATACTTCGATTGGCCCGGAAACGTGGTTATGCGCCCGGTCGCAATGACTTCCAGCCCCTGCTCGGGCTGCACCTTCATGCGTGAAGCCGTGCCCTTCCATATGACCCCTGATATCACTGCACGATCGTCTTTCAGGTCAAGATAGACGTGGCCGGATGCAGGGCGCGATACGCGGCCCAGTTCACCGCGCACGCGCACATGACCGAATGTGTCTTCCAGCGTTCGTTTCAACGCGTTGGATATCTCCGACACGGAAAACTCAACAACGTTGGAAACCGCTTCGGGCTCATCCATAAGTTCGCCGGTGTCGGGATCGAAGCCCGATGGAGGCCAATCGGTGGACATGGCTACAAGAATCCTTTCAATGACGCCTATTGGATGTCAAAAACAGGGGCAATGGCAAGGAGAGCTGGATACTTCATGAACATTCTTCTGATCGGATCGGGCGGCCGCGAACACGCGCTGGCCTGGGCAATCGCAAACTCACCACTGACGGACACACTTTTCTGCTCACCCGGCAATGCCGGAATTGCGCACGAGGCAGAGATCGTGGCGCTGAATATTGACGATCCAGCAGCAATAATCAGTTTCTGTAATTTGAATTCTATCGGCCTTGTGGTTGTTGGCCCTGAGGCTCCTCTGGTTGCGGGCCTTGCAGACAAACTGCGCAGTGCCGGCATCACGACATTCGGCCCGGATGCCGCTGCCGCCCGACTTGAAGGTTCAAAGGGTTTCACCAAGGATATCTGCGCGAAATACAATATTCCCACCGGCACTTACGGGCGATTTGACAATGAACCTGACGCGCTCGCCTATCTGGCAAAACACAGTGCGCCGATTGTGGTCAAGGCTGACGGTCTTGCTGCTGGAAAAGGCGTCACGGTTGCCATGACGATGGATGACGCAGAAACGGCAGTGCGCGACATATTTGCGGGGCGTTTCGGTGCAGCCGGAGCCGAAGCGGTTATCGAGGAATACCTTGAGGGCGAAGAGGCCTCGTTCTTTGCCATATGCGACGGCGCCACGGCAGTGGCATTTGGTTCAGCACAGGATCACAAATGTGTCGGAGACGGCGATACCGGCCCCAATACCGGCGGCATGGGTGCCTACTCACCCGCGCCGGTCATGGACGAGGCCATGTGTCGCCGCACCATGGATGAAATCATCAACCCTACTCTGGCAGCCATGGCGGCGGAAGGCGCGCCTTTTCAGGGTGTGCTGTTTGCCGGGCTGATGATCACCGCTACCGGTCCGCAGCTGATCGAATACAATGTGCGGTTCGGCGATCCCGAGTGTCAGGTGCTGATGATGAGGCTGAAGGATGATGTCGTCACCATCATGCTGGCGGCATGTGCAGGAACTCTGGACAAGGTCTCGGTCCGTTGGCGCGATACGACTGCACTTACCGTGGTGATGGCCACCGAAGGCTACCCCGGTGACGTTCAGAAAGGCTCGGTGATCGGAAACCTTGATGCAGCTGCAGCAATGAAGGGCGTCCAGATTTTTCATGCCGGCACAAAACGTGACGACAGCAATATTGTCGCCAATGGCGGACGCGTGTTGAACATAACAGCACAGGCTGGCAATGTTGCTGAAGCTCAGGGACTGGCATATGCAGCCGTTGACGCAATAGACTGGCCACAGGGTTTTTGCCGGCGCGACATTGGCTGGCGGGCTGTGGCGCGTGAAAAAGGTACCGCATGAACGATCTGTTTCCCGGATTTAAAGACAGCATGATCGATGGCGATGGCGCACGAATTTTCGTACGAACCGGCGGCTCAGGCCCGGCATTGCTGCTGGTGCACGGGTTTCCGCAAACGGGAGCCATCTGGCACAAGATTGCCGGCAGCCTGGCGCACCATTTTTCGTTGGTAATACCGGATCTGCGTGGCTATGGGCAATCCGAAAAGCCGGTCAATGATGAGAAGAATCTCGCCTACTCCAAGCGCGCCATGGCAATCGACCTGGTTGCCGTCATGCGATCACTCGGCCACGAGACATTTCACTTGTGTGGGCATGATCGCGGAGGACGCGTAGCCTATCGACTTGCACAGGACCACCCGCAAACAGTTACCAGCCTGATTACACTCGACATTGTGCCCACGCTGGAACAATGGAAGGCCATGGCAAGCATAGCCGGCGCCATGAACACCTATCACTGGCCGTTTCTGGCACAACCCAATCCGCTGCCTGAGCGAATGATCGGGGCTGATCCGGATTTCTATATCGACGAAAAACTCGGAGCCTGGAACAACGGCACCGGGCTTGATGTCTTCGATCCGGCAGCGCTTGCGGAATATCGCCGGCACTTTCGCGATCCGGCCGTCATCCATGCCCTGTGCAACGATTACCGGGCGGGTGCGACCTGTGATGTCGACCATGACCGGGCGGCGCTGGATCAGGGCATCAAGATAACCTGCCCGATGCTGGCGCTGTGGGGCGATGCCGGCATCCCCGGCAAAACTGCCCGTGGCCCACTGGACATCTGGCGCAAATGGGCAACAAACGTAACAGGCAATGGCATTTCCTGCGGACATTTTCTGCCTGAAGAAGCCCCGGCCGAGACGCTTGACGCCATGCTGCCATTCCTGATGGAGAACACTGCTTGAGCCAGCCGATGGACAGACAGGCCGAATTTTCCGGGACACGGGATGTGCGTGATGCTCACCGGTTTGATGAGGCAGCACTGACCAACTATCTGGTGACGCATATACCGGACTTTGAACCACCGATGGCGGTAGAACAGTTCAAGGGCGGCCAATCAAACCCGACATACAAACTTGTCACCGCAACCGCGTCCTATGTGTTGCGGCGAAAACCGCCGGGTAAACTGTTGCCGTCAGCCCACGCCGTCGATCGTGAGTATCGTGTCATCAAGGCACTGCACGATCAGGGGCTGCCGGTTGCAGAGCCACATTTGCTGTGTGAGGACGATAACATCATCGGCACTGCTTTCTATGTGATGGACTTTGTGGCAGGCCGGGTGTTCTGGGAGCCGTTCATGCCTGGGATTT
>JAHEFB010000089.1 GCA_024640405.1 Alphaproteobacteria bacterium | reverse complement strand
CCGGCACGCTCACGTGTCAAACCGCCAGGCCCGAGAGCCGAGAGTCGGCGCTTGTGGGTGATTTCCGACAACGGGTTTGTCTGATCCATAAACTGCGACAACTGCGATGATCCGAAGAATTCTCGCACCGCGGCAGCAGCCGGTTTGGCGTTGATCAGGTCATGCGGCATGACGGTGTCGATATCGACCGAAGACATACGCTCCTTGATGGCGCGCTCCATGCGGATCAGGCCAAGGCGATACTGGTTTTCCATCAATTCGCCCACCGAACGCACCCGACGGTTGCCCAGATGGTCGATGTCGTCAATCTCGCCTTTGCTGTCGCGCAGCTCGGCCAGGGTTTTCACAACAGCAATGATATCTTCCTTGCGCAAGATACGCATGGTGTCCGGAGCATCGAGTTCAAGCCGCATGTTCATTTTGACACGGCCCACCGATGACAGATCATACCGCTCCGCATCAAAGAACAGACCGTTGAACAATGCTTCAGCCGTTTCACGCGTCGGTGGTTCGCCAGGACGCATAACGCGGTAAATGTCAACCAGCGCCTGTTCGTAGCTTTCGACCTTGTCGGCCATCAAGGTGTTGCGGATATATGCACCGGTATTGATGTGATCGATATCAAGAAGGCGCAGTTCCTTGTAGCCGGCCTCCTTGAGCCCTTCCATCAGGGCCTCATCAATTTCCGCTCCCGCTTCGGCGTGGATCACACCGGTCTTCGCGTCCACCAGTTCGTCTGCCACGAAATGCCCATAAAGGCTTTCGTCCTCTACCAGCAATTCCTTGAGACCCTCTTCAGCCAGCTTGCGAGCCAGCCGCGGCGTAATCTTGGTTCCGGCTTCGACAACCACTTTCTTGGTTTTTGCGTTGACCAGGTCAGCCGTAGGCTTCACCCCGCGATACCGGTCCGGGTCAAACGGCATCCGCCATCCATCCTTCGAGGATGTGCAGGACACCGTGTTGTAAAAGGTATGCAGAATTTCTTCACTGTCCATCCCGAGCGCATGCAGCAATGCTGTCACCGGCAACTTGCGGCGGCGGTCAATACGCACATGTACGATGTCCTTGGCGTCAAACTCGAAATCCAGCCAGGAACCGCGATAAGGAATGATACGGGCTGCAAACAACAATTTGCCCGATGAATGGGTTTTGCCGCGATCATGGTCAAAAAACACGCCAGGCGATCGATGCATCTGCGATACGATCACCCGCTCGGTACCGTTTACTACAAACGTACCGTTCTTGGTCATGAGCGGAATGTCGCCCATGTAGACATCCTGTTCCTTGATGTCCTTGACCGACTTGGCGCCGGTGTCCTCATCGATTTCAAACACGATAAGACGCAGTGTTACCTTCAGCGGCGCGGCAAATGTCATGCCGCGTTGCTGGCACTCTTCAACGTCATATTTCGGTTCTTCAAACTCGTAGGTTACATATTCCAGCATTGCCTGACCCGAAAAGTCACTGATCGGGAAGACTGACTTGAACACCGCCTGCAGGCCTTCTGCAAGGCGACCTCCCTCAGGATCAAGCACCTGAAGAAACTGATCATAGCTGTCTTTTTGAACCTCGATGAGGTTTGGCATTTCGGCAACTTCATGGATGTTGCCGAAGAATTTGCGAATACGTTTGCGGCCGATAAACGTTTGCGACATTTCTGTTCCTTCGCATTTTGGCTCTCATGCCAGGGGGTGGCTGGAGAGCAATTCAATCAAGTTAGATCAGTATGGTTTTTGATTTGATCAATCAAAATCCATAAAACTGATCGATTCCAAAGTGCTAGAGCAACTTTATGGGTTCAAGAGAACCCATGTCGCTCTAGAGCGGCGGCTTGCCGGGCAGTCTGTGATTTTCAGTTCCCTGAGAACTGAAACAGACCGCACGGAAAACCGCCCCAACGCCTCACTTATGTCTCTGCTTACCACATCAAACCGGAGAGCAGTGCCGACGTGGGAGAAATCTTGGCCGGGCCTGTATGGCCCCGCGCAGTTTCTCCCGCGCCGGTATTCGTAGTCTCAACCACTTACTTGAGCGATACCTTCGCACCAGTAGCTTCGAGCTTCTTCTGCAGCTCTTCTGCCTCTGCCTTCGGGCAAGCTTCCTTAATGGTTTTTGGAGCGCCCTCAACCAGATCCTTGGCTTCTTTCAGGCCCAGACCGGTGATTGCACGGACTTCCTTGATGACTTCGATTTTCTTTTCACCAAATGATTCCAGAACAACGTCGAAGTCGTCCTTGGCTTCGGCAGCGGCTTCACCGCCACCGCCGGCAGCCGCAGCAACTGCAACAGGAGCTGCAGCGGATACGCCCCATTTTTCTTCAAGCATTTTTGAAAGCTCGGCGGCTTCCATAACTGTCAGGTTCGACAGGTCGTCTACAATTTTAGCAAGATCAGCCATTTTATCGTCTTTCGTATTACGGTTTAAACCAGTTCAGTGTTTGGACACGGCCACTCAAGCCGCTTCTCCCTTGTCGGCGTAGGCCCCGATGACCCGTGCGAGCTGTCCGGCAGGCGCCTGCGTAACACCCGCTATACGGGTGGCCGGCGTCTGGATCATGCCCACAAGCTTTGCCCGCAGCTCATCAAGCGACGGCAGGTCAGCAAGTGCCTTGACACCATTGGCATCCAGAACCGTAGATCCCAGAACCCCGCCGAGAACGACAAGCTTGTCGTTGGTCTTGGCAAAGGTTGAGACGATCTTCGGTGCCGCAACCGGATCATCCGAATAGGACAACATGGTTGGACCCGTAAACAGGTCAGCAATACCGACAGCGTCAGTGCCTTCAAGAGCAAGTTTTGCCAGACGGTTCTTGGCAACTTTCGTCGCCCCGCCAGCCTCTGCCATCTTTTTACGCAGGTCATTGACTTGCGGAACTGTCAGGCCGAGATTGTGGGTCACCACCACAACACCGGTTTCCTTGAAAACGGTGTTGAGAGTTGCAACGAGCGTCTTTTTTTCTGCTCTATCCACTAGCTCTCTCCAGTTTACCCGGCATTTGAAAACCGGGCGGTTGCACGAAACCATCTGCTTCAAACAGCTCTGCAACCAGCCTTGTCGGCGAGATGCAGTGCCTGAATACAAATGGCACTCCACTTGCCTGTCCTCTTCCCCACCGGATAGTTGCGGTGGTTCAGATCACTGAGGGTTCAAACTGACTTGCTGAAGGGCGGCTGGACTACCAGCCGGACAGACAGCAAAACCTTTTGAACACCTATCTCATGCGGGCTGCCAAACTTTGACGTTTAAGCCATGCGGTTAAACATGACGCCTGCAATCTCGGACAGGTTCGGACCGGTTTCCCGGTCCAGCCATCAGACCCGAAGCAATGCTTCAAATCAGATGGTAACCCTTGCGCATCCTGGTTCGGCTTACTCGCCGGACACAGACGCTACGTCGATTTTCAGGCCAGGGCCCATCGTCGACGAAACTGAAATCCGCTTGATATAAGTTCCTTTGGAACCTGATGGTTTGGCCTTTGAAACCGCATCAACAAACGCTTTCACGTTTTCAAGCAGTTGATCCTCCTTGAAGCTTGCTTTGCCGACGCCGGCGTGAACAATGCCGGCTTTCTCGACGCGAAACTCAACAGAACCGCCCTTGGCAGCCTTGACCGCTGCGGCAACATCCGGCGTGACAGTTCCAACCTTGGGGTTTGGCATAAGGTTGCGCGGACCAAGCACTTTACCAAGACGGCCCACCAGAGGCATCATGTCCGGTGTTGCAATTGCCCTGTCAAAATCAATATTGCCCTTTTGAACCTGCTCGACCAAGTCTTCCGCGCCGACAATGTCTGCACCGGCTTCCTTGGCTTCATCAGCCTTGGCATCGCGGGCAAATACGGCCACCCGAACGTCACGGCCGGTACCGGCAGGCAAGGCAACGACACCTCGCACCATCTGGTCGGCGTGCCGCGGATCAACCCCCAGATTCATCGCCAGCTCAATGGTTTCATCGAACTTCGCCACAGCGCGCTCTTTGACCATTTTCACCGCTTCAGCAGCTGTGTAGACTTTGTTTCGGTCGATACCATCGACAGCCTTGGAATATCTTTTTCCCTTGTGTGCCATGATACTTACCCTACCACTTCCAGACCCATCGAACGGGCCGAGCCTGCGATAATCTTTTCTGCCGCGTCGAGGTCGCGGGCATTGAGATCAACCATTTTCTTTTCAGCAATCTCACGGCACTGAGCACGTGTCACCTTGCCGATAAAATCTCCCCTGCCGGGTTCCTTGTGCCCGGATTTGATCTTTGCCGCCTTCTTGAGGAAGAACGACGCTGGCGGCGTTTTCATCTCAAAGGTGAAAGACTTGTCCTGGAAGGCAGTGATCACTACCGGAATCGGGGACCCTGGTTCAGCCTGCTGGGTTGCAGCATTGAACGCCTTGCAGAATTCCATGATATTCAGACCGCGCTGACCAAGAGCGGGGCCTACCGGCGGAGACGGATTTGCCTGCCCTGCCGGAATTTGCAGCTTGATATAGCCGAGAACTTT
This sequence comes from Alphaproteobacteria bacterium, assembly GCA_024640405.1. GTDB lineage: Bacteria > Pseudomonadota > Alphaproteobacteria > Rhizobiales > Aestuariivirgaceae > Anderseniella. The sequence continues at coordinate 1,204 of JAHEFB010000089.1, read as the reverse complement.
CTTCGCCATTTTCTATTTCCCTCGCCTGTCACGCCGAACCCGGCGATCGAGAGCTTTAGAGGTTAGTGGTCCGGATTTCAGGTTGCGACACCCGTCAGCCTCCCACCGTTACACGGTTCAGGTATTGTAAGCGCTAAAGCTTTTCCACCTGACCGAATTCCAGCTCGACCGGGGTCGCCCGGCCAAAAATCGAAACTGCCACTTTCAACCTGGCGCGTTCTTCATCAACGTCTTCAACAAGACCGTTGAAGGACGCAAACGGGCCTTCAGCAACACGAACCTGCTCACCAACCTCAAACATGATGGTCGGCCTTGGGCGCTCGACACCTTCCTGAACCTGGCTCAGGATTCGGGTCGCCTCTTCCTCGGTGATCGGCATGGGCTTGTTGTCATGCCCCAAAAACCCGGTCACCTTGGGTGTGTTCTTGATGAGGTGATAAGCCTCATCGGTCATATCCATCTTCACCAGCACGTATCCGGGGAAGAACCGGCGCTCGGACTGAACCTTGCGGCCGCGACGCATTTCGACCACTTCTTCGGTCGGCACCAAAACTTCGTCGAACAACTCACCGAGGCCTTTGACAGCCGCCTGTTCCTTGATCGACTCCGCCACTTTTTTCTCGAAATTCGAGTAGGCGTGGACGATGTACCACCGCTTAGTCATGTTGCGCTCCCGCCGATCAACCTGCTCAGGACCTGAAGAGGATCAGATCGACAACCCATTTCAAAATCGCATCTACGCCGAGAAAAAACAGGGCCGCTGCCGCAGAGAGTATCAACACCATGATTGTGGTGATGATGGTTTCACGCCGGGTAGGCCAGGTAACCTTGGAGGTTTCCTGGCGAACTTGCTGAATAAACTCAAACGGATTGGTCTTTGCCATATTCCTGTTTCACTCTTTCGCAGGCACGAGGGCCCGCAGTCTGTCTGTTTTCCCGGTGGCAGGGGCGGAGGGTCTCGAACCCCCGACCTGCGGTTTTGGAGACCGCCGCTCTACCAACTGAGCTACACCCCTAACCCGGGTGCGAGGAGCACGATATGGTTCCCCGCCTGTAATTGTTCAAGCAATCCTGCTTCCAGGCTTACTCTATGATACCGGCAACGACACCGGCACCGACGGTACGACCACCTTCACGGATGGCGAAGCGCAGCTTCTCTTCCATCGCAATCGGTGTGATCAGCTCAACTTCAAACGACACATTG
>JAHEFB010000022.1 GCA_024640405.1 Alphaproteobacteria bacterium | reverse complement strand
AGATCGTTGGAATAAGCTCGCGACATATGTGCTGGCCTCCAGTTCCAGCACACATCTTGAATCAAATTACAACCGATTTGGGAATCCCACTTGATTCACAAAATGCCAGATGTGCTCTAGTTCCCGCTGACCAGCCAGGGCTGGTCAAATGCGAACTCTTCCAGATTGTCACCCTCGCCGATGCGGTCGACCACGGCGAACAGCGCATTGTCGATCAGCGGTGTGAGGACGCCGTGCCAGGTGTTGCGGTAGTAATTGACGCCCTGGCCCGGGCTGGTCAGGAAAGCCTGAGGGGTACCGGGCATACCTGCATCGTCGGGCGCCACGATGACCATGAACGGGTCTGCTGACATCGGCATGAAGGCCTGCGACCCGAGCGGGTGGCGTTCCATCATGTCCAGTTTATGGGGCAGAGTGCGGGCCCTGGACCGGAACAGGCTGATCCCGGCGCGGGCGTCTTTGCCTTCAAAGTCCAGACCGGCGAGATCGTGAAACCTCCCGCACAGGCCGGCATTGATGATCCTGTCCGGCTCGCCGATTGCCTCCAGCACATCGCCGAAGGGTGAAAACGCCCCCTGCGTCAGCGGCTGCAGCACAATCCGGCGGTCGCTCATGAGCCGATGTCCAGCTTCATGTGCCGGTTGACGTCCTTGTACAGCAAATAGCGGAACTTGCCCGGGCCGCCGGCATAACAGGCCTGCGGGCAAAAGGCGCGCAGCCACATGAAATCACCCGCCTCGACCTCGACCCAGTCCTCGTTGAGACGGTAAACAGCCTTGCCTTCCAGAACATACAGTCCGTGCTCCATGACGTGGGTTTCCAGGAACGGAATAACCGCGCCCGGTTCAAACGTGACGATGGTGACGTGCATGTCGTGGCGCACGTCATTGGGATCAACGAACCGCGTGGTGGCCCATTTGCCGTCGGTGTCCGGCATCGGCGTAGGCGCTACATCCTGCTCATTGGTTACGAATGCTTCGGGTATGTCGACGCCGGCTGCCTTTTCATAGGCCTTGCGGATCCAGTGGAAACGCACCGGGGCTTTTGAACTGTTGTGTGCCTGCCAGTTGCAACCGGGCGGCAGGTAGGCATAGCCGCCGGGCTGCATGGTGTGCACATCGGCGTCGATCGTGAGGGTCAGTTCGCCTTGAACGACAAACAGAACCGCTTCCGCGCGGGGCTCGGCTTCCGGGGTCTGGCTGCCGCCGCCGGGCTGCACTTCCGCGATATATTGCGAGAAGGTTTCAGCGAAACCGGTCAGGGGCCGTGCCAGCACCCAGAACCTTGTCTCCTGCCAGTGCGGCAGGTTGCTGGTGACTATGTCGCTCATCACACCCTTGGGTATGACGGCATAAGCTGTCTTGAAAACGGCTCGCCCGGTGAGCAACTGGCTCTGGGGCGGAAGGCCACCGGTCGGGGCATAGTAGCTGGGGTCGGTCATGGCAGCATGTCCTCCAGACGCAAGCGTGCGATGCGTTCGACCTGTTTGCAGGCCTCTGTGAACTCGATGTCTTTTTCGTTGGAAATTCGTTGCTCAAAAGCTGCGAGAATACGGGCCTTGTCCAGGCCCTTCACGGCAATGATGAACGGGAAACCGAAGCGTTCCACATAGCCGGTATTGAGCTCGGTAAAACGCCGGCGTTCGTCGTCGGTCAGGGCATCGAGCCCGGCACCTGCCTGTTCGGCGGTGGATTCTGCCGTCAGCCGTTTGGCTGCGGCCAGTTTGCCGGCAAGGTCGGGATGAGCCTTTAATACATCCAGCCGTTCTGTCCGGCTGGCCAGGCGGAACTGGGTGCGCAAGGCCGCGTGCAGGCCTACAGCGGTGTTGTTTGCCGGTCCGATGTCCGCCTTGTGCGCGCGTTCCGCAATCCACGGTGAATGTTCAAACACGCTGCCGTAGGCAGCGACAAACTCCCTCTCATCCATGAGATGCGGTTGCCCGGAAGGTTCAGGAGGCGGATGGTGCTTGCGCCAGTGGTCGGCAATCTCGATGCGCCTGGCGAACCATACCCTGTCGTGGCTTTGGGCATAGTTTATGAACCGCTTGAGTGCCGCCATCCGGCCCGGCCGGCCCACCAGCCGGCAATGCAGTCCCACATTCATCATTTTGGGCGAACCTGCCTGACCCTCGGCATACAGCACATCGAAGCTGTCTTTCAGGTAGGCGAAAAACTGGTCGCCGGAGTTGAACCCCTGCGGTGTGGCAAAGCGCATGTCATTGGCGTCCAGCGTATAGGGAATGACCAGTTGATCGCGCCCGGCATGACGGCGCCAGTAGGGCAGGTCGTCAGCATAACTGTCGGACACATAATCGAAGCCGCCTTCCTCGGTTACCAGGTCAACGGTGTTGGTGGAGCAGCGCCCTGTGTACCAGCCGCGCGGGCGTTCACCGGTTACAGCGCCGTGCATCCGGATTGTTTCGTCCAGATGGGCCTGTTCTTCGTCTCGCGAGAAATCCTTGTAGTCGATCCACTTCAGGCCGTGACTGGCGATTTCCCAATCAGCGGCCTGCATGGCTGCAACCTGTTCAGGCGAACGGGCAAGGGCGGTGGCTACGCCATAGACCGTGACGGGTATGGCGCTGCTGGTGAACAGCCGGTGCAGCCGCCAGAAACCGGCCCTGGCGCCATATTCGTAAATGGATTCCATGTTCCAGTGGCGCATGCCCTCCCAGGGCGTGCCGCCAACTATCTCGGACAGAAACGCCTCGGATGCCGCATCACCGTGAGCGATACAGTTTTCGCCGCCTTCTTCGTAATTCATCACAATCTGTATGGCGATGGCAGCATTGCCCGGCCACTCAACTGCCGGTGGTGTGGCTCCATAGCCAAGCATATCGCGGTCATAGGCCATTTATCGGACTCCCGGGTCGCCTCGACATCACAAGTGATTACAGTTGTACAGGAAAGCAATCGCGCGCATTTTCAATATTTTCTTGAAAGAGATATATGCCTGCAACACTTCCGTTCCGGCTGCAATGGGCTGATAGTCGGTGATTAGCCCCTGCCGATAAAGGGGCAGGAGGAAACATGATGGATGCCGCCAAGACCGCCGGACGTATTACAACCCATGTGCTGGACACTGCCAGTGGAAAACCGGCTGCCGGGCTGAAGATCGACTTCTATCGCCTGGACGGTTCCGGGCGCGAGATCATCAAGTCAATTTCGACCAACGACGACGGGCGTTGTGACAGCCCTCTGGTCTCGGGTGACGAGATGAAGACAGGCGTCTATGAACTGGTGTTCCATGTGGGAGACTATCTCGACACCGGCGCCGCGGTGGCTTTTCTGGATCAGGTGCCGGTGCGTTTCGGCGTCGATGATCCGTCGGCCCATTATCACGTGCCGCTGCTGGTTTCACCGTTCAGCTATGCAACGTACCGGGGAAGCTGAAAGACATGACCCAAACACGCAAAACCATCCGTTTCCTGCTGAACGATCACAAGGTCGAACTGGACAAGGTGGCGGCTACCGACACCCTGCTGGATTTCCTGCGTCTCGAACAGCGCCTGTGCGGCAGCAAGGAAGGTTGTGCCGAGGGTGATTGCGGCGCGTGCACGGTACTGGTGGGCCGGTTGGCCGGCGGTAACCTGGTGTATGAGACCGTCAACGCCTGTATCCGTTTTGTCGGTTCTCTGGATGCATGCCACGTGGTGACGATCGAGCATTTGCGCCGAAAAGACGGTTCGCTGCATCCCGTGCAGCAGGCCATGGTTGACATGCACGGCAGCCAGTGCGGGTTTTGCACGCCGGGTATCGTGATGTCCCTGTATTCGTTGTGGATGTCCAATCCCAACCCCACAAACGCTGACATTGAGACGTCGCTGCAGGGCAACCTGTGCCGGTGCACAGGTTATGAAGCCATTGTCAGGGCCGGCCTTGCGGCGGCTTCCGCAGGCGGTCAGGCAGACGACGTGATTATCCGTGAACGCGAAACTGTAACGGCAACCCTGAAAGGGCTGGCTGATGGTGCGCGTGTCGAGATGGGGACTGCTTCCGAAAAGTTCTTTGTGCCAGGTTCGGTGGATGATCTCGCAGAGTTGCGTGCCGCCAATCCGGACTCGGTGATTGTAGCCGGTGCAACCGATGTCGGGTTGTGGGTGACCAAGATGATGCGGCCGATTGCTCCGGCGATCTTCATTTGTCATCTCGATGAACTGCACCAGATCAGCGAAACAGCTACAGGTCACACGATTGGCGCCTGTGTGACCTATACCGAGTTTCAGGATGCCGTGGCGCAGCATTTTCCGCAGATGGCCGGTTACTGGAACCGCATTGGCGGCGAACAGGTGCGCAATATGGGCACGGTTGGCGGAAATGTCGCCAACGGCTCGCCGATCGGGGATACGCCGCCGGTGCTCATCGCACTGGGCGCCACGCTGACACTTCGCAACGGGGACGAAAGACGCACGCTGCCGGTCGAGGAATTTTTCATCGACTACGGCAAGCAGGACCGGCAGGCAGGCGATTTTGTGGAATCGTTGCATATTCCGCATCTGGCCGAAGGTTGCGAATTCGCTGCCTACAAGGTGACGAAACGCCGTGACGAAGACATTTCCGCGGTCGCTGCTGGCTTTCGCATCCGGGTCGAAGACGGCAAGGTAACCGAGGCGGTCATTGCCTATGGCGGCATGGCAGCCACTCCCAAGCGAGCAGGCAGCGTGGAAAGCCTGCTTGTCGGCAAACCATGGACTGCTCAAACCATTGCATCGGCTGAAGCAGGTTTTGCCGAGGACTTCTCGCCGATCGGCGATTGGCGGGCATCGGCAGAATACCGGGCACTGGTGGCGCGCAAACTGCTGATGCGGTTCTTCCTTGAAACAACACAGCCACACGAAAACAGTGTGCTGGTACGTGAAGCGGTGGCCTGAAACAATCATGACACAGCAAGTAAAAATCGATGGCGGAGTGCACGTGGACCAGCGGCACGATTCTGCGCACAAGCATGTCACTGGCAGTGCCGGTTACATCGACGACATGGCTGCCCCCGAAGGCCTGATACACGCCTATCTCGGCCTGTCCTCGATTGCCCATGGCGATATCAAGAGCATGGACCTGTCGGCTGTACAGGCTGCACCGGGTGTAGTTGGCGTGCTGACCAGCGACGATATTCCCGGCCACAACGATGTCAGCCCAACCGGCAAACACGATGATCCGGTGTTTGCACATTCAGTGGAATTTCACGGGCAACCGATATTCGCAGTCGTGGCGGAAACCAGGGCTGCAGCACGCAATGCTGCCGCGTTGGCAAAGGTAGAATACACAGCGAAACCGCATTTCACCGATGTGGCTGATGCACGGGCGGCCGGCTATCCGCTGGTGACCGAAGCGCTGACCCTGAAACGCGGTGATGCTGCCAAGGCGCTTGCAGCGGCACCGCGGCGTATCAGGGGCGAGATGCGGGTAGGCGGGCAGGATCATTTCTATCTTGAAGGACACATTGCGCTGGCAATTCCCGGCGAGGACGACGAAGTGACGGTGTTTTCCTCGACCCAGCATCCCAGCGAAGTTCAACACATGGTTGCCCACGTCCTGGGCGTGCCGTCCAATGCGGTTACGGTGAATATCCGCCGCATGGGTGGTGCGTTTGGCGGCAAGGAAACCCAGGGCAACCTGTTTGCCGCCGTAGCTGCGGTGGCGGCCAAGAAGTACAACCGGGCTGTCAAAATCAGACCTGACCGGGACGATGACATGATCGCAACCGGCAAACGGCATGATTTTCTTGTCGAGTATGATGTCGGCTTTGATGATGCAGGCGTGATTTCCGGCGTCAGTGCCAATTTTGCCGCCCGATGCGGCAACTCGGCGGATCTGTCAGGTCCGGTGACCGACCGGGCGCTGTTTCACACCGACAACTGCTATTATTTCGACAATGTACTGCTGCAATCGCAACCGCTGAAAACCAACACGGTATCCAATACGGCATTTCGCGGTTTCGGCGGCCCGCAGGGCATGGTGGGCGGTGAACGCATGATCGAGGAAATTGCCTATGCGCTCGGCAAGGATCCGCTGGAGGTCCGCAAGGCGAATTTCTATGGTGGTGAAGGGCGCAATGTGACGCCGTATCATCAGCGGGTGGACGACAATATCATTGCAAAACTGGTGGCGGAGCTGGAGACCTCCAGCGACTATGCCGCCCGGCGCAAGGCGGTGCTGGCCTTCAATGCCGGCAACAAGGTTATCCGCAAGGGAATTGCCCTGACACCGGTCAAGTTCGGCATCTCCTTTACCGCTACCTGGTACAACCAGGCAGGTGCGCTGGTACATGTCTATACCGACGGTTCGGTTCATCTGAACCATGGCGGAACCGAGATGGGGCAGGGCCTGAACACCAAGGTCGCCCAGGTTCTGGCGGACGAGTTCCAGATCGATCTCAAGCATGTGAAAATCACTGCCACGCATACCGGCAAGGTGCCGAACACGTCGGCGACGGCTGCGTCTTCCGGGTCGGACCTCAACGGGATGGCGGCCGCCAATGCTGCCCAACAAATCAAGGTCAGGCTGGTCGAATTTGCCTGTGAAACCTACGGTGTCACACCGGACCAGGTGGTGTTTGAACCCAACATGGTGCTGGTGGGCAATCAGCGCATTCCGTTTCCCGACTTCATCCAGTCAGCCTATATGGCGCGCATGCAGTTGTCGGCGGCAGGTTTTTACAAGACGCCGGATATTCACTGGGACCGGGAAGCCGGGACAGGCCGTCCGTTTTACTATTTTGCCTATGGTGCGGCAGTGTCGCAAGTCAGCATCGACACACTGACCGGCGAATATCAGGTGGACAGGGTCGATGTTCTTCATGATGCGGGCCGCTCGCTCAATCCGGCGCTCGATATTGGCCAGATCGAAGGCGGCTTTGTGCAGGGAATGGGTTGGCTGACGACAGAAGAATTATGGTGGGATGGCGAAGGGCGTCTGCGGACCCATGCTCCGTCGACCTATAAAATTCCCCTGGCGTCCGATCGTCCGCGCATTTTCAACGTGGCTCTGGCGGACTGGTCGGAGAACCACGAGATGACCATCCGTCGGTCCAAGGCGGTGGGCGAACCCCCCTTGATGCTGGCAATCTCGGTGCTCGAGGCCCTGTCGATGGCAGTAGCGTCAGCCGCTGATTACCGGGTGTGTCCGAAACTGGATACTCCGGCAACGCCTGAACAGGTCTTGCTGGCGTTTGAACGATTGTCTGCCGAAGCTGGAGGGGCCTGAACCATGTATCGCTATCGACATGACGTGTGGTTGTTTGCCCGCCGGGGCGGGCCGTTCGTGCTGGTGAATGTAGATACCGCCTCAGGGTCAGCCCCGCGAGATGCCGGCGCCTGGATGCTGGTGTCGCCGCAACGGGTATTCCGTACGATCGGTGGCGGTCAACTGGAAAAACTGGCGATAGACCGGGCCCGGGATCTGATGCTGTCAGGCAGCCGGGACACCGAGCACATGAAAATTCCGCTGGGGCCCGAGATCGGGCAATGCTGCGGCGGCTCAGTCGTTGTTTCGCTGCAACCGCTGGCCGAAGCAGAAATTGACCGGATCGCGGCGCGCCTGGACGCAGAATTCAAGGCGCTGCCGCATATCTATGTGTTCGGGGCAGGGCACGTCGGCAATGCCTTGTGCGAGGCGCTTGGCCTGTTGCCTATGCAACCCGTCCTTGTCGATACCCGCGACGAGGAACTGCAGGATGCGCCGCCGGGGGTTGAGACCAGGCTGGTCGCGGTTCCTGAAGCGGTCGTCCGCACGGCAGAACCGGGCAGCGCCTATGTCATTCTGACCCATGAACATTCGCTGGACTTCCTGATTGCCAGGGAAGCGCTGGGGCGAAGCGATGCCGGTTATGTCGGCATGATCGGATCGAAGACCAAACTGGCGTCCTTCCGAAGCTGGATGAGGCGCGATAGCGGTGACACAAATAGTGTTGACCGGCTGGTGTGTCCAATTGGCGGGGTTGGAGTAAGCGACAAGCGGCCTGAAGTCATTGCAGCTCTGGTTGCTGCAGAACTGCTACAGCACTTGTCGGCATCGAGCGCCGGGACCGGTGTGGAGACATCGGCGCAACTGAAAATAGTGGGAGGTGATACATGAGTGACAGTGTGCAACATCGTATCGAACTCAAAGGCATCACCAAGGCTTTCCCCGGTGTGCTGGCGAATGACGCGGTTAGTTTCAAGGTCAAGCCTGGAGAAATCCACGCCTTGCTGGGCGAAAACGGCGCCGGAAAGTCGACACTGGTGAAGATGATTTACGGGATCATGCAACCGGATGCCGGTGAAATCATCTGGGACGATGAACCCGTGATGGTTGCCAATCCGAAAGCCGCCCGGAAAATGGGCGTCGGCATGGTGTTCCAGCATTTCTCGCTGTTCGAGGCGATGACGGTGCTGGAAAATATCGCACTTGGTATGGACGGTTCGTATTCACAGGCCAGCCTGGAAGAGAAAATCCGCGAAGTGCTGCACGCCTATGACCTCAAGCTGGAACCGCATCGCATAGTCAGCACGTTGAGTGTCGGAGAGCGTCAGCGGATAGAAATCGTGCGCGCCCTGCTGCTGGAACCGCGCCTTCTGATCATGGATGAGCCGACGTCCGTGTTGACGCCACAGGAAGTGGGGCAATTGTTCGAGACGCTGCGCAAACTGTCCAAAACAGGTTGCTCGATCCTGTATATCTCGCACAAGCTGCATGAAATCAGGGATCTGTGCGAAGCCGCGACCATTCTTCGAGGTGGCAAGGTTGTGGGTGAATGTGACCCGCGCGAGGAAACGCCGAAGTCCATGGCGGAGATGATGATTGGCGGCAATCTGAAGCAGATCAGCAAGGCCAAGACCCGTGAATTCGGCGCGGACCGGTTTGTCGCCGATGGTTTGACGGTTCCCGGTGAAGGTGATTTCGGCGTGGCGCTGGACGATATCTGCTTCAAGGTGCGTGCCGGAGAGATATTTGGCATTGCCGGCGTTGCAGGCAACGGACAGAACGAGCTGTTGCTGGCGCTGAGTGGAGAGCAGCCGTCATCAAATGCCAACGCCATACTGCTGGACGGCCAGCCGATCGCCGCAATGGACGCCGTGGGAAGACGAAATCTGGGTTTGTGTGCGGTGCCCGAAGAACGCAACGGCCATGGCGCGGTGGTTGATTTCAGCCTGACCGACAATGCCATTCTGACGGCTCGCGAGAGAATGGGCATGGCCAGCAGCGGCATCTTGAAAGGCGGCGTGGCCACGGCCTACACAAGCAAGGTGATCGATGACTTTGCAGTCAAGACAACCGGCCCGGGCTCGCTTGCCGGTTCGCTTTCAGGCGGCAACCTGCAGAAATTCATCATGGGACGCGAGATACTGCAGGACCCCGAAGTGCTCATCGTTTCGCAGCCGACCTGGGGGGTTGATGCCGGTGCGGCTGCCGCCATTCATCAGGCACTGGTCGATCTGGCTGAAAACGGCTCGGCGATCGTGGTGATTTCGCAGGATCTGGACGAGCTTCTGGCGATTTCCGACCGTATGGCGGTGATCAATGAGGGGCGGATGTCCAAGACACTGAATGTCGGTGAAGCGTCCATCGATGAGATCGGTCTGCTGATGGGCGGTGTCCACGGTGACCCGTTCGCAACAGCGGAAATGACGGAGGCAGTCCATGTTCATTGAATTGGAAAAACGCAAGGAACCGAGCAAGGCAATGCTGTACCTGACGCCGGTTCTGGCCGTGGTTGCGACGATGGTGGCCGGTGCGATCATTTTCACGCTGATCGGCCATGACGGGCTGGGTGCCGTGCGGAAGATTTTTCTCGATCCGCTTCTGGACACCTACAAATGGCAGGACCTGGGCGTCAAGGCTGCCCCATTGATCCTGATCGGAGTGGGTCTGGCAATCGGATTCAAGGCCAATGTCTGGAACATCGGGGCGGAAGGCCAGTATGTCATGGGCGGTCTGGCCGGTACCGGTGTGGCGCTGGCCACATGGGGAATGACAGGCTGGTGGATTTTGCCGCTGATGTGCATTGCCGGCGTCGCGGGAGGGGCAGCATATGCCGGAATTCCCGCATTTTTGAAAACCAGGTTCAATGTCAACGAGATCCTGTCGAGCCTGATGCTGACCTATGTCGCGATACAGGTTCTGTATTATCTCATGCGGGGACCCTGGAAAGATCCCGACGGCTTCAACTTCCCGCAGACACGCCTGTTCACTGATGACCAGATCCTGCCGACGGTCCTGACCAATACGGTGGTCCATCTGGGTGTGCCGCTGGCATTTGTTGTGGCAATCGCGGCCTGGTTCGTCATGACGCGGTCGGTGTTCGGGTTTCAGATACGGGTTGTCGGGGCCGCTCCGGCTGCAGCGCGCTATGGCGGGTTCAACTCCAAGAAGACCATCTGGGCAGCCCTTCTGGCCGGCGGCGGCCTGGCAGGGTTTGCTGGTATTCTTGAAGCGGCCGGACCGTTCGGCCAGATGGTGCCGCAGTTTCCGACCGGATACGGCTTCACCGCGATTATCGTTGCCTTTCTGGGCCGGCTTCACCCCATCGGAATTGTGCTGGCGGGCATCATACTGGCGGTAACCTATGTGGGCGGTGAACTGGCACAATCGTCAATCGGCCTGCCCGGTGCGGCGACCGGTGTGTTCCAGGCGATGATGCTGTTCTTCCTGCTGGCCACGGATGTTCTGGTGAAGTATCGCATCAAACTGGCCTCACCGGCCAAAGCAGGAGATGTGGCATGACCTATTCCCTTCTTATTCCAATCCTGATGACAATCGTTGGCGCTGCAACACCGATCCTGCTGGCTGCGCTGGGTGAACTGGTGGTGGAGAAAAGCGGTGTCTTGAACCTTGGCGTTGAAGGCATGATGCTGATCGGCGCTGTTACCGGCTTCGCTGTTACGGCAACCACCGGATCTGCGCCGCTGGGTGTGATCGCAGCCATGATTGCATCTGCTGCTTCTGCAGGTCTGTTCGGATTCCTGACATTGACGCTGACCGCCAATCAGGTGGCGACCGGGCTGGCCCTTACCATATTCGGCATAGGCCTGTCGGCTCTGGCAGGTGAAGGGTATGTCGGCCAGACGGTTGATGTATTCGGATCGGTGTTTCCTGCTTCACTGTCCGAACATCCGACGCTGCGGGTGATCTTCGGCTACAGTCCGCTGGTGTATCTGTCGTTGGCGCTTGTAGCTGCGGTCGGCTGGTTTCTGAGCCGAACCAGGGCCGGACTGATATTGCGGGCTGTTGGAGAATCCGACCTGTCGGCCCACTCGATCGGGTATTCGGTTATCGGCGTTCGCTATATGGCGGTGCTGTTCGGTGGCGCCATGGCGGGCATTGCCGGGTGCTTCTATTCGCTGGTGCTGACGCCCATGTGGGCGGAACAACTCACTGCGGGACGCGGCTGGATTGCGCTTGCCCTGGTGGTGTTTGCCGGCTGGAGGCCCGTACGCCTGTTGCTGGGCGCCTATCTGTTTGGCGCGGTCATGACGCTGGAACTGCATGCGAAGGCCGCCGGGTTCTCGCTTGTTGCACCGGAGTTTCTGGCTGCAATGCCATATCTTGCCACCATCGCAGTGCTGGCGGCTATTTCTGCGCGAAAGACCGGAATGTCACTCGCGCCTGCCTGCCTTGGCAAACCATTCAAGCCAAGTTCGTAAAAACCATCTTCGGGAGGAGAAACCATGAAAACGCTTACAAGACGTACAGTACTCAAGACTACCGCGGCAGCCGGCGCGCTGCCGATAATCGGATCATCCGCATATGCTGCCGATCCGCTGAAAATAGCCTTTGTCTACCTCGGGCCGATTGGCGATCACGGCTGGACCTATGCCCACGAGCAGGGCCGGCAGGATGTGATCAAGAAATTTGGCGACAAGGTTCAGACCACAATTGTTGAAAACGTGGCCGAGGGGCCGGATTCGGAGCGCGTCATCCGGCGTCTGGCAGAGGAAGGCAACCAACTGGTCTTTACGACTTCGTTCGGATACATGAACCCGACACTGAAAGTGGCCAAGCGGTTCAAGAACGTCAAATTCGAACATGCAACCGGATATCAGCGCGCGAAAAACATGTCGACTTACAATGCGCGGTTCTATGAGGGACGCGCGGTGTGCGGAACCATTGCCGGTCACATGTCGAAGTCAGGGGTTGCCGGATACATTGCCTCGTTCCCGATCCCCGAAGTGGTCATGGGCATCAACGCCTTCACGCTGGCTGCACGCAAGGTGAACCCGAAGTTCGAAACCAAGGTCTTATGGGTTTCAAGCTGGTACGATCCGGCCAAGGAGGCAGACGCCGCCAAGGCGCTGATCGACCAGGGCGCTGACGTGATTGCGCAGCACACCGATTCACCGGCAGCGCTGCAGACCTGTGAACAGCGCGGGTTGATGGCTTTCGGACAGGCATGGGACATGTCCAATTTTGCACCGAAAGCCCACCTGACGGCCATCGTCAACCGCTGGGGCCGTTACTACGAAGCGCGCATTCAGCAAATGCTCGACGGCAACTGGCAGGCCGGTGATACCTGGTGGGGCTTCAAGGAGGGCGTGCTGGAAATGTCACCCTACAATGATGTCATTCCAGCCGATGTCCAGGCCGCGGCTGAAGCCACGCGTGCCGGTATCATCGACGGCAGCGGCAATCCGTTTACCGGACCGATCAACGACAATACCGGCAAGGAACGGCTGGCTGAAGGCGTGCTGGGCGACGGCGACCTGCACAAGATGGACTGGTACGTGGAAGGCGTGCAGAGCTGACGCTTTCTGTATCAGCGAACAAAGACACAAACCGGACCAGGCAACTGGTCCGGCTTTTCTATCATTCGATTCCGACGAGCCGGTACGCTCGAATGGATGGGTTGGATGGCGCTAAGTCAGTTCTCTCGGTCCGGCGAGGTCTATGTCCTTCCAGCCAGGACGGAAAACCGGACAACAAACCGAATCAGCATCCATAGGATTCCAGGGTCAGGATTCGCTGGATTTTCCGATGCTCAACAGTTGCTTTGAGCCCCTTTAGGGACTTCGTTCAGCATCGGCAAATGGCAACTTTGTGCCAATTCCGGAAATATCGCTAAGCCAGCAATACAGACCGAGCCCGGTGCAGATCCGCGACCTTGAGCGTCAGTAACATCTGCTCGCCCGTACCAATCAGTCGATCGATTTCGGTAATTAGTTCGGTGGATTTTTCTCCACGCCCAACACGTGCCAATGCCCGCCCACGGTTTGCGGCAAATTCCACCAAGCCAAGCTTCTCTTGTGGGTTGAATGTCGCCAGCACATCAGCATGACGTTCCGCCTCGTCATACTCGCCCGCCTGCAAGCAGGCATCGATAGCGAAAAGTCTGAAATATGTGTAATTGTGACTGACCGAGCCTTCCGACAGAAGGGCTTCGGCCTCGGCACAAGCTTCGTGCCGCTCTGTATTGTCGTCGGTCACAAGAGCAATACCACCCAGGATTTTTGGCCCAACAAAGGCCATTCCGGTCTTGCGGCAACCTTCCAGTGCCTTGCGTGCGGTTGCCAGTGCCGCAGCCTGATTGCCTTGAATATGTTCGAGCTCGGCGAAATACAACAATATCATCGGCTCAAACCTTTCAGCACCCAATTGCTGAACGAGCGCGAGTCCCCGTTCCGCATGTTCACGGGCAGGGCCAATCTGTCCTTGAAACCGGCAGCACTCGAAGGCGGCATTGCGACCGATCAACTCGCCACGGCCATGTCCAACACGTTGCGCCAATTCAATGGCTTCAAGCCCAAGGTCCAGCGCCCTTTCAACCTCACCACACCACTTCAAAGTGAATGACAACATCGGCAGATTGGCTACGTGAATTCGACCAAAGCCGTGCTCGCGGCTGATTTCAACGCATTCGGCAAATCGATCTGAGGCAGTGCGAAAGCGGCCCCGCAAATACTCTGCATCCGCCAATCCACCCAGAGCAGTAGCCTCCAGTTCAGCTGATCCTGATTTTCGCGCAAAGTCCAGCGCAGCGCCATGTTCGCGCAGGCATGTCTCGGTGTCGGCACGTGGGAACGCAATGTTGCCCCGCAAGTTATGGACGCGGGACTGCTCACCCGCGAGACCCATTTTGCGGGCTGCTGCCTCAGCTGAGTCGAGGTCAGCCAGTGCCCCGTCCAGATCATCGGTAATCCGTTTCCCGCCGGCCAAACCAAGCAAGGCGCGGCAACGAGCAGTATCATTATCCGCGACTTGCAGCGCTTCTGTGAATGCTGCATGCGCATTCGCCAGATCGCCGACATTATGCATTGCCTCACCCAATGTTATCGCTAACTCGACTAGGTCACATATTTCCACCGCTAGCGACTTCCCCTTTTCCAAAAGGGCAATTGCCTGCTGATGACGGTACTTGGTCATCTCCGAGCAGGCGGCGCGCAGGTAAGCCTGGGCAGCACGGGGGTCATCGGCCATGTGTAGATGTTCCGCGTGAAGCGCCGGATCGGTGTCCATAAACCATTCTGCTGCTTGGAGGTGCAATTGGTTTTTGGCCGCAGTCAGGATCGACTCGTAAACCCCGTCGCGTATCAGTGCGTGAGCAAAAAGGAAATCCTCGCCCTCGGGTCGGACAAGTTGATGCTTCAACAAGTTAGTACAATTATAGCCTGGTGCGTCGAGCAGATCACGCAGCCCTGCAAGTGTGAAATTCTGACCAAATATCGAAGCTGCCTGGAGTGCCTGTTTGTCCAACAAATCGAGCCTGTCCATGCGTGCCAGCACCAGACTATGGATCGAACCGGGGACGAGGTCGGAGGCGGTCTCCGCGACATTCTGAAGTAGCTGCTCCAGAAACAAGGGGTTGCCTTCGGCACGATCAAGGCATTCGGACAGGCGCTCCTGGTTGGCATGGGCAAAACCTGCCGCCATCTCGCGAGCTTCACTTGAGCGCAACGCTCCAAGGTTGATGATACTGACCGGCTGGTCATGACCAACTGAGCGCCAAGCGCCCTCAATTGGGTCGCCATCGGGTCGGGTCGTAAACAACAGCGCTACAGGATTCTCGATAGCCACCATCATGACGGCGGCAAGGCTGTCCAGCGTCTGGGCGTCGGCCCAGTGCAAGTCCTCGACCACAATCAATTGCGGCCCGGTGCGGCTTGCCCAGGCAGCCAAACCAGCGATCAGCGACCGCCGGCCAGCGCGGCGGGCGTTGTCGTCCATCGCATTGTAGAGACGGTTCAAGTCCAATGATTGCGGCAAATCCAAGAGATCATTCAGGAATACTCGATCACTTGGTGGATAGGCACCATTTGATAGCCCGTCATCGGCGGCGCGAGTCCGTTGCTCAACGTCAGTTGAGGCCGGTAACCCCAGTAGGCTCGATACCAGCGCCGGGATTGCGCCTTGATCCTTGCGTGACCCGAAATCCAGCACCAGGCAACGATGCAACGAGAAATTCAAGACTTCAGCTGCGGTCATCACTTCTTCTGCCAGCCGAGTCTTGCCAATCCCCGCAGCACCGCGCAGCAGGATTGTTTGCCCCTCACCGGTTGCTGCGATGTCTTCAATGATAGCCCGGCATTGACCGAGCTCACTTCGCCTGCCGACAAAGGGCGTATTGCGGCCATGATCGATGGTCTCGGCAATTTTCTCAATACGCCACACCGGGACAGGTTGCTCAATTCCCTTCAGGTGCTGCGGGTCAAGGTTGGTCATGATGAACAAGCCGGAAGTGCGCCGCTGCACTTCCTCGGACACGAGCGTTTGCCCCGGCTCGGCCAGACCCTCCAGACGAGCGGCGAGATTTACCGAGTCTCCAACCACGGTGTATTCTCGGTGACTGTCGCTGCCGGTACCGCTAGCCACCACCTGGCCACTCGCAATGCCAATGTGCAGGCGAAGTGCTTCTCCGCTTGGCAGCAGCACTCCCGCAGATGCCTCGTGGATCGACAGCGCTGCGCGGACTGCGCGCTCCGGGTCATTATCATGGGCAACTGGTGCACCGAAAACTGCCATGACGTTGTCGCCGATGTGCTTGTCGATCGTACCGCCAAATTCTTCGATAATACGGTCAGCGGTCTCAAAATAGCGATTCAAGAGGTTATGGGTTGCCTCGGCGCCTATGCGTTCCGACAGTGTGGTGAAATTTGTGATATCTGCAAACAGCACCGTAACTTGACGGCGCTCGCCGGTGGCGGCGACTGGTGCAGGAGTTTCGTCAATAGGTTGGCACTTGGCCTCCGAGGCAAGCGAGATTGCCTTCAAAAGTTTCTTGCGCGCGCCCAACGAGAGGCCGAGGTCTTTGAGATCATCATTGCTTAGATCGAATAGCACATCGCCGTCGATTTCGTGTTCTTCGAACAAATCGGCAAACTGCTCGAACCCATACTCGTCTAGCCAATCTCGAACATCGATCATCATTAATGGGTAGCGCACTGGACGAGAGGAGGCAACGAGAATACGGGGCCCCGAAAGGGGGCAGGAGCACCCATGGACCATAGTGGCTTTGCCCGCATTGCCGTTATCAGCCTGTTGCCGGAGCGACAGGCCCTCACCCAAGCAGCTTGCGCACCTGATCCTGGCAGCGCTGTGCCGCAAATTCTATGAACAGGCGCACCTTGGGGTCCTGGAACCGTTTGTGCGGGTACAGGCAGGCGAGTTGGGCATCGACCGGCGGGGTGTCCTGCAGCAGAGGCACCAACCTGCCTGAGCGCAGGTGGTCGACGATCTCGAACTCCGGCCGGTTGATGATGCCGTGGCCCTGCAGCGCCCACTCGATCAGCACATCGCCATCGTCGGAGTCATACTGGCCGCTGACTTCGAAGCGGGTCGGCCCGGATGGCATCTGCAGCGTCCAGAAATATTCCTTTGAGCCGGGAAATCTCAGCAGCAGGCAGTTGTGACCGCCATCGAGCAGGTCTTCCGGTTGTGACGGGCTGCCGCGTTTTTCCACATATTCAGGCGCGGCACATATGACCCGCTTGCACTGCATCAGACCGCGCATGCGCAGGTTGGAATCTTCGATGATGCCCAGCTTGAACGCCACATCCATGGCCTCGGTGGTGATATCGACATTGCGGTCAGACAGCCGCAAGCGCACCTGGACATCGGGATAGGTGGCCTGAAACTCCGGGATCAGCGGCGCGATCAGGCGCTTGCCTATGCCCAGCGGTGCGGTGACGTGAATAACGCCTTTCGGATTGCCCGAAATGTCGGCAACAGCGGCTTCCGCCTCGCTCACGGCTTCCAGCACCTTCAGGGTTCCCTCGTAGAAAACCCTGCCGTGTTCGGTCGGTGTCAGCTTGCGGGTGGTCCGGTTGAACAGACGCACGCCGAGATATTTTTCCAGTTCGCGAATGCGATTGCTGGCAACGGCCGGTGACACGCGCTGATCGCGGCCGGCGGCGGACAGGCTGCCCAGCTCATAGACCCGAACGAAAACCTTTATGTTCTCCAGATAGGACATAAGCAGAGCGTACTATTATCAATGAAATATTGAAAGTGTTTGGCGATAGCCCTTGTTTTCATAATGAATGATGTCTGTCATTCTGGGGTCAGCAAATCAAGAGGAAACCTGCCGATGTTTGAATATCCGATAGTTTGGGAATGGCTGTCGTTCGCCGCGCGCTGGCTGCATGTCATCACCGCCATCGCCTGGATCGGATCATCGTTCTATTTCATTGCGCTGGATTTGGGGTTGCGCAAGGCACCGGACATGCCGGTTGGCGCTTATGGCGAGGAATGGCAGGTTCACGGCGGTGGGTTCTATCACATCCAGAAATATCTGGTTGCGCCCGAACGCCTGCCGGAACACCTGACATGGTTCAAATGGGAAAGCTATGTGACCTGGCTGTCCGGTTTTGCGCTGATGTGCATTGTCTATTATGCCGGCGCCGACCTGTACCTGATCGACCAGTCCGTGCTGGAACTGAGTTCCTGGCAGGCGATCGGCATTTCGCTGGCGTCGATCGTGTTCGGATGGGTGGCCTATGACCTGCTGTGCAAGTCGCCTTTGGGGCGCAACAGCACGGGGCTGATGGTCCTGCTGTTCGCCATTCTGGTGGCAATGGCGTGGGGCTATACGCAGGTGTTCTCCGGCCGTGCCGCGCTGCTGCATCTGGGCGCCTTCACCGCCACGATCATGACAGCCAACGTGTTTGCCATCATCATTCCCAATCAGAAGAAGGTGGTTGATGTGCTGAGGGCCGGCGGCACGCCGGATCCCGAATACGGCGTCATTGCCAAGCAGCGTTCAACCCACAACAACTACCTGACGTTGCCGGTGATCTTCCTGATGCTGTCGAACCATTACCCGCTTGCCTTCGCCACGCCGTACAACTGGCTGATCGCAGCCCTGGTGTTTCTGATGGGCGTCACCATTCGCCACTTCTTCAATACCATGCACCAGGGTGGCGGCAAGCTGTGGTGGACCTGGGGTCTGACCGCAGCCCTGTTTGCCGGTGCGGTGTTCCTGTCTTCGTTTCCTGCGGCTACGGCTGAAGAGGACGGTGAAGCTGCCATGACCCCGGCTCAACAGCAGTTTGCATCTGCGCCGGGGTTCGAACAGGTCAGTGAAACAGTGATGGGGCGTTGTTCCATGTGCCACGCGGCGGAGCCTGCATGGGACGGGATTGCTCATGCCCCGAAAGGTGTTGTGCTGGAAACGCCGGGGCAGATCGCGACATATGCCCGCGAGATATACCTGCAGGCCGGCCATACAAACGCAATGCCGCCCGGCAATGTGTCATTCATGGAGGCTGCCGAACGCCAGGGTATAATCGACTGGTACAAGGCTGCCATTAACGGCAAAGGGCAAAGCTCGTGAGCGTGACAATACTGCGCGGGCGAACGCTCTCATTCCGGAAATTACCCCGCTCGCACACCGATGAAGCAAGCTATGTCTTTGAAGAAGACGGCGCGGTTGCAGTCAAGGGTGGATTGATCGCCGAAAACGGCAGTTTTTCGGCGGTCAGGAAACAGTTCTCCGACGCGGAAATTATCGATCACCGGCCCAACCTGATCGTGCCGGGATTTATCGACACCCACCTGCATTTCCCCCAGGTCCAGGTCATCGGGTCATTCGGCGCGAAACTTCTCGACTGGCTGAATACATACACCTTTGTCGAGGAACAAAAATATTCAGATGCAGCGCACTGCGACCGCATGGCCACTCACTTTTTCGACAACCTGCTGCGCAACGGCACCACGACGGCGGTTGCCTACTGTTCGGTGCACAAGACGTCCGCCGAAGCCTATTTTTCAGAAGCAGAACGGCGCAATCTGCGGATGATCGGCGGCAAGGTGATGATGGATCGCAACGCACCGGATGCGCTGTGTGACACACCACAGTCGGCCTACGACGACAGCAAGGACCTGATTGCCAAATGGCACGGACGGGGCAGGGCGCTTTACGCCATATCGCCGCGTTTTGCGATCACCTCCACCCCGACGCAACTGGAGATGGCACAGGCACTGAAAGCCGAGCACCCGGACTGTTACCTTCAGACGCATCTGTCGGAAAACGATGCCGAGATCAAACTGACACTGGAACTGTACCAGTCCGCACGGGACTATCTGGACGTCTATCAGATGTATGATCTGCTGGGCGACAAGAGCCTGTTTGGCCACTGTATCCATCTTAACGGCCGGGAACGTGCCGCCCTGGCGCGAAGCAACTCCGTGGCGGTTTTCTGTCCCACTTCAAACCTGTTCCTCGGCAGCGGGCTGTTTGACGAGGACGGCCTGCGCGAGCAGGGGGTGCGCACGGCGGTTGCCACCGATATCGGCGGCGGCACCAGTTATTCAATGCTCAAGACGCTGGATGAGGCCTACAAGGTCCTGCAGTTGCGAAACCAGATACTCAATCCGTTGAAATCCTTCTACATGATGACGCTCGGTAACGCCCGTGCGCTTCAGCTTGAACAGCAGATCGGCACGCTTGAAGAGGGCAGCGAAGCGGACATCATCGTCATGGATTCGCGTGCCACTGCTGCCATGGCCGTGCGTATGGAAACGGTGAACACTTTATCGGAAGAACTGTTCGTGCTGCAGACCATGGGTGATGACCGGGCTGTTGCCGCGACTTATGTGGCGGGCAAGTCAAGCCACCCGGACAATGGCTGAAATTCCGGTTTCATGATGTGCCCTCTCCGGGTGTCTGTGACATGATAATTGGCGGATCCGGGTACCCATATAGCCCGATCTTTCCTCATCGCCAATGAGGTGGATAGGCGCCGTCATACCCCGGGATTTTCTCAACTCGCCGGGCCCATGCCGCAAGGTTGCGGTAATGGACAGCCAGGGGTGCTACCTGCAGGTTCAGGGCCTTAGCCCCGTCGCGGGTTGCACAGCGCAGCAACTGCATTACTGCGGGGTAAACAGCGATGTCGGCAGCAGTAAGGGTCTTGCCGCAAAGATAGGGTTGGTCAGCGAGGTCTCGATCAAACGCAGCCAGTTCGAGATACACAGGCTGAATGGCTTGCTTTATTTCATCTGCCATTTCCACCGCCCGGCCCCGAAAAATCGGCCTGGAGGCATTGCCGATAGGTGTTCTCAGGTGATCGCCCGCCTCGCATACGATCTGCCAGATTTCCGCCGCCTGCGCCGGACTGGTTCCCAGCAGCGGCGGATCGGGGTAAGCCGTCTCCAAATAAGCCAGAATAGCGTTGGTCTCGCGTACCGTTACCGTACCCTCTACGAGGACCGGGACATTCCCGCGCGGATTGATTGCGAGAAAAGCTTCGCTTTTCTGCTCGCGTTTGGAGTTGTCGAGCCTGCGCGATTCATATGACAAACCCTTGGCGGCAAGCGCCAGCATGACACTCCAGCAGGGCGGGCTGCCACTGATAAAGTAACACTCAATTTTCGTCATGGATGTCTCCGGCAAATGACGGTTGATGACCGGGTTAGCATTTTTTGCTGTCACCGGACATGGTTCATCCATCACATCTGGCTTGACGGGACTGAACACTTAGGATTTCAGCAGTTCCTTGAGATCAAGGTTGATGTCCGTCACGGCCTGTGCTGACGGAGATTGGCCGGCCTGGATCAGCCGTTTGGCCACCATATAGGCACGCGGGTCGTTCATGGCGTCGACGGCCAGCAGCCTGTCTCCATGGTAATACCAGTGAGAGCACGCTTCCGTTTCGCCGGTGCGCACGACAATTGTGTCGAAACCGGACGACAGGCCGGCAATCTGCAGCTTGGTGTCGTACTGGTCTGACCAGAACCATGGCATCGCCGCATAGGGCTGGTCGCCTCCCATCACCACAGCCGCTGCTGCCTGAGCCTGGTCAATGGCGTTGCAGACGCTCTCGAGACGAATGGTCGTGCCATGGTAGGGGAAACAGGCGCAGTCGCCGACGGCCATAATGGCGGGGTCCGGCGTTGTGCACCTGGCATCAACGCTGATGCCGTTTTCGCATTCCAGCCCGGCGTCGCGGGCCAGTTCCACATTGGGTACAATACCGATGCCGGCAATCACGAAATCCACGTCCAGCGAGCTGCCGTCGGACAGTGTGGCGGATGAAACACGGCCGGCCTGTCCGTGCAAGGCCTGCAGCCCGGTGCCCTCGCGAATGTCGACGCCATGGGCGCCATGCAAATTCCTGAAGTAATCCGATGTCTGGCTGCAGGCCACGCGCTGCAGGATACGGTCGGCGGCCTCAATCAGGGTGACTTTTACACCTCGTTTTGCAGCAACAGCCGCGGCCTCCAGGCCAATGTATCCGCCGCCGACGACCAGGGCATTCCTGCCGGGGGCAAATTCGGGTGCAATACTGTCCGCATCGGCCACAGAACGCATGTAGTAAATGCCGTCGAGATCATTGGACAGGCTGGCAGGCAACTTGCGGGGACTGGAACCGGTGGCAAGAACGAGTTTGTCGTAGCTGACCGACGCGCCGCTGCCCAGTGAGAGGATTTGTTGATCCCGCTCGATAGCCTCGACCTGAGTACCGGTGATCAGATCGATGTTCTGGTCGCGATAGTATTCCGCAGGCCGCAGCAGCAGCCGGTCCAGGGACATGTCGCCGAGCAGGTAGGCCTTGGACAAGGGGGGACGTTGATAGGGAGCGTGCGGTTCGTCACCGATCAGGCTGATCCTGCCCAGATATCCCAGTTCGCGCAGTTTTGCGCAGAAAGAAAACCCGGCTTGCCCGGCACCTACAACTACGGTTTTTTCATCGGTGGTGGACGCCAGGTCGCGCATGTTTCCAAATAACCCCTAATATTGCAAGGGCTCAGTTTGACACTGTTTTCGGGCCTATCGCAATGTCGAATTCAGTGCAGAGATCAAGGCAGCAGACGGTCCATTGCAGACAGGACACCGAGAACTTCGCTGGTCGAAATACCGAGGCCGATTTCCTGACCGCTGTGCGGGCCGGGGCGACGATAGTTCTGAGGTACGCCGACAACATTCGCATCGGCTGAACCTGCAGGCGAGCTGGAATTTGTGTGTGGGCGGTACATGGTGTTAGTCTCTTTCTGATCCTTGGTTGGTTTGTTTATGGTGACAACAATAGTGCAGGCAACCTGAACCGAATGTGAACTTCATCACAAGCTGAGGTTCATGTTCGGATGCCCGGGGCCAGTCGGAGTTATCCGTTAAACCGCCCTAGCGGGGGTTGATCCCGTACAGGGTCAGCAGATGGACCACCGCCAGGATGGCGATGAAAGCACCGCCAAGCAGGAAAGGTGTCGTTGGCCAGATGGACACTTCCATCGATTTGCGTGGTCTGCTCTCGCGCCAGCACATCAGTACAACCAGCAGGACACCGAAACCGAACACGGCCCAGGTTGTGGCGATCTCGCTTGGAATCAGGAACGGCATGAATGGTCGTTGTCCGGGCGGTTGAAACTTGCTTCTGGAATGTATGATATAAGGCGCAAGCGCTGGACTTGCAGTAGTTGACACATGGCATTTGCACAACTATGTTCCGGCAAATTATTCCGCAGGCCGCGCCGGGTTTGAAAACTGCTCGCGCGGCTTTGATTATGAGAGACCGGTCAGATGAAAATCCGTAATTCCTTGAAATCGCTTGCCAAGCGTCACCGGGCAAACCGTGTTGTTCGCCGCCGTGGCCGGCTCTATGTTATCAACAAAGTGAATCCGCGCTTTAAGGCTCGTCAAGGCTGATTGACCGGGGTTTACCGGTGTCAGGCAACTGACATCACCTGAATTTGAAGACGCCGCAGAGTTTTTTGCGGCGTTTTTGTTTGCTTATTTCGGCTTAATACAGTGTCTTTTCAACAGGTTGCGGCGAGTAACGACGCAATTTCGGATACACTTTTGCTTGTCCTGCTCTGATGCTAGACTTTCCGGCATGATAAAGGTGTTGTTGAAGGCATTTATGTACGCGGTGGTCCTTGCAGCAGCTGCCTGTGGACCAGCACAGGCACAGCAGGCGGGTGAGGCCCACCAGATTCCGGGTCAAGGCCAGGGGCCGGGATTGTTTAATCCCGACAGTTCAGCCGATTCCTCCGAAGTTCTTGATCGCCTGTTTGGCCAGTTGCGCCAGGCGGATGATGAAAAATCGGCGAAATTGCTGGAAAACGCCATTCAGGCGCTTTGGCTGCGTTCCGGAAGTCCGACTGCCGATCTGCTGATGAAGCAGGCTGGCGATGCCATGACTGAGCAAAACTATGGCGCGGCCCTGGTGATTCTGGATACCGTGGTGGAATTGAACCCCGATTTTGCCGAGGGCTGGAACCGGCGCGCGACACTGCATTACCTGCGCGGAGATTATACCAGTTCACTGAGAGACATTGATCAGGTGTTGTCGCTTGAACCGCGCCACTATGGCGCTCTTTCGGGACAGGGCGCGATATTCAAGGCGCGCGGAGACGGGCGACGGGCGCTGCGGGCATTGCGCCGCGCCCGCACCGTGTATCCGCAATTGAAGAACGTAAATGAGCGCATTCGCGAGCTTGAGCAGGAATTCGACCAGAAGATTTGATCGGCTGTTACTCCAGTTGCCTGTTGGCATCCGTTGAGTGTTGACGATACTCTTGCTACAGAGAATCTGCCCGGACTTTAAACGACGGCCTTTGTCCGGACCTGGATTGATAAGTTCAAACATATTGGGGAACTGCCATGCTGTTGCGGATAATTCTGACATTCTGGGCTTTATGCTTCGCCTTTTCTGCCTCGGCGCAGGATATTTCAGGTGGCAAGTGGGTGGATCTGACCCACCCGTTCAATGAGCAATCGGTTTACTGGCCGACGGCGGAAACCTTCACCAAGACAGAGGTGTTTCATGGACATACCGAGGGTGGCTGGTTTTATTCGGCCTACAATTTTTCTGCCGCGGAACATGGCGGAACCCATATGGACTCGCCAATACATTTCGCTGAAGGGGCCAACACAACAGACAAGGTGCCGCTGGAACAACTTATCGGGCCGGGTTTTGTGATTGATGTTTCGCGGCAGGCAGCAGCGGACGTGGATTATCTTGTAACGGCAGCGGACATAGAAGCATTTGAGGCGGAGCACGGACCAATTCCGGCTGGCGCCATTGTGCTGCTCAACACTGGACGTGCCGGCCTCTACTCTGACCGTGCTGCCTATATGGGAACGGCGGAACGAGGTCCTGAAGCTGTCGCAAAATTACATTTTCCGGGCCTCTCAGCCGATGGCGCAGCGTTGCTGGTCGCCCGAAAAATTGCAGCCGTGGGACTGGACACGCCATCGATTGATCGTGGCCAGTCAAAAGATTTTGCCGCCCACGTCGTGTTGATGACGAACAATGTCCCGGCATTTGAAAATGTAGCTGACATGAGCTCCCTGCCGCCGACCGGCAGCACCGTTATTGCACTGCCCATGAAGATTGAAGGCGGCTCCGGCGGCCCCTTGAGGATTGTTGCCCACGTTCCGGTCGGCTGATCGCAGTTTTGCCGATTGATTGCAGCGGATTCTCAGTCAGGCGCCGTGACCCTGGCCACCCTGAGAAGGTTTGTCTTGCCCGGCGTGCGCAAGGGTACGCCGGCGGTGATGACGATATGATCTCCGGGCTTTGAGATTTGCTCGTTTCGCGAAATATCCACAGCGCGTTGAACCATGTCATCCAGATCGCGGGCGTCTTCGGTATGCATGCAATGCAGACCCCACACAACGGCCAGCCGGCGACCTGTGGCGATGTTGGGAGTAAGTGCGATGACCGGCATGTCAGGGCGCTCACGTGCGACACGCAGGCCGGTGGAACCGGAACCGGTGTAGCAGACTATGGCTGCCACATTGAGGGTCTCGGCTACGGTACGTGCAGCGTTTGAAATGGCGTCGGCGCTGGTTTGCTGGGGTTCGGTCCGGGCATTCTTGATGATGCTGGGATACAGCGGATCACGCTCGATGGCCTGCGCGATCCGGTCCATGGTTTCAACGGCCTTTTCGGGCCACCGCCCGGCGGCAGACTCTGCCGACAGCATCACCGCGTCGGCGCCTTCAAACAGGGCGGTTGCGACGTCTGATACCTCGGCGCGGGTTGGAACCGGTTCCTGGATCATGCTTTCCAGCATCTGGGTTGCCACGACGACGGGCTTGCCGGCACGGCGACAGGCGCGCACCATGTGTTTTTGCCAGCCGGGTACCGACTCCAGCGGCAGCTCGACCCCAAGGTCACCGCGGGCCACCATGATGGCATCACTCTGCTGGATTATGTCTTCCAGCGATTTCAGCGCTGACGGTTTTTCCACCTTGACCATGATGCCGGCCTTGTCGCCGATGATGGCGCGAGCCTCGGCGACGTCGGACGGCTGCTGCACGAATGACAGGGCGACCCAGTCGATATCCAGAGTCAGTGCATAGTCGAGGTCGGCCAGATCCTTTTCGGTCAACGGCGTCAGGGGAATGATCGTATCAGGCAGGTTGACGCCTTTGCGAGCCGACAGGACGCCGCCGAAGATAACCCGGGTTTCTATGGACCGATCACTGGCTGCAGTGATTTCCAGCCGGATACGCCCATCGTTGAGCAACAGGTGTTCCCCCGGTTTTACCGCCTGAAAGATTTCCGGATGGGGAAGGTGCACGCGTTTTTCGTCGCCCGGCGTTTCATCCATGTCGAGAATGTATTTGTCGCCGGCACTGATAGTGACTTCGTCCTCGGCGAATGTGCCGATGCGCAGTTTGGGACCCTGAAGATCAACCAGGACGGCAATCGGGCGAGAGTGTTTTTTTTCTATGCGGCGGATAATGTCGAAACGGGACTTGAGATTGGGATGATCGGAATGGCTCATATTGATGCGGAACACATCCACACCGGCGAGAAACAGCTTCTCGATCATCTCTTCGGTTTCGGATGCCGGCCCCAGTGTTGCGACAATCTTCGCCTGTCTTTGCCGTCTCAAGTCCTCACCGCCTCGTTATTCCTGTTATCTATTATTGTGTAGCAGGAGCCGGCTGGGTTTTTGCACCTTCAAGGCGAATGGTCCAATCGGTGTTTTCACCTGTGTCGACTTCGAAGAAACCGGTCTGCTTGTAACCGCGTTCCTGACAGCTCTTCAGACCGCGGATGGTGAACAGCTTGTCACGGCTGCACATTTGGGCGCTGCCACCCCAGGATCCGCCATTGTCGTAGTCGACAGCATAAATATAATACCAGCGCGCTATCAGGGGGCCTTTCAGCAGTGTTTCGCAAGCGTTGGCTGCAATGTTCCACCAGCCTTCGGAAGCCCAGCCCTGCTGGTCCTTGTAGCCGAGGGCCACGCCCACCCGGCTGGGTGTTAAATTGCACAGTTTGAGATCTGCGTGTGCTGGTGCCGGCTGTGCGAAAAATGCCGGTGCGGCAACAGCCAAAGCAATAAGAAGTGAACGCTTCATATGCAGTCTTTCCCACAGACACGGACGTACGAGGCGATCCGTTGTCCTTCCCTATTCGAACCCGATCCGGACATCACCAGCGCAAGAAACCTGATGCTGATGCCCAATCCATTGTGACGGCGAAACCTCGGTTTGGCCAACGCCAAAATGCCATCGCAATAATGGCAGTTCAATGGCTTCATGACGCTACGCCGCGCTACATGTTATCAACGTGTTCTGTGATCTGGTCAAGCATGCTGGGGTCAGGACCCACTAATCTTATGCAATTCTGTTTGAAAGAAAACATTCGAATGATGGTGAAAAAGCACAAGACAAGGCGTTGTGCCTTTTCGAGCATTTTGCGACTTCAGGCGGGAGTTTTCCTTCAAACCCGAAGGACGGGGTCTATTTTGCCTCCGACTGCGTTGAAATGTATTGAGAGCCGGGCGGTTTCCTTCGACCTTTCGCCTTGTCACAGGCAAAATATCCTCCCGCAGAATGGACAAGATTAGTGGGTCCTGACCTAGAGCAGTTTTCGCCCAGATAGAAGCGTTTGATGACATCAAATCGGTTTATTCGGCTCCAGCATGTCTCGCAAAAGTGTGAGCGGTTTTGCGAACGAAGGCATGCGGCAATAATGTCTGGAGCGCGGCTTCGATAAAATCAAAAACCTGTTTCGCTCCAGGCGCAAAGTGAAGCGCGATGTGGGGCATCGGGCAAACATTGCAACAACGCCGATGAACCGATTTGGTCCACCGGAGGCCGGTTTCCCAAGCCCGCCGAACTGCGCTGTTGCTTGCTTGTGGTCAACAGGCCAGGGTGGCAGCCGCGCCTTGACAGCAAACGCAGAAAACCGGTCAAACGACTCTACATAAATGAAATATGCTCTATAGTCCGTCGCATCATGAATATCGTTTCTACAGTCCCTTATACTGCTCCAGCCGACTCGGAAGACCAGTCCGAGTTTACCAGCCACTATGTATTGCCGGGCGATCGCACGCGCGGAATACTGCTGGTTTGCGATCATGCCAGGAGTACTTTGCCGGAGGTTTATGGCAATCTGGGGCTGCCTGCGTCAGAGTTCGAACGACATATTGCCTATGATATCGGTGTTGAGGCTGTTGTGAACGGCCTGGCGGCAAGACTGGGAGTTCCTGCGGTATTGTCGTGTTTCTCCAGATTGCTGATTGACCCCAACCGCGGCATGGATGATCCGACACTGATCATGCAACTGTCGGATGGAGCCGTGGTGCCCGGCAACCGGGATATCGATGACAATGAGCGGAACTTGAGACTTTCGCGGTATTATCAACCTTACCATCGCGCAATCGATGCTGAAATTGATGCAGCAATTGCAGATGATGTAGCGCCTGTATTGATATCTGTTCACAGCTTTACGCCTGCCTGGAAGGGCGTTGCGCGTCCATGGCATGCAGGTTTGTTGTGGGAGGACGACAGGCGGTGTTCCGACCTGTTTATTCAGGCGCTGTCTGCAGATCCCAATCTGGTTGTCGGCGACAATGTGCCTTATGCCGGTGGACTTGTGGGAGACTGCATGAACACACATGCGGTAAAGCGAGGACTGCCTCATACATTGCTGGAAATCCGCCAGGATCTGATTTCAGACGCTGAAGGTGTGTCACAATGGATTGATCGGTTGGCGGATGTAATTGATCATATGGTTGTCAACGACCAGATCAAATCTCTGGCGTACAACAGAGCTTCAGGAGACAAGTAAAAATGGATCTGAAAACCCAGACCGAACTGGAAGCGGCCGCATTTCGGCGCCTTGTGGCACATTTGCGGGAACGTACGGATGTTCAGAACATTGATCTGATGAATCTGGGCGGTTTTTGCCGAAACTGCCTGTCCAACTGGTTGAAAGATGCTGCGGATGAAACCGGTATTGCGCTGGACAAGGAAGCGGCCCGCGAGCAAGTCTACGGGATGCCATATGAGGAATGGAAAGCCAAGTATCAGACCGAGGCAACGGCTGCACAGGCGGAGGCGTTTGCAAAGTCGCATACCGGACATTAGGGCAATGTGGGTTCGCAAGGATCCATTGAATTGCTGCAGTGAATGAGAGGCGATCAGGTGCATGATTTGTGCCCGATGCAACCGGGATCATTCTGATCCAGATTAGATAGAGCGGACTTAACTAATGGAAACGAAAACCAGTTTTGCGCAGGGCCAGCTGAGAAGCCTGATCGAGCGTATTGAACGGCTTGAAGAAGAGAAGAAGGCGATTGCGGCTGATATCAAGGAGGTCTACGGCGAGGCCAAGGCCAATGGCTTTGACACCAAGATCATGCGGAAGGTTGTTACGCTTCGAAAGAAAGACAGTACGGAACGTCAGGAAGAAGAAGCCATCCTGGATCTTTATCTCAGCGCACTTGGCATGATCGGGCCTGAGAGCACAGAGCAGGACGGCATCGCTGCTGCTGAATGAATTTCCGATTTCGACGGGGTCGGGACAGGTTTTTGATCGCCGGAACAACTGAGGATGCGAACCAATGAATTCAGCAGTCCTGGGTATGGTCGCCGTTATTGCGAGTATACAACCGGGCTGGGTGAATTCGGGTGCGGACAATGACGTTGGCAAAGCGCGACCGGCGAAGCATTTCATTGCGGTCACGGTTTCCAGCCCACCTGATTCAGGCACCGCTCAAACAACTGGCCCGGATGCTGCAGCGAGGCACTTGTCGAAAGGCAGTTATCATCTCGATAACGGAGATTATGAAGCGGCGCTGGCTGAATACACCCGGGCGCTGGATTACGATCCGAAGTCCTGGGTTGGTTTTGTGCTGCGGGCGTATCTGTACCAGTTGCAGAAAAAAATCGACTGGCCACTGATGATCTTGATAAATCGATTGCGCTGAACCCGACTGTTGAGGCTCACGTCATGCGTGGCGTGGCGTATGCCTTTTCCGGCGACGACGGTGCGGCAATGAAGGACTATGTTACCGCGATAGCCATAGATCCTGAGTATGGAAGTACCTACAAGCAAAGGGCCTACATCTACTTGCGGCAAGGCAATTTCGTCAGGGCCGAGCGCGATATTCGAGAGGCGATCAGGCTGCTCCCGGACGATCTGGAGGTCCAGCACAGTTTTGGCGATGTAATGTATTATGGCGGTAAGATTGATTCCGCTCTGCGGCAATGGGAAAAAATGTGCTCAGTTGCCGATGCGAAAATAACCAGAGACTGGCAAAAAAGACTTGCAGAGGTCGGGCGTTATCATGGACCGGTTGACGGCGATTGTGATCGCGAACTGATTGATGCATTTGCAGCATGCGCGCGCTTCAAATGTCAGTTTTGAAACAGGCCGAGACGACGAGGCGGCAATGCCCAACGGTATTGGAGTTTTTTAGTCCCGGAAGCTTATTGGTGCTTCTACCACTTTCAAAATTCTGGAGCTTTGCGCATCGCTTTGCTGCCAGATTTTCCGGGTGCCTACGGCTTCGGGGGTGAAATTGCCCTTGCCCGAGCGGTTTACAACCTGACTGTCAGCCTTGCCCGACCGGTTCACGCCATTGCTGACTGTTACGGTTTCTTCGGTGCTTTCGGCACCAGGCATAAAGGCTTCGATCAAACGGGCCAGTGCGGACTTGTCCTCGTTGCTGAGAGGGTGAATTGCATGCTCGTCGTCTTGGGTAAACGGTTGCGGCGCACCGTCGCGACGGGCAATTGCATCCGTGCTGGTAAACAGGTCGCTCAGACTGGAAGTGTTGGCATAACTCACACTGAGTGGACGAATTCCTGTCCCCTCAGCGGCTGCAGTTTCAGCACTGAGACTGCCTTTGGCTTTGGAGTTGACGGAGTTCATATCTTCATAAACCAGGGACGCTATGGTCACCGGGCCGAGACTGCCGCGTACAGGCGAGATGTTGTCTTCCGAGAAATTCTGCCTCTCCACTGGCGCAGAGGCAGGTTGTATCTGCATATTAGCCGCAGCGAGCATGAGCACTTCAATTGGTCTTGGACGAGGCTTCGGGACAACTCCGCGCAATGACACAGTTGGCAGCGGTGTTTTTGCTACAGCCGCGACAATTGCTTCGGCCATGCTGGACGGCATCAAACTAACCGGACCGGACGTACTTTCGGGTACCTGCCTCTGAGCCTCAGCCGGCTGGAACGCAGCGTATTGCAGATTGTTGGGCCGGCCTTTTCGGGCAGCAACAGTTTTATAGTACTTGCGGGCGATCTTGGCCTGGCGTGTTACGCTCATACGCGGCCAGTGACGGACGCTGCCATTGTCAATGTGGACGAAACCGTATTTTCCGGAACGCGGATAGTAACCAACGCCACCAATCTTGCGAACGAAGGCGGATCCCATGATCTTTTCCACCGGAACGTCCGGGAAATAGAAATCAATTGCGCGGCCATTCATATGTTGAGATTTGCGCGCCACCTTGCGACCGATCCGCTTCAGCATCGCATTGGTGCGAGGCGAGCGATATCCAGAAACAATATGAACCGGCTTTTTCGAACCGAGATCGGCATGCAGTTCCCACAGAAGGTCGATTGTTTCCAATGACATCTTGGTGGGCTCGTTGCGGCGCCAATCACGCAGGAACCAGTTTATTTTCTTGAGAGCCGACTGATCGTACTTGCCGTTTCTCTTGTAGGTGACCGACAGGGTTTCTTTGGTGTGGGTGAAATACATCGACAGGGTGCGGTCTTGGGCAGACGCTGTTGCACTGGCAGCAACCGACGCGCCAAAGGCGACCGTGGTTGCGAAACAACCGGTCAGAACTTTCCGCTTGGCCTGAGAAACCGCACCGTCAACTAGTGTGGTCCAAGGAACCCTGCACTTCATAACCACCATCACACGGGTAATCCCCGCATCCCCTAGATTCTGCTTCGGAGCAGAATCTCCTAAACCTTTGTAACCGAATTCGTCAAAGACCACAAGAATAAGGCTGCTATTAGGCGTTGTTTTTACTCAGCTAATTGATCATTGCACAGGCTGATTAACACCCACTTAAGCACACCTGCAAAAATTACTGTTTTTATGTTGAATAGGGATGGTTTATGGCCGAAACGGTGAAAAAACCGGCCCTGCGCCGATATCGCCCGACACAGCCGCAATTTCAGCAGCGCTCAGGCAGAATACCATAAACCATTTTGTATCGATTGTTCTGCTTGCCAGGCAACCTGCCTCACCGCAGGGCATTCTTTTCTGCCTTCATCGCACGGGCAAGGTACATGTCGCGCTTGTAGACGTCCTCGAAATAGGACAAATCTCCCGCCTCATCGGTCCAGGCTGTGAAGTAAGCCAGGTGAACAGGCAGTTTCCTGGCCAGTTGTACCGGCGTATTCTTGCGACCTGCTATGGTCGAGGCAATCTTGTCCTGTGACCAACCAAGAACCTGGGTCGCAAGGTCGCGCGGATTTTGCACACGTACACAGCCATGGCTGAAGGCGCGTCTGTCTTTTTCGAACAGCGCGCGCTTAGGCGTGTCATGCAGATAAATGGCATGCCTGTTGGGGAACATGAACTTTACTTCACCCAATGCATTTCGGGGCCCCGGTTTCTGACGGACGCCAATTCCACCACGGTAATTCCACCAATCCACATTCCAGCCGGAGATGCGCTGGCCTCGACTGTTGAGCACCTCATAGCCGCGTTGTTCAAAGTAACCGGGATTATTTTGCACCTTGTGCAAATATTCATTCTTGATGATCGATTGCGGAACTCCCCAGTAGGGATTGAATTCCACGCGTTCCATCTGGTCGGAGAAGAAGTAGGTCTGGTTCGATGGCTTGCCAACAATGACGCGGGTTGACCATTCGGTTTCGCCCTTGTTGATGATCTGCATCTTGTAGGCGGGCTGATTCACGAATACGTATCGCGAACCAAGATTACGCGGAAGCCAGCGCAGGCGTTCCATGTTAAGCGCAAGCTGGTTGGCACGATTTACGGCCTTCTTGCCATTGAGAGCATCAATTGTGCGTCTGCCGGCGATACCATCGGGGCTAAGACCGACACTCCTTTGAAACGCCTTGACGGCAATAACATCGGTCTCGCTCATGGTCAGCGACGGGTTGTCGGCAGCCAGAACTGATCCGTCAGTCCCATACAGTGGAGCATCACTTGCCTGATTGTCCGATAGCGCCAGCTCGTCCTTATTTTTTAATAATTTCAACTGTTTGAGCCGTTCCCTCAGGATCGGTACACGGTCATCGTCAACGCCCAGTTTCAACAACGGGCCGGACGGAACGACAATCTGTTCAATCTCGCGGTTGCTGGAACCGAGTTTGGCCAACTCTGCTTTCATCGCCGCATAGGCAGGCAGTTTCGGATGCAGGCT
This sequence comes from Alphaproteobacteria bacterium, assembly GCA_024640405.1. Classification (GTDB taxonomy): domain Bacteria; phylum Pseudomonadota; class Alphaproteobacteria; order Rhizobiales; family Aestuariivirgaceae; genus Anderseniella. Next base: position 32,672 of record JAHEFB010000022.1, on the reverse strand, counting down.
CATCAGCCAGTCGTGCGGTGCGGGATGGTTGAGGAGTGACGCGACGGCATCTTTGGCTGCAATTTTCGGTGGAGTCAGGTCGTGGTAACCGGAAATCCTGTTCGGTGTAACCATGCCGGCTGCAGCGTGTGCGGAATAGCGCAAAGCCATCGCTGACAACTGTAATTCAAAAACCGCCAGACTTTCAGCGTCGCCCGACAAATTGTCGATACCGCCGGCATTTTCAATCGATGATAATTGATACAGGTTCGGTTCAAGACCTTCCTGAGCGGAGTTGGCCAACACTTTCAAAACTGCGCGAGCGTTTGCAGACGGTTTGCCGTCTACAATCCATATTGGCGCAAATTCACGTTCGGAGTATGCCTCGATCAGGGCTGCAGCCTGGTCCTCGGCAAGTGAAATGCCGGTTGTACTGTGCTTGAGTGCCTCGAATATGGCCTGGGCTACCGGATTCGGCAGTTTGACGACATCAACATAATCATTGCCATCCACGACAGTGCCGGAGGCGGAAGCAAAAACGGCACCTTTCGGCCGCGGTTGTTTCAGGTTCCGACCAGCCAGCGGCACCAGATTTCCGGCCTGGTAAGTATGGTACTTCTCTCCAGGCGATGCCGTAACCTGCCCCTCATCGTCTGAAAAGTTCATCCGATCGCGCCAGCGCCTGGAATTGCGCCAGCGCACCTGACGACCAAAAAAGTCACCGGAACGTGAAAAGAAGCCGCGGGTGCGGTCCATGAAGTTGTATGACGACTCTTCTTCTGTGTTCCTTGCACGTCGCTCTGCGCGTTTTGCTCGCTGTGACCAGAAGCTGTTTTCCGATTGGGTACTGCTGCCACCGGAATTGAAGTTGAAGGTTTTCTTCGGCCTCGCCTGGCTTTCTGCATTGACCGAGGCGGTCATGACAGGCAACGCCAGACAGGACGTCAACAGAACAGCACTCAAACGCTTCAACATTTCAAAAACCTCCGGAGAATCGACCGTGATTTAAGCCACAGCCCTTCATTGTTCGCAATACTTCAGCCCAGGGAAGCTCATAACTTTTCCGTAATTGACGCCCGTGCCCACCTTTACGCGGCATCAAATGCAGGCAAATTCAAACCTGATTCCCACTCCTGTTCGTCAATTGCGACCAAATACGTGCATTTTCGGGGCAATCTGATCAATCCTGACCACGATCTGAAGCATTACTGGTATTGTTGTTCAAATAATGAAAAACTTGACTCTTTGTTTTTATGCACAGGCCACGGGATCTGGACCCCGGTCTACCCGCGGGCCTCGAGGCCAAGCTCTCGCATCTTGCGGTAAAGGGTTGATCGTCCGATGCCCAGTTTGCGGGCAACTTCCGACATCTGTCCACGGTACCGGTTGAGCGCCAGGCGGATCATGTCCGCCTCAATCTCCTCAAGCCGGCGAATGTGTCCGCCATCGGTCACGGCGGGGATGCCGATTGCCACTCCATCGGCAATCATGCTGGTTGAACTCACTGATGTCAGTGGGGGCTGTTCGGCAACGTTACCCTGCCCGCCAATCATGGCATCCGCTCCGCTGGCAACAGGCGTTGCCGGTTCTGGTGTCGGTGCCGGTGGAACTTCCACGTCAAAACCGTCAGTGAGCGCGGCAATCTGCGGAAAATCTGCTATATTTAGGTGATCGCTTTCACACATGACAATGGCTCGAAACACAGTGTTTTCAAGCTGTCGGACATTGCCGGGCCAGGCATAGGCGTTGAGCAATTCCAGGGCATTGGCATCAATTCCCTTCACTTTGCGGCCCTCTTCGGCAGCAAAGCGGGTGGTAAAGTGTGTTACCAGCGGCGCAATATCCTCAACGCGCTCGCGCAGTGGTGGTGCCATGACCGGAAACACATTCAGGCGATAGTACAAATCCTCGCGGAACAGACCCTTTTTGACCATTTCAATCATGTTTCGATTGGTCGCGGAAATAAGCCTGATATCAATTTTGACGGGTTTTCGGGAACCCACAGGGTCTATTTCACCTTCCTGCAGGGCACGCAGCAGCTTGACCTGAATGTCGAGCGGCAACTCGGCCACCTCGTCCAGAAACAGGGTTCCGCCATCTGCTTCCTGGAACTTTCCGATGTGTTTGCCAACCGCGCCGGTAAAGGCTCCTTTCTCATGGCCAAACAGAATGCTTTCAACCAGGTTTTCAGGTAACGCGCCACAATTTACAGCCACAAATGGTTTACCGGCGCGTTCGCTCTCCCCCTGGATCGCCCGTGCGATCATTTCCTTGCCGGAGCCGCTTTCGCCTTCGATCAAAACCGGGATGTTTGAGTTGGCGGCACGTTTGCCGAGCTTTACGACGCTGGACATGGCAGGGCTCGCGATGATCAGGTCATCGAACGACATTGAGCCGGAAACCTTCTGGTTGAGGCGTTTTACCTCTTCGGTCAGAGCATTGACCTTGAGAAGGTTTTGTATCGAAACCTTGAGGCGTTCCGGGTTGACCGGCTTGACAACAAAATCGTCTGCCCCAGCACGCATGGCCTTGACGACTGTTTCAATGGAACCCTGGGCCGTTTGCACAATCACCGGAACCGCCGTGCGGTAGGCTGACAGGCGTTCGAGGAATTCAAGCCCGTCAATTTCCGGCATTACAAGATCAAGTATGATGAGATCGACAGGTTTGGAGCGGCTTGCCTCCAGTATATCGAGACCCTGGGTTGCACCGTCAGCGGACACGGTCTCGAAACCATAACGCTTGACCAGTTCTTCGAGGATGCGCCGCTGGGCAGGGTCGTCTTCAACAATCAGAATTTTATGTGCCATGCTGTCTCGTCTTTTTGGTATACAGCCGTCTCAACGTCAAAAGCTCACAATGAACGGGCCTGCCTGTATGTCCACACGGGTTCACTTCAAATGCTTTACCTGCGCACTTTGCCTCAGAGGGGTAAATGGCAGCTTAAAATTGGTCCACTTTGATACAAGTAGGTGAATTCGCGAAAGTCGGAGTGAATTCGGCTTGTTTGAGGCCTGTACAGCCGTCATATGTGCTGTTGACATGATGTTTTGCCGGTTCCGGTTGCTGATCCCACGGAGAAAAAATGCATACCTTGCGAGTTAATTTTCAAAAATCTTCATCTGCAAATGCTGCCGAGAGTGATATTGGCGATCTCCCGGAGTGGAATTTGACTGATCTATATGCCGGTCCGGAAGCAGCCGATTTCAGGTCGGACCTGGAAAAGGCGGCATCGCAGGCCGGTCGTTTTGCGGATAGCCATCAGGGCAAGCTGCAAGGCTACCTGGATGATGGAAATGGTGGCGGCGTGCTGGCCGGTGTCATCAGGGAATACGAAACCATGTCGGATCTGTTTGGCCGCATAGGGTCATTCATGATGCTGTACTATGTCGGCAACACGACCGACCCGGAGCGGCAAAAATTTTATGGCGATGTGTCGCAAAAGCTGACTGCCCTGACCACCGGCCTGGTGTTTTTTGAACTTGAGTTCAACCGGCTTGAAGGCGATGCGCTGGAAAAGGCAATGAGTTCGTCAGCGGAGCTGGCTCACTATCGCCCCTGGATTGACGATTTGCGCAAGGAAAAGCCGTTTCAGCTCGAAGATCGAGTGGAACAGCTTTTCCACGAGAAATCGGTTACGGCAGCCGGCGCCTGGAACCGTCTGTTCGATGAGACCATGGCAGCCTTGAAATTTGAGGTCGACGGTGAACAGCTGGCCCTCGAACCAACCCTCAACCTGATGATGAACAAGGACGGCGAAAAACGAAAGACGGCGGCAGAAGCGTTGGGCGCGGTGTTCAAGTCCAATATTTCCCTTTTTGCCTCAATCACCAACACTCTGGCCAAGGATAAAGAAATATCCGATCGCTGGCGGGGTTTTGAAGACGTAGCTGACAGCCGTCACCTGTCAAACAGGGTCGAGGGTGCAGTTGTGGATGCACTTGTCGAAGCGGTTCGCAGTGCATATCCGAAACTGTCGCATCGCTATTATGCCATGAAGGCCGGGTGGCTTGGCATGGAGCGGATGATGCACTGGGACCGCAATGCGCCCCTGCCGGAACAGGACGACAGCAAAATTGGCTGGAACGAAGCTCAGGCAACCGTGCTGGACGCCTATGCCGGATTTGCGCCCGAGATGGCGGATATCGCGCGCCGTTTCTTTGATGAACGCTGGATTGACGCGCCGGTGCGTCCGGGGAAGTCATCAGGCGCATTCTCGCACCCCACCGTGCCGTCTGCGCACCCCTATGTCATGTTGAACTATCAGGGCAAAACCCGCGATGTCATGACACTGGCTCATGAACTTGGCCACGGTGTTCATCAGGTGCTTGCCTCGGATCAGGGTGCTTTGATGGCATCGACGCCCTTGACGCTTGCTGAAACAGCATCGGTGTTCGGCGAAATGCTCACCTTTCGTGCACTTCTCAACCGGACGACCGACCCGAAAACCCGAAAAATACTGCTGGCCGGCAAGGTGGAGGACATGCTCAACACGGTGGTTCGGCAAATTGCATTCTACTGTTTCGAACGTGAAGTGCATATGGCGCGCCGTGAAGGCGAGTTGACAGCTGACCAGTTGGGTGAACTCTGGATCAAAACCCAGAAGGAGGCACTGGGTGACGCTGTCGAGTTCGGCCCGGGTTACGAAAACTTCTGGGCCTATATTCCGCATTTCATCCATTCGCCGTTTTATGTGTATGCCTATGCATTTGGCGATTGCCTGGTGAATTCCCTGTACGCCAGATACCTGGAGGCAGAAGAGGGATTTCAGCAGAAGTATTTCGAGATGCTGAAAGCCGGCGGCACCAAACATCATTCGGAGCTGTTGCAGCCGTTCGGTCTCGATGCATCCGATCCTGACTTCTGGGGCAAAGGTTTGAGCATGCTGGAGGGCTTTATTGATGAGCTGGAGCAAATGGGAGCTACTGCCTGACATGGTGTCAAATGACTGATCTTTCGCGCCATTCAGCCTTGAATCCAGGCAATTTGCCGAAGCCGTTCTCGGTGGGGCTGTCGGCGCTCGATCCGGCAGACTGGATCGTGCCGGACGTTAATCTGGCCGATCAGGTGCGCAGCAAGGCCGAGCTGTTTGAAACCCGGCGTGCGGCGGTTTTCCGGGCTGAAGATGGCACACTTGATGCGCAGGCTGAGACGCTGGAACTGCTGCTGGCCTATCTGCCGGCTATGTATCCCGACATCTATAAGGTGTCTGATGGTGAGGTGACGATTGTGCCTGCCGGACTGACATACAAGACTGGTGAATTTTCAGATGCGCCGCTTGAACTGGCCTGCAGGCTGGTACAGGACGATCTGGTGATCATGCGCAAAAGCGAAGCCGGATACCGGATCGCGGCCGCAGCGGTATGTTTTCCGTCGACCTGGGTTTTGGCAGACAAGTTTTCCAGGCCGATATCTGAAGTGCATGCGCCAGTTCCTGGCTTCGGGCCCGGCACCCGCACAGCCAGTCTTATTGACCGGATTTTCGATAACCTGAAAGCAGGTCATCCGGTTCAGCGGTGCAACTGGTCGATTTATGAGGTACCGGATCTGCATCATCCGTTCAGACACTCCACCCATACAAGATGGACGGATACGGCCAATGGTTTCTTTGCCGGCACCTGGCTGCGCGCGGAACGCCAGACACTCACACGATTACCGGCAAGCAATGACGTTCTGTTTACAATCCAGATTGTTGTTGATCCCGTTTCACTGCTTATGACGCACCCTGACCGGCGGGAAATTGCCTTGCGATTGATATCTCACATCGAGAACCTTGATGAGCAGCAATTGGCCTACAAGGGCATTTGCGAACATCGTGATGTGGTATTGGCTGAATTGTCTTGCCTGGCAGGGCAGGCGGAACAGTGAGTAACGATCGGGCTCCGAAAGATACCGAAGCCAATTCCCTTTCCGGACGGCTTTCGCGCTATGCGAAGGTTGGCACGGGTGTTGGTTCGGCTGCGGCGAAGGTTGCGGCGGGCAGGGCGTTTTCATCGGAAAACAGCCAGGCGGCAGAAGCAAAGCTGTTTCGTCAGGTACTTGGGTCCCTGAAAGGCCCCCTGATGAAGGTGGCGCAATTGCTTGCCACCATTCCGGAGGTGTTGCCGGCCGAGTTTGCTGACGAACTGGCCCAGTTGCAGAATGAGGCACCGGCCATGGGCTGGCCGTTTGTGCGTCGTCGCATGGCAGCAGAACTGGGTGACGAGTGGCAGGGCAAGTTTGCCGCGTTTGAGCGTGAGGCGGCGGCTGCGGCCTCACTCGGCCAGGTGCACAAGGCGACATCGCTTTCAGGCGAAACGCTGGCCTGCAAACTGCAGTATCCCGATATGGCTTCGGCTGTCGAAGCGGATCTGTCGCAACTCAAGGTTCTGTTTGCGCTGCACCGGCAGTTCAGCAAGGCGATAGATACTTCCGAAATCGCAGGTGAGATCGGTGCCCGGTTGCGCGAGGAGCTCGATTATGTGCGCGAAGCCGGTCACATGCGGTTGTACAAGGCCGTGCTGGCCGACCGGCCCGATATTCATATCCCGGAATTGCATCAGGATTTGTGTACCGGCCGGCTGATTACCATGCAGTGGCTGGAAGGCCGCAAACTGCTTGAATTCAAGGAAGATTCTCAGGACGTTCGCAACATGCTGTGCCGAAACATGTTTGATGCATGGTGGCGACCGTTCACCAGCCACGGCGTCATTCACGGCGATCCGCATCTGGGCAATTACACCGCCTGGTCCGACAACTCCGGTACGCCGCGAGGCCTGAACCTTCTGGATTTCGGATGTGTGAGGGTTTTTCCACCGTCGTTCGTGAGGGGTGTTGAACAGCTATATCGAGGTCTGCAGGCTGATAATCGTGACCAGATCGTATCCGCCTATGAAATATGGGGTTTCAAGGGGCTCGGTAGCGAATTGATCGATATCCTGAATGTTTGGGCACGTTTCATCTACGGGCCGTTGCTGACCGACAAGGTGCTGTCAATTTCCGACGGGTCCGGGTCGGCAGCCCAGTACGGCCGTCAGCAGGCTTTCACCGTGCACAAGCAGTTGAAGGAAAAGGGCCCTGTGAGGGTGCCGCGCGAATTCGTGTTTATGGATCGCGCGGCTATCGGCCTCGGATCGGTGTTTATTCATTTGCGGGCCGAAATGAATTTCCACCGGCTGTTCGAGGATGCCCTGCAATCGCATCGACTGGAAACCGTGGGCGAGCGGCAGGAAAATGCGTTGCGTGCTGCCGGTGTTTCGCCTGCCATAGAAGCTGTCTGATACGCCGTTTGACGCCCGGCGAAAGGTGCGGCGTTTAAACCAGTGGAAAACCGGCTTGAGCTATTGCAAGTTGATTTTTCGGGATGCCTGCCCGTATTGTGGCGGTTTACTGTTTCTAATTGTTCAATTTCAGCTTTTCAGGGGCTTTTATTCATGTCTGGACACGACCGTTTCACTGCGGAAACTCTTGACCCTGCCGGTACAACCGATCATGCGGCCACCTATAAGGGATTTGTGAAATATTCAGTGGTGCTTTCCATTGCCTGCTTCATCATTCTCACGTCCTTGTGCCTGTTCGCCTTTGGTCCTGTCGGGTCTCTGTACTATGGCTTTGCAGGTCTGATCATCGGGGCGATTTCACTGATCATCGATGTGCGGGTTGGATCAGGCAACTGGATATTGTCCGGCGCCGTAGCCGCGTTGTTTGCGTTGTTTGCTGCGATGCTGGTTTCCTGACACGTCCACAAGGCCTACTTGCGCTGTTCCCGGCAAGTCGATTGGAGTAAACCATGAAGATAGCTGTCCCCTCTGAAACGGCGGCAGGAGAAACCCGTGTTGCGGTGTCCCCGGATGCGGTGAAAGCCTACGTGAAGAAAGGTCTCACGGTATGCATTGAGCAAGGCGCGGGCGCCGGTTCATTCATGTCCGATGATGCATTCAAGGCAGCCGGCGCCACAATTGCCAAGGGTGCCGTTGTACTGAAGGATGCCGATATTGTGCTGGCCGTGCGCCGCTTGCCGGACGCGAGTATAAAGTCGCTCAAAAAGGGTGCGATTGTTGCAGCCCAGCTCGACCCGCATGGCGACCGCAGGAACCTGGACGCCATGGCAAAGCAGGGCGTGTCGGCTTTTTCAATGGAGCTGGTGCCGCGTATAACCCGAGCCCAGTCAATGGATGTGTTGTCGTCACAGGCCAATCTTGCCGGCTACAAGGCTGTGATTGATGCTGCGGAGCAGTTCAGCCGGGCCTTTCCAATGATGATGACTGCAGCGGGGACGGTTCCGGCAGCACGGGTATTCATAATGGGCGCCGGCGTGGCGGGCCTGCAGGCCATCGCGACAGCGCGGCGTCTGGGTGCCGTTGTGTCGGCGACAGACGTCAGGGCCGCTGCAGGCGAACAGGTCGCATCGCTGGGTGCCAAATTTGTATTTGTTGAGGGCATGGCAGATGCGGCTACCGAAGGTGGTTATGCCAAGGAGCTGTCTGCGGAAGACAAAAAGAAGCAGGCTGAACTGGTCGCAAACCACATCAAGGGTCAGGATATAGTCATAACGACGGCGCTTATTCCCGGACGTCCGGCTCCGGTGCTGGTGACAAAGGCGATGGTCGAGAGCATGAAAGCCGGTTCCATCATTGTGGACATGGCTGTGGAACGCGGCGGCAATTGCCCGCTTTCGAAGCCGGGCGAGATTGTTGATCATAAAGGCGTTGCAATCATGGGACATGAGAATTTGCCCGGCAAACTCGCTGGCAATGCCTCTACGCTCTATGCCAAGAACCTGCAGAATTTTGTCGATCTGATCGTGTCGCCGGAAGGAGACATGAAACTCGACTGGGAAGATGAAATAATCACCGGATGCGGTCTGATGCGTGACGGTAAAATTGTGCATCCGGTTCTGACATCAAAGAAGGGGAGCTAGGACTATGGCAGGAATTACCCCACAAGAGGCAGCGGAAGCTGCAAAAGCGGCAGCGGAAGCTGCAAAGAATGCCGCTGATTCCGCGCGAACGGCTTCCGAGCAGGCGCAGGCACTGGCTGACCAGGCGCAGTTGATTGCCGAAGGCGCGGGCGCTGCGGCCGGTGCTGCAACGGGAATTGATCCATTCGTGTTTCGCCTCGCCATCTTCGTGCTGGCGATTTTTGTCGGATATTATGTGGTGTGGCAGGTGACACCTGCGCTGCATACGCCGCTGATGTCGGTCACCAATGCGATTTCATCGGTGATTGTAGTCGGCGCTCTGCTGGCGGTCGGGGCAGGTGCGATCGCATCCGGCTCAACGGCGGCCATGATATTCGGCTTCATTGCGTTGATTTTTGCCAGTGTGAACATATTCGGTGGCTTTTTGGTCACCCAGCGAATGCTGGCCATGTATAAAAAGAAGGAAGCCAAGTGATGTCAGCCAACCTCGCTGCCCTTCTCTATCTCGTTTCAGGCGTCCTGTTCATTCTGGCACTGCGCGGCCTTTCACATCCTGAGTCATCAAGACAAGGCAACCGGTTCGGCATGATCGGCATGGCCGTTGCGGTGGTGACCACACTGTTGCTGATGGGTGTCGGCTCTGCGACGGCCTGGATACTGATCATACTTGCAATCGCCATTGGCGGCGGCATCGGCGCTTACACTGCCAAGAATATTCCGATGACGGCAATGCCCGAACTGGTGGCAGCTTTCCATTCCTTGGTTGGCATGGCGGCGGTGTTTGTGGCTGCTGCGGCACTTTACTCGCCGGAAGCCTTCAATATTGCCGACGCTTCAGGTCATATCAAGGCGGCTTCACTGCTGGAAATGGCGCTGGGCGCAGGCATTGGCGCCATAACCTTTACCGGGTCGGTCATTGCGTTTGGCAAGTTGTCAGGCCGCGTGTCGGGCGCACCGATCATGCTGCCGATGCGGCACCTGATCAATATCGGCCTGTTTGCGGCAATCGTCATCTCCATCATCTGGTTCATGGCCTCCCAGTCGGCAACCGCTTTCTGGCTGATCGTTGTTCTGTCGCTGGTGTTTGGTGTCCTGATCATCATCCCGATCGGTGGCGCGGACATGCCGGTGGTTGTGTCGATGCTGAACTCCTACTCCGGCTGGGCAGCCGCCGGTATTGGCTTCACACTGGGCAATACCGCTCTGATCATCACCGGTGCGCTGGTCGGTTCGTCGGGTGCGATATTGTCCTACATCATGTGCAAGGGTATGAATCGCTCCTTCATCTCGGTGATCCTTGGCGGGTTTGGCGGCGAGACTGCCGGACCGGCGGCGGGTGCCGACGGTGAAGTGAAGCCCGTCAAACAGGGTTCGGCGGAAGATGCCGGCTTCATGTTGAAGAATGCATCGTCGGTGATCATTGTGCCGGGCTACGGCATGGCCGTCGCGCAGGCGCAGCACGCCTTGCGCGAGATGGCGGATGAATTGAAGGCTGCAGGCGTAACGGTCAAATATGCCATTCACCCGGTTGCGGGTCGGATGCCCGGCCACATGAATGTGCTGCTGGCTGAAGCCAATGTACCCTACGACGAAGTGTTCGAGCTGGAAGACATCAACTCGGAATTCGCCAATACGGACATTGCCTACGTGATCGGTGCAAACGACGTGACCAATCCTGCCGCAAAAGAGGATCCGCAATCGCCGATATTCGGAATGCCGGTGCTGGAAGTGTGGAATGCCGGAACGGTCATGTTCTCCAAGCGCTCACTGGCGTCGGGGTATGCCGGTATCGACAATTCACTGTTCTATCGCGACAACACACTGATGTTACTGGGCGACGCCAAGAAAATGGTTGAAGGTATCGTCAAGGCGATGGACTGATGTGGCCCGGCAGCACGACTGATTGACAGTTGAAACCGGTGGTCTTGTGCCACCGGTTTTTGCTTTCTAGATCAGACCGTATGAAGAAAATCATGATCAGTTTTGTAATTCTACCTGCCGCCATATACCTCGCGATCGCGGGATTCATGTATGTGGCGCAGCGGAATTTTCAGTATTTTCCGCAGCACAGTGCCAGGACAGGGTTCGAGGATCCGGCCAAATTCGGACTTGATAATTTCGTTGCGGCGTCAATCGAGACCGATGACGGCGAGACGCTGGTCTCCTGGCTGGCATTGCCACCGCAAGCCGGTTCGCCGGTGATTGTGTACATGCATGGCAATGCCGGCACGCTTGGTGACCGGGCAGAACGTTTCAGATTGTTTCGTGATGAGGGTTTTGGCGTGCTTGCATTGAGCTGGCGCGGCTACGGAGGGTCTACAGGAAGTTTGACTGAGAAGGGTCTCGTCGAGGACGGGCGAGCCGCCGTGAAACTGTTGCTGCAGCGGGGGGTATCACGGTCGCGTATCATATTGTTCGGAGAGTCGCTCGGCTCCGGAATTGCAACCCAGTTGGCAGCAGACCCGGAAACCTCGCCACTGGCTGTAATCCTGGAAGCACCTTTCACCTCAGCTGCAGACGTGGCACGAATACGATACTGGTTCCTGCCGGTCGGGTTGCTGATGAAGGATCAGTACCGGTCCATCGATTTTGCGCCAAGGGTTACGGCGCCGGTGTTCGTGTTCCACGGCACCGCAGACAGAATTATCCCGTTTCAGCAGGGCAAGCGCCTGCATGACGCTTTCACGGGCCCCAAAGACTTTCTGGAGATGCCTGGCGGTGATCACATCGATCCGCTCACGCACGTCAGTTGGGGCGCCATCAAGGCATTTCTGAAGGCGAATGGTGCTGCGCCAAAGTGATGAACTTCAAGCATAATGCAGTGGCAGTACTGTCGTGCGCTTGATTTCCTCCATGACGAAGCTGGACGATACATCGTTCAGTTCGACCTTTGAAATAAGCCGCTGATACAGCGCATCATAGGCCTTCATGCTCGGCACAACTGCCTGCAGCAAATAATCCACATCACCGGTTGTGCGGTAAATGCCGATGATTTCCGGCAAGGTGCGCACCGCGGCGTGAAATCGCTCGAGCCAGGCACTTGTGTGGTTGTTGGTGCGCACAGAAATGAACACGGTCAGATCGAGGTTGAGCTTGTCAGGGTTCAGTAGTGTAACCCGGGAGCGGATAATGCCCTTGTCTTCCATCTGCTTTACGCGGTTCCAGCAGGCATTGCGTGACAGGTGAACCTGTTCTGCCATGTCGTTGAGTGACAGGCCGGCGTCATGCTGGATGAGTGTGAGAATTTTTCTATCAATCTGGTCCATGGGTGTCGTACACTTCGGATTGGTGGGACGTTATCCCATGAATATAAGGTATTTGATTGAAAATTGGGAGCCCTTTCGATGCGATTGCGGCTATCTTGTCTGCAGAATTGAAGAAAACGAGGAAACAGCACCATGAAACGCGCCCTGGACGCCGCATTGTTTGATCATCCCGCCAGTGTCGGTGAAAGCTATCCCGAACATTTCATGTTCGCATCCCGGTTTGGCTTGAAGCTGATAGGTGCCGGCCTTGCTGCAATGGTTCACGGGTTTTTGCCGTGTGCATTCGAAAAGACTGCCAGCAGCGTCATCAAGGAACTGTATCCCCGGGTCGCAAATCGCGGTGGTCAATAAGGGCACGACGCCACGCAACGTGTCGATTGCCCGGGTATCGGGGTGAACGCTCCAACAGCATGATTTCTCCGTCGCGCATAGCCTGCAGCAGACACGAAAAAGCCCGCGCCGACCATAGTCGAGCAGGCTCCGTCAAATAGTGGGAAATACCCCGGCAGGAAATTATTTGCCGCGACGACCCGCGACAACGCCACCTTCGCGCAGCGCGCGCTTGCGGGCCAGCTTGCGGGACCGGCGAATGGCCTCAGCCTTTTCACGGGCTTTCTTTTCTGAAGGTTTTTCGAAGTGACCGCGCAGCTTCATTTCACGGAAGATGCCTTCACGCTGCATCTTCTTCTTAAGCGCTTTGAGCGCCTGGTCTACATTGTTGTCGCGTACAATTACATGCACAGGCAATTACCCCGTGTTGGCGTTAATACTGTTCAGATCAAATGCTGTCAGGCATGTTTGGAGGCCAAGGCCAAAAACAAAGAATAACAGCAGGTCAAGCGATAGCCTGACCCGATTGGTGGTGTGAGTACCAGAACACGAGCCTGCTGTCGAGTGCAAAACACACCAGATTATCAGCAAACCGGCGCTATTTTCTCAGTTTAAGGCGCGTGACATGGCCCATTTTGCGCCCCTCGCGGCTCTGTGCCTTGCCATAGTCATGGACCACCGCACCGGGCAGGCGGGCAAGCTCCGGGCAAGCGAATATTTCATCGCCGAGCAAATTTTCCATTACACAATCTGACGTTCTGCGGGTGTCACCAAGCGGCCATCCGGCGACTGCCCGAATGTGCTGTTCAAACTGGGAAACATGGCAGGCAGCTTCGGTCCAGTGACCGGAGTTGTGAACCCTGGGAGCGATCTCGTTCACCATCAGGCTTTCCACTCCGCCCCTCGTGGATACAAACAACTCTACTGTCATAACCCCTACATAGTTCAATGATTCCAACAGCGTAGATGCAATTTCACGGGCCCTTCCGGCGGTTCGGGGCTTGAGCAGCGCCGGCACTGTTGATGATCGCAAGATACCATTTTCATGAAGGTTCTGCGGAATGTCATAGGTTGCAATGGTGCCATCAATCCCGCGCGCGGCAATGACCGATACTTCCCTGTCGAATGGCACAAATGCTTCCAGAATGGCCGGTTGCCCGCCAACTGCATTCCAGGCGTCAGCCAGCACAGTTGCGTCCTTGATGCCGGTCTGTCCCTTTCCGTCATACCCGAAGCGCCGGGTTTTCAGCACTCCGGGGCGTCCGATCCGGGCAGCAGCTTCTTCAAGCTCGCTCAAAGACCCTGCGGGATGAAAATCAGGTACCGGAATTCCGAGGCCGGAGATAAAGGTTTTCTCCGCGATGCGGTCCTGTGAGATTCGCAATACGTCGGGGCCGGGACGGACCGGGCAAACGGTCTCGATGAGATCGCAGATGTCGACCGGCACATTTTCCCATTCGTAGGTTACCGCATCGCAAGCTCCGGCGAAGGCTTGCAGCGACGATTGATCGCCAAAGTCGGCCTGGGTGTGAGAATGGCAGACCGCGAATGCCGGATTGTCACCTGCAGGCGAATAGACATGGGTTTTGAAACCGAGCCGGGCTGCCGCCAGGGCCAGCATGCGGCCAAGCTGTCCGCCGCCCAAAATTCCGATAACGCTTCCGCGGCGAAGCGGTTCAATCATCACGGCTGATCAACTTCAGCCGGTGCTGATGCAACCGCTTCGGTTTGTGCAGCACGCCAGTCATCGAGCCTTGCCGAGATATCCGGATCGCTCAAAGCGAGCACCGCTGCAGCAAGAAGGGCTGCATTTACAGCACCGGGTTTGCCAATTGCCAGTGTGCCAACAGGGATGCCTGCAGGCATCTGAACGATTGAGTGCAGTGAATCCACACCCTGTAGCGCCTTGCTCTGTATCGGTACGCCAAAAACCGGCAATGGGGACAGACTGGCCGTCATGCCTGGCAGGTGTGCCGCGCCGCCTGCGCCGGCGATGATGATCTTGAAACCCTGATCACGTGCGCCTTTGGCAAACTCATACAAACGATCAGGCGTGCGATGAGCCGAAACAATACGTGTCTGATGGGAAATACCCAGCGCTGCAAGCGTATCAGCAGCGTTCTTCATGATCGGCCAGTCGGACTGACTGCCCATGATGATGGCGACGTCACATGTGTCGGAGTTTGCCATGAAATGGTGCCTTCGCTTTGATCCGGCGTGTGACAGGATGTGTCTGCCGGAATCCGGGAAAGCGCGCGATTATATGAATAACGCTTGCCAGCGCAATGTTCTTTGTATGGTTTTCAGTCCAATTACGATGCTTTTGCGCGTTTGAGGAGTGCTTCGGACGCAGTCAGGCGATAATGTCGGGCAGGGAATCATCCTCAATTTTCGCGATGCGGTCCTTTAAGGCGAGTTTTTCCTTTTTGAGCCTGCGCAACTGCAACTGATCGGCACTACCGGTCGCAACAAGCGAATCAATTGCAACATCCAGATCGCGATGGCGTTGCTTCAAGGTGTTCAGCAAGGCCATCAAATTTTCCTTCCCCGGCCTTTCCGTCATGTGAAACTACATTCCTTTCCCTGACCTCGTAAGGCTTGCATTTTTCCGGTTTTTGGGCCGGTTTGGCAAGGTCTGTTTGTGCAGCTTAGCAATTATTCGGTCATACTCATCATAAAACGCATCGACTTGGCGCATTCTGCGTGTCACACTTTCGATGTCCGTTTCACATCATGCAGGAGGTTAAACATGTCTCTTCAGTCACATCTGTCGGAGTTGAGCGCAAAGCATCAGGAGTTGGAGCATCAATTGGACAACGCCTTGCAGCATCCTTCGGTAGACAGTGTGGAAATAGCCCGAATAAAACGCCGCAAACTTCAACTCAAAGATGAAATGCAGCGTATTGAAGGCGAAATGAGCGAGAGTTGAAAATGTAAAGTCAAAAGGTTCCCTGCCGCAGCAGGCAGGGTTGAGCTACAAGGGGTCGCGCGGGACAATGTTCGCGCGGCCCCTTTTTCGGGCAGTTTGACGGAGGTTCAGCTTGAAGCATATTGCAATCATCGGGGCAGGCATTATTGGCGCATCCATTGCGCGTGAACTGGCGATCGCGGGGTGCAGGGTGTCGGTGTTTGAGGCATATGAACCTGCCTGTGGCGCGTCTTCACGCTCGATGGGCTGGATAAATGCCAGTTTTGTGTCCCGCAAGGACTATTATGAGATGCGGCTGGCTGCAATTCAGGCGCATCGTGAACTGGACGCTGAATTCAACGGTGCGCTGGAAATCCAGTGGACCGGCTCGCTCAACTGGGAAGCACGCGAAGGCAAGCTTGATGAACTTGCCGAAGAACTTGGCCGGTTTGGTCATCCGGTGAAGCTGGTGAGCCGCGATGAATTGCGTACCCTTGAGCCGGAACTCGCGGATCTGCCGCCAAAAGCCCTGTTGATGGAGCGCGAGGGAACAATGGAGGCAGGCTCCGTTACCCGCCTGCTGCTGCGGGCTGCCCAGGATGCCGGCGCCACGATACTGGCGGGCGCGCCGGTATCTGCCATCGAGCGAAGCGGAACCGGACATGTCGTAATCGGGGCGGCGGGGCGAATTCCGGTGGATGACGTGATCATTGCAGCAGGTGTCATGACCGGCGAGCTGGCGGACAAATGTGGCGGCAAACTGCCGATGAACAATGAACCCGGTGTCCTGATAGAGACAAATGAGCTGCCTTTTCGGCTGCAACACACAATCTGGTCTCCTGATGTTCACTTCAAGCAATTGCCGGATGGGCGCGCGATTTGCGGCAACCTTTATTCAGGTGCCGTTGGAGACGGGGAGCTGGAGGATGTGGCGCAGAGGATGCTTGAGCGGATGAAGCAGCGCCTGCCCAATGCAGCGCCAGGGCTGAAGATCGAAAAGGTGCGATACGGAGTGCGGCCAATGCCTGTGGACAGCTATCCCGCCATCGGCAGGCTGGGCAGCGACGTGTACGTTGCCGTCATGCACTCAGGCGTTACGCTTGGCCCGCTGGTCGGGCGGCTTGTCGCACACGAGATTGCAACCGGTGAGCCTGAGAAAATGCTGGAACCGTTCCGGCCCAGCCGGTTCAACTGAAGCCAGGGTCATGACCCTTGTAGTGAAGACAATTGGCGATTGACGGTTTGCGAACACCTGATACGCTGATGGGTGTCATTAACAATCGAAAGGAGGTGATCCGATGTCGAGTGAGATCAGAACTGCAGTTAGGGTAATCTGGACACGGGCGTCTCGCATTGGAGCAATCTCCAGGGTTTGATGTTTGCTGTTGGGAAACCGGTTATTCCGGTATTCCCGGATTTGCCCTGAACGGCATGTCTCACGAAGGGTTCGCGCGAGCAATCGCTGCGAGCCCTTTTTGTATGGGATGCCGGGAGTTCGTGCGGAATTTGTAAAACGGCCCCGGAAGGGGAATCCGGAGCCGTTTGTCTTGCCGGGGTCTCGCTAACGTTGAGGGGGACGTCTGTTACTGACCGGGCGTATTTGTGATTGACGGTCCTAGCGACCGCCACCGCGGAAGTCATGCGGCTGGAAAACATGCCCGCCGCCGAAATTGGTCTTCTTGCCGGCGTTGGAGCGAACCGGGGTAATTGTTGCGCCGAAGTCCTGCTTGGCGTCGAGGTTGGAGGCCACGGAAACAGATTTGATCGGGCCATCCGTGTGAATGGTGTCTGCCAGAGCCGGGGCGGCGAAGATGGTCAGGGCGGCGAGAGTGATAGCAACATTTTTCATTGTTCTTGTCCTTGTTGTTGTGCAGCGGCTGTTTTTCGTTGGCTGCGTTTGTTGGACACAAGATGACGCTGGCGGTGAGCTAAATCCAATCAAGTCGCTACACAGGGTGTTCAACAAATAAACCGTTGCAGGAAGGCCACTTAAACGCCGTCATGTGAAGAATTGCACATGGACGATCACGCCATGCGTGAACGCGGGTCACGGCGGCGTGAATTTTATCGGCCAAAATGCCTTCATGAAAAATAAACCCTGTTCGATGGAAAATGGCATCACGGCCAGAAGTGCTGGCCAGGCTGAACGGTGATACAGGCGGCTTGTCACCGAGCATCCCGGATGGATGCACATCAGGGCGCGGCGATCATTTCGAGCTTCACAACCACAATCATTCCGGTCGGGCAAAGTCACGACTCGCGCAAAGACATCTATAATGGTTGTCAGCGGGGCGCGTGGTAGATGTCAGTCAGGTGTGAACAATTGCCGATCATAAAAATTACCGAAGCCGGAATAGCCAGGCTGCAACCTCCCACGAAGGATCGCGTCGATTACTGGGACAAGGCCCAGCCGGGTTTCGGATTGCGGCTCACCAGCACCGGTCATCGAAGCTGGCAGATCATGTATCGCACCGGCGGCAAGCGCAAGCGCCTGTCGCTGGGTGACTGGCCGGCCCTGCCGTTGAAGCTGGCGCGCGAAGCGGCGACCCAGGCGCTGAAGCAAATAGCCGAGGGACAGGATCCGGCCCGGCAACGTACAGCCGTAACCGGCGGTGCGGTCACGGTTGATCACCTTGCCAAAAGCTACCTTGAACGACACGCGCGCCGGAACAAGAAGAGCTGGCCGGCCGACGAAGGCATGATCAGGCGCGAGATCATTCCGGCATGGGGCAGGCGGGCTGCGTCCGGCATCGCGCGTCGCGATGTCATCGAGATTGTAGAGACCGTGGCGGCACGCGGTCACCCGTACGCAGCCAACCGGTTGCTGGCGCTGATCCGGAAAATGTTTGCCTGGGGGTGCGAGGTTGACCTGGTGCAGGCGAACCCGGGCAGGGGGGTGTCGGCACCGCATCGCGAGACCGCGAGGGAACGATTCCTGAGCGATGCCGAGATCGCAAAATTATGGTCTGCATGGTCTCTTCAGGGCTGGCCGTTCGGGGCCCTGTTCAAGCTGCTTTTGCTGACCGGCCAGAGCCGCAGTGACATGGCGTCCATGCGTCTTGAAGACATTCAGTTCCAGTCAAGGGTGTGGTCTCCTCCCGGTGCCCGCAGTCATGGCGGACACACGCATGAGTTGCCGTTGTCGGATTTTGCGCTTGAACTGCTGGCGGCTTTGCCACGCTCAAAAAGCGGCCTGGTGTTTCCGGCAGGGCCGCGCGCGACCACACCGGTGACGGGCTATTCGAATGCTGTTTCAAAGTCGCGCAAACTGTCCGGGGTGGAGGGGTGGCAGCTTCGCGACCTGCGCCGGACGGCGGCTGTTGGAATGGTGCGCCTCGGCGCGCCGCCGGAGTTGCTGGACCGTGTGCTGAATGTGCGATCCGGTACGGCCGGGGGTGTGAGGGGCATCTACCAGCTGGCCGCCGAGATGGATGAGAAGCGCCGCCTTCTGAACGGCTGGGCCGAGCAGGTGCGGCAGATAACCGGTACCCGAACCGAGTTCTGAGAACATGGAACCCAATGCGGAACCCATGTAGTGTCTGGAGTTCCATTAATTGCTGAATTTGAAGATTTATATGATATATGGCACATGATTTATAATCACATGCCGATATCTGAAATCAGCGGCTGCCACATTATGCATCGGCGGTCATGTCACGCAGTTTGAACTTCTGAATCTTGCCGGTCGATGTCTTTGGCAGTTCGGTAAAGACCACGTGCCGTGGCACTTTGAACCGCGCCATGTTCTGCCGGCAGAACTCGATGATGTCTTCGCTGGTAACTGATTGACCGGGCTTCAGCTCGATGAACGCGCAAGGTGTTTCACCCCACTTGTCGTCGGCCTTGGCAACCACCGCACATGCCGAAACAGCGGGGTGTTTGTACAGCGTGTCTTCAACCTCGATAGAGGAAATGTTTTCACCGCCGGAAATGATGATGTCCTTGGATCTGTCCTTGAGCTGGATATATCCGTCTGCGTGCAACACACCAAGATCACCGGTGTGGAACCAGCCGCCGCGGAAGGCGTCATCGGAGGCCGCCTGGTTTTTCAGGTACCCCTTCATGACCACGTTGCCGCGCATCATGACTTCGCCCATGGTCTCGCCATCGGCAGGCACGCGGGTCATGGTTTCAGGGTCCATGACAGTCAGGTCGTCGAGTGCTGCATAGGGGACTCCCTGGCGGGCTTTCTTCGCTGCGCGTTCGGCAGCCGGCAGTTCGTCCCACGCGGCCGACCAGTCGTTGACGACAGCCGGCCCGTAGCTTTCGGTCAGGCCGTAGAGATGGGTCACATTGAAGCCGGCGTCGGCCATGGCGGCCAGTGTCGCTTCCGGTGGCGGAGCAGCGGCGGTGAAGAATTCTACGACATGATCGAGGTCGCGCTTGTCTTGTTCGGGTGCGCCCAGAATGGTCGACATCACGATGGGCGCGCCGCACAGATGGGTGACGCGGTGGTCTGCAAGAGCATCCCAAATTGCCTTCGCCCGCACCTGTCTCAAACATATGTGGGTGCCGCCGATGACCGACATGGTCCAGGGGAAACACCAGCCGTTGCAGTGGAACATTGGCAGCGTCCACAGGTAGACGGGATGCTTGGCCATGGAAGCGGTGATGGCATTGCCCTGGCCCAGAAGGTAGGCACCGCGATGATGATAGACAACGCCCTTGGGATTGCCGGTGGTCCCCGATGTGTAGTTGAGCGAGATGGCATCCCACTCGTCATCCGGTATTTTCCAGGCGTAGCTTTCGTCTCCGGCAGCGATGAAATTTTCATATTCAATGTCGCCGATCAACGGGCCCGACTGGGGATACTCCTTGTCGTCATAGTCGATGATGAAAGGTTGCTTGCCTTCCATCATGGTGAGGGCTTCGGCGACGAGGGTGGAATATTCCCTGTCCACGATAAGGACTTTCGTCTCCGCATGATCCAGGGTGAAGGCTATGATCCTGGCGTCGAGGCGGGTGTTCATAGTGTTCAATACAGCGCCGCACATCGGCACGCCGTAGTGTGCTTCCAGCATGGGCGGGGTGTTGGCCAGCATGACTGAGACAGTGTCACCGGTGGACACGCCATGTGCGGAAAGTGCGGAAGCCAGCTTGCGGGAGCGTGCATAAAATCGCCTGTAGCTGGTGCGTTGATTGCCGTGCACGATGGCGACATGATCCGGATAAACCCTGGCGCTGCGGGCCAGAAAGGTGATCGGGGTCAGTGGCTGATAGTTGGCTTCGGTTTTGGCAAGTCCGATTTGATACGAGTTGGTCATGGATGGTTGCGTCCTGCAGGGGGGCTTGAGCGTGTCTGTTGTCGAGATTGTCTAACCTGTAGCAGACGGGTGTGCAATTCAACCTGATGCCGCGCAGCCGGATGACTGGAAGTACCAGCGGTTCGGCGACCCTTGCAGCGTTGTCGATCGGAAGCCCTGGTTGGCGCAAGGGGCGAAACCATGCCGATGCGGGGTGACCGGCAGGTGTGTGCAAATTGCCTGCAGCAACTTTCACAGTACCCTGGCAGGCAGGCTCAAAGCGCAATAGATCGGCGGCAGTTTGTGTAAGCGCACGCGCAGACCGCAGCCGCCAGCATGCCGGGTGCCACCGCCATGAAGTCAGGACCGGGCGTGCAGGCGTTGTTCGGCGCGACTATGATCCAAGGGTTGATCCTTCCGCATTTGGTGCCTGTCATGCAGGCCGTGGGGGGCTTCGTGGGCGGGTTATAACGAGGTGCCGGGACTGGAGGTCCGGCAACCGGCAAACTGAAACCGGCCGTTGATTTTTTGTCTCGTGGGGTGGCGAATTCGCGTCATGCAGATGTTTGGAGCGCTGAAAAACGATCATTCTCATGCTGTTCAGCCCTGCCTATGCCCGCTGTTCATCCTCCACAGCACCGTAGAGGTCGCTCATCAGGGCGAATAATCGCTGCAAAAGCGCCAAACAGTGCGGTTTTTGGTGGTGTACGAAGGGGCTACGTCTTTTTACTGGCTTGCAACGGGTTCGAGTTTCGCCACAATGCCCAAAATTGAACCATGAAATGCAGGGGAATGAACAGGAAATGACCCGTTATCACGACGTTTACGCAGCCTGGAAGTCAGATCCGGAGAGGTTTTGGGGGGATGTCGCAGCTGAAATCGACTGGAGCAAGCCCTGGGACAAGGTATTCGCCAGGGTTGACGGAATGGACCGCTGGTTCGTTGGTGCGGAGTGCAACACCTGCTGGAACTGCGTGGACCGCCATGTCGAGGCGGGGCGCGGCGAACAAGCGGCCATTATTTACGATTCACCGATAACCGGTGCGAAGCGAACCTACAGCTATGCGCAGTTGCAGGATGAAGTGGCGAGTTTCGCGCAGGTTCTGTCCGACAAGGGCGCTGCTCGAGGTGATCGGGTCATAATCTACATGCCGATGGTGCCGGAGGCTGCCATTGCCATGCTGGCATGCGCTCGTATCGGAGCTATACATTCGGTCGTATTTGGCGGATTTGCAGCCGCAGAGCTCGCTACTCGTATCAACGACGCCGCTCCAAAGATTATAGTATCAAGTTCGTGTGGTATTGAGCCGGGCAGGGTGATTGCCTACAAGCCCCTGCTAGATGAAGCGATCGCACTGGCTAAGTCCAAACCTGTTGGCACGATTGTACTGCAGCGCGAGCAGGCTGTCGCGGATATGAAGGACGGGTATGATCATGACTGGCAGATAGAAGTTGATGCGGTGCGGGCAGCAGGCCGCAAAGCCGATTGTGTGCCGGTGAAGGCAACCGATCCGCTGTACATCCTATATACCTCCGGTACGACCGGTCAGCCGAAAGGGGTTGTTCGCGACAATGGCGGGCACATGGTGGCGCTGAAATGGTCCATGTCGGCGATGTATGGCGTGAAACCGGGTGAAGTTTTCTGGGCGGCGTCGGATGTTGGCTGGGTGGTCGGCCATTCCTATATTGTCTATGCACCATTGCTGCATGGCAGTACGACAATCCTGTTTGAAGGAAAACCGGTCGGCACACCGGATGCCGGAACATTCTGGCGGGTAATCGCCGAACACAAGGCGGTTTGTCTGTTTACCGCGCCGACGGCCTTCCGGGCGATCAAGAAGGAAGATCCGGAGGGAAAATTCATTGAAAAATACGATCTGTCGCATTTCCGCACACTGTTTCTTGCCGGTGAACGGGCAGATCCGGACACAATCGAATGGGCGCAACAGGTCTTGCAGGTGCCGGTGATAGACCATTGGTGGCAGACCGAAACCGGCTGGACGATTGCGGGTAATCCTGTGGGGCTGGGCACCTTGCCGGTGAAGCTGGGGTCGCCGGCGGTCCCTATGCCGGGCTACGACATCCAGGTGCTGGATGATGGCGGTCATGAACTGGCGCGTGGCGAGTTGGGCGCGGTTTGCGTAAAACTGCCGCTGCCGCCGTCATGCCTGCCAACCCTGTGGAACGCTCATGAAAGGTTCCACGACAGCTATCTGGCGGCGTTTCCGGGATATTACGAGACATCCGATGCGGGATACATGGATGAAGACGGTTATTTGTACATCATGGCGCGTACCGACGACATCATCAACGTGGCAGGTCACAGGCTGTCCACGGGCGGCATGGAAGAAGTGCTCGCGTCACACCCTGATGTTGCAGAATGTGCGGTTGTCGGTGTCGCAGATAAACTCAAAGGCCAGTTGCCAGTCGGTTTTGTGGTGCTTAAATCCGGGGTCAGCAAGACGCCCGATGAAATCGAAAGCGGGTGCGTCCGGCTGGTGCGCGAGAAGATCGGTGCAGTCGCAGCACTGCGAACGGTGATCGTTGTGGCGCGGCTGCCCAAAACCCGTTCCGGAAAAATCCTGAGGGCAACCGTCAGGTCAATTGCTGACGGGACTGACTGGAAGATGCCTGCGACGATTGACGACCCAGCAATTCTTGATGAACTGACACAGGCCATGACTGCCAGGGGTGTCGGAAGCCTTTGATAACGCCGGATTATATTTGCATAATGGCGCGTTACAACGTGTGGCAGAACCGCTCGATCCTTGACGCGGCAGACGCGCTGAACGATGGCACACGCCAACTGGACCGTGCGGCATTTTTCGGCTCCATCCATGGTACATTGAGCCATCTTCTGTGGGGTGATCAAATCTGGATGCACCGGTTTTCCGGAAGCCCCCAGCCCGCCGTTTCGGCAATTCAAGCGTCGTCCTCGATGATATGTGACTGGAGTGAATTGAAGCGACAGCGGGCCGCGACGGACGACATTATTGTGAATTGGGCGGAAAATCTGGATGCAGCATGGCTGGCAAATGACATCACCTGGTTGTCCGGTGCGGCGCAGCGCGAAGTAACCAAACCGGCCGGTTTTCTGGTAATGCATTTTTTCAACCATCAAACCCATCACAGGGGCCAGGTTCACGCCATGCTGACGGCTGCCGGCGTTGTGCCAGGTGATACGGACCTGTTCTACCTGAAGGTGTAGAACAGCGAAAATACACGTATAAATTGCAGAATTCTGCGACTTTCGGGCTGCGAAATTGTATCTGTAAATTTCAGCTTCGTTAATACAATAGACAGTAGAATGACGGTCTGACATTTTTCGCAGGCGACCATCTCCGAATGACTGAACGAGGCAGCGACAGCAACCTGATCGGTATCTTGTGTGTGCTCGG
Source organism: Alphaproteobacteria bacterium (assembly GCA_024640405.1). Classification (GTDB taxonomy): domain Bacteria; phylum Pseudomonadota; class Alphaproteobacteria; order Rhizobiales; family Aestuariivirgaceae; genus Anderseniella. The sequence goes on along the minus strand of JAHEFB010000022.1, from coordinate 8,649 downwards.
CGGCACCTTTGCCCTGGGCATACAGGACATGATAATCAAGCTGGTGTCCGGAACCTATCCGCTGCACGAGATCGGATTTGTGCGTTCGGTGTTCGCCATCTTGCTGACTTGCGTTTTTCTCAAAATGGAGGGTGGATTTCAGCAACTGAGATCCAGCCGTCCCGGTACCCATCTGGCGCGGGGAATACTGTTGATCTGTGCCAACATGGCGTATTTTCTCGGCCTGGCATCCATGCCGCTTGGAGATGCAGCAGCAATATTCTTCTCCGCTCCCCTGATCATAACGTTGATGGCGATTCCATTTTTGGGCGAAAAAATTGGTGCCCGGCGATGGCTCGCGGTGCTGATCGGCCTGGTCGGCGTAGTGATCATGCTTCGACCGGGGACCGATGCCATAAGGCTGGTTGGATTACTGCCTCTGCTGGGGGCGGTCTGTTATGCGTCAATCCAGATTTTGGCCCGCAAGCTGGGTGCCATAGAAAACGCCTCGGTAATGGCATTTTACGTGCAGGTCTGCTTTATCGTTTTCTCGCTTGGCTTCGGCATCGTGTTTGGCTCAGGCTGGATGTCCAGCGGAGATAACGTCACGCTGGATTTTCTGTTCAGAGCCTGGAAACTGCCTGACGCTTTCGGCTTCGCCATGATGTCTGCCTGTGGCGTTCTGGTCGGTATCGGGGGCTATTTGCTGTCACATGCCTATCGCATCGCGCAGGTTCGAACTGTGGCTTCATACGAGTATGCCGGGTTGCCGTTTGCGGTGCTGCTGGGCTTCATCGTTTGGGGTGATTTGCCTGACAAAATGAATATTATCGGCATCTTGATGATTGCCCTGTCTGGTCTTTATGTATTCTACCGGGAGGCAATGGTGCGCAAGAAGTCTTTGGTTCAAGAGCCGGTATTGCGGGGCTGAAGCCAGCTTCTAGCGGAATGTGTTTTAGCAATAAAGCGGGGCTGGAAAGGGAGCTCACCGATTGAGCTCCGTACCAGGGCTAACTCTCTACCCCCGGCAACGCACCCGGGGATTACAAGCGATGCCAGTAGTTCCGCCTATTCCTCAGAAGGGGCTTCCGTTTTCAGGTCTTTCAGCTTTGCAAAGACTGAATCTGCATCGACATCGGCTTCTTCTTCAACAACCGGTTCGGCTTCTTCCGGTTTGAAGTCCTTGAAGGCCTCATCGGCATCCGGTGCACCGGCATCTTCAGCCGGTTGTTCCGCCGGTGCGTCGGCTATTGCATATGGCGGCGGCACTGTTTCCTCCGCCGGCATCAGAACGCGATTTGGCAGCGTTCCACCGGCCTTTTCGACGCGTTTGGCTGCCTTGCGCACTGCGAGGTCCAGTTCAAGCTGTGAGCACAGCCCCAGTGTCACCGGGTCAACCGGTTTCAGGTTCTGGCTGTTCCAGTGGGTGCGGTCACGGATGGCATTGATGGTCGTCTTGGTGGTGCCGACTAGCTTCATGACCTGGCTGTCTGCCAGCTCGGGATGATAGCGCAGCAACCAGCTGATTGCGTCCGGGCGATCCTGGCGACGGGAGACGGGCGTATACTTCGGGCCCTTGCGCTTGGCTGCAACAGGCACCACGATTTTTGATTTGGCCAGCTGAAGCTTGTGGCTGGAATCTTTCTCGCCGGCTTCAATTTCGTCACGGGTAATCTGGTTGGCGGCAATCGGATCCATTCCCTTGATGCCGACAGCAACCTCGCCGTCTGCAATGCCCTTGACTTCAAGGGTGTGCAGTTTGCAGAACTCACCAATCTGGCTGAACGTCAGCGCGGTGTTGTCAACCAGCCAGACGGCGGTGGCTTTCGGCATTAACGGTGTGTCGGACATGGGCTCTCTCCTCCAGAACCTTAGTGGCGGCTCTGCTGATCCAGTGGGATCGGTGCTGAATGGGAATAACTGGTATATAGAGGCGATAAGGATTTTACGCAATTACTGATTTTGTACGGTCACAGAATGTAGGACAAGTCGCTGTCTTCACCGGCAACACGCTTTGCGTAATGGTCTTCGAAGTTCAGCATGTCCATAAGGGCGGTACCTTGCTTGAATGAAGCGAAAGCTTTCATTTCATTGGCCATCAGGTCTTGAGCACCCGGTACCAGAACTGATAATTCTTCCTCGGTACCGCAGACAACTCCGTCTGCATCGGCAAAAACGATATCGCCGGGCGCGACGGTTGTGCCGCCACACGAAATGACCGTCTGAATCTCTCCGATATTCTGTATTGTGCCTGCTACCGGATGAACCGCGCGGGCGTAGACAGGCAGGTCAATGTCCTGCATGGCGCCGGAATCACGCACCATGCCATCCACGATGATGCCGCCGAGCTGCTTGCGATGAGCCTCCATGGCAAACATTTCGCCGGCCAGCGCCAGGTGGCCGCCGCGTCCGTCGATCACCAGCACGTCACCTGGTTCCGCGTCCGCCAGCACCCGCATTACGGTCAGGAAATCGTTGCGGCAGGATGCCGTGCGCGCCCTGCCCACCAGCTTGCGCCCTGGATTGATCCGTCGGATGCCGGTATCCATTGCGCGAATCTGCTTGTTCATGTCCGCGAGCATCGACGTTTCGAGCGCGCGGAGCTGGTCCAGAAGATCGTTCATGAATTCCACCTTGAGACTATCACCCCGGCGAAACGCCGGGGTGATCCGATGAACCTAGACCATTGCGAAGACACGGGAAGGGCCGCCGGTGCCGCCGCGATGCTTTGGTGCGCCAACAACCAGTGTTGCGCCCTTGGCAGGTACAGCATCCAGATTGGCAAGGTTTTCAATGCCCCAGCGGTTTGTCGGCAACCAGGCATAATGAGTGACGAAGTCGCCAGACAGCCCGTAATCGAGCGACAGTGTATCTACAGCCATGCCGACGGCGCCGGTTTCCAGCAACATTTTGGTGGCTTCGATGTGGAATCCGGGGAAATGCATTTTCTTTTCGCCGTCTGCATTTCGGAACTTGTCAGTACCGACATGGGCCGCCCAGCCGGAATTCATTGCAATGCAGGCCTTGTCGGGAACCGGACCATTGGCGTCAGTCCATGCCTTCACATCATCGGGTGTCACCTGGTAGTCGGCGTTGTCTGCTGCCTTTGCCTTTACGTCGATAACGCAAAGCGGGCAGATCAGATTGGCGACGGGAACTTCGGCAACCGACTGACCATCTGACGAAAAATGAAGCGGCGCATCCATATGGGTGCCGGTGTGCTCATTTATTGTCAGCTCAAACAGGTTGAAGCCGTTTTCCTTGAAATTGAATTTCTGTTGCTTGGCAAATCCCGGCGCTCCGAAGTAAGTCGGGAAATCCTCGTACAATTCATGTGTCATGTCCTCGACCTTTTCATGCCCGGCCGCCAGGGAGGGTGAAGACAGGGGTGCCGTGACTGCAGCAGCGGCAACACCTGCAGCAGCGGTTTGGAACAGTGCGCGTCGCGACAGCATCTGCGCCTTTACGCTTTCAATAATACATGCATCACACATAGAAACCTCTCCTTGATAATGACCGGACAATTTGCGGGCAAGCGAGCCCGAAGCGGGCAGCTTAACACCGGTTCAGCGAGAAGCCAGCCTATTTGCCATGATGCGGAGTGAGGTCAGACTTGCAGCACGATCTTGCCGATATGTGCAGAACTCTCCATGAGTTCATGGGCCTTGTCGGCTTGTTGCAGCGGAAAGGTCTTGAACAGTTGCGGTTTGACCTTGCCGGCCTTGATCAGTGGCCAGACGGTTTTTCTCAACGCGCCGGCAATTGCCGCCTTGTCTGCAGTGGGGCGAATGCGCAGCGTGGAACCGGTCAGTGTCAGGCGCTTCAGCATGACCATCATGAAGTCCACTTCCGCCTTTGACCCATTGAGGTAGGCAATGTTGACGATGCGACCATCTCTTGCCGCTACCTTGATGTTACGCTGAATGTAGTCGCCGCCGACCATATCCAGTGTGACGTCTATGCCCTTCTTGCCCGTCTCCAGTTTCAACACTTCCACGAAGTCTTCCTCGCGATAGTTGATGGCGCGGGTGGCGCCGAGGTTTTCACAAGCGGCGCATTTGTCGGCGGAGCCTGCTGTTGTGTAGACAGTTGAACCAAGTTGGGACGCAATCTGGATGGCCGTTGTTCCAATTCCGGATGAGCCGCCATGCACAAGCAGGCTCTCGCCCGGTTTGAGAGCTCCGCGTTCAAACACATTGGTCCATACCGTGAAGAATGTTTCCGGCACACCGGCGGCTTCCGCCATTGTGAGACCGGCTGGAACCGGCAATGCATTGGATTCGTGCACCACACAGTATTGCGCATATCCACCACCTGCCACCAGCGCGCAGACCTTGTCTCCGATCTGCCACTGTGACGCGTTTTCGCCCAGGGCCACAACTTTGCCAGCGATCTCAAGCCCGGGGATTTCCGAGGCACCCGGAGGGGGCGGATAAGCTCCCTTTCGCTGCAGGACGTCCGGCCGGTTTACCCCGGCGGCTTCTACCTTGATCAGCACTTCACCGGTTTCCGGCGAGGGAGTTGGCATGGTGACCGGTTTGAGTACGTCGGGACCGCCTGGCTGAGTAATTGCAATCGCAGTCATTGAAGGTGGAATACTGGTCACAGTGCGCGCCTCATATGCAAAGGTTGTCAGGAATTCGCCAGATAGGCATTATGGGGCAACTAGTAGTGATGCAATCGGTCGGTTGCAAGCGGAGGTCATTGCCATGGATGAAGAAATCATCAAACCGAAAAAGCCGGGCCCGGCCGTTGGCGAGGACCTGTCGGAGCTGTCTGTTGAAGAATTGCGGGAACGTGTGGTGGAATTTGAGGATGAGATAGTGCGCCTCAAAACAGAAATTGAGGGCAAACAGTCCTCGAAAGTAACCGCAGATTCGTTTTTCAAGCTTTAGGGGTGCTCCGCAGCCTGATTTCCCGGTCATGGTTAAGTCACTGAACTGAATCGGTTATCTATCCAGTAACCTGAATGAATTGATTCAATATTGATCAAAATGAATCATGTTAACCTTTTGGTAAGGACCTGTGGTGCATATTCATTAACGTAGTCCTTAGGGATTACCTGAGTGGTTTTCCACTCTGTTTGACGCCTCCCTGTTAGACTTTATGAGCCGCGACAAGTTCGTGGCTCTTTTTTTTGGCATTGGACTTGCTTCAGTGGTGGTCAGGCTGGCCTTCGTGGTTCATATTGGTGCATCGAAGATCTCCGGCTTTTTTGAGCCCTAGAGTTTTTGAGGTTTGTTTTATGATCACTGGTGGTAGTTCCGAGCGCGTCATGCCTGTCGATTTCCTTTCCCGATTTACCGCATCCAAACAGTTTCAGGAAGTTTTTCAGGAAGGCATGAGCCTGATTGAAGAAACAGCGAACTATCTGGATGGCCCGGGCAGAGAGGATGTTCGTGCACTCGACAAGCAGGGATCAGTGACCTATGCAAGCCAGTCCATGCGCCTGACAACGCGGTTGATGCAACTTGCTTCCTGGCTGCTGTTGCAGCGTGCGGTGAGTTCCGGTGAAATCACCCGGGACGATGCAGACCATGAAAAGAGCCGTATCTCACTCGATGAGATTGGGGAAGGGCAGCCACTGGCAGGAGCCGAAAAACTTCCGGACGCCCTCAAGAGCCTTGTCAGCAGATCCTTGCGGCTGCATGAGCGTATCGTGACGCTGGACGTGATGATTGCGGAGCGGGATGACACGCTGTTGAGCGGTGAAGCCGCGAATGAGGTCAATTCACATCTTGACCAGTTGCAAAAGGCATTTAACGCACGCCGTAGCTAACGCGATTTATGACGCTGAATTACAAAGGCCCGGCTGCATGGCAGCCGGGCCTTTTCAATCGGTTGCCTGAACCGGCAGGCAGATTATTTTTTCAGAAAACCGAATTTTTCGTTGAAGCGGCTAACCCGGCCACCGCGGTCAACCAGGTTCTGGTTGCCACCGGTCCAGGCGGGATGGGTGGCAGGATCGATATCCAACTGAAGGTTTTCACCCTCCTTGCCCCAGGTCGAACGGGTCTGGAAAGATGAGCCATCAGTGTTGGTCACTGTGATCATGTGATAGTCAGGGTGTATGTCTTTTTTCATCGAAGGTATCTTTCAAACAAACCAGCGTGCCCAATCGGCAAATCCGAAATTGGCTGCGACCTGGAGAAAAACTGAAATCCGGCGTGGTCTATACATGAGCAACGCCGTCAGCGCAACCATTGCCGGTAAAGCGGTGTTTGAAACCTGATAGCCCAAACACAGGGTTGTGGCACAAGGCCACGCAATCTCGCGCTTGCCGTGCGGGGTCTGGCATGGCAAACGTTGTCGGTAAAGATGCGCTATTGAGGATTGAATACGTTGACAGCTGATACCGGGCGGGCAGAGCCACACAGTGCTCCAACACGTGCTGATGCACCCCACTCTGCCGAAGCCGGTCCGGCAATAGAGGCTGACGAGCCGGGCAGGCGGGCGAAAGCCTCAAGTCTCAAGCCCTTGTCCCGTTTGCTGCCGTACTTGTTTCAGTATCGGTTGCAGATTGGATTTGCATTTGTATTCCTGATCATGGCGGCGGCATCAACACTTGTCGTCCCGGTCGCTGTTCGCCGGGTAATCGATAATGGCTTTTCAGGTGAGAACGCCGGATTCGTTGATCAGTATTTCTCGGTCATGCTGCTTGTGGTTGCCGTTTTGGCCATTTCATCGGCGGGACGCTATTATTGCGTTACCTGGATCGGTGAACGGGTCGTGGCGGACCTGCGTGACAGGGTATTCTCCCACCTGCTGGATTTGTCGCCTTCCTTCTATGATACGGCCCAGTCGGGCGAAGTTCTTGCACGCCTGACCGCTGACACGACGCAGGTCAAGAACGTATTCGGGTCGACCGTTTCCGTGGCATTGCGAAACCTGGTTATGCTGGTTGGCGCAATTGCGATGCTGATTGCCACCAGCCTGAAACTGTCCGGCATGGTTCTCCTGGTTATCCCCCTGATCGTTCTGCCAATGGTGTTTTTTGGACGAAAGGTGCGCAAGCTTTCGCGCCGCGCCCAGGATACACTTGCTGCGTCTGCCGCCCTGGCCCAGGAATCGCTTTATTCCGTACAGGCGGTGCAGGCATTCGGCCAGGAACCTCGCATTGCCAAAACGTTCAATTCCGCGACACAGCAGGCATTTGATGCTGCAGCCGCACGGGCCAAGGGCCGGGCATTCCTGACGGCAGCCATCATATTTCTGGCCTTTGGTGCGATAATCGGCATCTTGTGGTATGGCGCTCAGGAAGTGCTTTCCGGTGCAATGTCTCCCGGCACCCTGGGACAGTTTCTGCTATATGCGGCGTTTGCCGCAGGCGCCATGGGATCGTTGTCGGAAGTTTGGGGTGAGCTTCAACTGGCGGCCGGCGCAGCGGAACGATTGTCGGAACTACTCGATACCGAGCGCGATATCCGTGAGCCGGAAAGCCCTGTTTCCCTGGCGTCGCCAGCGCGTGGTGCGGTGAGATTCGACAAGGTCAGTTTCAGTTATCCGTCACGGCCGGACGATCAAGTGCTGAATGGCTTGAGTTTTTCGGTCAAGCCCGGCGAGACCGTGGCCATCGTCGGGCCATCCGGCGCCGGCAAGTCCACGCTGTTTGCGCTGATATTGCGGTTTTATGATCCGCAATCAGGCCTGGTCAGGTTCGACGGTGTAGATATTGGCGATTTGTCGTTGGCCGAACTGCGGGCGTCAATAGCGTTAGTGCCGCAAGACACCGTCATTTTTTCTGCCAGTGTGCTGGACAATATCCGTTTTTCCAGACCGGGCGCGACTGATAGCGAAGTCATGGATGCTGCAAAACTGGCGCGGGTTGACGAGTTTGCCGACAGATTGACAGGCGGATTTGCGACCCAGGTCGGAGAGCGCGGTGTGACGCTGTCAGGTGGTCAGCGTCAGCGGATTGCGATTGCCCGGGCTGTGCTGCGCGATTCGCCGCTGTTGTTGCTGGATGAGGCGACCAGTGCGCTGGACGCGGAAAGTGAACAATATGTGCAGGCTGCTTTTGAGGACCTAATGCAACATCGCACGACGCTGGTTATTGCGCATCGGCTCGCGACGGTACGCAATGCTGACCGCATCATTGTGCTGGACAAAGGTTCTGTAGTCGCACAGGGCAGCCACGCGCAACTGCTGAAGAAGGGGGGCCTTTATGCCCGGCTCGCCAAACTTCAGTTCAGCGACTAGATCAGTATGGTTTGCCATCGTGCTTGAGCAACTTTATGGAATCAATAGAGGCCATGTCGCTCCAGAAGTTGGTTTCCGGATGTGAACCTGATCTGTGACAGTGCACGGACAGCGTGGACTGTGTGCAAATGTCCATGTCTGCACAGTACTGACATCGTGAAATCCACCAGGGCGGAACCAGTCAAACAGTTCTGAGACCATCAAGTTTCTTGGTCAGCCAGTGCAATACGCCCGACCTACCAGAACGCTTAGCAAATATGCACATCTGCAGTTATTTTCACAACCAATTCGAGAAAAAATTGTTTAACAACAATGCCTTAAATCCATAATGGTGAATCTTTAACGTTAACTAGGGTCCGGACCCAATAAACGGATTCCCAAATCAGTATTGTGTTGATTCAATCCTCTTTTCAGGAGGGTTGCAAATGTCTGATTTGTTTTGGTTTTCCGATGCGCAATGGGAGCGGATTG
>JAHEFB010000002.1 GCA_024640405.1 Alphaproteobacteria bacterium | reverse complement strand
AACCAGATTCCGGCCCCGCACGGCGGAAAAGTCACCGCCATTCTTGTCGGTAATGGCGATCCAGTTGAATACGACGAACCGTTGATGGTGATTGAATAAGCCTTCCGGCCCAGCCCCCCCAAGTCAGACCGCCCCAGTAAGGCATAAATTCTTATGTTTGAAAAAGTCCTCATAGCAAACCGCGGTGAAATTGCGCTTCGTGTCTTGCGAGCCTGTCGTGAACTGGGAGTACAAACGGTGGCCGTTCATTCCACTGCGGATGCGACTGCCATGCATGTACGGCTGGCTGATGAAAGTGTGTGCATCGGCCCGCCTTCCGCCACTGACAGTTACCTCAATATTCCCGCCATTGTAGCAGCGTGCGAGATCACCGGTGCAGATGCCGTGCATCCGGGCTATGGTTTCTTGTCAGAAAATGCCCGCTTTGCAAAAATTCTCGACGAACACGACATTTCCTTCATAGGTCCATCGGCCGATCATATCTCAATTATGGGCGACAAGATCGAAGCCAAAAAAACCGCAAAGCGCCTGGGTATCCCGGTTGTACCGGGTTCCGATGGTGGTGTTTCGGGGTTTCAAGAGGCCCGCAGCGTAGCCGCCGAAGTCGGCTACCCCGTCCTGATCAAGGCAGCGGCCGGTGGTGGCGGCCGAGGTATGAAAGTAGCGCTGTCCGAAGATGAAATTGACAATGCGCTGTCAACTGCGCAGACAGAAGCAAAAGCCTCATTTGGTGATGATGCGGTATACATAGAACGGTATCTGGGCACTCCGCGGCATATTGAAATCCAGGTGTTTGGTGACGGAAAAGGCAATGCGGTCTATCTCGGCGAGCGTGACTGTTCGCTGCAGCGCCGGCACCAGAAAGTTTGGGAGGAAGCCTTGTCTCCCGCCCTGAACGCCGCGCAGCGCAAGGAAATCGGAGAAACCTGCGCCAAAGCAATGGCCGAAATGAAATACTCAGGCGCGGGCACCATCGAATTCCTCTATGAAGACGGTGAGTTCTTCTTCATTGAAATGAATACCCGCCTACAGGTGGAGCACCCGGTAACCGAAGCGATTACCGGCCTTGATCTGGTACAGGAGCAATTGCGGGTCGCTTCCGGAGCAAAGCTCGGTTTCAAGCAGGAAGACATACATTTTTCCGGCCACGCGATCGAATGCCGGATCAATGCAGAAAATGCCGAAACCTTTGTTCCTTCTCCGGGCAGAGTAGTTGGCGTGCATCAGCCGGGTGGCCTCGGTGTCAGAGTGGATTCAGGTATCTATGCCGGATATTCCATTCCGCCTTATTACGACAGTCTTATCGGCAAACTGATTGTGCATGGCAGAGATCGCAATGAATGTCTTATGCGGCTGCGGCGTGCGCTTGGCGAATATGTAATAGAAGGTATTGAGACCACGATACCCCTGTTCCAGCGCCTGCTTGGTGAAACTGACATCATTGACGGCGAGTATGACATCCATTGGCTTGAGAAGTTTCTGGCCAGACATTGATCGCCTCACCAGTTTGTGTCTGCCCGTCGGCATGGTAACTGGCAAATTTTCTCCTATATATAAGCATCGGTCCGGTCATATTCGTCCGGTCAATCCATGGGAACAAACTATGCCACCGATATATCTTGATCCGGCACCGAGAGTTTATCCGGATTTCGTCCACTTGCTTGGGCGTTCCAATCGCGGCGAAACGGCTGCAGGGACAACTGCCTCATTCGAGGATCTCGAAGACTGGCTGCTGGGCGATGCAATCAACGAAGACAGCATGCTGTCACTTTCGGAATCACTTGCCTGGCAGATGGTAGCCGCCGGCCTGCCGGTTGTACGCGCGACCATTCATGTCGGGACATTGCATCCGCAACTTACCGGGTTCGGCTGGAGCTGGAACAAGGCTGACGGCTTGTGCGACGAGATTGTAGTAAAAGCCATGTCTGCCCAGTCAGAAGCCTATTTGCGCAGCCCGTTGCGCATGGCTATTGAGGAAGGGCAGTCACTGTTTCTGGACGCCAGCGACCCTGAAACACAAACACTGTACCCCATCATCGCGGAACTCGCCGAGGAAGGCATCAAGCATTATGCGGTCCTGCCAATGCCAAAACGCATTGGCGCGAAGCGCCACGATGTCGTGACAATAGCTACCGCCGAGCAGGACGGGTTTTCACAGGATCAGCAGGCAAAGCTGGATCGCGTATTGAAATACCTCGCGCTGCATGTTCACCGGCACACCTCGCGGCGTATCGCGGAAAACGTGCTGAACGTCTATCTGGGGCACAACGCCGGCAAACAGGTGCTCGACGGATCGATCTCCCGGGGTGATGGCAGTGCCATTGAAGCCGTTGTCTGGTTTGCGGACATGCGCGGTTTCACCGCACTGACCGAGTTGTATTCAGGACCACAGGTAAATCGGATCCTGAACGGTTTCTTCGAGCAACTTGTAGGGGCCGTGACAAGTAATGGCGGTGACGTATTGAAGTTTCTGGGTGACGGCGTGCTGGCAGTATTTCCCTTCCAATGTCGGGATACCGCGGCCGAGGCTGCCAAATCGGCTATGGCCGCCGCCGACGAAGCCATGAGAAACATACAGGCGTACAACGCAAATCCGTGCGAAGACATAAGGTCCCTGAACGGCTGGACGCCAATCCGCTGCGGTATCGCCATGCATATCGGCGAAGTGTTTTTCGGAAATGTCGGAGGCCAGGACCGGCTGGATTTTACCGTCATTGGCAGTGCGGTAAATGAGGCATCCCGACTGGAAGCGTTGACAAAACGGGTCATGCGCCCTGTGGTCATGTCTCAGGAGGTTGGCGACCTCCTGGAGATACCGCTGGATGACATCGGCAAGCATGAATTGCGCGGATTTGTTCAGCCTGTCCGTGTTTTCGCCCCAAAGCACTGGAAGTCTACTGCAATTGAGGCCTAGGGTCAGGACCCATTAGTCTTATGCAATTCTGTTTGAAAGAGAACATTCGAATGATGTTGAAAAAGCGCAAGACAAGGCTTTGTGCCTTTTCAAGCATTTTTCGACTTCATGCGGGTATATTCCTTTAAACCCGCTGGGCGACGAAAGAACTGATTTGGGAGACGTTGAATGAGAACAAGAGCACTGTTGGCCACCTTGGTACTTGGCTTCAGTTCCGGCGCGGTTGAGGCTGGCTGCAAGGACCATGCGGGCTCAGGCGTTGAATGGCAGGGGTGCTCCAAGAAGCTGCTCATGCTGCAGTCGGCATCACTGGATGGCGCAAACCTTGAAGGCAGCAATCTGACCAGCACTGACCTGGGCGGGGCAAACTTGGACGGCGCAAATTTGAACGAGGCCGACCTGAGTTATGCATCATTGAAGTCAGCGTCTCTCAAAGGTGCATCTCTTGTCAAAACCGCCGGAAACCGAACTTCACTGAATGAAGCCGACCTGTCCGGCGCGAACATGCAGGCGATCGAACTATTCCGGGCTGACTTATCAGATGCCATGTTGACCAAGGCTGATCTGTCCCGGTCAAGCCTGCCTCGCGCCATGTTCATCGGAGCAGACCTCAGCGGCGCTTCTTTGGAAAAATCTGACGTAATCCGCAGTAATTTCGAAAAAGCAGACCTGACGGGTGCCAGTTTTTCGTATGCGATTGTGGCCAGAGCTTCATTCAAAAAGGCCAAATTATCAGGTTCCGACTGGTCCAATGCCTATCTGTACCGAAGTATTCTTGTGGACGCTGATCTATCTGGCGTCATCGGATTGACCACCGCTCAGGTCGCAATAGCTTGCGGTGACGACTCTACGATATTGCCGGCAGGGGTCGAAGCACCGACACCATGGCCCTGCATAGACCAGGACGAATAGATCGATTTGTTACCTTCCGGCAGGTTCAACAGCAGAGCCACGCAACAGCAACTCACCGTTGCGCCATATGTAGGTGTGTGTCGTGACGTTATTGTCGACACCAATCACATAAGACCGCACCACCCTTGACGTGCTACTTACTTCCGGATTCGGCAATCGACTGAGAGTCTGATGATACACAAACTTGTCCTGGCGGGCGTCCCACAACCAGAACTTCCACGGCTCATTGGCGCCGTTGACGGAGAAATCACGAATTCCGAAGTCCGGCATGGCGTCAAAATTCATATCACGCACGATAATGGAAACGTTTTCCGGATCAATAAACGGGCGCACTGACATTGCAATACGCTGAACCGTGTGGCCGGCATGATCGCGAAACACTGCCTCACGAAGCTGGTTCGGCGGTCGTCCAATCAACTCCACAGTGCCCATACCGCCGGCAAATTCCACCTGACAGCGGGCCAGGACACCGCTGCCGCCGGAGACTGCAGCTGGCAGTTCACATGGTTGAAAACTGGCCGTGAACGACGCGCTGGCAGAGGCTGGCAAAACCAGCGAGGTAATCCAGAACCCACAATGGGCAATTGCAGCGGTTCGCTTCATGGCAAACAATTTATCAGGTCAGTTGGTACGAAGGAAAACCGCCTGTCAGATCAAACCGAATTCCAACTATCTCAACACCGGACTCCACCTTATTGGTGTTGCATCATTTTCCCAATCATCGCCAGGATGGTCAAATTCGTGACGAACCAGACACATGCCTCGATAGGCTGTACCATGTCAGATGCGCAACCAGCTTTGTCAGGAATTGTTCACTTGCCGCTCCCGCCGTCAATCCGCTAACACTGTGAGCCATGTCCACAATCACTCCTCAGGTTCTGTTGAAGGCCTATACTGCCGGTATTTTTCCGATGGCAGAAAGCGCCAGTGACAGCGCGCTTTACTGGGTGGAACCTGAAGTGCGGGGCATTATCCCACTGGACCAGTTCCATGTCTCGAGATCACTGTCGCGCCGAATTCGTTCCCAACGGTATACGGTGACCGTGGACTGCGACTTCGACGGCGTCATTCGAGCCTGTGCCGGTCAGGCGGGCAGCGCCGGTGAAAGCACCGTGACGGAGCGGCCTTCAACATGGATCAACACGAGGATTTCAGCACTGTACAATCAATTGCACGGCATGGGATTTTGCCACTCTATTGAATGTCGCGATGACACCGGCAACCTTGTGGGTGGCCTGTACGGTGTGCGCATTGGTGCGGCGTTTTTCGGAGAAAGCATGTTTTCTGCAAAACGCGATGCCTCGAAAGTGGCCATGGTGCACTTGGTTGCACGGCTCAATGCAGGTGGTTTCCGTCTGCTCGACACACAATTTGTGACCGACCATTTAAAGAGTTTCGGGTGCCTGGAAATCCCACGCGATAACTATCGCAAGCTGCTCGATGAGGCACTGGCGGCACAAGCCAGCTTTACAGCTTTTCATGATGACGATAATCCCGATGTTGTCTTGAGGTTCGCCAAATCCGGTCATCATGAAAACACATAAGCCCATCACTGTTTTTGCCAGATGGTTGTGAATTAATTCTACTCAATGTGCTCTACAAAATCGCGCTTGCTGTTATACTAGGTCATGAACCAGTTCAGAGCCAACCAATTGCGGGTAATTTGGTATGTTCAAAAACACTTCCGTTCGAACGCTAATCTGTCTTGTGGCCGCGACAGTCTCCGGCGCCCTGGCAACGCCGGCCAGGTCTGCCGACGTTTTTGTCGCCGTGACCGGTGTGCGCAGCGCTGATGGTACTGTGCTGGCATGTCTGTGGACGTCCGGATGGGGGTTTCCGAGTTGTGAAAATGGCCGCAGCAACGTCAAACAAATCAAGGTTCCTGCGCTGCAGGGAACGGTGAACTTTACCTTTGAAGGCATTCCGGACGGCAGTTATGCAATCTCGGTCGGGCATGACCAGAACAATGATGGAGTGCTGGAACGGCACAGGTTTCTGAAATACCCAATCGAGGGAGCCGGAATTTCAAATTACAACAAGCCGCCGCGTTTCATACCGCTGCATCATGAAGCTACCTTCAACGTCAAAGGGGCTGTAACCGAAGTTCGCATTCCAATGCATTACCCCCCGGACGGCTAATGCAGTTTTCGTTTACCGGTGGGAATCTCCGAACGCGTTAGAAGCAACTGGAGCGGCAATTGCGGGCTGGCAGATATTACTTGTTCAGTTGCCCCGGGCAACCCGCGGCAGACCAACGCTTGTTGATGTCAAATATGCGGCGCGATGCAGAAGTCATCTGGTTGGCGAACTTGTGACACGACTTTTTGTCTGATCGCGTATTACAGTTGTCGATCATCGCCACATGGGTAGCCTTAATGTCTGCAAGTGTCGGATGCGCGCCTGACTGCATCTTTTTCAGCGTGGCATGATACCAGTTGCTCAAATGAAATTCCTTTTTGGCCAATCTGAGTATCGTTGGACGGATTTTCTTTGAGAACTGTTGTTTCAACGCTGAACATGATGCCGAGTACGCGGGCGTTGTCGCCATGGGTGCACTGACAATGCAAGCCGCCATTAGCACCGGCAACCATCTTACCAACCGTTTTGTAACCATTACTTCCCTGCCTGTCTCAGCATCGCCCGTTCGTAAGCCTTGATTGCGCGGATGTGTGGCAAAACTAGGGTCTGCACAACCAAAGCGTGTCGCTGTCACTCCGCCGGAGCCGCATTTTCTGTTTCTGTCGCTGAACCGCCTTCAGCCGCTGCTTTTTCCGGCAGTTCTTCATCTATATCCTTGCGATTTGGATCGCGGCAACCAATCAGCCACACATCGTACACCGGGTGTTCAACAGCATTCAGGCCCGGGCTCTCGGCAAGCATCCATCCGGAGAATATCCTGCGGGTTCCGCCGCGCAACAAGTTCTCGTCAACCTGAACAAATGATGTTGTCTTTGGTTCTTCCGTTGGCGGCCGGGAGTTGCAAATGCGGGGATAAACGTTCAATGCACCGAACCTGCGCACTTCGTCCACGGGAATTTCAAATGTGGTAATGCGACCGGTGATTTTGTCCAGACCTGCGAAAACCGCCAGGGGATTTTGCACTGCCTGTGCCCGCAGGGGCTCTGGAAATGCACCCAGCAACCCTGCCAAAATCATACCTGCAACAAGGTAATCTCCAGACAGTTTCATACGGGCTTCACCGCTTCCACGCGAATTCGAACATAGTCGGCGGTCCAGTTCCCACGCGCATCACACAGACTTGGGCGTAACAATTCCTCAACTTCAGCCAGGACTTTTTCTGATTCTTCGTCAAACTGTTCAAAGAACGGTTTTCGGAACAGTTTGAGCCATTCTTTCATTCCGCTTTTCAATGGTGTGGGCCTTGGATGAAGTTCGACCCGACGCACCTCAAATCCGGCATCCAAAAGCATGTCGGCATAAACATTCGTAGACGGAAAAAACCATGGCCCGGCCAGCGACGGCTCCCCTCCTCTACGTTCACCCACCGCACGCATCGCAGTCACGATTGCTGCGACGTTTCCGTGGCCACCAAACTCGGCCACGAACCGTCCCCCGGGTTTCAGGGCACGAAACACTCCATCAATAACCTTTTCGGCCTGGCTCATCCAGTGCAATGCCGCATTGGAAAATACAGCATCAAACTCGGCGGAGAAATCCAGGGCCTGACCGTCTCCGCTACGGACCGACAATCCACGTCCACGCGCTGCTGACAGAAGGTCATCGCTCATGTCCACGCCGAGGACATCTGCGCCTGTTTCGGCAATTTTCTGTGTCAGAGCGCCATCACCGCAGCCCAGATCCAGAATTTTCTCACCGGCCTCGGGCGCCAGCCATTGAAATACTGCACCAGCCAGGTCAGCAACAAAACGGCCATGTTCGGAATACTTTTCAGCCGACCAGGTCTGTTTTGACGAAGCAGAATTAACGCTCATTGGCTTCACTGTGTCGTGTCACCTTCCGACTTCTTGTCGTCAGATTTGTTGGAGCCAAGCACAAACTGCGAAACAAGTCCGAATATATCGATGGCATCCTGGGTGAACTCTATCTGGCCGCCGCTGGCTATCAAGGTTTCGCTGCCCCCCGGCTCCAGTGAAATGAACTTACCGCCCAGCAGACCTTCGGAAGCAATCTTGGCCGTTGTGTCTTCAGGCAGTTTCACGGTGGGATCAACCGCCATCTCGACATTTGCCCGGTAATTCTCCCGGTCAAGGTCCTGTGCCGTGACCGAACCAATCTTGATTCCCGCCATTCGGACATCAGTACCAACAGAAATGCCGTCAACCGACCCGAATGACGCCTTTACGGAATACCCCTGAGCCGGCCCGCCCAGGCCGCCTACGAAATACATAAATGCGAAAAACCCGACTGCGATGGCAACAACAAAAGCGCCAACAGCGGTCTCAGCCATGGAATTCTTCATATCCTGGGTGCTCCTGCCTCAATACCCTTTGGTGTACATTCGCTAAACAGATTCTACTCTGGCTGCCAGGCATCGTAGTCCGGTTTTGCGGCCTGCTTCGGTGTTGCACCCAACAGACTTCCCGCCGGACGATAGGCCTTCGACGAGCCGGTTAAATTGGGATGATGCGGTTTCTGCCATTCACGGGCTTTGTATTCGGTTTCACTTGGCGGCGTATCAGTCCGGTGATGCATCCATCCATGCCAGCCAGGTGGTATCAGGGAGGCTTCGGCATAGTTGGAATAAATCACCCAGCGGCGTTCGGCAATTGAGGCCGGCAGTTTCGACGGAGCCCGGTAATAGGTATTTCCCAGTTCGTCGGTACCGACTTTTTCACCATGTCGTGCAGTGAACCAGCGCGTTCCCATGGTTTGCCCATTCCACCAGGTGAACAACTGCAAAAGTAAGTTTTTCATTCCACTAACCCAAGCTGCCTCAAGGAGCAGTCATCCTGTGGTGATTTGTATATCCGTTATGACCTATTCGCTAGGCTCAAGTCCAGTGGGTTTCAAGCTCACAATGATTGAGAAATAGCCGTACACGCGGTACAAGGTTATTTCTCACGCCGATGACCTTCAAGCCGGACCACCATATGACCACCAGCACCAACACTGCAAAACTGGCCATTTCCGGTCTGAATATGTCGTTTGGCGACGCCAGGGTGTTGCATGACATCACCGTAGACATCCGAAGTGGCCGCAAAACAGTTCTGATCGGGCCGGCTGCTTCGGGAAAAACAGTATTGATGAAATGCGTCGCCGGCATTCACGCGCCGGATACCGGCACCATCATGATTGATAACCAGTCAATTACCGGAATAAGCCAACGCGATCGCAATGAACTGCTTGCCGACACCGGCGTGCTGTTCCAGCAGGGCGGCCTGTTTGACAGCCTCAAGGTATGGGAAAACATTTCCTTCAGACTGATCAACAATGAAGGAATGGGCCGAAGTCAGGCGCGCGACCTGGCTATTGACAAACTGGCCCGGGTCAATCTGCCCGCCAGTACGGCGGATTTACTACCGTCCGAGTTGTCGGGCGGCATGCAGAAACGCGTCGGTATTGCCCGCGTGCTGGCCAGCCAGCCATCCTTGATGCTGCTGGATGAACCCACTGCAGGTCTTGATCCGATCACCACCAAGGCCATCTACCGCCTGCTTGACCGGTCCATCGAACAAAGCCACGCCACCGTGTTCGCGATCACCAGTGATATGGAATCAGCGCGTACCGAATATGACGACCTGGTGATGCTGCATGAGGGTCATGTCGTGTGGAAAGGCGCGGTTGCTGACATCGATGCCTCTGCCAATCCCTACGTGCTGCAACTCATCAATGGCCGGGCCGAGGGACCAATCAAGATGCGCATGAAAGCGCGTGCCTGAACAAACAGCGTGCCTGAACATCGAATAACCCTTTTCACACTGTCATGTGACTTGCACGTTACCCGGCGGCGACAATAAATTGCGGTGAGTTCAAACCCGACCGGAGAAGCTCTTATGTTCAGATCATTTGTAATCGCAATTACTCTTCTCGTATTTGCCGTCAGCCCATCGCTGGCCGCAAGTGGATCCTTCAGAGGTGCCTCAGGTCATGCCACGTCCGGATCGGTTACGGTAACCGAGCAAGGTGGCAAGCTGATCATCAGGCTGGGATCAAATTTCAGTCTGGATGGCGCTCCGGATCCCTATGTTTCAATGGGCAATAGATCCCGCCCGGTCAGGGGCGGCACCGCCGGTGTTCTGAGGAAACTCAGAGGCGCGGGCACCTATTCCGTTCGCGCAACTGCAGCGACAAAGAACGCCAAGCAAGTTGTTATCTGGTGCAGGAAATATTCTGTGCCACTTGGTGTCGCCAGTTTGAAATAGCTCAATTCAACATCCAGGGTGATTGTCCATGGGCGACATTCAGTCTGGCGTTTTTGGACAAGACACCGGTTGCGCCTCCATGACACGCTTTGCTCAGTATTGATTTGGTCACGCAGTAATCGGTGACCGGTAATTGCTAAGGAAAGCGAATTGTCGCGATGAGCAATCCCGCCAGCAACCTCCGGCCATCCGGCATGAGCGATACGGCTCGTGCAGTGTTGTTTCTGTGTGCGGGGATATTCATTTTCTCGTTTCAGGACGTGATCGTAAAACAACTGTCGGACAGATATCCGGCCCATCAGATAGTGTTTGTGCGGGCCATCATCGCCCTGCCCCTGATGTTCATGATCGTGCACTACGAATCAGGTCTTGGGACGCTGGCAACGCGGCGCCCGGTCATGCATGCGCTCCGCTCGTTTATCGGTTTTGGCGCATTCTTCTTCTACTATCTGGCGCTGCCGGTCATGCCGCTGACCGCGGTGGTTGCAATCTGGTTTACAGCACCTTTGTTCATCACCGCTCTCGCGGTACCCATTCTCGGCGAACGGGTCGGCTGGCGCAGATGGGCCGGTATTTTGTTCGGCTTCGCCGGTGCCCTGGTCATCATTCAACCTGGCGCCGATACCTTTCAGCTAGCCGCTGTTTTGCCGGTCATTGCCGCTTTTTGTTATTCAATCTCGGCCTTGCTG
Organism: Alphaproteobacteria bacterium; assembly: GCA_024640405.1. Classification (GTDB taxonomy): domain Bacteria; phylum Pseudomonadota; class Alphaproteobacteria; order Rhizobiales; family Aestuariivirgaceae; genus Anderseniella. The sequence goes on along the minus strand of JAHEFB010000002.1, from coordinate 130,533 downwards.
GGGCGCAAGATGGGGATTACGGAGTCCGGATCGGTCATGGCGTTCTACATGATGATCACCTTCTTTTACTGCGGCGGGGCAATCGGCGTCTTCTTCGCCAATTTCGAACCATCATCAAGTGCCGATGGCGCCCTGAAATTCCTGCTTCTGCCGTGGCACATGCCGGCCGGGATCGAGTTGGCAATGATCATCGTAATTGGTTTCATTTCTGCACTGGGATTCTGGCTGCTGGCCACGGCATACCGTATTGGCAATGCACCTACAGTTGCCCCGTTTGAGTACACCTCAATGTTGTGGGCGACTATCCTGTCCTACCTGCTGTGGGACGAGGTGCCAAAGGCAACGACGCTGATTGGCGCATTGATGATCATTGCGTCAGGCGTTTATGTATTGCGACGCGAGGCCGTGGTACGTGACCGGCCGCTGGCGGGCAAAGGCATGTGGCGGTCGCGGAACTGACCTAGAGCAATTTTCTCCCAGATAGAATCGTTTGACCGGTTTTCTGGGCGAAAGTTGCTCTAGCGGTTGTCCTGCAGCCATCGCATGACTCGCGAAGCAGCGCTACGGGCTTTGGAAGGTCTTTGCGACCACAACCTGAGCGATCTGGTCGTCTCGGCCCTGATCTTAAATGGTTCCACCAGTTCGCCGCGTGCCAGATGCGATGCAACAAGGGCCTGGTGTCCCATCAGTACCCCTGCACCATTGACCGTCTCCTCAACCGCCAGGGTGTATAATGAAAACACCGGCCCGCGCGGTGTGAAACTGGCGTTTGCCGCAGATGCCCATGTGGCCCAATCGTCAATCCAGTTTGCATCCGACAGGCAAGACACCTGCGAAAGGTCCGATGGCGTTCTCAGCGACGCGGCCATCGCCGGCGAACAGACCGGAAAGATTACGTCGCGGGACAGGGAATCCTTGCCATTCTCGTCGTAAAACAGGCTCAAATCGTAAGGAGCCCGTTTGAGATTCGGCGGTACTTCCATAGCGGTAATCGAAATCGAAATGTCGGGCGCGGCCGCCCGCAAAGACGGAAGCCGCGGCGACAACCACAACTGTGCCAGCGACGGCAGCGCAGCAATGTGAACAACGCTTGGCGCTGCTTCACCGCGTAAAGTCTGAACGGCATTCCCGAGGTGGTCAAATGCCTCGACAAAACCCGGCAATACCTTTGCTCCAAGGGCATTCAACCGAACGCCGCGAGGTGTGCGTTCGAACAATGTCGCTCCAAGCTCAAGTTCCAGGGACTTGATGTGGGCGGTTATGGCGCCGGGCGTCACGCCCAACTCCTGCGAAGCTGCTGCAAACCCGCCCAGACGGGCTGCGGCTTCAAAAGCCCTGAGAGCCGTTAACGGAAGATATTTCGGACGCGGTGGAGCAACGGCCATTTCAGAACACTCTAGCCTCAGTTTTTCTAACCCTAATATTTCGCAAAACTGAATTGCCTGCAAGTGCAGGCGATGCTTTTGTAGGATCAGGGTCAGAACCCTGGAGTTACGTTCAATCCTGTTGTCGCCAAAGGAAGCAGCAATGACATTTCTTACAGCCCGGCCATGGGTACCAGGCCACTGCGAAACACTTGTGCAACGCATTGCGAATGAGACCGCCATGGCCTCAAGTGAGAAGATTGGCGACCGGCTTGATCAACTGGCGGAAGACAACAGAGCCATTCATGAAAGCCAGTGTTTCAATCTCAATCCGGCCACCAACGTGATGAACCCGCGCGCAGAGGCCATGCTGTCTGCTGGTCTTGGCTCACGTCCTTCACTTGGCTATCCGGGGGACAAATACGAAATGGGCCTGGAAGCCATTGAAGAAATCGAAGTCATTGCGGCCGAATTGTGTGCAGAAGTCTTTGGCGCACAGTATGCGGAAATCAGGGTAGCGTCCGGCGCCATGGCCAACCTTTATGCCTTCATGGCGACAACAAAACCGGGAGACGCGATCATCGTGCCGCCTGCAACAATCGGCGGCCATGTAACGCATCATGATGCGGGCTGTGCCGGGTTATATGGTCTGGATATCCATCACGCGCCGGTCGCAGCGAACGGCTACACCGTTGACGTGGACGGATTGCGGACACTTGCCGCAAAGGTTCAGCCAAAGCTGATTACCATCGGCGGAAGTCTCAATCTGGTGCCGCATCCCGTGTCCGAAATCCGCTGCATCGCAGATGAGATAAATGCCACGGTTCTGTTCGATGCCGCGCACCAGTGCGGTATCATAGCGGGAGGTGCCTGGCCCAACCCGCTGTCGCAAGGCGCCCATCTGATGACGATGAGCACTTACAAAAGCCTCGGCGGACCTGCCGGTGGACTGATTGTAAGCAATGATGCAGATATCACTGAACGGCTCGACCACATTGCCTTTCCCGGCATGACTGCAAATTTCGACGCAGCCAAATCCGCAGCGCTTGCCATCACCATGCTGGACTGGCGCGAGCATGGCAAAGCCTACGGCGCAGCCATGGTTGAGCTGGCGAAAGCGCTGGCGCTTGCGCTGGCCGACAATGACATACCGGTATACGGCAAGGCTTTCGGATATACCCGATCACACCAGTTCGCCGTTGAAGCCGCGCCGTTCGGCGGTGGCCAGACCGCTTCCAAAAAATTGCGAAAGGCAGGATTTCTGGCGTGCGGCATCGGCCTGCCGACAGAACAGGTCGCCGGGGACATGAACGGCTTGCGCATCGGCACGCCGGAACTGGTGCGCTGGGGTGTCAAACCTGACCATAGTGAAAAACTGGCCGCTCTTATTGCCCGCGCACTGACTACAAACGATCCGGAATCACTTGCCAGCGAAGTCTCGGCCTTCCGGCGGGAATTTACCAAACTGCATTTCGTCAGGGATTGAATGGGCTGGCGAGTTTACGGTTGATTATGCAGACCACGCTGTTGCAGCACACTATTTATCAGGTCTTCGGCTGAGGCCGGATTTGCAAAGCAACCGGCGAGGTTGCGTAGCCGGCTGGCGATACTGGAGGCGGGAAAGCCGATTTTTGCCATGTCGGAACGCAACGCCGCCGCCACCTTTTCAAATGACGCCTGGCCGAAGCCCTCCTCGTCGCGCAGGCGCCGGATCGCCACGCAGTCGCTGATGCTTTCGTTCATCAGGTGTTCAGGGCCGTTGCGCGGCGGGTGCGGCCGGTCCACATCCCCGGTCTGATGGTGAGCACATTCGTGCCGGTCAATGAATTGCTGAAACTCCACCGGCGCAGCGGAGAAATTTGATCTCATTACCCTGGGACTTCCACTGCCCTCCCTGATCGCCATTCCGGCCGCCAGGCCCGCTCGCCCGCTGTCTGTATTGCCGAACCGTACCGTTTCACCCTTGTTGTTCGAACACTCGGGAGTTGCCGCAAGCGCATGCTGTGTTGTTGCCTGGTCTTGCTGTGCAGCCGCACTGCCGACAGCCAGCCCAATCATCGAGCCCGCCACAACAAGCGCCACCTTCAACTCAACCTTTCGGGTCATGAGCCCTCAAACAACAGGTTTGGCATTTCAGACCTACCTTCAGTCAACCCGGTGGCGGCGTACACAATCGCATTGGCGTCTATACCAAAATGTTTGTACAAATCAGCAATGGTACCGGTCTGACCGAAATGTTCTACGCCCAGCGGGATGGTGCGATGGCCGGCCACCCCGCCCAGCCAGGCCAGGGTTGCGGGATGTCCGTCAATCACGGTGACGATAGAGCAATTGCGCGGCAGCGGCGACAGCAACGTTTCGATATGACTGCACGCGCGCGCATTTCCACGGCGGCGATCGCGTTGCGCGGCCGTCCATCCGGCGTTCAAACGGTCGGCCGAGGTGACCGCCAATACAGCAACATCCCGCCGGACTTCCGCAATGCGTCCCGCAGCGGCAATGGCTTCCGGCGCAACGCAACCCTGGTAGGCCACCACCACCTCACAATTCGGACCCGGCTTGCGCATCCAGTACGCACCGTCAATGGTGCCCTGCCGGAAGTCATCATTGGCTCGCAAACCCGGTTGTTCGATCGGGTTGGTGCTCAGGCGCAGATACACCGAACCACCGGTTTCATCGCGCAACCAGGTGCGTTCATCACGATCACCCTCGCCGTCTTTCTGCAGATACACAAACGCCCAATGCATGATGACGGCCAGTTCGTCGACGAACCCCGGTTCAAATGCGGCGAGGCCATCCTGGCTCATGCCGATAAGCGGTGACCCCACCGACTGGTGGGCGCCACCTTCCGGCGCCAGGGTCACGCCGGACGGTGTGCCGACAATCATAAAGCGTGCATCCTGGTAGCAGGCGTAGTTCAGGGCATCGAGACCGCGTGCGACAAACGGATCATACACGGTGCCCACCGGTAACAGACGTTTGCCGAACAGCGAATGTGACAGCCCTGCGGCTGCCAGCAGCAGGAACAGATTCATCTCGGCGATACCGAGTTCAATATGCTGTCCGTCCGGCGTAAATTCCCACTTTGCAGTGGATGGAATTTTCTCATTGATGAATGTGTCGGCCTGGACAGTTCGCGCAAACAGCTTGCGCCGGTTGACCCATGGCCCCAGGCTGGTTGTACCGGTGACGTCCGGCGAGCTGGTGACGATGCGCTCGGCCAGAAGGCTGTCGCCCTTTGACAGGTCATCCAGTATCTTTCCGAACCCCATCTGGGTCGAAATCTCGCGATCGCCCGGCGGCTCGATTGCCGGAACCGGAATGGCTGCGTCATCGAAACGGCGCATGCCTTTTGAAAAAAATGGCGTCTGGTCAAGAAAAGACTGCAGATCGGACTGATCGGACACAGTGGCGAACCTTTCCCACTCCTCGCCCTCGGCCACTCCCATGTGCCGCTGCCACTCGGCCATCTGGGTTTTGTTCATCAGTCCGCCGTGATTGTCCTTGTGGCCGGCAATGGGCGTGCCCCAGCCCTTGACCGTGTAGGCCAAAAAACAAATCGGCCGGTCATGATCTACGGCGGCGAAACTCTCGGCCATTGTGGCAACGCAGTTACCGCCGAGGTTTTCCATAAGTTCGGCCAGTTCCTCATCGGATCTCGCATCAATAAGCGCCGTTACATCGCCCTGATCTCCAAGGTCGTCCATGAGGCGCTTGCGCCAGACAGCCCCGCCCATGAAAGTCAATGCTGAATAAAGCTGGTTCGGACAGGCATCGATCCAGTCTTTCAGTTTGTCACCGCCGCGCTCGTCAAAAGCTGCTCGCTGCAAATGGCCATACTTGACGCGCACCACATCCCAACCGAATGCATCAAAAATTTTCTCCACCCGTTGCCAGAGACCTTCGCGCACAACACCGTCCAGCGACTGGCGATTGTAGTCGATGATCCACCAGGTATTGCGCAGATCGTTCTTCCAACCCTCCTGAAGGGCTTCATAAATATTGCCCTCATCCAGCTCCGCGTCTCCGACCAGCGCGACCATTCTGCCCAGCGGCGCATCCTGCCCCCAGCCCTTGGCTGTAATGTAGTCCTGCACCAGCGATGCGAAAGTGGTGATCGCAACGCCCAGGCCGACGGAACCGGTCGAGAAATCCACGTCGTCAATATCCTTGGTGCGCGAAGGGTATGACTGCACCCCGCCGAACCCGCGAAAGGACTGCATGTTTTCGCGGGTCTGGTTTCCCATCAGATACTGAATGGCGTGAAAGACCGGAGATGCGTGAGGTTTAACTGCCACCCGGTCTTCAGGCCTGAGCGCAGAAAAGTACAATGCCGTCATGATCGACACCATCGACGCAGATGACGCCTGGTGACCTCCAACCTTGATGCCGTCCGCCTTGGGCCGGATGTGGTTGGCGTTGTGGATCATCCAGTGCGACAACCACAACAGTCGCTGCTCAATGGTTTTCAGATGAGAGTTGTTTCTGGTCATGAACCTGTTTTCCAGATCAGGTTGGTTCCTGAGGTGTTGAGACCACCCATGGGGAACAATTGAACCCGCATTGTCCTGGGGTCAGGACCCATTGACGTCATCCATTCTGCGGGAGGATATTTTGCATCTGACAAGACGAAAGGCCGAAGGAAACCTTATGGTCTTCGAGACCTTTCAACGATGTCAGGGGCAAAATAGACCCCGCCCTCCGGGTTTGAAGGAAAACACTCGCCTGAAGTCGAAAAAAGCTCGAAAAGGCACAAAGCCTTGTCTTGCGCTTTTTCACCATCATTCGAGTGGTTTCCTTCAAACAGAATTGCATAAGATTAATGGGTCCTGCCCTAGGCCGCCTTCAAATTCGGTTGCTCCGAGAGAGCCTGCTCAAGGTCGGCAAGAATATCATCGACACCTTCAAGCCCGACCGACAGGCGCACGAGACCGTCACTGATACCATGCACCATTCGTTCTTCCGGTGTATAGGTAGAATGCGTCATGGTCGCAGGGTGCTGGATCAGGGTTTCGGTGTCACCAAGAGACACAGCACGCAATATCATCTTGAGGCGATTCATCAGGGCACGCCCGGCGTCAAGGCCGCCTGCGAGTTCAAATGCAATCATGCCGCCGAATTTCGGCATCTGTTTTCGGGCAAGCTCATGCTGCTCAAAACCGGGTAGTCCCGGATACCAGACTTTTTTTCACCACGGGGCATGCATCCAGCATTCGGGCAACGATCATCGCGCTTTCGCAGTGCCGGTCCATGCGCAATTTCAGCGTCTTGATGCCGCGCAATACCAGCATGGCATTAAAAGGCGCCATCACCGCACCGGTCATGTCTTTCATGCCAAACATCCGGATGTTGGCGATCATTTCGGCCGTTCCGACGACAAGGCCTGCCACCACGTCGCCATGACCACTGAGATATTTGGTAGCCGAATGGACAACTATATCAGCGCCAAGTGTGACCGGGCGGGTCAGATACGGTGTTGCGTAAGTGTTGTCGACCACGACAACCGCGCCCTTTGCATGCGCAATTTCGGCAACACGTTCAATGTCAACCAGTCGCATGTTCGGATTGGCGGGGGTCTCGAAATACACAACCCGGGTCTGCTCACTCATGGCACCCACCAGATTTTCGGGATCGGTTAAATCCACATGGGTGATTTTGACGCCGAACTTTGCCAGGCCATGCCGCATATATGAGAAGGTGCATCCATACAAGGTGTTGTCGACAATGATCTCGTCACCGGGACCGACCAGCGTCCACAGGGTGGCTGAAATTGCTCCCATGCCAGAGGCCAGCGCCAGTCCGGCCTCCGCCTCTTCCAGATCCGCGATCCGTCGCTCGAGCAGGTCCAGCGTAGGGTTTGATATGCGAGAGTAGACGTGTCTATGCCTGTCTCCGCTGAATATCTCACCGCCGGCTTCCGCCGTCTCGAAGGCAAAAGTGGAAGTCAGATGCAAGGGCGGCGTCAGCGCACCTTCATTGTCAGCCGGCCGGTAACCGTAATGAATTGCCCGCGTTGAAAAGCTTTTAGATGATGTTGTCACGACAATCTCCGTTTTTGCACGGAGGCCAGTCTAGCTGATCGCCCAAAGCCGAAACTTGCTATTTACATACTGTTTCTATGGCAATTTGATATGTTCTGCCAAATAATCCCCAAAAATAATCCATTAGTGCCAAAGCGGCTGTTGTGGTCGGCAATGTTCATGGAAGCTGCGAAGACGCAGAGGAAAAATGTGTGCCGCTATTTGAAATGTACTGGTTTCCCGGTGATCGAGCAATCCGGTCCCGATCGCCTCATCCAGAGCCGCTGCTGTTGTCACTGACACCAGACATGGCATTGAGTGCGGCAGTCAGCACTCAACTTGAGATCAGGACACCGGTTGCCGAACCCGATGCGGACACGATGTGTCCTACTTCTGACCCTGCCGGTAAGACATCGTGGCCAGCATGATGCCGAACGTCACAAATGCGAGTATGACCATGGCGAGATACAATTGTTCGTAGGTTGTCATGGAATCGTCTCCGTTGATTGGGTACCGGTTCAGCGCAGAGTGTGTGGTGACGGGTGATCTTGCGCCTTGATCCATGTCAAACTGCCGGATCAGGACGGTATCAACCCGTGCGATCGGTTACAGACACATCCGTACAGCGCCGATTCTTCTCCGCAGCAGCGATTCCCCCTGCCGGAAATTCAAAATACACGTTATGCGTGCATTGCGCCTGGCACATACAACCAGCGATAACTGAGCGTTAACGCTTCGTTAACCATAAACTTCCGGAACTAGAGATTTAATTTTACCTCTGCCAGGCTGACCCGGGCCCGGCTTTGTAACCCGAGCCAGTGGATGATTGTGCATATCTGGCCATATGGTCCGCCGCAAGGTCGCAGAAACATTGAGGTTCGCGGGCGAATCGTGGCTATCTCCGTTTATCCACAGAACCTGTCAAGGCTGTGGACACTATATGTTGTGTTAGGGTTTCGTTAACACACTAGGTATTGACGGCGGACCTCATTCGGCACTACATTCATGTGCATGGGAACGGGGCTAGGGACGGCTCGGAGTTAGGCCTTCCCGTCTAGGTAAGTAAATTACCGAACTCCAAACGTCGAGCGCTGGATAAGGCGGAGTGATATCGCTCTATCCAAACGGGGAAGTTGTGTCTTGTGCGTACGGGCTGGGAAGTCATGTACGCGTAAAGGGCGAGCTTTGCTGCGAAACCCTGTGTGTAAGGTCGTGTGAACAGAAACAGCTGCTGAAAAGCGCTTGGATTGAACAATTAGGATAACTGAAGCAGCCGTAGGCGCTGCTTTTGAATAGGGGAATACGATGCGGGTAGAACGGCGCTTTACGGTCGAAGGCAAGGGTCCATATGCGGGGGTGGAGTTTCGCAAGGCAACCAGCGAAATCAAGAACCCTGACGGGTCAATTGTGTTCCAGCTCAAGGACATCGAGGTACCGAAGTCCTGGAGCCAGGTGGCTTCCGATATCATTGCGCAGAAGTACTTTCGCAAGGCTGGCGTACCCGCACGCTTGAAAAAGGTGGAGGAAAATACCGTTCCGTCCTGGCTCTGGCGCTCGGTGGAAGACACCGAAGCCCTGGCAGAACTGCCGGAAGGAGAGCGCTATTCATCGGAGATGTCTGCCCAACAAGTGTTCAACCGTTTGGCCGGGACCTGGACCTACTGGGGCTGGAAAGGCGGTTATTTTGATGCCGAAGCGGACGCACTGGCGTTTTACGAAGAAATGGTCAACATGCTGGCCACACAGCGGTGCGCGCCGAACAGCCCGCAGTGGTTCAATACCGGCCTGCACTGGGCCTATGGCATAGACGGCCCGGGCCAGGGTCACCACTATGTCGATTTCCAGACCGGCAAGCTGACCAAGTCCGCCTCTTCCTATGAGCATCCCCAGCCGCACGCCTGCTTCATCCAGTCGATCTCGGACGACCTGGTGAATGACGGCGGCATTATGGACCTGTGGGTTCGTGAAGCACGCCTGTTCAAGTACGGTTCCGGCACCGGATCCAATTTCTCCTATATCCGTGGTGAAAACGAACCCCTGTCCGGCGGCGGCAAGTCATCCGGCCTGATGAGCTTTCTGAAGATTGGCGACCGGGCGGCGGGCGCCATCAAGTCCGGCGGCACGACGCGCAGGGCTGCAAAAATGGTGGTTGTCGACATCGATCATCCCGATATCGAAGCCTATATCGACTGGAAGGTGAAGGAAGAAGAAAAGGTTGCTGCGCTGGTCACCGGCTCCAAAGTCACCCAGCAACACCTGAAAACCATCATGAAGGCCTGCGTCAACTGCGACGGCCCCGGTGATGACTGCTATAATCCGGGCAAGAACCCTGCCCTGAAACGCGCCATCAAGGACGCCCGCAAGTCGCATGTGCCGGATGCCTACATCAAGCGGGTCCTGCAGTTTGCCTCGCAAGGCTTCAACGACATCGAATTTGACACCTATGACACCGACTGGGACGGTGAAGCCTACCGCACCGTGTCCGGCCAGAATTCAAACAACTCGGTTCGTGTCACCGATGAATTCCTGCGCGCCGTTGAAAACGGTTCGTCCTGGGATCTGAAATGGCGGATGGCCGGCGGTGTTGCGAAAACCATCGACGCCCGTGATCTGTGGGAGAAGGTCGGCAATGCGGCATGGGCGTGCGCTGATCCCGGCATCCAGTTCCACACCACGATCAATGACTGGCACACCTGCCCGGCATCCGGCGACATCCGTGCGTCCAACCCGTGTTCGGAATACATGTTCCTGGACGATACCGCTTGCAATCTTGCCTCGCTGAACCTGCTCACCTTCCTGGACAAGTCCACTTCGAAATTTGACATCGAAGGTTTTGAACACAGCGTGCGGTTGTGGACCATGGTACTGGAAATCTCGGTGCTGATGGCCCAGTTCCCGTCCAAGGAAATCGCCAAGCGCTCCTATGAGTTCCGCACACTTGGTCTGGGTTTTGCGAACATTGGCGGCATGTTGATGACCTCGGGGATCTCGTACGACTCAGACGAGGGCCGGGCAATCTGCGGTGCAATCTCGGCCATCATGACCGGCGTGTCCTATGCAACGTCTGCCGAGATGGCAGGCGAGCTTGGCCCCTTCCCCGGCTACAAGAAAAACGCATCCGCCATGTTGCGGGTCATGAAGAACCACCAGCTGGCGGCTCGCGGATCGGCACAGGGCTATCAGAAACTTGCCGTGAACCCGGTTCCGCTCGATCATGCAAACTGTGACGACAAGAAACTGCTGGAACATGCCGTTGCTGCGTGGGACCGTGCCGTTGAGCTTGGCACCAAACACGGCTACCGCAACGCGCAAGCCACGGTGATCGCGCCAACCGGCACAATCGGTCTGGTTATGGATTGCGACACCACCGGCATCGAACCTGACTTTGCGCTGGTCAAGTTCAAGAAACTGGCAGGTGGTGGTTACTTCAAGATCATCAACCGCGCAGTGCCTGCAGCACTGAACACGCTGGGTTATTCTGAAGAACAGATCGAGGGCATCATCAAGTATGCCGTGGGCAATGGCACCCTGTCGGATGCGCCGGGCGTCAATCATGACACCCTGAAGGCCAAGGGTTTTACCTCAAGGGAACTGCAGATCGTTGAAGATGGCCTGGCATCGGCGTTCGATATCAAGTTCGTGTTCAACAAGTGGACACTGGGCGAAGAATTCTGCACCAAGACGCTTGGCGTTTCTGCCGAACAGCTGGACGATTTCAACTTCTGCCTGCTGAGCCACCTCGGATTCGGCAAGGCGGACATTGAAGCCGCCAACATCTTCGTGTGCGGTGCAATGACGCTGGAAGGCGCGCCGGAACTGAAGGACGAGCACTTGCCGGTCTTCGACTGTGCCAACCCATGCGGCCGTCTCGGCAAGCGCTTCCTGTCGGTCGACAGCCACATTCGCATGATGGCGGCAGCGCAGCCGTTCATTTCCGGTGCCATTTCGAAAACCATCAACATGCCAAACGAGGCAACCGTTGAAGACTGCCAAGCGGCCTACATGCTGTCGTGGAAGCTGGCGCTGAAGGCCAACGCATTGTACCGCGATGGTTCCAAGCTCAGCCAGCCGCTCAATGCAGCACTGATCGAGGACGAGGAAGAAGACGCAGATGACGTCATCGAACAGGTAGCTGCAACCCAGCCGCAGACGCAGCGGGTGGAAAAGGTTGTCGAGAAAGTCATCGAAAAGGTGATCGCGCGCGAACGTGAAAAACTGCCGCAACGGCGCAAGGGGTATACCCAGAAGGCCATTGTCGGCGGACACAAGGTCTATCTTCGCACCGGTGAGTATGATGACGGCAAACTGGGTGAGATCTTCATCGACATGCACAAGGAAGGCGCTGCCTTCCGCGCCATGATGAACAATTTTGCCATCGCGGTGTCACTTGGCCTGCAATATGGCGTGCCGCTGGAAGAGTATGTTGAAGCCTTCACCTTTACCCGCTTTGAACCGGCCGGTCAGGTGCAGGGCAATGAAGCGATCAAGAACGCCACGTCGATTCTCGATTATGTTTTCCGTGAGCTGGCTGTTTCCTATCTCAGCCGCAACGATCTGGCGCATGTCGAGCCTGCAGACATTCGCTTCGACGCCATGGGCAAAGGCGAAGACGAAGGCAAGGCCGACAAGGTCGGGGCCGCCCCCTGCCCGCCAGGCGGCATGCCGGCCATGGCAGTGGCGTCTTCCGGATACACCCGGCAGAAACTGGCTGACAACATATTCATGATGCCGGGCAATACGACGTCCTCGCTTGCGGCAAACCCGGTTGCAGCCAGCCAGTCGCGTATCGAGGCAGCTTATGCGACCGAAGGTTCCGCAGCACTTGATGTGGCTGTGGAAATGGCGGTGGAAGCAAGCCTGCAACCGGCCGGTGAAGAAGCCGTTGTTCCTCTGGACATAGACTCCGACGGCAAGGTGAAAACCGATGCCGAACGCCGCGTCGAGGCACGCATGAAAGGCTATGAAGGCGACAGCTGCGGCGAATGCGGCAACTTCACCCTGCTGCGCAACGGCACCTGCATGAAGTGCGATACCTGCGGCTCAACGAGCGGGTGCAGTTAACACTCCAATCCGGGCGGACCATCCTGAACGATTTTGCGGAGCCTCCGTTGTGAGGCTCCGTTTTTGCTTCACCAAGCTTGCAACAGGGCAAGCATCCGGAAATCGGAAACCGCAAGAACCTGGAATCAGTTGGAAATTGAACAGATCAGATTTCTGGAGCGGGAGAAACGCAAACCTTCCACGACCGCCAGACGATCTCCTCGCCCGGTCGGCGTGACGCGGCAGAACATGATCCATGGACTACCCAAGGCATCAGACACGCATGTTGCGGATCAGTAGAGAAACCAACAGCTTTCCGCTGCCAGCGACCTAATTGATCAGCATTGCTTCTGTTGAGGCGTGACCGCGGTCACAGCCACCGCCATAACCGGAAAAAGACGGTACGGATTGCTGAGCTTTCTGACTGGTGCTGCCGACATCGCCGGTTGCAACTGATGCGGCCACATCACCTGCAGTTGTTGCCGAACCAGCAGTACTGGATGCCGGAGCGAGAGTTACTTTGGGCACCTCACCTGCCACGGCGGGCAGCGCGAAAAGTGCAATGAAAGCAGGAACAAGCAATGTCTTCATGGTATCCTCCGAAAAATCGACCCGGTACACATCAAAGCCGTCTGATACTATGATACCGCATCTGGGCTGATTTTCCTACGGCGAAGCAGCAAATTGCCATCACATTTTCTTCAGGCGGTCAGAAGCGGCTGGCAATCCGGCATCCCAATCGCCATATCCCGGAGATGGGACGCTGGCTCAGGAGGGTCTGCGAATGGCTGTCACCAACATTCTTGCTGCCCTGATCGGATTGTACTTTATCTGTGGCGGGGTCGCCATTTTAAGCGATCGCAAGGCCATGGCCGGCATGATGCAGGCGCTCATCGAGCAACCCATCCTGGGTTACTTCGGCGGTGTCATGGCATTTGCCATCGGCGGCACCATTCTCGCGGTGCATTCGTTGTGGGATGGCTGGCTTACCGGCTTCATCACACTGGTCGGCTGGATCAGCCTGGCCGAGGGCGCGCTGCTGATCGCCTTTCGCCAGCCGTTTATACGCCTTGTATCGAAACTGAACTTTGAAGGCCGCTTGGGAACCGGGTTCGGCGTGGTCACATTCGGTATCGGCCTGTCATTACTGACAGCGTCGCTGGTCTGAGCCGCGAAGCAAGAAATTCCTGTGCCGTCAGACCTGAGTCAGACCAGCTTCTTGCTTTGCCTGGCCGATTTCAGGTCAGCCATTCCGACAGGAAAATGTTCTAGGTCGGCCACCGAAAACCCAACGCCGGAGGGCATCTCGTTGGCAAAGAACAACGGCAGCAATCGTGTCAATCGGGCGCTGCACCGGGCCAGCCGGGCGAGATCGTCATCAGTCAACACGCCGCCGCGCGCTGCCAGCTTCTCAAGCAGGCCAATATCGGCAGAAATTGCATCTACAGCGAGTGTTTCACTGGAAAAATTACCTAGTCGAGTCATGGAACACCTGTCCTTTTTCAAGGGTTGTTCGTCAGCAGCACCGGATTTCCGGTGACAAAACTCAAGGCACGTCTCTCACAACCCGGCGTAACCGTTGCGAATCACAACAGTTTGCCGAGCAATCATCATCATAAGGATAAAGATTCTGGAATCAAATTTGGCCGGCGGCCGGTCTCAATCGTCGTCCACCCCGGGTACTTTCACCAGCGCCTCACCCTCGAGCACCAGCAGATCGTCAACCGAACAGGTACAGGCGAGCCTGACCCGATTGCCCTTTTCGCTCAGCTCAAGAACTTCCACACGGGCCGTGACAATGTCACCGATGCGAACAGGTGCCCTGAAGTTCAGTGTCTGCTTCATGTAGATCGCACCGGGCCCCGGCAACCTGGTGCCTATCACTGCAGAAATCAGGCTGGCGGTGTAAAGACCATGCGCTATTCGGCCCTTGAACGGCGTCTGTGCTGCAAAATGTTCCGACAGATGTATCGGATTACGATCACCGGAAATCTCGGCAAATCCAATAACGTCCGAGGATTTGACTTCCTTGGCATAGGTTTCCGACAGGCCGATGGACAAATCTTCAAAATACAACGTCTGTGTGGCGGGTAGCATGACCGTGGAACTCTCTCAGCAAAAGCATCATGTGAAATATATTGCAGTGCAATATGCGCACCGCAGCGATTGCTGTCCAGCCCTGGTAAAGAAGTTCCGCCAAACTGGTTCAACGACCAGTTCATACAAAACAGGTCCCCAAAAAAGGAGACCCCGGAACGCTTGAGCCCCCTCGCGCGTCCCGGGGTCAGGGTAACCCCCCAAGGCTCCCCTGCAAAACCGGTTATATGTGCCGCCGATAGTCTAGCGACGTACGATGACCCTCGCACCAATCCTGGCGCGTTTGTGCAGGTCAATGATGTCAGTGTTGGTCAGGCGAATGCAGCCTGACGATACAGCACCGCCGATAGATGACGGGTTGTTGGTGCCGTGAATTCGATACAGCGAACTGCCGATATACAGCGAGCGTGCGCCGAGCGGATTATTGGGTCCGCCTTCCATGCGCGCGGGCAGGATGATGCCCTTTTTCTTTTCCCGCGCGATCATGCTTTTTGGAGGAGTCCAGCTTGGCCATTCAGCTTTTCGGGAGATTTTGGCGGTTCCAGACCACTGGAAACCCCGGCGGCCAACGCCGACGCGGTATTTGTATGCCTTACCGCCAGGCTGAATCAGGTAGAGGTTGCGCTCTGACGTATCGACAATGATGGTGCCGGTCGCATGTTTGCTGCCTTGCGGAAAACTGATCAGTTTGCGGGTGCTTGGTCCATAATTTGTGCGCCCGAAACTGAATCCGCTTCTGTCACCACCGGTTCTTTTTCCAAACAGGCATTCAATAAAATTGCTGCACTGTTTTCCATTGCGCGACGCCGCAGCATTTGCCGGCGGGACAGCTATCAATGCTGCCAGTGCAATCGCTGAAAATGATACCAGTAGACCCTGCATGGAACCTCTCGCTCGCGAATCTCTTCATGTGCTCGGCTATTCGATGACCTGACCATAGATGCGGCTGCGCTGCACATTCAAGGGCGAGATTGGGGGTCGGTGCATTATTTTGAAAAGTGTTGCAAAAATGCCACGGTCTCAAAATTTGTCATGCTTTAGTCTTACGACCATACAATTCGAGCCTGTGGTGGACGATTTCATATCCCAGCTCGCGGGCGATCTCTTCCTGCAGACGTTCAATCTTCTCGGACTGGAACTCGATGACCGCGCCGGTATCCATGTCTATTAGATGGTCATGGTGCGGCCCGTCCGCCGGCTCATACCGTGATCTGCCATCCACAAAGGCATGCTTTTGAATGGCGCCGTGTTCTTCCAGCATTTTCAACGTGCGATATACAGTCGGCAGCGAGATGCGGCTGTCCCGCCTGACAGCACGTCTGAATATTTCCATGGCGTCTGGATGTTCATCGCCCTTGTCAGCAAGAATCTGAATAATGAGCTTGCGCGGCTTGGTAATGCGTGCACCGGTCTGGCGCAGCGCATTCAACAGTTCATCGTTGTCCAGGAGTGTCGTCATATCGGTGAAACTAGCAAGTTGATAATCATTTGCAACAGGCGATTGCATGCGACTAATTCCTTATTGCAAATAATTTGCATTTGCATAAAGTGACATCATCAAATTCAACAGCAGGCCACTGAACGTGTTTCACATTCTCAAGAAAACATTTTTCCTCATCGCAGCAACAGCAGTCATGCTCAGCTTCGCACAGGCCGCCCACGCGCGGCTCAAGGTTGTAACCACATTCACAATCATCGCGGACATGGCTTCCAATGTTGCGGGCGACACGGCGGATGTGGTTTCGATCACCAAGCCCGGTGCAGAGATACACAACTACGAGCCGACCCCTAAAGACATAGTGCGTGCGCAGGGCGCCGGGCTCATCCTGTGGAACGGACTCAATCTGGAACAATGGTTTGAAAAGTTCCTTGCCAACCTGTCAGGCGTGCCGTCGGCAGTTATCAGTGATGGCGTTGAGCCCATGGGCATTGTGGCGGGACCCTATTCCGG
Organism: Alphaproteobacteria bacterium; assembly: GCA_024640405.1. GTDB lineage: Bacteria > Pseudomonadota > Alphaproteobacteria > Rhizobiales > Aestuariivirgaceae > Anderseniella. Next base: position 114,061 of record JAHEFB010000002.1, on the reverse strand, counting down.
CAAACCCAACCCGCATGCCTGGATGAGTCCCACTGATGCGCAAGCCTATGTCGACAACATTGCCCGCGCCATGGCTGAACAGGATCCGAAGAACGCAGATGTCTACCGGGCCAACGCCGAAAGGTACAAGGCTGAAATCAATGCCCGCGTCGCACCCATTCGCGAGGCGCTGGCCGCCATCCCGGAAAGCCAGCGCTGGCTGGTTACCAGCGAGGGCGCATTCTCCTATCTCGCGCGCGACTTCAATCTCAAGGAACTGTTTCTGTGGCCGATCAATGCCGACCAGCAAGGAACACCGCAACAGGTGCGGCGCGTGATCGATGCCGTGCGCGCCGACAATATCAAGGCAGTGTTCAGTGAAAGCACAATATCCCCAGCCGCGGCAAAGCAGGTCGCCCGCGAAACCGGCGCCCGGTATGGCGGAGTGCTTTATGTGGACTCACTATCGGGCCCGGATGGCCCGGTCCCCACCTACCTCGATCTTCTGACCGTGACCGTAGAAACCATTGCGGCAGGGTTGAAATAATGCTCAGCCCTGCAAACCCGGATCAACTACACGGTGAAGGACTTACAGTCGATGACGTGACCGTCACCTACCGCAACGGCCATACGGCGCTGCACGATACCAGCTTTTCACTCCCCGTCGGCACCATCACCGCCCTTGTGGGCGTCAACGGATCCGGCAAGTCGACCCTGTTCAAGGCCATCATGGGTTTTGTGCCGCTTGCCAAGGGTAGCGTCACCATGCTCGGCATGAGTGAAGAACAGGCGCTGGAACGAAACCTCGTGGCCTATGTGCCGCAATCCGAGGAGGTAGACTGGAACTTCCCGGTGCTGGTTGAAGACGTTGTGATGATGGGCCGATACGGCCACATGAACTGGCTGCGCATGGCCAAACCCCGCGACCATGAAATGGTAGCCAGAGCCCTGGACCGCGTCGGCATGAGCGAGTATCGCAAACGCCAGATCGGAGAATTGTCCGGCGGTCAGAAGAAGCGGGTGTTTCTGGCACGTGCCCTGGCCCAGGAAGGCAAGATCATCCTGCTGGACGAACCGTTTACCGGTGTGGACGTCAAGACGGAAGATGCCATCATCAAACTGCTGCGGGGGTTGCGCGATGAAGGTCATATCATGCTGGTCTCCACCCACAACCTGGGATCGGTTCCCCAGTTCTGCGACCGGGCCATCCTGATCAAGGGGACCGTTCTGGCTGAAGGGCCGACTGCGCAGGTGTTTACCCAAGCCAATCTTGAACACGCATTTGGCGGCGTTCTCCGGCAATTCACCCTGGGTGGTGATGAATTGCATGAGGACGACGATGCCCGCACCGTCACTGTTCTCACCGACGATGAGCGCCCGTTCGTGATCTACGGCGACGGTGACGAGGAGCAAAAATGAATTTGCTGCTGGAGCCGTTCACCTACAGTTACATGATCAACGCAATGTGGGCGTGCGCACTTGTCGGTGCGGTGTGCGGTTTCCTGTCGTCCTATCTCATGCTGAAAGGCTGGTCGTTGATCGGGGATGCGCTGTCGCACGCCATCGTTCCCGGTGTTGCGGGTGCCTATATGCTCGGACTGCCATTCTCAATAGGGGCGTTTTTTTCCGGCGGTCTGGCAGCGCTTGCAATGCTCTTTCTGAACCAACGCACAAAGTTGCGTGAAGACGCCATCATCGGGTTGATCTTTACATCGTTCTTTGCGCTTGGCCTGTTCATGGTTTCGCTGTCGCCCACGTCGGTGAACATACAGACCATCGTACTGGGCAGTGTGCTGGCGATAACACCGGAAGACCTGACGCAGCTTGTCATCATCTGCATCGTGTCCATGAGTGTACTGCTGCTCAAATGGAAAGACCTGATGGTCACTTTCTTCGATGAAAAGCATGCCCGTTCGATCGGTCTCAATACGACGGTCCTCCGGCTGGTGTTCTTCACCCTGCTGTCGGCCTGCACGGTCGCTGCGCTGCAGACGGTCGGTGCCTTTCTGGTCATTGCCATGGTCGTGACGCCGGGGGCCACGGCCTATTTGCTGACCGACCGGTTTTCCCGGCTGATTGTCCTGTCCGTCAGCATTGGCGCAGTCACCAGTTTCTCAGGCGCCTACCTCAGTTATTTTCTCAACGGAGCGACCGGCGGCATAATAGTCATTCTCATGACCGGGGCATTCCTGATCACATTCATACTGGCCCCCAAGCACGGCCTGCTTGCGGCCAGGGCAAAGGCACGCGCTGCCCTGGAGGCCCGGCCATGACAGCAGTAATCGACTGGCTGGTTCAGCCGTTCGCATTCGAGTTCATGCTCAAGGCGTTTGTCATCACGGTGGCGTTGTCCCTGCCAATGGCCATACTGTCGTGTTTTCTGGTGCTAAAGGGCTGGTCCCTGATGGGTGACGCAATTTCTCACGCGGTACTTCCGGGTGTGGTACTGGCATATATAGCCGGCTTGCCGCTGGCCGCAGGTGCCTTCGGTGCCGGTATGACATGTGCCCTGGCAACAGGATTTCTGGACCGCAACTCGCGGCTCAAACAGGACACGGTCATGGGAGTGGTGTTTTCCGGCATGTTCGGACTGGGGCTGGTGATGTATGTCGCCATCCAGACGGAAGTACATCTCGATCACATTCTGTTTGGCAACATACTCGGCCTGTCATGGGGCGATGTCGTCGAAACGGCGATTATTGCATTCATCTGCACATCCGGCATAGGCATCTGGCGGAAAGATCTGCTGTTGCATGCGTTTGACGCCCAACACGCGCGCGCCATCGGGTTGAAAGTGCGCTTGCTGCACTATGGCTTGCTGGCAGCGATATCACTGGCCATTGTCGGGGCCCTGAAAGCGTCCGGCATCATACTGGCCATCGCACTGCTGATCGCTCCCGGTGCCATCGCCTTTCTGGTTACCCGGCGCTTTGAGGCGATGCTGGCCGTCGCGGTCGCTATTGCCATTGGTTCAAGCCTGGTCGGTGTCTTTGCAAGTTTCCATCTTGATTCTGCCCCTGCCCCGACCATCGTCCTGGTCATGACGTGCCTGTTCATCGCCGCTTTCGTTCGCCAGCAGTTGCAGTTTGCCAGACTCGCCAGACGTCAGCCCTGAGACCTGTTGCCGGACCTGGCGTAATCAATGCGGGCCTGAACCTCTACCGCGGCTACTGCGGATACATTGACGACGGAACGGGTGGTTGCAGCCGGCACCAGCACGTGAGCCGTTGCAGCGGCCCCCACCAGAATGGGTCCTATCGGCGTGCCGCCGCCAAGTTCCATAACAAGCTGGTACGCCAGGTTGGCAGCGTCTGAATTCGGAAACACAAATACGTTGGCTTCACCCTTCAATGTCGAACCGGGAAACAGCCGCCTGCGAAGATCTTCATTCAGCGCCGTATTGCCGTGCATCTCACCGTCAAATTCGAAATCCGTCGTCTCCTCGTGCAGCAGGCTGCTGGTGTCACGCATCAGTTGAATGTCGACGGATTCAGCGGAGCCGAAACTGGAATTGGCCAACAAGGCAACCTTTGGTTCAACGCCGAACCGCTTGACGATGCCGGCAACCCGGCGTGTCAGTTGCGCCATTTGCGGGGGCGAGCGATCAACATTGCCGTAGGTGTCAGCAAAGAAGTAAACACCGCGGTCCAGAATACAGCCGGAGATGGTTGCAAAATCCTTGGCGCGAGGCCCCATGCCAATGATGCGGCGAATATGGTCGAGATGATTGTAAAACCTGCCCTCCAGACCACAGATCATCGCATCGGCATCGCCGCGTCTTATGGCAAGAGCCGCAATAACCGTGGAGTTGGTCCGCACCAGTGTTTTGGCGGCGTTCACCGGCACACCCTTGCGCCCTGCAATCTCGACAAGCGTGTTCACATAATCCAGATATCGCGGATCGGATTCCGGATTAATCACTTCAACGTCTTTTCCCGCCTTCAAATCCAGTCCGAAGGAAGCCGCGCGCCGCTCAATTATCTCAGGCCGGCCAACAAGAATAGGGATAGCCCAACCGTCCGCTTTGGCCATCGATGCAGTCCGCATCACACGCTCGTCTTCACCTTCAGCGTATATGATGCGCTTGGGATTTTGTTTGGCGGCAGCAAACACCGGCCGCATGATCATGCCGGAGCGAAAGACAAACCTGGTCAGATGTTCAACGTAAGCGTCAAAGTCCTCGATCGGCCGTGTTGCCACGCCGCTGTCCATGGCTGCCTGCGCTACCGCCGGTGCGATGCGCAGAATCAAACGTTGATCAAATGGGTTGGGAATAAGGCTGTTAGCCCCAAATGAGGAGACACCGCCCTCGTAAGCCTTGGCGGCCAGTTCTGACACAGCTTCGTGGGCCAGTGCCGCGATGGCGTGGGTGGCAGCAATCTTCATTTCCTCATTGATGGCTGTTGCACCGACATCCAGCGCACCGCGGAATATATAGGGAAAGCACAGGACGTTGTTTACCTGATTGGGGAAATCCGAGCGGCCGGTGCAGATCATCGCATCAGGTTTTACCTTGCGCGCCTCATCGGGTTGTATTTCCGGATTGGGATTAGCCAGCGCCATTATCAGCGGCGTATCGGCCATTTTACTGACCATGTCCGGCTTGAGAACTCCGCCTGCAGACAGCCCGAGAAACACATCAGCGTCTTCAATTATATCACCCAGCGTGCGCGCTTCGGTTTTCTTGGCATAAGGCGCCATCCATTGATTGATGCCGTCCCGGCCCTCGTAAGCCACCCCGTCGATATCGGAAATCCAGATGTTTTCAGCCTTTGCACCCATACCCACAACCAGGTTGAGACAGGCAAGAGCTGCTGCTCCTGCGCCGGAGGTCACGATCTTGATGTCTTCCAGTTTCTTGCCGGCTATCTCCATGCCGTTGACAATGGCGGCTGCCACGATAATCGCCGTGCCGTGCTGATCATCATGGAAAACCGGTATGTTCATTCGCTGCTTCAACTCATCTTCAATGATGAAGCATTCCGGCGCCTTGATATCCTCCAGGTTAATGCCGCCGAAGGTGGGTTCCAGTGCTGCAACCGTATTGATAAATAGGCTTGAATCCCTGGCATCCAGCTCAAGATCAAAAACATCGATGTCGGCAAACTTCTTGAACAGAACCGCCTTGCCTTCCATTACCGGTTTGGAAGCCAGAGGACCGATGTCCCCAAGCCCCAGGACTGCGGTGCCGTCGGTAATTACGGCTACCATGTTGGCCCGTGCAGTCAGGGTCGATGCTTCTTCAGGCTTGTCGTGGATCTCCATGCACGCGGCTGCCACGCCGGGCGAATAGGCAAGCGCCAGGTCGCGCTGGTTGGACAACGGCTTGGTGGCCTTGATCTCCAGCTTTCCCGGTTTCGGGTTGCGGTGGTAGTGCAGCGCATTTTCGCGCAACTCGTCGGTAACTATTCGTGGCATGAGGGCGTCTTCCGGTTTTTCGCGTCCTGGCGGAACTGGTTATGTCGGCAAGCCTATAGCAGCGTAAGATGACATTCCACACTATAGATTTACGGATGCAATTGTTTGCCACCTGTGCGCGGACGCGCTTCCAACATGCGATAATGTATATTGGCATCACGGAAGCCGCTCATTTAAGATTGCCGGGTTAATGCAGCCCCCAGCGAGGAAATTCCCTATGAACAAAATCACGCTATTAGCACTAGCAGCTTCACTTGCCGTAGTTTCAACTCCCGCAGCAGCCCAGGACGCCAAGCCGATGGGATTTTTTGTTACAAGCGTCGGCATCGGAGACGGTGCCAATCTGGGCGGAATTGAAGGTGGTGATGCCCACTGCACCAAACTTGCAACCGCGGCTGGTTCGACCGGGCGCACCTGGAAAGCCTATCTCAGCACCTATCACGAAGACAAACGTGGCATTTCTGCGCGTGACCGTATCGGCAAGGGACCATGGTACAATGCCAAGGGCGATTTGATCGCCGAAGACCTTGACCAGCTTCACATCATGCCAAATCTGTTGAAGCGAACTGCCCTGGATGAAAACGGCAACCTCATCAAGGGCCGCGGCGACAATCCAAACGAACATGACATTCTGACCGGTTCTAAGGACGACGGAACGGCGTATTTCCCGTGGGAAAAGGGTGACCACACCTGCTCCAACTGGACCAGCAGTGCAGAAGAAGGCAGCGCCCAGGTCGGACATCATGATCGCCACGGCGGCGGCAATGTCTCGTGGAACTCGGCGCACGCTTCACGCGGCTGCAGCCAGGAAAAACTCAAAAGCAGCGGCGGCGCCGGTTTCCTGTATTGCTTTGCCGCTGACTAACACCAGATCTCAGTAGCAGGGACCCATTTCACCGGAGCGATTTTTTCCGCCTGCAAGGCGCGTGTCGCGCCATGGTACGTGTACCACAAGCGGCGCGCAACGTAGCTGGCGGGAAAAAACGCCCGGCCCTTCGGGTGGGTCATAGCGGCCCATCGGGTGCGTTGCGTTGCTTACCCGATGCATCGCATCGCGCTGCGCAACGCGCCTGCCCGAATAAACCACTATGATCCCATGAAATGAGTCGCTGTTACGGAGATCTGGTGTAAGACATCAAGCTGAGCTGCCGGGTGGGAATCACCATTCCACCCGGCAAGCGCAAATCCACGCCAGCACTACTCCTTCGGCAGTGACAACCTGACATGCAGTTCGCGCAACTGGCGGGGCTCGGCTTCCGACGGCGCGCCCATGAGCAGATCGGCGGCCTGCTGGTTCATCGGGAACAGGGTGATTTCGCGCAGGTTGCGTGTGCCGCACAGCAGCATCACCACACGATCTACACCGGCGGCCATGCCACCATGAGGCGGTGCGCCGTACTGGAATGCCCGGTACAGGCCACCAAAACGCTCTTCCACGACGTCTCTCGGCAACCCGGCTATCTCGAAAGCCTTGACCATTGTCTCGGGCTTGTGATTGCGGATGCCTCCCGAAGCTATCTCGAAACCATTGCAGACCAGATCATACTGGTAGGCCTTGATGGTCAGGGGATCCTGATTTTCCAGTGCTTCCATTTCGCCTTGCGGCATGGAGAACGGATTGTGCGAGAAATCGACTTTCCTTTCTTCCTCGTTGAACTCGTAGAACGGGAAGTCGACAATCCAGGCCAGCTCAAAACGATCTTCATCGATGAGTTTCAACTCAGCCGCTGCCCGATCCCGCGCGGCGCCTGCAAAGCTGGCAAACTTTTCAGGCAGTCCGGCAACGAAGAAACAGGCATCGCCGTCTGCAAGCCCCATCTGGGCACGGATTGCGTCAGTGCGTTCCGGCCCGATGTTCTTGGCCAATGGCCCTGCCCCTTCGAGGTCTTCACCTTCGCCGCGCCAAAAAATATACCCCAGGCCGGGTTGACCTTCGCCCTGCGCCCATGAATTCATGCGATCGCAGAAGGCCCTGGAACCACCGGTCTTGGCGGGAATAGCCCAGATTTCCACTTTCGGGTCGGAAGCGATCATGCCAGCAAATACCTTGAAGCCGGACCCGGCGAAATGTTCGGTGACCGCCTGCATTTCAATCGGGTTGCGCAGGTCGGGCTTGTCAGTACCGTACTTGCGGATCGCATCCGCATAGGCAATACGCGGGAAACTTCCGGTCACCGGCTTGCCGTCCGCAAACGCCTCGAACACGTTGCGCATGACAGGTTCAACAGCGCTCAACACATCGTCCTGGGTGACAAAACTCATTTCAAGGTCAAGCTGGTAGAATTCACCCGGCAATCTGTCGGCGCGCGGGTCTTCATCGCGAAAGCACGGCGCTATCTGAAAATACTTGTCGAAGCCGGAAACCATCAGCAGTTGCTTGTACTGCTGCGGTGCCTGCGGCAGCGCATAGAACTTGCCGGGGTGAATGCGGCTGGGCACCAGGAAGTCGCGTGCGCCCTCCGGAGATGATGCCGTCAGGATCGGGGTGGAAAACTCATTGAAGCCGGCATCCGCCATTTCACTGCGCATTTTGGCGATGATCGCCGAACGCTTCATGATATTGGCGTGCAGCGTTTCCCGGCGCAAATCCAGGAAGCGGTACTTCAGGCGGATGTCTTCCGGGTAGTCCGGTTCACCAAATACAGGCAACGGCAATTCCGACGCCGTTGAAAGAACCTCGATTTCGCGTGCGAAGACTTCCACCTCGCCGGTTGGCAGGTTTGGATTTACGGTCTCTTCAGATCTGGCCTTGACCTCGCCGTCGACACGGATCACCCATTCGCCGCGGACTGCCTCGGCAGTCTTGAAAGCCGGTGAATCAGGGTCGGCCACAATCTGGGTCATGCCGTAGTGATCGCGCAGGTCGATGAACAGCAAACCGCCATGATCGCGCACGCGATGGACCCACCCTGACAGGCGGGTTGTCTCGCCCACATCGGACCTGGAAAGCTCGGCGCAGGAATGGCTGCGATAGGCGTGCATGGGTAACCCTCTTGGCAAACAATGAACTTGTGCGTTGGAATGCGCGGGAAAAGCGCACGAGGCAACTTATTTGTCAAGGTTTTGGCTTGAGAAGCAGGCCACACAGGACTAGGACAGATGTACGCACTATTCTGCTTGGCGCCGGCGCACACCGATGAATTTCCTGCTTCCCCTTTCCCCCCTCCTGGCTGCTGCGGGAATTCTGCTGGCCGGTAATGGCCTGCAGGGCACGTTGATCGCCCTGCGGTCAAGCCATGAAGCGTTCGACCCTGCGTTGATCGGCCTGATGGGAACCGGGTATTATGCGGGTTTCATGTTGTCGTGCCTGTTCACCGCCAGGCTCATTCGTGCGGTTGGTCATATCAGGGTTTTTTCAGGACTGGCCTCGATTGCTGCGTCTGCCTCGCTGACCATGGTCCTGTGGCTTGATCCATATGCCTGGATCGGACTGCGCTTTGTCTCCGGGTTCTGTTTTGCCGGCCTGTTCATGGTGATCGAGAGCTGGCTCAATGCCTCGGTCGACAATGCTCATCGCGCCAGCACGCTTTCAGTGTACCGGTTGGTGGATCTGGCTGCCGTGACCGGGTCGCAGTTTCTCCTGCCAGTGGTGGGCGCGTACGGATTTGCCATTTTCGCCATTGCCGCGATCATGACCAGCCTGTCGCTGGTGCCGATTTCGCTGATGGACAGAACAGCGCCGAAACCGCCCGATGAATTCCGGTTTTCAATAAAAAGCATCTGGGCCATATCTCCGCTGGCATGCTTCGGCTGCATCACGATCGGAATGACCAATTCGACTTTCCGGCTGATGGGCCCGATCTATGCGTCGGAGATTGGATTTGACACAACTGGCATTGCTACATTCATGAGCGCCGGCATCGTTGGAGGGGCGGTGCTGCAATTGCCGCTCGGCTGGCTGTCCGACCGGCTGGACCGGCGCTGGGTGTTGATCATTGCGACGCTGGGAGCCGCTGCATCAGGCTTCCTGTTATCCAGCATGGCGGGAACTTCGCACACCCTGGCACTTACCGGCATCTTCATGTTCGGCGCATTTGCCCTGCCGCTTTACTCGTTGTCGGCAGCCCATGCCAATGACCACGCCAAACGCGGACAGTATGTCATTGTGGCTGCGGGCCTTAGTTTCTTTTTCTCGCTTGGGGCAATGATCGGACCATTTGTGGCCGCACAGGTGTTGTCGGTCTTCGGTCCGGACTTCTTCTTTACCTATACCAGCATCGTGCACCTGAGCCTGGTGGTTGTGATACTATGGCGAATGACAGTGCGCCGTACACCTGACATGAAGGCCAAAAAACGCTATGCAACGCTGCTCAGAACATCTCCCGTGATGTATCGCCTGGCGCATAAAGCTGCCAGCAAATCCACGCGGAAGATGGAATGACCGGTGTTTTGCAGGCGGATCGATGTGATCTGCTTGATTTACCTTCAACATTCTGGCTTTGTCCCTGCCCATGCAAATAATTACCACGACCGACGCCCTCGCCCGCCTTTGCAAAACGCTTTCCGCAGACCCTTATGTGACTGTGGATACCGAATTCATGCGCGAGCACACCTTCTGGCCAATCCTGTGTCTGATCCAGGTTGCAGGAGCCAACGAAGAAGCCGTGATTGACCCAATGGCAGACGGCATGGACCTTGCCCCCTTTCACCAGCTGATGGCCAACAAGGCAGTGCTGAAAGTATTTCATGCGGCGCGGCAGGATGTTGAAATTTTTGTAGAGGCGACAGGCAATACCCCTACTCCGCTGTTTGATACACAGGTTGCTGCCATGGTCTGCGGGTTTGGCGATCAGGTCGGTTATGAAGCGCTGGTTCGAAAACTGGCCGGCCAGCAAATCGACAAATCTTCCCGGTTTACCGATTGGGCGCGACGGCCTTTGACCGACAAGCAGCTTGCCTATGCGTTGTCGGACGTCACCCACCTGCGGGTGGTCTATGAAAAACTCCGCGACATGCTGGCCGACAATGGCCGCACACCCTGGCTGGCAGAGGAAATGGCGGTGATTGCATCTGCCGAGACCTACATTTCCAATCCTGACGACGCCTGGAAGCGGCTGAAATTCCGCCCCCGCAATATCAAGCAGATGGGCGTCGCCGTTGCCCTGGCCAAGTGGCGCGAAGAACGTGCACAGCTAAAAAACATGCCGCGCAACCGCATTATCAAGGACGATGCGATTTCGGAACTGGCCACCCAGACACCACGCGACAAGGCAGGTTTGTCCAAATTGCGGGCATTGCCGCGTGGTCTGGCCGACGGCGGACTGGGTGATGAAATTCTCCGGGCCATTGAAGCAGGCCTTGCAACCCCGAAAGACGAGCTTCCGTCGATTGCGCCGTCCAAGGGCCCGCAGCCGGAAGGCGCATCAGCGATTGCCGATGTTTTGAAACTGGGCCTAAAGGTGGTTTGCGAGCGTGAGAATATCGCCCCGCGGCTGATTGCCAATGCAGCCGACATAGAAGCCTTTGCCGGCAATGGCGGCGAGCATCTGCAAATGATGCGCGGCTGGCGCCATGAACTGTTCGGCGAAGTCGCGCAAGGGCTGAAAGCTGGCAAGCTGGCGATCGGCATCCGCGATGGCAAGCCGGACATTTTCAGCGCCTAAACCAGCACAAGCCTGATAATAAAAGCCACCGTGCTGAGGGCGGCCACGCCCAGCAGCCAGTAGCCCACAAACCAAAGCCACTTGCTGACCAGTGAAGGCATCAGTGATAGCCCTCATCGGGGTTTACCTTGCCGCGAAACACCCAATAGGAATAGGCGGTGTAGGCCAAAATCAGCGGCACAAGAACCACAGTACCAATCAGGGTAAACACCAGGCTTGAATGAGGCGCGGCGGCTTCCGCGATGGTCAATCCCGGTGGCACGATGTAAGGGTAGAAGCTGATGCCGATGCCGGCAAAACTCAACACGAACAGCGCCAGTGACGCGAAAAACGGCCTGGTGTCGTGCTGATCCCGCAGACCGGTATACAGCAGCCATGCCGCCAGAGCGAGCAGCAGAGGTACCACGGCTGAAAAAATGGCCGTCGGCCAGGCAAACCAGCGCTCGGCATAGACAGGATCGAGAAACGGTGTAACCGCGCTGACAATGCCGATAAATCCCAGTGTGATGATCGCCAGCACCCGTGCCCTGGACCGCATCCTGGCTTGCAGCTGGCCACCGGTCTTGTAAATCAGCCAGGTGGCGCCAAGCAGCGTGTAACCAAAAACCACCGCAACACCGGTCAACACGGAAAACGGTGTCAGCCAGTCCCACCAGCCGCCGGCATAAGCGCGGCCGGAAATGGTGATGCCCTGAACAAGCGCCCCCAGGGCGATGCCCTGCATCAGCGCTGCCAGAGACGAACCGCCCTGAAACGCCCAGTTCCACAAGAACTGTCCGCGAGCGGTGCGCCAGCGATACTCGAAAGCCACCCCGCGAAAAACCAGAGCCAGCAGCATGATCGTCAAAGGCATATAAAGCGCCGGAAGGACCACGGCATATGCCAGCGGGAACACCGCGAACAATCCGCCGCCACCCATGACCAGCCAGGTTTCGTTGCCATCCCACACCGGCGCGACCGAATTCATCATGACGTCGCGGTCATGGGCTTTGTGCTCGACAGCAAACAGCATACCGACACCGAGGTCAAACCCGTCCAGCACGACATACATCAACACGGCAAATGCGATAATTGCGGCCCATACCAGCGGAAGATCGATTTCCATTGTCACCTTCCCTCCTGCCCAGATACCTGTGCCACGGGAGTAGGCCCGGCAGCACGCAGAGGACCCTGCCTGAGTTCGCCTGCGTCACCATCGGGAAGCCTGCTCATCATGCGCAGGATGTAGAAAACGCCCGCACCAAACACCAGAAAATACACAATAATGAAGGCGATCAGAGATGTGGCAACAGCAGGCGCTGCAACCGGGGCAAGGGAATCGCTTGTCCTCAGCAGGCCATAAACGGTGAATGGCTGGCGGCCGACCTCGGTTGTCACCCACCCGGCCAACAATGCAACAAAGCCGGTGGGGCCCATGACCAGTGCAAACTTGTGCAGCCAGCTGTCGCGGTAAAGAACATTGTGCCATCTGGCCCACAAGCTCCAGATACCAAGTCCCAGCATGGCAAACCCCAGGCCGACCATGACCCGGAAACTCCAGAACACGATGGCTACCGGCGGTTCGTCCCTGTCGTCAACCGTGTCGAGGCCTGCCAGCGGCGCGTTGAGGTCATGCTTGAGAATGAGGCTCGACAGCTTCGGAATCTGAATGGGAAAATAGACGCGTTTTTCTGACTGATTGGGAATGCCGAACAGAATCAGCGGCGCACCGTCCGGATGGCTGTCAAAATGACCTTCCATTGCCATCACTTTCACCGGTTGGTGCTCAAGCGTGTTCAGACCGTGCAGATCACCTGCGAATATCTGCACAGGAGTGACAAGCGCTGCCATCCACATGGCCATGGAGAACATGACACGGGCAGGCTCCTGTTTCCGGTCCTTCAGCAAGTGCCATGCACCAACTGCACCAACGGCAAGTGCGGTAGACAGAAACACCGCCAGCACCATATGCACCAGCCGGTATGGAAACGATGGATTGAAGACAATTGCCCACCAGTCCTGCGGCACAAACTGCCCCACCTCGTTGATCGAGTAGCCAGCCGGAGTTTGCATCCAGGAGTTCACCGACAGGATCCAGGTGGCCGACATGAGAGTGCCAAAAGCAACAATCGCAGTTGCTGCCATGTGCAGTTTATCGCCGACCCTCTTGCGTCCGAACAACATGATGCCAAGGAAGCCGGCTTCCAGAAAGAACGCACTCAGAACTTCGTACGCCATCAGCGGGCCAAGGACGGGTCCGGTCTTGTCCGAAAAAACGCTCCAGTTGGTGCCAAACTGGTACGACATGACGATGCCGGAAACCACCCCCATGCCAAACGCCACTGCAAATATCTTTTTCCAGTAATCAAACAGGTAAAGATACGTGGGCATGCCGGTCTTCAGCCACAACGCATTCAGCACCGCCAGGTAAGCGGACAGACCAATGGAAAACGCCGGAAACACGATATGAAAAGCGATGGTGAATGCAAATTGCAAACGCGCCAGCAATTCGGCCGTGAAGCCATCCAACATTGATTATGTTCCTGGTTCGGGTGATATGCCTTCAACATCAAGATAGGCTTCCCGTCCGGCTATCACACCGGCTGAAACTGTCGCAGAGCCAAATCGCCGCAACTCTGCGCCGGGCTAGCCGCAGCGGGTCTCCGGCTCCAATCCCATGGCGCCGGCCAGCTGACTGAGTTTTTTCTCAACCGATTCTCCGTAAAGGTCGGTCAGCTTTTTCGGCAGGGCAAGCACCAGCTTCTTACCCTCAATGAACAATTTGATCTTGGGCAGCAGGCCGGTCATGGCTCCGGTCAGCACATAGGCCAGGCGCATTGCGCCGGCCAGGATCCGCGCCCGCTCCAGCCAGTCTTCGGGAATCAGGTCGACAAATTCACGCGGTGCATGTTTGGCGTTGATACCCTGGTAGCGGAAGAACACAGCCAGCGCCAAAAACAGGCGTCCCGGATGATCGACCCCGACAATCGAGGCCTGCGAGATGATGGTCAGCGCCCGGCCCGACCTGTAGTCCGGGTTTGCCCGCCACGATATGTCAGCCATCATGCACGCGGCATGGCGCAAACGTCTTTCCTCTTCTGTTTCAATCTGCTTGTTGCCGGCGAACAAACTATTGGTCCAGGCACATAACTCCAGCTCGTGGTTTGGCGATCGCGCGTACCGTTTGGCAAAATCCCAGCTGGCGTTCAACAACGGGTCTGAATCCCGGACACGCTTCTTGAGCTTGCCAAACAAAAGGCCTTCACGAACACCATAAATCGAGGTCACCATATCCTTCGGCTGGGTTCGCGCCAGCAGCCGCTCAAGCACCAGCGCGGCCATCGGCAAGGTTTCAGACCGGCTCTTTGATACGGCGTCAATTCCATTGAGTGTCTCCGGAGACAGACGAGACACGAAGTCAGCCAGCGACAATGCCGTCGAGCGATCCATCGTGTAGCTTTGAACAATGATCAACGGGTAGTGAATTTGCGCCATGTGCAGGCGGGCCAGGTTTCGCCAGGCACCTCCAACCGCATAAAATGTACGGCTATCCAGATTCTTCAGAAGTTTTGCCCGGTCCAGTTGTGCATCGATGTATTTCGTGGCTGCGTCAACATCCGAACCCGCCTCGCCCAAAATTCGCAACGGCCCCAAAGGAAGTGTTATTCCATCGCGCAGCTTGCCCATCGACACATCAACAAGCTCAAGACTGCCGCCGCCGAGATCGCCGACAATTCCGTCGGCATCGGGAATACCCGACAGCACTCCTTTTGCTGCAAAGGCTGCTTCCTGGCGCCCGGTCAGAACTCCAATATCCACGCCGAGCAGTTTCTTCGCCTTCGTGATGAATTCCTGACCGTTGGATGCTTCGCGCACTGCGGCAGTTGCAACCGAAAAAACCTCGCTGACATCCATCTGGGTGCACAGTGCGCGAAACCGCCGGATGGCGTTCAGGGCCCGCTGCGACGCCTCGGCATCCAGCGCACCGGTTTCAGCCACACCGCGGCCAAGCGCGCACAGCACCTTTTCGTTAAACATCGGGGACGGCGCGCGGCGCAGGCCGTCATACACAACCATACGCACGGAGTTCGAACCGATATCCACTACCGCGACGGGTGGCGCATCCACAATCCTGTCGAGTCTCTTGACCGGGTTCATTCAGGCCTGCCCCGCTGTTGGCGTGCAGTCCAGAATCAAACCCCGACTGCTCATTACCCTTCGCGACCGGCAATAGCAGGTGGGAGGCTATCTTTCAAAGAACTTCCACGTCCAGACAGCGATGGGTTGTTCATAAAGTAGTCGTGAGCGTTAAATGGCTCCTCTTCGGGACCCGGCGCTATGCGCCGCGAGCTGCCGTCCGACATGAGCTGCCAGCTCTGCTGGTTGTCTTTGAGGTTGGCTACCATAATCTGATCCAGAACCTGCTGGTGGACGGTTGGCGTATCAAGCGGCACCAGTGTTTCAACCCGCCTGTGTAAATTGCGCGGCATCCAGTCGGCGGAAGAAATATATACACGTGCCTTTTTGCTTGGCAGTCCCTCACCATTGCCGAAACACACGGTGCGCGAATGTTCCAGAAAACGACCAATGATGGACTTTACCCGAATGTTTTCGGACAACCCCGGCAATCCCGGCCTGAGGCAGCAAATACCGCGGATAACAAGTTCAATTTGAACACCTGCGTTGCTGGCACGATACAAGGCATCGATAACTTCGGCATCAACCAGAGAGTTCATTTTGGCCCAGATGGCCGCCGGTCTGCCGGCCGCCGCATGGGCAATTTCTTCTTCTATGTGCGAAATAATCCGTTTGCTCAACGTCAGAGGAGACAAGGCGATGCGTTCAAGCTCTGTCGGTTCGGCATAACTGGAGACATAATTGAACAGCCGTGCAGCGTCGCGGCACAAAGCCGGATCGCAGGTAAAGAACGACAGGTCGGTGTATATGCGTGCCGTGATCGGGTGGTAATTGCCGGTGCCGTAGTGAACATAAGTCCGCAACTGGCCGCCTTCACGCCGCACTACCATCGACGTCTTGGCATGGGTTTTCAGTTCGACGAAGCCGAAAACCACCTGCACCCCGGCGCGCTCAAGATTGCGCGCCCACTGGATGTTTTTTTCTTCATCGAAACGGGCCTTTAGTTCAACCACCGCCATGACCGACTTGCCCGCTTCAGCAGCCATAACCAGCGCTTCAACGATCGGACTCTGATTGGAGGTGCGGTAGAGTGTCTGCTTGATGGCAACCACATCGGCGTCAGCGGCAGCCTGGCGGACAAACTGCACTACCGCATCAAAAGACTCATACGGGTGATGGACGATGATGTCCTTCTGGCGGATAGCAGCAAAGCAGTCACCACCGTGATCGCGAATGCGTTCGGGAAACCGTGGATTGTAGGGCGGGAACTTGTGTTCCGGCATATCATCAATGATGAGCTGCGAGGTATCAGCGTAACCTACCACTCCGTCGCACATGACAATGGCTTCGGCGTCGGCGTCGAGCTCGCGGGCAATGAAAGTGCGCAGATTTTCGGGGCAACCGACATCAACCTCAAGGCGCACAACGCTGCCGCGCCGACGGCGCTTCAGGGCTCGCTCGAAATATCGCACGAGGTCCTCAGCTTCTTCCTCAACCTCGATGTCACTGTCACGAAGGATACGGAATATTCCCCTGCCCTGTAACTCGTAACCCGGGAACAGTCGTGGCACAAAATGGGTGATCATGTCTTCGATCATTATGAAGCGTGCAACCGACAGACCATCATCGGTTTCGCCATCAGGCAAACGGGTGAAGCGCTCAAGTTGCTGAGGCACCTGAACCAGAGCTTTCATCTGCTTGCCGTCCGATTGACGCATCAGTTGAAGAGCTATCATCAGTCCGCGGTTGGGCAGGAAGGGAAATGGATGGGCTGGATCGATAGCAATCGGTGTCAGGACCAGCAGCACCTGTTCATGGAACCGTTCATCCAGCCAGGTGCGGTCATTTGGAGTGAGCTGACCGGTGCTGACAAGTTCGACACGGTTGTCCTGGAGTTCATCTCTCAATGCGCGCCAGCGTTGGTCCTGCTCTCCCATCAATTTGCCGGCCTCGGCACGAACGCTGGAGAGCTGCTCGGCAGGTGTCAGGCCGTCCTGCGAAAGGCCAGTGACACCTTCGCGTATCTGAGCCGCAAGGCCGGCAACCCGGACCATGTAAAATTCATCCAGATTGTTTCCCGAAATGGACAGAAATCTCAAACGCTCAAACAGAGGATGCGCCGTATTCCTTGCCTCCATAAGGACGCGGTAGTTGAACCCAAGCCACGACAGCTCGCGATTGAAAAAGCGTTTTGGAGACTCCATCAAATCCCCACCGGCAACCTTGACAACAGCCGCAGCCTTGGTGCCTGCCATATCCTTGTTGCCTTGGTTTTCGAGGTTCATGCCTGGTTTCCCCGCAGGTTGGATGAGCTATTAACAAGTCAATCGCGCTTTATTGAGATACTCAATAGCCTGCAATACATAACACAGCCATGACATTGCCCCCAATGCAACCAGACAAAGAGTGTTAATCAAGCCTCACTAGCGCGGCATGGGTTCACTTGAACCAATAATTTACTCTAACACTTTGGAATCGATCAATTTTATGATTTTTTATTGATTTAATCAGAAGTCATACTGATCTAGTCTTCGAACAGATTCGGCTGGGCATCTTCGCGCATAACGCGCGCAACAAGATTTCTGGTTATTTCAGCGCGATCCGTCAGGGCCCGTGCATCTACTTTGGCGACCAGTGACCTTGCCGCCTCAAACGATCGTTCCATGCGCAGCAGCATATAACTGATTGCGGCTTCCTCGACATGCAACTGACGGTCGGTGAACTGCTTTACCAGCAATCCGCGCAACAAATCATCATCGGGATCCCCCAGGCTTGCAACCTGTGCAGCCTTAAGGCGCGAAACGAGGTCGGGCAACGCAATGTTCCAGCGGGATGGAAACTCGGCTGACGTAATCAACACGCTGCCGGAATTTTCCCGCGCCAGATTGATCAAGTGAAACAATGCGGTCTCATCAAGCAATTCACCCGGCGCATCTTCGACCGCAACAGCTCCAGCCTGCATCAGATGTGCGACATTGGTTGTATCGAGGTCGCCGGCGGAAACAATAGTGGCACCAGTATTGGTGCGCCACACATCGCACAAATGGCTCTTGCCCGAGCCGGCTTCGCCGACAAGAACAAGTACCGGAGACGGCCAACCGGGCCATGCGTCCACAGCCGCCACGGCAGCCTGGTTGGCGCCCGACACCAGAAAATCATCGCGCCCGGTTGCCACGCGATGCGGCAAATCCAGTGCGAGTTGCCCTGTCGGTCTTACAGCCACGTGTTCATTCGCCGCCTGGAGGCACGACTTTTGTCGGCTTTGCAACGCCCAGATAGAGATTGGATGCCAGATACTGCTTCAGGAAAAACCGTGACAGGACGCCAATTGCTGCAGCAAGCGGAACCGCCAGCAAGATACCGACAAATCCAAACAGAAAACCGAAAGCCAGCAATGCGAACATCAACCATACCGGATGCAGGCCGACGGACTGGCCAACTAGTTTGGGCGACAGAAAATTGCCTTCAATAAACTGACCGGCTGCAAAAATGGCTGCAACAATCAGTATCTGTGTCCAATCCGGCCAGAATTGCACCATGGCGGTTGCGACAGCAAGAATGCCGCCGATGGCAGCCCCCACAAAAGGAATGAACGACAACAGCCCAGCCGTAAGGCCAATCAGCAACCCAAAATTCAATCCCGCTGCAATCAGGGCAGCGGCATACAATATTCCCAACAGCATGCAGACGGTGCCCTGTCCGCGGATGAACCCGGCCATGGCGGTATTGATATCACCGGCTATGCTGCGCACGGTCCCAACATGGTCGCGCGGCACCCAGCTGTCGACCCGTGCAACCATGCGGTCCCAGTCGTTCAGCATATAGAACGTGACCAGCGGTGTGATGATCAGCAGCGACATCAAGTTGAACAGTGCCAGACCACCTGACAGAATGGACTGCAGAAGTTTCGCCACCCATCCGGCAGCCTTGGTTGCGATGTCGGATCCGGTTTCCGGCAGGTTTGCACTCGATTTGGCGAGTAGTTCCTTCAACCAGGCCGGTGCCAGATCATTGAACAATGCAACCAGAGTTGACACATCGGAGGGCAGCCGTTCAGCAAACTTGCCTATCTGATCTCCGATCAATGGCGCAATCAGCAACAATACCAATACCAGCGCGACGGCACTGGTCAGCACAATCACCAGAGTTGCGGCCAATCTGGGCAACTTCAAACGCTCGAGTGCGTCGGCGACGGGATCGAGGAAATACGCCAGAACGATGCCGGCAATAAACGGAAGCAGGATGTCGGCGAAGAGCCACATGAACGCCACGAAAGCGGCGAGCACCGTCAACCATACCGAGACCTGACGCTGCACTGTCATGTTTTTCACCCCCTGTCAGTCGAATCGGCAGATTGGTCAACAGACCCGCCGTTTGCCATGTGTTGTAGCCAATCACGCAGATAGACTGCAAGGGACGCCAGCGTCAGCGCGGCCGTAACCGTCGCACCTGCTGTAACCATTGTTGGATTCACCGAGGAAAATGCCAACGCAGCCAGCAGAGCAATCACCAGCAAAATCTGCATTACCGTGTTGGCTTTCGACACCATGTTGGGTTCCATTTTCACCGGACGGTCCATCAGCCAGGACAAGATCACAGCCCCTACAATTGCCACGTCGCGACTCACCACTATGATCACGATCCAGGTTGGCAAGTGCCCGATGATGCCCAGCACCACATAAATTGTTACCAGAAGCGCCTTGTCCGCTATGGGGTCGAGATAAGCACCAAGCTCTGAAGTCAGATCAAACTGTTTGGCCAGAAATCCATCCACAGCATCTGAAACACCTGCCAGCACAAATACAAAAAAAGCGCTCGGATATAGCGACTGATAGAGTAACCACACGATAACCGGCACAAGAAACAACCGGCCGATGGTTATGAAATTCGGGAGTGTCATGACAGGCATTCCACCCGACCGGCACTCTGCTTCAACTTGCCTGCAAAACCCATGTCCCACCTACATTCTGCAAAGCCAGGCCGGCGGACCACAACGACTGACGCAATTGCTCAAAGCCGGTCACATATGACAGCTGAACGATGGCCCCACCTTGCGAAATGGCAGAAATATCAACTCCGGATACACCGGGTGTAGACAGAATACGCGCCCGCAAGGCCGACCATTCCTCAGTTGAAAAAAACGCAACTGCCACTGGCAGCGTAGCCACCGGCAGACTCTGAGTGATCGGGGCTGTTTCATTTTTCTTTTTCCATCGTTGCAACATGACCTGATGAAAACGCAGTGCGGCTGTTCTGGCAGCTTCGTCAACTCCTCCACCATTTTCTGCAGCATATTCCTTGTCAAACTCCAGTTGCCCTACCGGACTATTGCCGACCAGCGTTGCCTGTATCGTATCTTCACCGATAACGGTGGCTTCTGCTATCAGCACCGAATCTGCTTCGTAGCGCAACCTGATTGCTTCAAGTGAAGCTTCATCCCGGTTGGCTGCAAGCTCTGGTGTCAACGTATCCGTATCAGCCAAATCGCCCAGTGGTACGATCAGCGGCACCGCAGCGTTCTCGGCGCGAAGCGCCAACCAGGCTGTACGCCATGGATTGTCTTCCCAGATCATTATGCCTTCCGCTGTTCGCCACAGCGGAACTATGACGGTTCTGGTCGCTACTTTCTCGCTGTACGTCACCCCCAGTCCACCCAGAAACTTACGTGTTTTCGCTGGCAAAAACCGGACAGTAAGCTTGCCGATATAACGTTTTGGTCCGGTGCGCTCTTCCTCGATCGAAAGACTGTCCAGCAAGGCATCGATACGTTTCGTCGGAATGTCCGATAACCTGTGTACAATTGCATCGCCGCCTACCCGCTGAACAAACAGGGTAAACGCCTTTACATTGGCCTCGGTAATGGCCTGCTTCTTCGCCAGCGCTGCAGTTTCTGCACGAACATCAACCTCTACACCGGTAATCGTGTACAGCGGATTCTCCAGGGCAAGTGCCGCCCGCGAAGCGCAAAAACAGGCGAATACAATCAAAACCAGGCAGTTGACGGCATTCCGGAATTGCCGGAAATCTGTTGCAAACAGCAGTTTCATGTTTTCTATCAAGCTGGCAGCGCCTTCAATTGCGATCCCGGCATTGGACCTGTCGCGCTTCGTCTGCACATCGTGGATAAATGACCTCATTACCCGGCGATTTTCCTTGCAACCATCCCACTCAATCACCCAATAAGGGTAGCCTTTGCGCCAGTGTCAACCGGCACAACCCTCAATGGCAGCGACAGACAGAAATTACAAGTGTGGTGTTCAGGCCCAAACATGACAAATAAGCACAACGGACTGACATATAGTGATGCAGGCGTCAGTATTGAAGCCGGCAATTCGCTGGTGGATGCCATCAAGCCACTGGCAGCATCGACAAGGCGCAAAGGCTCCCGTCCTTCGCTGGGGGGCTTTGGAGGTCTCTTCGATTTGAAGGCCTGCGGCTTCAAGGACCCGGTGCTGGTCGCAGCTAACGATGGTGTAGGCACAAAATTGCGGGTTGCAATTGAAAGCGGCATACACTCAGGCGTCGGCATCGATCTCGTCGCCATGTCGGTAAACGATCTGGTTGTACAGGGCGCCGAACCGCTGTTCTTTCTGGATTACTACGCCACCGGAAAACTGGATGTTGCAACAGCGCGCCAGGTAGTTGCCGGTATCGCCGAAGGCTGCCGGCAGGCAGGTTGTGCCCTTGTCGGTGGTGAGACAGCAGAAATGCCCGGCATGTATCACGGCGATGACTATGACCTTGCCGGTTTCGCGGTTGGAGCAGTAGAGCGACGCAAAGTGTTGCCCAAAACGGGCATTGTCCCCGGCGACATCATCCTTGGCCTTGCCTCTTCCGGACCACACTCGAATGGTTACTCGCTGATCCGCAAAATCGTTGAGATCAGTGGAGCCGGTTACAAAGACAAGGCACCGTTCGATGAAACCAGGTCTCTTGGTGAGGCCCTGCTTACCCCGACACGGATTTATGTGAAATCCGTATTGTCGGCCCTGAGGGCCCATAGCGGGATCAAGGCGCTTGCCCATATAACCGGCGGCGGGTTTACTGAAAACATTCCCCGCGTTCTGCCGGATGATTGTGCGGCGAATATCAATCTGGCAAGCGTCAGCGCGCCGGCGGTATTTGGCTGGCTGGCCGAAGAAGGCGGCATTGCACAAAAAGAAATGTTGCGCACCTTTAATTGTGGCATCGGCATGATCATGGTGACGAACGAGGCCAAGGCGGATGACATCATGCTAACGCTCGCCGGCGCTGGAGAGCAGGTTGTGCGGCTGGGCACGATTGCAGGCCGATCCAACCGACACGCGAGAGTGAAATTCGCGGGCTCACTGTGCTATGAGAGTGGCGACTGACATGAACCGCAAGCGTGTCGGTATACTGATTTCGGGCCGCGGGTCCAACATGGCTTCGCTGATTGAGGCGGCAAGGTCAGAAAGCTGTGTATATGAAGTTGCTTGCGTAATTTCGAACAGACCGGACGCCAGGGGGCTGCAACTGGCAAAAAATGCCGGAATCAACACCATTGCTCTGGACCACAAATCCCTGGGGACGCGGGAGGCGCTGGATGAAGCAATGCATGAGGCACTGCTGGCAAACAAGGTTGAGTTTGTCGCGTGTGCCGGTTTCATGCGCATCATGACTGCGGATTTCGTGGCCAGGTGGGAAGGGAAAATCATCAATATCCACCCTTCGCTTTTACCACTGTTCAAAGGCGTTGACACCCATGAACATGCCCTGCGGGCAGGTGTGCGGGTTCACGGATGCTCGGTGCATTTTGTTTCCGCAGAACTGGACGCTGGAGCAATAATTGCGCAGGGCGTCGTAAAGGTTTTGCCGGGTGATGACGCAGATACACTTGCTGCGCGAGTTCTACCGATTGAACACAAGCTTTATCCAAAAGTGCTGAATGCGCTGGCTGAAGGCCGCATCCGCCTGAATGATAACCTGGTGGAGTTTACCGACGATGATGCTGCAAACCTGTCTCTGCTCGCAGCCGGTTGACGGGCACCATCACCACGCGGCGGTTTTTGCCAACAATTGTCAGCATGAGCCGACTGGATATCGAGCCTTCCTACCAAATGTTGAAACCGCTCGCGCAAAGTTGATTTTGCAATGCGCATCAGTTATACGAACATAACAAGAACATGTTATATTTACCATCACCTGCCAGGAGCTTATCATGCTGAAACTACAAGTCTTCGGACCGGCTTTCGGACTGCCGGACCCCAGCCCTTTCGCCATGAAGGGCGAGATGTTGCTGAAATTGGCGGGCCTGCAGTACACAACAGAAGTTGGAGATGTGCGCAAAGCGCCAAAAGGTAAAATTCCGGTCTTGCATGACGGTGATGCGGTCATACCCGATACAACCTTTATCCGCTTTCATCTTGAGGACAAGCACGGCATCGATTTCGACAAACAGCTTTCACCGCGTGATCGCGGGATTGCATGGTCGGTTGAAAAAATGCTGGAGGAAAGCCTGTATTTTGCCGTCATGCATGAGCGCTGGGCAGTGGATGAAAATTTCGATCGCGGGCCGCGAAAATTTTTCGACGACATTCCGGCTCCGATGCGCGGACTCTTGATATTGTTCGTTCGCAAGCAGGTTAAACGCAACATGTGGGGTCAAGGCATCGCCAGACACTCGCGTTCCGAAATTTGCCGGCTGGCTGCCCGAATTCTTGCGTCTCTGTCGGACATCATGGGCGACAACAAATATCTGATGGGATCCAGGGCGTGTGGTGCAGATGCCACAGTGTTCAGTTTTGTTGCCGGCTGCCTCTGCCCCATATTTGACAGCGAGGTTCTGGGCCATGCGCGGTCCCACAAGAACCTCGTGGATTACAATCAACGTATGATAGCGGAGTTTTACCCTGACCTGGTCTAGACCCAGCTTCAGGTCAATGCCGAGGCCAGAACAGCCAGAGGGGCCAGCGTTGCTGCGGCTATCAAGCCCGCGATACAGACCAGTTCCAGTACCGGAGATGGTGTACGTACAAAGATCATGACCAAACCATGCCGTGATTCTCAAAATCAGGAAATGATTCTTTTCAACGACTTGCCCGATTGAGATCACCTGCAATGTTAACTCACAGGCCAGAGTAGCGGACTGAAACCGGAAGCAGCCGTGCGGGGCGTTGACCGTCACATGATGCACCTGCCGATTTCAAGCCGGTCTTATCCAGACATGGTTGTCGTGGAAAGCACCACCACCGACAGGTGCGGGCTGGTCGGCGCCAACCAGCGTGTTTATGCCGCAACCACCGTCAAAACAGCGATTGGGCCAAATGCCCTCGGAAATCACCACACCGCGCCTGACTTTGTCGTTGCGGCGTACATGAAGTGTCACCACGCCCAATTCATTGCCGACTACAACCTTTTGCCCGTCGGTAATGCCGCTGTCATCCATATCGGCAGGATGCATCAGTAATTCCGGTCGACCTTCGCGTTTCAGGGAACTTGGCGTTTCATTGAATGTGGTGTTTAGAAACGTCCGGGCAGGACTGGTTGCCAATCTGAAAGGATGTTGCTCATCCGCTGCCCTGATCACGTCCCAATGATCGGGGAATGCAGGCATACTGGCGACTGGCCCCTTGGACGTGACGTGACTCTTGTGCCGCACGGCACCCCAGTCCGGTTTGAAGCGAAACCTGCCGTCGGGATGACCAAAGCCGTTCAGAAAATGCGCTGTGTCAAACTCCGGCTGGACATCAAGCCATTTGGCTGCTTGCAGATCATCGATACGCAATCTGCCGGAATGCTCAAGTGTCCAGTCGATAATTTCTCGCTCACTCATATCGAAACCGGGGTGTTCGGCGCCAACCCTGCCCGCGAGTTCGCAGATTACCTGATGGTTGTTACGGCATTCTCCGGGCGCATTGATCAATTTTGGACCAAGCTGAATGAACTGGTGGCCACTGCCCTGGTAGACATCATCGTGTTCGAGAAACATGGTGGCAGGCAGGACGATGTCGGCCAATTCAGCCGTTTCCGTCATGAACTGCTCGTGTACGCAGATAAAAAGATCATCACGTGCAAAGCCCTGTTTAACAGCGTTCTGATCCGGCGCAACGGTAATCGGATTGGTGTTTTGTGTGAACAGTACCGTAACCGGGGGGCCACCCTGAAGATCATGGGGATCATTGTTGAGCACTGCACCAATGCGGCACTGGTCAAGCATGCGGACGCCGCGATCAAAGGCATCGAGGCCCTCGATCATCATCTTGTTCCACTTGTAAATTCCCGAGTTGGAATGTAGCGCGCCACCACCCTTGTGCTGCCAATGGCCCATCACTGCAGCGATACTCGTGACTGCATGCATGTTTGCCGAGCCGTTGCGTGAACGCGCAAATCCGTAACCAAGCCTGAAGTAGGTTGCTTTTGTCTTGCCAACAATCGCTGCGAAGGTCTCAATTTCCCGGACACTCAGGCCGGTGACAGAAGCCGCCCACTGGGGTGTTTTGCTCTTCAGGTGCGCCTCAAGGCCTGCCGGGTCGTCTGTGTATTTTTGCATGTAGGCGCGATCGGCATATCCTTCACGAAAAGCAATATGCATCACGGCACAGGCCAGTGCACCGTCAGTTCCGGGTCGGATCACCAGACCAATATCGGCCTGCCTTATTGTTCCGGTCTCATAGACATCGACGACCGCGATTTTGGCGCCACGTTGTTTTCGCGCCGCCACGGCATGGGTCATCACGTTGATCTGTGTATTGACCGGATTGGTCCCCCACAGCACGACAAGATCAGAACTTGCGATTTCACTGGAACTGGTACCGGACAAACTGCCGGTACCTGCGGTGTAGCCGGCAATTGGCAGAGATGTGCAGATTGTATCATACATGCCGGAGTATTTCTTGACATGCCGCAGCCGATGCATTCCATCTCGCATCAGCAACCCCATCGTACCGGCAAAATAATACGGCCACACGGCTTCGGCGCCGTGCTTTTCTTCAGCCTTCAACATTGCGGATGCTACTTCGTCCAGTGCATCTTCCCAGGACACCTGCTGCCACTCACCGGATCCTCTCGCCCCCTTGCGCTTCAGCGGATGCAACAAACGGTCTGAATGATGAATGCGTTCGGCATACCGGGCGACCTTTTCGCAAATCACTCCCGCGGTGTAAGGATTGCCTTTCGCACCGCGAACACGGCCTATGGTATTGGCGTCCAGCACATCGACTTCAATGGCGCACGCCGACGGGCAGTCATGCGGGCACACTGAATTTCTTGTCTCCATATTCGGGCGCAAATTCACAAAAATAACTCTGGCTTCATGTATCTGTTACACCATCGATCCAACAAGCGACACACTGCAGTATCGCCAACACACGACCAGCCCTGCCGGCCATCGTCAAGGCGCGAATCGCCCCGGTCAAGTATGTTGTGCGATGTGCAGCAGATGCAAAGGGCCGTTTTTCGTCAATGGAGACCAAGTCGATCAGAAACTGGATTGCCGAAGCGATGCAGATATTTTCAGCCCGCAACACTGCACTCCAAATTGGCGCCCTCCCCTACCGTACAGGCAGGGGAACGTTGGAGGTGTGCCTGATCACCTCACGCGGCGGCGGCAAGTGGATTATCCCCAAAGGCTGGCCGGAACCAGGTCTCAGCCATGCCGAGATTGCTGCACAGGAAGCGTGGGAAGAGGCCGGTCTGACTGGTTCAGTACAGTCAAACCTTTATGCATCTTATACTGCTTCCAAGACCATTGAACCAGGAGTCGAATTGCCGGTTCGCATGGACGTCTATCTGCTGGAGAATCCCGGTCAAGCCAAGAAATTTCCCGAATTGGGCCAGCGTAAAGTCAAGTGGTTGACAATTGAGGAAGCCGCGGAGCGAGTTGACGACAACGGCTTGAAGGAAGTGCTGTTCAAGCTGGGCTCGGACAGACGATTGGTGTAATCGAACAACGAATTGACGGGTATAACTTTTGCAGAGTCATGGTTTCGGTTCGCTGCTTTTGATAGTCACAAGACTGTCATGACACAGCGGAACGGATCTACTGATGAGTGAGGACGCACAGATACCTGCCGGGCAGTTGCGCAAAACGTCGCTCGACAAGGACCTGTCGAAACTCTCCAGCATGGAAACTGCTACCAGAGCATTGTCCATGCAACTGCTGGCGCCGGGCCTGGCCATTGTCTTTCTCGTGGGCGCCGGTTTGCTTGCATCCGCCTACAGTGGGGAAAACCCAAATGGCGCGCTGATCGTTGCCGCGGCCGTCATCGGCGGGTACATGGCCTTGAATATCGGCGCCAATGATGTCGCCAACAATGTTGGGCCCGCCGTAGGATCCAAGGCGATGTCGTTGATGACGGCGTTGCTGATCGCAGCAGTATTTGAAAGTGCTGGTGCCATTATTGCCGGAGGAGATGTGGTTTCGACCATTTCCAAAGGCATAGTCGATCCAAAGCAGGTTGCAGATGCGAACACCTTCGTTTGGGCAATGATGGCTGCGCTTATGTCATGTGCGATGTGGGTCAACCTGGCGACGTGGCTCGGCGCACCGGTATCAACCACACATTCGGTCGTCGGCGGCGTCATGGGAGCGGGAATTGCAGCCGCTGGCTTCAATGTTGTGAACTGGGGAGTAATGGGTGCTATTGCGGCGAGCTGGGTAATTTCGCCGCTATTGGGCGGTGGAATCGCGGCGTTGTTTTTGTGGTTCATCAAATCCAACATCATCTACCAGGAGGACAAGATTGCGGCCGCCCGAAAATGGGTGCCGATGCTTGTGTCCCTCATGCTGGCGGCATTCACCTGCTACCTTGTCATGAAAGGCCTGAAGAAAGTCTGGAAACCCGAACTCAGCACCGTTGCACTATTGGGTTTGGTGGTATTCGGCATCTCAGTGATGGTCTTGCGCCCGTTGATACGTGCCCAGTCGCAGGGAATGGAGAACCGCAATCAGTCACTGCGAAAATTGTTTCATATTCCTCTGATATTCTCCGCAATGCTGTTGTCGTTCGCCCATGGCGCCAACGATGTCGCCAATGCGGTTGGCCCGCTTGCTGCCATCCTGCACACTATCCAGTCCGGTTCGGTCGATGCGAAAGTCGGAATACCGTTGTGGGTAATGATGATTGGAGCGTTTGGCATCAGTCTCGGTTTGTTCCTGTACGGCCCGAAACTGATCAGGATGGTCGGTGAACAAATCACCAAAATGAACCCGATGCGGGCGTTCTGCGTGGCTCTGTCCGCCGCCATCACCGTTTTGATCGCATCAGGGCTGGGCCTGCCCGTCAGCTCGACACATATTGCCGTCGGCGGTGTCTTCGGAGTTGGTTTCCTTCGTGAGTATTACACGACCCACTCCAAACGCCGGCGAACTTATTTGGCCCGCAGGTCAGGAGGTCCCGCGGCCCAACAGGCTCAAAACGATGAACGCAGCGAAGACGAGATTGTCTACCGGAAACTGGTCCGCAGATCGCATTTCATGACCATCATCGCCGCATGGATCATTACAGTGCCGGCAACCGCTGTGCTGGCCGGCACCCTGTATCTGGTCTTGAGTCATACGGGTTAGCGAGATTTTATCCGGCTCAACTTGAAATGGGCCCACCACCTTTACCTGAAATCAATTGTATGTTTCAGCGCTCCGCTATGTGTATTCTGCAGCATGCCCATAACAATCGGAGAGAACCTATGAACAAGCTCGTTTCAATCGCAACCCTTGCTGCCACAATGGCGGTGAGCGCGACCGCACTTGCCGGAGAAACACCCGCGCCAGCCGGCGCCAGTGTCTATTTCATCAACATCAAAAATGGCGACACACTGAGCAACCCGGTGACAGTGCAGTTCGGCCTGAAGGGCATGGGTGTTGCGCCAGCGGGAACAGAGAAAGAACACACCGGGCACCATCACCTGATCATTGACGAGGCAATAGAGGGCGAAGAACTCAATGAGCCTATTCCGGCCGACGAACAGCACGTCCACTTCGGAGGCGGTCAGACTGAGAAGACGCTGGAACTGCCGCCCGGCACTCACACCCTGCAACTTGTGCTGGGTGACTGGAGCCACATCCCGCACAACCCACCCATCATGTCAGAGAAAATCACCGTCACCGTAAAATAACGAGCTCAACCGTGAGGGCGCTTCATCCGATGGTGAAGCGCCCTCACCCCGACCCGACCAAAGCCCAATTTTTCACAGAACCACGCCATCTCAAATCTTGCCGATACACCGAAATAGGGTGTCTAATGGGGCCTGCAAACTTTCCTTGAAGGACACTAGACATGAAATCGAATGCGCGGGTTGTCATTGTTGGCGGCGGTGTAATGGGCGTCGGCCTGTTGTATTCTCTGGTCAAAGAAGGCTGGACAGATGTGGTTCTGGTCGAAAAAGGCGAGCTGACGTCAGGCTCCACGTGGCATGCAGCCGGACAGTGTCCGCAGTTTACCGGTTCCGTGAATCTGGCCAAAATTCACCACGAAGGCACTCTTGTATATCCCAAGCTGGAGGAAATGACCGGCGAAGCTGTGTCGTGGCATGGATGTGGCGGCCTTCGACTGGCAATCACCGATTCCGAGGTTGAATGGTTCAAGCAGGTCTACGGCGTGTCGAAACTGATTGGTTACGAGGCCGCCCTGATCGGGCCTGATGAAATAAAGAAGTATCACCCCTATCTGGAGACCTTTGGGGTCAAGATGGCCTTTGTTACCGTCACCGATGGTCACGTGGCACCTGCAGATGTTACCAATTCCATGGCAGCCGGCGCTCGCCAGGGTGGCGCGGAAATCTATCGCCGCACCATGGTGGAAAACATCGAGCTGTTGCCAACCGGTGAATGGCGGGTTGTCACGGACAAGGGCAACATCGTTTGCGAACACGTGGTCAACGCAGCAGGATCCTATGCCGACGTAGTGGGCGCATGGACCGGGCACAATGTACCGATGTGCAACATGCTGCACCATTACCTGATTACCGAACCGGTGCAGGAACTCATCGACCTGAAGGATGAATTGCCCGTTGTCCGCGACCCCTACTGCCATTCCTACCTGCGCGAGGAAACAGACGGAGTGCTGGTTGGTCCCTATGAGACTGAAGGTGCTCATGTGTGCTGGGACGGCAATCCGCCAACCTGGGATTTTGAAAGCGAGTTGATAACACCTGAACTGGACCGGTTGATGCCGTGGCTGGAAAAGGCCACCGAGCGTATGCCGATATTTGCCAATGCCGGCATCAAGTCGGTAATTTCCGGTGCCATCACCCACACCCCGGATGCCAATTTTCTGTTGGGCCCTGCTCCAGGACCGGCAAATTACTGGATGGCGACAGGCGCTTCCATCGGCATTTGCCAGGGTGCGGGCGCCGGCAAATATCTGGCGCAGTGGATGGTGCATGGAGCAACCGATATCAACATGGCCGAGTTTGACCCTCGCCGGTTCGGCAATTGGGCCACCAAGGAGTACTCGGCAAACCTCTCGGTCGTTGATTACCAGCACATGTATTACTGCTATCGCCCCGGTGAGCAGCACATGGACATGCGCCCGCTTCGCACTTCGTCACTATATGACCGCCTGAAGGATCGCGGCGCCCAGTTCCAGGCTGTGTTCGGCTGGGAACGCGCCCGCTGGTTTTCAACCGATGGAACAGGCGAAGACTACTCATTCCGCCGCTCCAACTGGTTTGATGCGGTAGCGCAGGAATGCAAAGCGGTACGCGAATCAGCCGGCCTCATGGACCTGACTACATTTGCCAAATTTGATGTAACGGGCAAGGACGCGGAGAGCTTCCTTGAGCGTATCTGCGCCAACCGCGTTCCAAAGAAGGTCGGCGGCATCATGCTGGGACATCTGGTGAAAGAAGGCGGCCGTATTGAAAGCGAAATCACCGTCACCCGGCTTGGCGAAGAACATTTTTATGTGTTGTCTGCCGCGGTTGCACAACTGCATGACATGGATGTACTGCGCTGGCGCCGCAACAAGGATGAAGTTGTTACCATTACAGACGTTACCGATGAATTCGGCGTACTGGCACTGGCCGGACCAAATTCGCGTGACATCCTGCAACCTCATACGACTCAGGATCTGTCCAACGAAGGGTTGCGCTGGCTGCAGGGTAGCTTCACCGAAGTGGCCGGCGTAAAGGACGTCCGCATGTTGCGGGTCAACTATGTTGGCGAACTGGGTTGGGAAATTCATGCCCCGATGGCCGGTTTGCCGGCGATCTTCGACGCACTGATGGAAACCGGCGAACCACTGGGCATGAAATTGTTCGGTGCCTACGCCATGAATTCTCTCCGCATGGAAAAAGCCTATCGCGGCTGGGGTAGCGAATTGACCCAGGAAATCACCATGATCGAAGGAGACATGGAGCGGTTCTGCAGGTTCGACAAGGACTTCATCGGCAAGGCGGCAACCCAGGCGTCGAAACAGCATGGGCCGCGAATTCAGCTGGTCTATATGGAAATGGATGCAACGGATGCAGATTGCGCCGGCAACGAACCGGTTTATCAGAACGGTGAAGTTGTAGGCATCACGACCAGCGGCGCCTACGGCCATGCGGTCGAAAAATCACTCGCTTTCGCCTATGTCGATCCGAAGAAGTCCGATATGACCAAAGACTTCGATATCATGATGTTCAACGAAATGCGTGCTGCCCGGATCATCGAGCAACCTGCCTGGGATCCGGAAAATATGCGGCTGAGAGCGTAGGAATTTCACTGCTACATGAACCGCGGGTGAACAAGGCGTTCACTCACGGTTCTGTGATCCTGTGAAACACTGGCGTCAATAAAAACAACTCCGGAAAAGGAGACCGCGCCATGACTTACGACCTGAAAGTAGTATTAATTCTAAGTGTGCTTGCAAGTCTGTCCTTCATTGCCAGCCAGGCCATCGCCTGAACAACAACCCGCAGAACGCCGCTGTGCTACCTGCCAAACAGCGTCAAAGCCCGGAGAGTTTTGGCTTGCGGCTGTATTCTGCCCAGGAATTCCCGGCAGCCACGATGCAGGACGTGCCGTCGACCTGAGTGACCACAATGGTCCAGGTGCCGCTTTTTGCGGTAAAAAGCTCGACCATTCCGGAAGATCCAACCAGCCCCATGCCGGAGCGTTGTTCATTGTATTTCGATGACAATTTATCAGTGATGGTATCGTGCTCGGCACAATGCCGAATGCCAGACGAAATGGCACGCGCAGGCGATGTTGCCCAGGCAAACACGGTAAGTGCAACAGCAATCATGGCGTAGGCTTTAATAGACATAACCGTCTCCTTCCGGCAGCCGGTCCGGCGGTCGAACCACCAAACTCAGATGCACTAGAAATTGCTAAGCCTGTCCCCGTCAGATTTGAGTTAAAGCCTGCGCCCTTATGGTTAATGAATAATTAACACTGAGCCATTCTGTCGCATGCATGGGCAAATACTCAAGCAACGGAGGCCTTGCCGATAGCCCGGTCCAGACGCCGCCACAGCAGTCCGTACGGCGCCAGCAACACCAGCGCCATCATGACTTTCACGACGAGATCGCCCAATGCCCACGAAACCCAGCGCGGCGTTTCAACAGCGAGCACACCGAGAAGTGGAGCAGGTTGAGCAGCAAAATCCAGGCCGGCCCCGAGGAAAGACAAGCTGGTGGCAAACGCAAACGAGAAAAAGATGAACGTGTCTACCACTGCGCCAATCAATGAAGAAACAAGCGGGGCGCGCCACCAGCGACCTGACCTCAATTTGTCGAAAATCGACACATCCATCAGCTGGGAAATCAGAAAGGCAGAGCCCGATGCAATGGCAATCCGGGGCGTTGCCAGAACGATCGAAACAGCCACCGCGATGGCAAAGCCCGCGAAAACCACTTTCCGGGCCGACGCCGCGCCAAACAGCCTGTTGGTCAGATCCGTGACAAGAAACGCAATCGGAAACGTGAATGCGGCGAATGTCAGAAGGTCTGCAAGATTGATCGAACCGATAACCGCGTGAACCGGATACTGCACAAGGAAATTGGACCCTGCAATGATGGCTGCCATGGCACCAACGGCTATAATGTACTGATGTATTTTCATGCTGGATGATGTCATGGCGGTTAAGCGGCTCCAATGTGAACCAGTGTCAGGGCGACTCCGCAGAGCCGCCCTCCTGCAGGCTGTTTGGATGATTATCCGACGATTTCAGACTCAGTAAAATTCTGACCAATTTCTATGGCTGCATTTTCCACGCTATCAGACCCATGCACCGAGTTTGCTTCAATTGATTCTGCACACTCCTTGCGGATGGTTCCTGCTTCGGCGTCAGCCGGATTGGTCGCGCCCATAACGTTCCGGTAAGCTGCTACGGCATCTTCACCTTCAAGTACCTGCACAACAACAGGGCCGGAAGTCATGAAGTTCACAAGATCCATGTAGAACGGTCGTTCCTTGTGGACCGCGTAGAATTCCTTGGCCTGATCTTCCGACCACTTGACCCTTTTCTGGGCGATTATGCGCAAACCGGCAGCTTCGATCATTGCATTGATCTTGCCGGTCAGATTGCGGCGGGTAGCATCCGGCTTGATGATGGAGAACGTGCGTTGGACGGCCATGGGTCGTTCCTTCATTAAAATTGGTTTTGAGGATTGCGTCAGATGCCGCGCTTATAACCGCGCTTCCAACAGACATCAAGCACCCCGGGACATAACAAAGGGTGCCGCTTTGACGCGGCACCCTTCCCTGGAATTTACCCGGCTACTGGCTGGCCAGAAGCGGTGTAATTCGCCGGATTGTCACACGGCGGTTCTCCTGCTCCTCTTCCTCGGTGTTGATCTTGAGGAATTCTTCGCCATACCCCACCGTTTCGATGTTGCTGCGCTCTACGTTGAAGTACTGCAACATGGCGTCGCGAACGGCGTTGGCCCGCTTGAATGACAAGCCCTGATTGTAAGCTGCCGAACCGACGGCGTCGGTGTGACCTTCAATGAGAAACACCTCACTGGGGTTGGCAGAAATGATACGTTCCAGAATTTCGCCTATGCGCTCCAGCTGGGGAATTTCCTCTTCCCTTACAAACGATTCATTGAAACCAAAACGGATGGTATCCACCTCAATGGCCGGCATTGTATCGCGTGACGAAGTGTGTCCGGAGCGGAAATCCTGCCGGGAATACCTGCGCTGAATACGCCGGCGTGGCGGGGCAACCAACTGCTGTTCGAGCAATTCGTCATCAGCTTCAGCGGCAGCGATGTCGTCCCTGTCAGGGCCAATACGGACAGGCGGTATCTGGATGACAATCTGGTTGTTATCCCGATTGCGGCGCAACCTTTCTCTACGGTCAGCACGACCGGCAATCAAGCGGCGGCGTTTTTCCCGGCGAGCTTCACGCAGTAGATCCTGCAACCGCTCTTTCTGACCGGTGCGCAAGGTATTGGATGACAACAGGTCGCGTGCCGACGTGATACGCGCCTGCAACTGACGATCACTGAGATCACGGACATCACGCCGGTCGCGCAACAACTGTCGGGCATCCTGCCTGTCCTCACGCCGTTCAGCCCGGTTCTGATCGCGACGGGCTATCCGATTGCGCAATTCGTCACGATCGGTCCTCGCCATGCGTCGCACCTGCCGGAACAAGCGCCGGTTCAGGTCACGATCGCCCATGATCCGGCGTGCCCGGTCGAGCCTGCGACGCAATTGCGGGTCACTCAGCGAGGTAGCGGGTCTGTTGTCCGCCAGCAGGTCACGCGCCTGTGCATTGGAGTTGGAGTTGTCATTGGCGGGTGGCTGTGCAGGTTGTTGAGCAGCCTGCGAGCGACGCTCAATTTCCGAACGTGCCTGACTTACCTGATCGCGCACCTGACGCTTAAGCCTGTCGCGCAAGCCATCCTGCTGTAACAGGCTGCGTCCGTTGCGAACTCGTGTCTGCAACTGATCGTCGTTCATTCTCCGCACGTTGGTATTGTTGCGCAGGTACTGCCGTGCCTGGCGGTTCACATTGCCGTCCTGGCCTTGCGGTACCGGCTGAGCCTGTTGTTGCGGAACCACATTGACCGGAGGTGTCTTGACAACGGCGTTTCGGCGGGCGGATTCTGCGCGTGCGGCCTGGACCTGCCGCTGCACATTACGTTTAAGCTTGCCGCGCAATCCATCCTGCTGCAGCAGACTGCGGCCATTGCGAATACGGTCGCGCAACTGATCATCGTTCATGCTGCTCAATTTGGTATTGTTGCGCAGATATCGCCGCGCCTGCCGGTTTACATTGGCAGACTGATCCTGTTGCTGCGGTTGTACCTGTTGCGGCTGCGCCTGCTGCTGCTGCTGCTGCTGCTGCTGCTGCTGCTGCTGCTGAGCAGGTTGTGGTTGAGCCGTCTGATTCTCGCGACGTTGCAGTTCTCTGCGAACCCGGCGAAGCTGGCGTTTTTTCTTCTTGCCGCCCCCATTGTCGATTTCACTCCGCAACACCTGTTCGCGTTGCAGCAATTGTTCAACTGACATCTGTTTCAGTTGGTCTGCACTTTGCGCAAAACCGCCGACGGGTGCCAGCGCAATACCGGCTGCTACCACCAACGCTCCCAGCATCGACGTTTCAAATATTCGCTTCATTAAGTAAAGTCCCTCCTTGGCAAGGCTTGCACAAGTGCGCAAGAATTGCGGTCAATGTTGTTCAGCAATCTGGCAAAACGGAGATGAACGAGACATGAACCCGATTGAAATGGCAGATGCGTCGCCTGCAGTACGCGAAATTTATGACGACATTTGTGCAACACGCGGTGTCGGTGACGTCAACAATTTCTGGAAATATCTGGCCAATGAACCAAGAATGCTGGCGCATGTCTGGAACAGCCTGAAAGACATGATGGGGCCCGGCGCGCTGGACCCGCTGACCAAGGAACTGATCTACACGGCCA
The DNA here is from genome assembly GCA_024640405.1 of Alphaproteobacteria bacterium. Lineage (GTDB taxonomy): Bacteria > Pseudomonadota > Alphaproteobacteria > Rhizobiales > Aestuariivirgaceae > Anderseniella. The sequence continues at coordinate 78,128 of JAHEFB010000002.1, read as the reverse complement.
TCTCAATGTCGAACAACTGCGAGTACTGCATGGCCAGCCATGGAGCATCCGCGCGCGCAAAAGGCGCAACTGATCCGATGATGAACGAGCTGATCGCAATTGTCGGCCTGGCAAACATGACCAACCGTCTGGCGACAGCTTACAAGGTCCCCGTAGACGAACAGTTCAAGTCCTAGGGTCAGGACCCTGGGCGAACTGGTCAAATTATTATTTCAGCACAATTGCACTGCTTGTATGACAGCTTGAAAGTGTGGCAAACCCTGAAACTCGCAAACACGTGGATTATCGGAAACCGTGAAAAACTCTGAGCAAATAATTGTTGCTGCATTATATCGGTTTTCCACATTCGAAAAGCCGCAAGACCTGCAAGGTCCTTTGTCAAGCGTCGCCGGCCATCACGGTGTGAAAGGAACACTATTGCTGGCACGAGAAGGCATCAACGGCACGATTGCCGGAAGCCGCGACGGAATAGACGCCGTTCTTGCCCACATTCGCACATTGCCGGGCTGTTCCGACATAGAACACAAGGAATCCCGGGCGCCGAAAATGCCGTTCAACCGTCTGAAAGTGCGGTTGAAACGCGAGATTGTAACCATGGGTGTGGAGGATATCGATCCCAACCAAATCGTTGGCACCTATGTGGACCCCGAGGACTGGAACGACCTCATCAGCGATCCCGACACGGTGGTGATAGATACCCGTAATGATTACGAGGTGAGTATCGGCACATTTGACGGTGCCATCGATCCCCAAACCAGATCATTCCGTGAGTTTCCCCGCTGGTTAAACGCTCGCCACAATGACCTTGCGGGCAAGAAGGTTGCGATGTTCTGTACCGGCGGAATTCGTTGCGAAAAGGCAACGGCATTTGCCAAACAGGCAGGGGTAGACGAGGTCTATCACCTCAAGGGCGGAATACTGAAATACCTCGAACTGGTGCCTCGCGAACAAAGCAAATGGCAGGGCGACTGCTTTGTGTTTGACGAACGGGTGTCGGTTGGACACGGACTGGAACCAGGCGAACATGAACTATGCAGGGCGTGCCGGATGCCGCTGACCCGCGAAGATCTGACATCCGGGTTGTACGAGGAAGGTGTTTCATGCGTTCATTGTCATGCCACCCGGTCGGCTGCCGACCGTGACCGGTTCCGGCAGCGTCAGCGCCAGATACTTCTGGCGAAAGCCCGCGGCGAAAAACATCTGGGTGACTGATTTGACGCCGTTAAACGCGGCAACCCAAAGTGAACGATGCCACGTTTGCCCGCCGAAAAAAGAAACCGCGCCCGGGCGCGGTAACGGCAGGGGGACCGTTTGCGAGGGAGCGCGGCATGTAAATGGGCTCTTTTGTCGAGGCCGGGAGGGGTAAACCGGCAGTCATGGCGCCCATTATTCAGGTCAGCGTTTTGACTTGGTTGTTGTCGCTTCAGTGTGCCCGGATACGTTTGCAGGGGATCGGGGGGCTACCTTTGCTTCGTGTTCTTGTTGTTCAACGCCTTGTTGTTGATGACCAAACTAGAGGCTGATCGACCGTGTGAATGTGCATTTCCTCACATTGCGATAAAATCGATACTCTGGCAGCTGTGACCGGCGTTTTGGCCATGCATGCCCCTGCATCTCCGTTGGGCGCAAAATTTGACAGCCAAAGCGAAATTCTTCAGACCTCACACAGGTTCGGTATGATGAACACTGCATGAGAAACCAGGATGGCCATTTGTCCCGCAAAAAGGAACCAACATGCCTGCGATCACTCCCAGAGGCCTTGAGATAAAGCTGGATGCAGGACGCCCGATAGATGCAATCCGCGTCGCGCGTACACTGTTGCGCACAAACCGGCTCGCGGCACTCGCAACTCTCGACCCGGGCGGATACCCTTACAGCACGGTGACAAACCTGATCGTGGAACCAGACGGAGTGCCGGTCCTTTTCATGTCCGGACTTGCGGTACATGCCCGCAATATCGGCATGGATCCTCGCGTCTCGATCACTGTGGCCGATAGCCGGACCGACGTGATGACCACCCCGCGCCTGACACTCAGCGGTCTCGCGGAACCGGTGACGCCTGACGGAGCCTCGGCGCTGAAAGCGCGGTACATTGAGCGCTTTCCCAAGGCGAAGCTCTACCTCGGTCTGCCTGATGCACAAATGTATCGGATCATCACCGAATCAGTTCAACTCAATGGCGGTCCAGCTCAGAATGCCAATGCGGTAACACCTGAAGACCTTCTGACCAATCTGGAGCCGGCTGAGGCGCTGCTGGTCAATGCGCCTGCCTTGTTGGCTTCGCTGAATGAAAGAGGTCAGGCGGCCCGGCTGGCCAGCGCGGCGGGAGCAAAGCAAGGCCGCTGGCGGGTCAGCTCAATTGACCCTGAAGGTATCGATCTGAGCGCTGCCAACGACCTGGCGCGGTTGTGGTTCCCCAGTCCAGTGATCACGCCGGATGATTTCAGCACTGCAGTGGAAGATTTGCTTGCCCTGCATCCAGGGTCATGAGGCTGCCGGATCATGATCTCGCAAACAGAATCAGATGCTCGAGACAAGTGCCGGACTGATTCGAAACCATGCATAAGAAAGCCGCGCCCCCTGACAGCAGTGACGGCAGGGGGACCGTTTGCGAGGGAGCGCGGTAAACTAGTGGGGCATTTGAATGTTGAGGCCGGGAGGGGTAAACCGGCGAACATTATTGCCCATTCTTCAGACCGGCGTGTTTGATTTTTTGTTGCATCAGATGGCCCGGATACGTTTGCAGGGGATCGGGGGACTACCTTTGCTTCGTCTTCTTGTTGTCGTTCAACGCCTTGTTGTTGATGGCCAAACTAGGCGTAAATCGAGCATCCGGATGTGCAATTCGTCACATTGCAAAATTTGCTTGTCCCGGTAGAGGCAGTTTCCACGAAAACGATACATGACAACCGGGCCGACAATCGCTAAACAGCCCCGCATGCTTCATATCAATAGTTTGACATATCGCGTCGAAGGACGCCTGTTGATCGACAATGCCACGGTAGCCCTGCCAGCAGGCCACACGGTCGGTTTTGTTGGCCGCAACGGCACCGGCAAATCGACCTTGCTGAAACTGATCCTGGGCCAGATAGCTGCAGAGTCGGGATCGTGCACTGTGCCGCGCAACGCCCGCATCGGCACTGTTGCCCAGGAAGCACCGGGTGGTTCGGAAACCCTGATTGAAGTGGTACTGGAAGCCGACAGCGAAAGAGCTGACTTGCTGCAAGAGGCCGAAACAGCTACCGAGCCCAACCGGATCGCGGAAATACAGATGCGCCTGGCGGACATTGACGCTCACACGGCCCCTGCCCGGGCGGCTGCCATTCTGGCCGGCCTCGGCTTTGATGATGCAGCACAAAATGAACCCTGTTCGGCATTTTCAGGCGGTTGGCGCATGCGTGTGGCACTGGCTGCGGCACTGTTTGCTGAACCCGACGTACTGCTCCTCGATGAGCCAACCAACTACCTTGACCTGGAAGGTGTGATCTGGCTGAAAAACTACATCCGCACCTACCGGCACACGGTTCTGATCGTCAGCCATGACCGTGACCTGCTCAACGACGCGGTGAGCGCCATTCTGCATCTGGAGCAATGCAAACTCACGCTGTATCAGGGAAACTATGACACCTTCGACCGCATTCGCCGCGAACAGCAGGCGTTGCAAATGAAGATGAAGCGCAAGCAGGACGATGCGCGCCAGCACATGCAGGCCTTTGTCGACCGCTTTCGCTACAAGGCCTCAAAGGCAAAGCAGGCACAATCTCGCCTCAAGGCGCTGGAGAAAATGCAACCGATCGCGGATGTGATTTCCGACCGGGTATCGCCGTTCCTGTTCCCTGCCCCGGCGCGTCCCATCAATCCGCCGCTGGTGCGGTTTGAGAAGGCTGCGGTCGGCTATGAAGAAGGAAAACCGGTGCTGCGCAATATTGATCTGCGCATTGATGGCGACGACCGGATTGCCCTGCTGGGGGCCAACGGCAACGGCAAATCCACATTTGCAAAACTGCTGTGCGGGCGCCTTGCAGTGATGGACGGCCACATGCGTCATCACAAGAAGCTGAATGTCGCCTATTTTGCGCAGCACCAGCTTGATGAATTGAACCTCGGCCAAACCCCGTACGACCACTTTGTGGAACTGATGCCCGACGCGACAGAAGCCCAGCGCCGGTCGAAACTTGGTGCGTACGGGTTTGGAGCTCATCTGACCCACAACAAGGTTGAAACCCTGTCGGGCGGCGAAAAGGCCCGGCTGCTTTTTGCGCTCGCTGCCTTTCACGGCCCCAACATCCTGGTGCTCGACGAACCGACCAATCACCTTGACGTGTCGGCCCGGGAAGCGCTGGTGCAGGCTCTGAACGAATATGAAGGCGCTGTGATCCTGATCAGCCATGACAGACACCTGATCGAGACGTCGGTTGACCGGCTGTGGCTGGTCGACGCAGCAACCGTGAGATCCTATGACGGAGACCTGGACAGCTATGCGCAACTGGTTCTGGAAAAGAGCAGAACTGCAAGACGCGAAGCGAGGAAAAGCGCCCGCAATGCCGGTTCCAATAACCAGATTGCCAAGTTGAGTTCGGAACCAGCCAAAGTAAACCTGGTCCAACTTAAGAAACAGATTCAGCAAAGTGATAACAAGATGCTGGAATTGCAGGAGAAAATAACGATTCTTGATCGGGCGTTGGCTGATCCGCAAATGTATGCGGCCGAACCGAAAAAAGCGGCTGATTTTGCCAAATTACGCGCCAGGCTGGCGGAGGACCTTGAGGCCACCGAACTCAACTGGTTGCGGATGCAGGAGACATTTGATGCCACTTCAGGCGGCTCTGCGAAATCGGCTTAAGGCGAAACTGTGCGGGAAGGCTCTGCGAAAGTTTACCGGGCAAAAGTGAGCCCGGCTGCCATTCCGGCGAACTGCCGGTCCATTTCCGCATCATTGAGTACGCCGGTGCAATTGCCGGGACACAGGGCAATCTGATTCAACTTCAATTCACCGTCTGCGAGCAGAAACAGATCGATGCGCGCATAATTGAACTGTTTGCCTATCGTCTCGGCAACGGTACGCATCTGAGCAAATTCAACCGGCATTGAGATGAAATCTCCCCGAGTGGCGTCATCGATGTTGAGGCCAATCGGTTCAAAATTCCCATCATAAAAATTGCACTCGTAATATTCGAACCGGCTTCTGATGTGCTGAACAAAACCGATCTGACCGTTCAGCACAGTAAATTGAAATTCCTCCGGCGAGCCCCCACCTGAAACAGATGGTTCCAGAAAATACTCTTTCGGACAAGTGTGGAACCACCATTCTCCTCGACCGGCCAAGTCAGCGCGTAGCGGCCAGCGATGGGCCTGTGACAGCGCTTCTCGGCGCGCGTCACCGGCAATCGGAAATTCAACCCGCAACTGGTATCCGGAACCATAATTCGCCTTGAAGAAATAGTGACCGTCCGCAACTTCGCCATTGGCCGGCAGAGCTATCTCGCTTGACCAACATGTTGGTTGGACGGGAGAAACCAGATGATCGACTTCTGACGGGATGAAGCTACCCACAGCCAGTTTGTTACCCGGTGAAGGCATCGGGATACGGCAGAAGAACTTCATCCAGAACAATTTTTCATTGTAGGTTTTTGGATCGGCCAGACTTGGCAGAAAACCGTGTGCATCGCGGAACAGATCGGCACTGCGGGCAATCGCAAGTGTCAGATGCCTGGGGCTGTAATAGTCGATACCACGCTGATGATCAGGTTTGAGCGGGCGGTCAATCTGGTCGCCAAAGCGTTGCCGAACCGCTCGCAATTCAGTTGTCGCATGTGAAAGAGCACTGTTACTCACTCCCACCTGCGGCACAAATTGCTGCAATCTTCCCATGAAGCTCATGGCCGCTACTCACTGTCCCTTACTGTCGCGAAGCTAACGTTAGGGCAATTCGTTAATGCCGGCACAACGAGGCAATGACACTCTTAATCTTCTACCATCGGCAATGGCCTACCTCAGGCCGACCGAGGACCTTACTTAGTCCAGGTAATAGACCAGTATGTAAAGCGTCAGCAGGACCATGATGTAAAGTGCGCCGAGCCCTGTTGCAGATGTTGCCCGCAAGATGAGGCCATCGCGTTCGGACAAGTCGTCCAGGCCTTCCCGCCCTGTTTTCAGGAAAGACAGAATGGTTTTTTCCGCAGCTGTTCTCACAGCACTGCAGGCATCATAGGCCAGGTTGCCGAGCCTGAATATCGCAACCCGCCAAATCCAGTCGAGATCCAGCGTAATGGTCAGGGTTCGCTTCATGTAGTTGAGCAACAGGAAGAAAGCCAGACCGGAGAACAGCAGCAACTGCAGGTAGAACACCACCTTTTCAGGCTTGTAGACCGGAACGATGGTGGAGTTCGGCAGCATCGCATAAAGCGGATCTGCGTAAATGCCGAGCGCAATGCACAGGAACGCAAAAAAGATCATCGCGGCAGCCATGTTCCAGGGCGCATCCTTGGGCCGAAGACCGGAATCTTTCTGGAAGAACACGAACCACGGGAACTTGATGCCGGCATGCAGGAAGACACCGGCGGACGCCGCCGCCAGCATGTACCAGACAAACACCAGGTGTTCCTGCTCGGCAGCAACGGAAATCATGGTTTTGGTAGTATAGCCTGAGGTCAGCGGGAATGACGAAATTGCCAATGCGCCGATAATACCGCAAATGCAGGTTACCGGCATGGTTCTAAACAACCCGCCAAGATCGGTACATTTGCGCTGGCCGGTACGATACAAAACCACGCCGGCGCTCATCAGCAGCAATGCCTTGTAGATGATATGGGCAAAGGCGTGCAGTGCCGCACCATTGAGCGCAAGCTCAGTGCCGATTCCGACCGCGCAAACCATGAACCCCACCTGATTGATGATCGAATAGGCAAGTATGCGGCGCGCGTCGTTTTCGAGCAGTGCGTAGATGATGCCGTAAAACACCATATAGAGCCCGACCCAGACCAGTACCTTTTCACCCGGGAACAACAGGATCAGCGCCAACACGGCAGTCTTGGTCGTGAACGCAGAAAGGAACACTGCGCCGGTCGGGCTTGTTTCCGGGTAGGCATCCGGCAGCCAGGATGAGAACGGCGGCGCTGCCGCGTTGATCAAAATGCCGATCAGTATCAGCCAGCGGTCAAGATCAGTCGCCAGCATGGCCTCGATTTCCAGCGAGCCGGTGTGAACATACACGCCTTCAATGCCGATTTTCAGCAGAACACCTGACAGCAGATGCATCATCGCATAGCGAATTCCGGCCCTGCGTGAGGCTTCGGTTCCGCCGCACCACACTACGATGGTCGAGAAGATCGCCATCATCTCCCACCAGATGAACAGCGTAATCAAATCACCGGCAAAGCACACGCCTATGGCACCGGATGCATAGGCAAATGCGGCACCCAGTTCCGCCGTCTTCGCCGTCCTGAATGAATAAAGCGCGCCCGTGAACGCCATGATGGCAAACACTGTCGCGAACATGCGCCGGACCGGAGAGACTTCGAGGGGTTGAATTTCGTAGTCAAGAAAACGCGTCGTGATCAGCACACCGTCGGGCAACGACCAGATGGCCCAAAGCGTGATCAGCGGGGCGACCAACACAATGACGGCTCGCGCATTCGGCCTCGAAATCACAGCCATGAACGCAGCAAACAACAGGATCAATGCGGGCGGAAAGGTCTCAAAGATCATAGTAATCATCCTTCCGTTTCAGGATGTTACCCAACACCTTGGCCACGAAAACCATGACCACACATGACAGAAAACCGAACACAGCCGGGAATGCGAACCACTCATCCACACCATGAAAATGACCAGCAGTGCCGGTGAACAGTTCCACCGCGACTGTTATCGCCAGCGCTATGATGGAACCTATCCAGATCTTGCGTATATTTTCTGGCCGAACCAGCCAGTGGTCGCCATCGGGAGCCGTTTCAGGTTTCTTTGGTGTTTGTGCCATGTCCTATTTCACCAATATCTGTGCTTCGAGGTCGGCGATCGGCTGGTGGAAAATGAAGAATGCGAAGGTCAACAGAGCCGTAAAAGTCAGTGCCGCCACCATCGGCCATGGTGCCTCACCGTGCTCATTGACCGGCTTGACGTCCTCCTTGTACAGGAAGGCCGCGAAGATGAACGGCAGGAAGTAAGCTGCGTTCAACAACGTTGATGCGACCAACGTGGCAAGTGCCAGATAATTGTCATCCTGAATGGCCCCGCCAAGAATGTACCATTTTGAAATGAAGCCACCTGTAGGCGGCACACCGATCATCGACAGGGCACCGATCGAAAAGGCGGCCATGGTCCACGGCATGCGCCGGCCGATGCCTAGCATATCTGTGATTTCAGTCTTCTTTGACGCGACATAAATTGCACCAGCTGCAAAGAACAGCGTGATCTTGCCGAAAGCGTGCGCCATCATGTGCATGGACGCGCCAACCTCCGACAGCGGTTTCAGTATCGAAGCGGCCAGCACCACATAAGACAATTGGCCGATGGTTGAATACGCCAGCAGGCGTTTGAGATTCGTCTGGCGAAGCGCAATGAAACTCGAGACCACAATCGTGAAACAGGCCACCCAGACTATTATCCGGTGACTGGGCTGATTGAACAGGAAGTCGATGCCGAAGATGTAAACGAACACCTTGGTAATGGTGAACACGCCGGCTTTCACAACTGCAACTGCGTGCAGCAGCGCGGAAACGGGTGTTGGTGCGACCATCGCCGCAGGCAGCCAGCGATGGATCGGCATGAGTGCCGCCTTGCCGATGCCGAAAGCAAAAAGCAGTAACAATATACCGACCAGCGGTTCGGCTATCTTGCCTTCGAGAATGCCGCCAGGAGTGAAACTCAGCGTACCGGCAACCGAATATGTCCAGATCATTGCGGGCAGGAACAGTCCAATGGATGTACCCAGCAGTATTCCCATATAGACTCGTGCCGACCTTACCGTTGCCTCATCACCCTTGTGGGCCACGAGTGGATAAGTCGAAATGGTGAGGACTTCATAGAAAATGAACAAAGTCAGCAGGTTGGCAGAGAAAGCCACCCCGATTGCAGCAGATATGGCAATGGCGAAACAAATATAGAATCTGGTCTGATTCTTCTCATTGTTACCGCGCATATAGCCGATCGAGTAGACTGAATTCACAATCCACAGGCCTGAAGCCAGAGCGCCGAACAGCATGCCGAGCGGTTCCACCTTGAAGGCAATTTCCAGGCCCGGCAACATTTCGCCGAAATGCAGTTCGGGACGTCCACCAGCCTGAAGCGTCGGTATAAGGCTCCAAACGACAATGGCGACTGCCACGGCTGTCGTCAGGGTTACGGTTTCGCGAATGTTGGGCCAACGTCCCGCCAGCGCGATGCCTAGAGCACCCAGGAGTGGAATGGTCAGCGCGTAATAAATGGTGTCGGATTCGCTGAATATCATAACGCGACACCCAGCAGGGTTTTTGCGGCGATGGATGCAAGGCCGACCGATACACTCGTATCCAGCGCGAACCAAATACCGGTCAGGACCACTATCCAGGTCGGGATAAGCATAACCATCGGCGCTTCTTCGGTCACAGGAACGGCATTGGCTCGTGGCTCACGGAAATAGGCCACTTCAATTACTTTCCAGACATAAATTACGGCCAACAGTGACGATATCAGAATGACCGCCACCAACAGCGCGCCGAGCCAACCTTTCTCAAGCGCAGCCAGTACCAGATACCACTTGGAGATAAAGCCCGGAGTCAGCGGTACGCCGATGAGGCCCAGGCCACCCATAACGAAGGCTGCCATGGTCCAGGGCATTGCCTTGCCGGCACCGGCCAGGTTTGCCACGTTCACCGTCCGGTAGCGCAGAGCAAGACAGGCCACCGCCATGAACATTCCGCCCTTGATCAATCCATGATTGAACATGTGAACGATTGCACCGGTTAACCCGGCAACCGAAGTCATTGCGATACCAAGCGCTATGTAGCCGATCTGGGAAACCGAAGAATAGGCCAGAAGCCTCTTCAGGTTTTTCTCGTATATCGCCAGCAGAGACCCTGCAAACAGCGCCATAACGCCCAGTGGCACCAGGAATAAGGTCAGTTGAACCTCATGATTGGCGATGGAATTCTGGAATATGGCATAGTCCACCCGTATCAATACATACAGCGACACCTTGGTGGAGGCGGCCGCTATAAACACCGTGACTGCATTGGGTGCGAATGTGTAGGCATTGGGCATCCAGGAGTGCAGTGGGAAAACCGCAGCCTTGACGGCAAGGCCAACCGACACGAATCCTGCTGCTACAAGCACCAGGCGAATATCTTCAACCTGTCCAACACGGGCGCCCAGGTCCGCCGTGTTGAGGGTGCCTGTAACCATGTACAGGAAACCGACACCGATCAGATAAAACGTCGCACCAACAGTTCCCATCACAATGTAGCGATAGGTCGAAATCAGGGCGCGCCTGTCTGGACCGGCCGAAATCAGGACATAGGTCGAGAGGGAAGAAATCTCCATGAACACGAAAATATTGAACGCGTCGCCGGTTATGACCATGCCCACAAGGCCGGCGGTACACAAAAGCCAGGCAGCGAAAAACGCCGGCGCTGTTTCCTCGCCCACCTCGTCAGCCAGGCTTTTTGCGCCGAATATAAGGGCTGCAGACGACGCCCCGGTGATCAGCATGGCCATGAGAGCGGATAATGCATCAATATGAAGCACGATGCCGTACGGCGCGGGCCATCCGCCCATTTCGTAAATGATGGTCTCACCACCGATGGCGGTGGCCGCAAGAGAACACGCTACGATGAAAGAGGTTACAACCGCAGCAGTTGCCGCTGCCCAGGGAAACCCGTGCATGCGCAACATGTAGGCAATCGGCGCGGTGAACAGAAGCACCGCAACCACCAACGCCGGAAGCTGGTCATAAAGTGTCACTGTTTGCGGTCCATTTCCTGAATCTTGTCTTCTTCAATCGTGCCGTAGGCTTCCCTGATGCGAACGGCGACCGCCAGCGCAAGCGCGGTAGTCGAGATTCCGACCACGATCGCAGTCAGTATCAAAACCTGCGGCAGAGGGTTGGCAAATATCTGGTTCTCCACACCTTCCTGGATGATTGGTGCCGTACCGCCGTCAACCTTGTCCATCGAGATGTACAGCAGGAATACAGCCGACTGGAACATGGACAGGCCAATGATGGATTTGATGATGTTGGTGCGTGCAAGCAAACAGTACAGACCAATCATCAGCAACACGGCGAACACGAAGTAGTTGTACAGCCCCAATACCGCCATTACCTTATCCCCCGCCTGGAGAAGGCATGGAAGATGGTAATCATGACGCCGGCAACGGTCATGCCCACGCCTGCTTCAATTACCAAAATTCCCAGATGCTGGCCGTGGACCGGATCATGCGCCAGCACCGAGTAATCGAGGAAACGCCCGCCCATCAACATGCTGGCAACCCCGACGCTGGTGTAGGTAAATGCGCCCAGCGCCACCAGAACACTCGAAAACCATTCAGGAACCAGTTCGCGCCCGCGAACACCGCCTTCGACCAGCGAATACAAAATCACGCCGGCTGCAACCAGCGCGCCTGCCTGAAATCCGCCGCCCGGGCCAAAATCTCCGTGAAACTGAACATACAGGCCAAACAGGACGATAAACGGCACCAGCATCTTGCCCACGACCCGCGGTATGAGGTGATGCCGCAGATTGTCGGTTGCCTTTTTGAATTCACCTTCCTTGATGGAGTCCCTACGCGGCCGCACCCGCCCAAGCAGAGCCATGACACCGATGCACGCAGTAAATACCACAAATACTTCACCGAGCGTGTCATAGCCGCGAAACGATGCCAGCACGGCGGTTACCACATTGGGCACGTCGATGAGTTCGGGGGTCTTTTCCAGATACCATGGTGCAACATGCTGATGCACAATGGCACTAGGATCACCCAATCTCGGGGCCTGGAAAGTTGCGAATATGATCACGCCGCCAAGCGCTGAAGAGGTCAGCAGCGGGACCCAGGTTCCAACCGGTGGCGAGCGATCATACTCGGCGGTCAGGGCAAGTGCGCCGAGGAACAGAACTGTCGAGATTCCGGCACCAATAACCGCTTCGGTAAGGGCTACATCGGCAGCATCCAGAACAAAGAAGTTGGCTGCCATGATCAAGGAGAAGATGCCTGACAGCATTACCGCGGTGAACAGGTTTTCAGTGCGCAAAATGGCGACCGCCACGATCACCAGCATGGTCAGCAAGAACAGCGAGAAGACGATAGTCATCATGACTTCTTCCTCGCTGTCTTTTTCGTCGGTTTTTTTGCCGGCCTTTTGGCAGGCTTGCCTGCCGGCGGCTTCACCGGTGCGGATTTCCTTGCCTTGACAGCCTTTGAGGCCGACTTTCGCTTTGGTTTGGGTTTCGCTGGCTGTTCACCCGGAAATGCCTTACCGGTTTCATTGCGACATGCCGGTTTGACGCCGGACAACAATGCAGCGTTGGCCAGTGCATAAGACGCGGTTGGCGAGGTCAGAAACAGAAACAGGAAGATCGCGGCCAGTTTAAGAGGTATCAGCGTAAACCCGCCCTGCAGCATAAGACCAAAGAGAATAAGGGCGGCACCACCGGTATCGGTCAGGGAAGCCGCATGCATTCGGGTATAGAATTCAGGCATCCGCATGACACCAAAGCCGCCGACAAACACAAAGAATGCGCCAGAAAGAAGCAACATCGCAGACAGGATATCGAGCAACAGGTGCATTATTTTCCTGCCTCCCTCTCTGCTTCTGCGGCGCGGCGCACTTCGCGTGACTGGAAGAACAACAACACCGCGAACACGCCAATGAAATTGATCAGCGCATAGGCAAGTGCAAGATCAAGAAAATCTGGTCGACCGGTAAGGAAAGATATGACGGCAATAAAAAGTACCGTCTTTGTTCCGAACATATTGACTGCCAGAACCCGGTCGAAAATTGTCGGGCCTGCAAGCCCGCGTACAACAGCCAAAACCATGGTAATGAGGATCGCGATGCAGGTTACGAAATAAATCCACTCCATGCCGGCTATCGCTCCAAAGCCGTAATTCGCCGGTCCATCTCACCATCATGTAAGCCGTCTGCGCCTGACTGCACCAAAGCGTGCACCAGCAATTCACCGTCTTCGACATCCACGGTGATTGTGCCCGGCGTGAGCGTGATGGAATTGCCGTAAATCACCTGGCCCATCTCGGTGGACTGGCTGGCCTTCAACCGAATCATCACCGGATCAACATTGAGTTCCCGGGCAAGAATTATCTTTGCCACGTCCAGATTTGACTTGGCAATCTCCACCAAAAGCCATGGCCAGTAGGTCGCAAGCTGATGAATGTGCTGGAGGATATTGAACTGCGAACCCTCGCCATCGGCCCTGCGCATCCGCAGTGCCAGATAGGTACACACAAGCGCAGATGCCAGGCCGAGAGCCAGCAACAACGGCTTGAAATAGCCGGACCACAAGACCCAGCCAATACACAGCGCCAGAAACAATCCCACCTTTTGAAGCATCCGCTACCCCTTGAACCAATATAGTTGTTCGCCATTTAAGGCGCTAGCGTCAATGTTTTTCCGCAAGTTTTTTTCAATTCGACGTGCATAAAACATCGTATGACAGGATAACATCCGCCAAATTGGTAACCGGTAATCATGATTTATGCGCTCATAGCGGCAACATTTCTGGCCCTGATGTTTAGCCCGCAATTGTGGGTGCGCCATGTCATTGCTGATCACTCTGACGATCGGCCCGATTTTCCCGGCACCGGCGGTGAACTCGCACGACACCTGCTCGACGAAGCAGATCTCGAGCATGTAAAGGTTGAAGTACTGCCGGCAGGTAGTGGTGACCACTATGATCCGAGCACAAAAGCGGTTCGTCTGAGTCCTGCAAACCACGATGGCAAATCCATCACTGCGGTTGCCATTGCGGCTCACGAAGTCAGCCATGCGATGCAGGATGCCGACGGCTACAAGCCACTGGCACTGCGAACCCGGCTGGCTGTTCTGGCGCAGAAAATTCAAGGCATCGGCTCAGTACTGTTGATTGCGGCTCCGATCGTCATGGCGATCACCCGCAAACCTTCCATCCTGTTACTGGAACTGGGGGCCGGGCTGGCCATTCTCGCAACCGGCGTGGTCGTGCACCTGGTTACCCTGCCGGTGGAAATGGACGCCAGTTTCTCCCGTGCGTTGCCGATGCTGAAGCATGGCGAATACCTGAAAAGTAAAGATCTTCCGGGTGCCAAAAAGGTCCTGCGCGCCGCTGCTTTTACCTATGTAGCTGCTGCCATGGTGAGCTTGCTCGATGTCATGCGGTGGCTGCGCCTGCTGAGATTTTGAACCAGGTCATGGATCTCAAAAACGGGATCAAGATGCCGCTGAGATTGCAAAACTTGCCGGGAAGGGCACGCCGGTGGGATGGTGTCATCCACCGAATCCAGGCTGCTTAATTGTGCTAAATTTTACACAGTGGCTTAAAACAACAGTAGGTCAACCCTGATAATTTCCTGCCCACGCGCGGAACGGATGAAATGCGGTGGAGGAGATTGAAGTGGACATTCTGGGCTCAGGCGAAAACAGGCGCTGTGCAGATCGCATGAAACTGTTGAAGAGCGGCTTTGCGATCACTGTCGACGGAACCCGGCGGGAAGCCTGTGTTGTGGAAAACCTGTCGGATACCGGCGCCTTGCTGATTGTCGAGCAACCCCGGCAAGTCCCGGACGAACTGATCATCGTGATTGATGGCGAGAATATCAGACGCCCTGCACATGTAACCCGCCGTCAAGACCATGCGGTTGCCGTCAGCTTCGTTACCAAACAATCCAGCAGCACAACCGACAGCGGGTGGGTGTTTCCACCGGCACAGGACAAGCTTTGACAGAAACAACCAAACCAGACGTGTTACAATCAGGGGAGGAAGACGCCATGACAATGTTCGGTACAGATCAAGACGCCAAAGGCAGCCGGAAACGGCGGGCTGAACGCCATGACTGCAAGCAGTTTGGGACATTAATCAGCCCATGCGGCAATTTCACCGAACCTTGCCTGGTGCTGAACCAGTCCAACACCGGTGCGCTGGTTGAAGTGGAATGGGCAGACGACGTCGGCGATGACATGATGCTGGTCGTTGATGGTGACAAATACCGTCGTCCGGCTCGTGTGGCATGGCGAGACAGCCACCGGCTGGGAATCGAATTCATCCTTCAGGCTGACAAACCTGAAAATCGGGCAAACTGGATATTGCCGCTGCCCGTACAGAAATCACTTCCGGATGACTATTTCGACTAGGTCATGAACTCACGAACCAGACCGGGCAGGTTAGAAATTCTCCAACCATGGCCGCAGTTCGGTCTCCTGAGTCCACGCTGAACGGTGCTGATTTGCAAGGTGCCAATAAGTATCTGCTATGGCGTCGGGATCGAGCATGCTGTCCGGCTTGCCCGGCGCATCGTGACGCCCGGGCCTGGCTTCGCTGCGAATTCCACCATCAATATTTACATGGGTGACATGAACGCCTTTTGGCTGCAACTCGCGCGCCATGGACTGCGCAAGTCCACGCAGGGCAAACTTGCCCATAGCGAATGGTGCAGACATTGCGTAGCCCTTCATGGAAGCCGAAGCGCCGGTGAAAATGATAACCCCCCTGCCCGCTTTTGACATGCGGATGGCAGACTGGCGTGCCACCAGAAACCCGCCGTAACCTGTTACCATCAAGGTGCGATACACCTCATCCGGGTCAAGTTCGGTGAACGGCCCGCGCACTCTGAAGGACGGGTTGTATACAACCACATCAGGCGCTCCGGTTTTTGACCTGTCCAGATTGGCAAACAACACGTCCACCTGGTCAGGTTGCGAGGCATCGCATTGAAACACCTCGGCTGAGGTTTCGTTGACAAGATCGTCAAGTTTGCCGGTATTGCGCGCGGCCAGCGATATTGCCATTCCCTCGGAATGGAATCTGCGGGCGATGCTGGCTGACAATCCTGCGCCCGCACCAACAATCAGAACATGGTGTAATTTGATTTCGGACTTGCTAGACATAAGCAATGAGTTTCCATCTGTAAGTTATCCGGGGAGTGCATTCCACCTATGGCCACCTGTAGCACAATTAATCTTGCGCGCCACGCCGTCGGCACCCAGCACAGTCTTAAAGTTTGGCGGTTTGGCCAATCCGGTGCGTCACCGAAAGTTTATATCCAGGCATCCATGCACGCAGATGAACTGCCCGCCAGCCTTGCTGCGGCAAAACTTTTGCCGAAACTCATAGCCGCTGACGAAGCTGGGAAAGTAGCCGGAGAGGTGATTCTGGTGCCGGTAGCAAATCCCGTAGGTCTGAACAATGTCAGCCTGCGCAGCCACAATGGACGCTACCATTTGCCGACAGGCGAGAACTACAATCGGGGATTTCACGATGTGTCTGATGCTGTTTTGAATGCCATCGACGGCAGGATGGCAAACGGCCGAGATGCAGATACACAACTCGTCAAACGGGAAGTCGCCAACGCGCTGGCGGACGCCACACCGGCAAATGAAGCCCAGGTGTTGCGTCTGGAACTGATGCGACTGGCATGTGATGCCGACATTGTGCTCGATCTGCACACTGATTCCGAAGCGCAGATGCATCTGTACCTGGATGAAGATCACTGGCCGCAAGCGGCTGATCTGGCAGGCCTGCTCGATGCCAAGGTGGTGATGTTTGCGCGTGCATCCGGTGGCGGACCATTTGAGGAAACCATTGCATGGCCGTACGTTCGCGCGCGCGAAATATATGGCGCGGACGCCATCGATCTGCCGCTGACGGTGGTGGTTGAATTGCGAGGCAAATATGACGCCAGCCATGAATTATCAGATTTTGATGCGGACGCCCTTTACCGCTTCATGTGTTGCCGAGGTGTCATTGCCGACGATCAGGGGGCGTTACCCGAGTTTACAGGCATCGCAGCTCCGTTCACAGCGACAGATACTCTTACTGCCAAAGCGGCAGGAATTGTGGTCTATGTCGCGGATGTGGGACAGATGGTAAAGGCAGGCGATGTCGTGGCGGAGATCATCGACCCGTTGTCGGAAGGTGACATGGTGGCGGACCGCATCGCAGCAGCTGCGGACGGTTTGTTTTTTGCCCGTTCCATCCAGCGCCTTGCCTGGCCCGGGGTAACTATCGGGAAGGTGCAGGGTACTGAAGCACTGTCCCATCGAACAGGCAAACTCCTCTATGACTAGGGTCATAGACCGGCTGGGTCCCCATGACGCGTCCAGCACATATGACTGGAAGTGCCAATGATTGATATTGATGTGGTGATATCCTGGGTCGATGGTGCCGATGCAGCCCACTCCTTGAAACGTTCAAACTATATCGAATGGTCCGGCCGAGACTTGCATGAGAATGCGATCAACCCGCATCGCTGGGAGGATAGCAACGAGCTTTATTATTGCCTGCGCTCAATTGAAACAAATGCGCCCTGGGCTCGGCGCATCTGGATTGTCACGGATAATCAGGTCCCCGATCTTGCGCATTTGCCCCCTGATTTTCGAGCCAGGATACAGGTTGTGGATCATGTCGATATTTTTGCAGAATTCGGGAGCTTTTTGCCAACTTTCAATTCTCTGGCCATTGAAACAATGATATGGCGGGTTCCCGGATTATCCGAGCATTTCGTTTATTTCAATGACGATGTTTTTGTCACGGCTCCGGTTTCAAAGACCGATTTTTTTGAAGATGGCAGGCCTGTTTTACGCGGTAACTGGGCCGATTTTACAGATCTGACCGGCTCATCGAAACGCCGCCTGGACCCTGCTCTCATGAATCACTTCAACCATATCAGGGCGGCGGAAATTATGGGTTATGATGCCCGAAACCTGTTCTTCAGCGCCCACGCTGTCCACCCGATGAAAAAATCTGTGATGGAACAACTGTTCTGCGATCACCAGGAAGAGTTTGTCGAAAACATCAAGCATCGTTTTCGCACCACCGATCAGTTTCTGGCACAGGGACTGTTCAATCACGCCTGCATCAGGACCGGCGACACCAGCATCAAAACCAAACGTGATTACCTCCACCTGGCGGTCGGCGCCTGTGACGCAAGATCACCCCATGAAGCAAGAGAATATCTCCTGGAGGCAGCTTCGCCGGAAATCAAGCTTTTGTGCGTCAATGACCTGCCTGCCATTGAACGGAAGATCCACGACGTTCGCAAGCTTCTCGAACAGATAATCGGATAGGGGTCCGCCGCGCCCCGACAAAGCCTTCGCTAGGCGGCCAGCAATGCCCTGACTTCTGCTTCATCAGCCATCAATGAAAGGCAATTCCTGAACCAGTCCATCACCGGCCCGTCCTCCAAAACGGTGAAGTCCGACACGACGTGCGGCCACATCAAGGACCCGAACAATATGCAATCTGCATAATCTGGCCGGTCCCCGCCGAGCCACTTCGCCCCCGCCAGGGCACGTTGGGCCGGTGCCAGTGTTCTGGAGTTGAAGCCTGCGACCCGACCTTCCCTGCCAGCCTGAAATTCCTCCAGGGATTTGCCCAGCCGCGCCTCGCGAGTTGAGCGAAAATATTCCTTGTCCTCGGAACGCAACACCGACCAGATATCGACCACAATCATGGACATCAGGCCGCCAAGCACAACCGTGTCGACCCAACCCTCGATCACCCGGCAATGTGTTTCAGCCGCCTGTCCCCTGAACAGAAGTGGTTTGTCAGGGTGAGTTTCATCAAGACGCAAGGCAATCTCGAAACTATCGGCAACAGGCCCGTCCCTGGTTGTCAACACGGGCACAGTTTTGCCGGTCCCGTTGCAAATGCCAGGTATTTGCATGAAACCAACAGGTACTGAGGTAACTTTTATATCCTTGATCGCCAACGCCATCCGCGTACGCCAGCAATACGGCGAAAACCGCCTTTGATCTTCGCTGCAAAGTTCGTAGAGTTTCATTTCTGATCTCACTTGCAGTCTTTGAGCAGGAGGGCCTGGGCGACCACGCAATGTTCACCATTATGTGTGATTGAGGGTGAACCGTACAGTTCATATCCGTCTTCCAGCGCCGCCGAAATCCGCTCACAGAACTTGCGGTCGTCACGGCCTGTCAGAACCCTGTAACTAAGTTTATCTTTCATTTCTAACCTACTGTTTTATCGCCTTTTTTTACTCTACATTTTCTCAAATACAGCTCTGAAGTGGTCAACCTTGTGCTTGCCATCCAACACCGAAAAACTCTGACATGCCCGCGCAACCATTCCCAGGTTTTCGAACTGCATCAATTCATTGCACGTTAGGGGCCAGGGAGGGCCAGCAATGACGGCATCTTCGTCGCGTACGCGGCTGATGA
This sequence comes from Alphaproteobacteria bacterium, assembly GCA_024640405.1. Taxonomy (GTDB): domain Bacteria; phylum Pseudomonadota; class Alphaproteobacteria; order Rhizobiales; family Aestuariivirgaceae; genus Anderseniella. Next base: position 58,774 of record JAHEFB010000002.1, on the reverse strand, counting down.
CCAGCAAAGTGCCGCCGGGTGCAACAAGACTGGCAACCGCAGGAAACGCGGCCGCCCGTTCAACCGGCTTCAACGCCTGCAGCGTGTAGGTCTCATGCACCAAATCAAATCGGTTCAGCCATTCGCCAGGCAAGTCCAGCAAACTTGCTGTTACATAAGCCACAGGAGAGTCAGGAAACCTTTTTCGAGCCCAGTTGACAGCGATGGGCGAGAGGTCGAATGCCGTGACATCGTAACCGGCCGCAGACAATGCTTCGGCATTGTCACCCAGGCCGCAACCGACATCGAGCGCGCGGCCTTCGTGGATTGTACCGGAACGGGCAATCCACTCCGCCAGACCGGGGTGGGTCTCCTCATCGGCCCAGGGCACCTTCGCAGAATCACCATCGGCACGCCGATACACTTCGTCAAACCATGCAAGAGGCTCGCCTCGCGCGTCCGCATCGGCGTGGATCAGGCCTGTTGATTCACGCGCTTTCCTGCGTTTGGCGGCGAAGTCCGCGCTCATTGTTCCACTTCACTTTCCATTTTCGGCCGATCTGAACCGGACTCTGCCTTTTTCTCCCAGCGGCCGCGTTCTTCCTGCTGCCAGTAGGTCGCAGTCAAACCTTTTGCACAGACGGCTTTCCAAGTTTCCCGCGCATCCGCTACAGCGCCTTCATCATTACCGTCAAACAGGATGATCAAACGGTCAAGCCCGTCGAAATCGCTACATTCCGCGCCGTCTACCAAAAATCTGACATTGGCCTTATTGGGATTTTCGTCACCGGTGGTCAGCCACACGGGATGCAATTCCGCTTTGCCGTCCGATCCACTGCCGTGTGCAAGGAACTCGTCATCGCGCCATTGCCACAACCGCTCGGACAGGAACTTCAACCGGTCGGGATCCACACCCTGCACTACAGCGCGCCAACCACGCTCAAGGGCTTTTTGAACAAGTTGCGGCAGAACGTCCTCAAGGCGGGCCCGCTGCAGATGATAAAACAGGACCTCTGTCATGGCAGCGGGCATTCCAACTGCAAGCCATGTACCTGTTCAATCCTGGTGAAGGCGCGGAGCATCGGCAATTGTTCCTGATGTATATCAAAGTCGCCCGGAAAGAGGCAATTTTTCCCTGATTCAAGTTCATTTTTCGTAGTGATTGGCCACCAACCGATCCAGCAGCCGGACCCCCCAGCCGGAACCCCAGGACTGGTTGATTGATGATTTAACTGCATCCATGGCGGTTCCGGCCACGTCCAGATGTGCCCACGGCACTTCATTGACGAAGCGCTGCAGGAACTGCCCGGCAGTTATGGAACCCGCGAGCCTGCCGCCGATATTTTTCATATCGGCGATATCTGAATCGATAAGTTTGTCATACTCCGGCGCCAATGGCATGCGCCATACCCGTTCACGTGTTTCCAACCCGGCATCAGCCAACTGTTCTGACAGTTTGTCATCGTTGGAGAACAGTCCCGCATGTTCCTTGCCAAGTGCTATCAGAATTGCGCCTGTCAAAGTCGCCAGATTGACCATGAATTTGGGCTTGAACCGATCCTGCGTGTACCAAAGCGCATCGGCCAGAACCAGGCGACCCTCTGCGTCGGTGTTGAGCACCGCTATGGTTTGTTTGGACATCGAGGTCACCACATCGCCCGGACGCTGGGCTTTGCCGTCCGGCATGTTTTCCACCAGTCCTACTATACCAACTGCGTTCACCTTGGCCTTGCGCCCTGCCAGGGCAGCCATCAGTCCTGTGACACAAGCAGCACCGCCCATGTCGCCCTTCATGTCTTCCATGCCCGCTGACGGTTTGATGGAGATGCCACCGGTATCGAAGGTCACGCCCTTGCCCACAAAGGCGACAGGTCGTTCAGCTTTCTTGCCTCCGTCCCACCGCATGATACACAGGCGGGGCTTACGCGATGAGCCTTGTGCAACACCCAGCAACGCACCCATTCCGAGTTTCGCCATCTGCTTTTCATCCAGCACTTCAATTTTCAGGCCCAGTTTTGACAACTTCTTGATTTCTCCGGCAAAACTTTCCGGATGAAGCATGTTTGCGGGCTCATTCACCAAATCACGGGCCAGATGAACGCCTGTAGCGATTGCATCCAACGCAGCGTAACGACGTTTCGAGGCAGCGGCTGCGGAAGTGAGTATTCTTACGCTGTCAAGCTTGCTGTCCGGTTCGGGTTTGGATTTGTATTTCGTGAAGCTGTAGGCCCGCAAACGCATGCCGGATGCAAGCATTGCTGAAACTGTTGCAGCATCGATGGCCGGTTTACCCGGAAGCGATGCGGACAATGTGAGGTTGTCTGCCTTCACCTTGCCCGCAGCAGCAGTTATTGCCCCGCCGATATATTCGGCGGCAACACCATCCAGGTCTTCGATTTTACCGACGCCCATGACCATTACCCGTTCGAGCCCGGAGCCCTCCGGCAAAATGACATCCAGAGTTTTCTCACGGTCGGCCTTGAAATCCGCAACCTTGATGGCGTTGGAAATACATCCGTTCACCGCCTTGTCAATTTGAACACCATCGTCCGATAAACTACCCCCGTCCCCTGCCAGAACGACAGCGAGGCCCGATTTTGGAGCTGAAAAGGTGGAAAAACTGATTTTCATTGGTGAATCCTGCAAAAAGGGAGGGAAGAACTGCAACGCTGGCAAAGCCCAGTTGAGCGCCAATTAGTAACGTTCCAGTTTGGCGCTGGCAATGGCCTGCAATACAGCTATATTGCACAGCACACGGCAACGTGTTCACCGCGTGTTTACCAGTCCGCCATTTGCCCTCGAATCGCCGCGCGAATAATATTAATAATCTGATGTCAAGCCCTTCTCATCGCAGGGTAAAACAGGTTAAAAGTTGAGGGGCGTTTGATTTTCGGGGATTAGGCATTTGCCGGCGCCGGTTTCTTGCGGGTTCCACGTCTGGTCTTTGGGAGGATCAGAGCCTTTTGGTAAAGTGGAAATAGCGTGGTGATGACACAGTGAACTGCAAGTGGGATACAGGGGAATAACGGTATAGCACATCGGCCCAGATACGGTTCTGCAGGACAGGGTGTTCACGCGTGCGCGCGCGAGCGCCTGTACGCGCGCCTGAGTGCGTGGGCGATCGCGGCCATTGTCGGTATACTGGCAACCACCGGTCTGCATGCCGCGCCGACCAAGGCGCAGACGGTCACCAGCAGCAGCAAGTCAGATTTTTCAAACCTCCCCACGACATCGAGAAAGACACCGTCCAGAGGAACGCGGGTCGACGTCGACGCCGATCAGATCATTTTTGATGAAAGGACAGGAGAAGCTATCGCTACCGGCGATGTGGTTCTCACCTATGGCAACTACATTCTCATCGCTCGGCGGGTTAGCTATAATCGCCGCACAGATACCATGCGGGCCGAAGGCGAAATCAGAATGCGAGAGCCCGGCGGCAACATTCTGGAAGCAGACGTTCTCCAGTTACAGAACCGCTTCCGTGACGGCTTCGCCGAACATCTCCGCTTGCTGTTGACCAATGAGGCGGTGGTCACAGCCAATTACGCTACGCGCCGAGATGGCTATCTGACCATTTACGAACGTACGACCTATACGCGCTGCAGAACCTGCGTCACAGACGATGGCACCCCTGCATGGCAACTGGTCGCCAGCGAATCCGTGCATGACGAAAATGAAGCCACAATCGCGCACAAGAATGCGCGTCTCGAGATTTTGGGCGTGCCGGTATTCTATTGGCCTTACCTGTCACATCCGGACCCAACCGTTGATCGCGCCTCCGGCCTCCTGATCCCGCGTTTCAGCTATTCAAGCGTTTTCGGTTATGGTTATGAACAACCGTATTACTGGAATATTGCGCCGAACGCAGATTTGACCATTCTGCCGAAGATAACTTCTGAACAGGGACCGGTGCTTGGCGCTGAATTCCGGCATCGCCTGCAGAACGGAAAATATTCTATCAAAGGCGTTGGCGTATATCAGTTCAACCCGGATGACCTGCCGGCACCAGGTAATGAAGACTGGCGAGGCTGGGTTCGCACACGGGGCGACTTTCGCATAAACAGGCGCTGGACGTGGGGCTGGGACGGCACCATTGTTTCCGATGACACATTCGGTCGAGAGTATGATTTTGACGAGCGCACCGAGATTGCCAGCTTCATTTATCTCGACGGCATCCATGACCGCAATTACACGACAGTGCGGGCCTACAACTTCCAGGGAATGTTGCAGACAGACCGGCAGGACACCTTTCCAACCGCAGCGCCCTATTTCCGGCATGACTACATTTTCGATTTTTCCGTGCTGGGTGGTGAACTGGGCCTGACCACTGATATCTACAGCCTGTACCGTGACAGGGCGTTTGTCGTTTACGACACCGAACCACAGATTTTTGATGTTGTGCAGGGTACCCGACAGGTACGCGCAACATCGCAACTTCACTGGCGCAGGGAGATCGTCACTGAGCCCGGCATTATCATCACACCGTTTGGCCGCTTGAGGGGCGATGTACTTCTGTCAAATGGCGTGCCGGCGCAGGATGCCGCTGACCCGGCAAACGGTGAGGTAACTGAGGCGCGATTTCTGCCTTCGGGGGGCGTTGATATACGGGCACCACTGGTCCGGGCCGACGGGATGGGCACGCATGTGCTGACCCCGATTGCTCAGATCATCGCTTCCAGGGATGAAGGAGATATCTCCGGCTGGGGTAATGAAGATGCTATTTCGCTGAATTATGCGACCTCGAATCTGTTCCTGGAAAACCGCTTTACAGGCAATGACCGCTATGAAGGCGGCACACGGGTCAATGCCGGATTCCTGTACACACTGGGACTCGAAAACGGCAGTTCGATCAATGCCAGCTTCGGCCAAAGCTACCACATCAGCGGTCAGAACAGTTTTGTACTTGGCTCTGGCCTGGACGAAAGCGTTTCGGATCTGGTTGCGGCAGTGTGGGTCCAACCCAACGAGCACTTCAAGGCGAGTTATCAGGCTCGTTTCGACGCGGATGAGCTGGCAATCCGCGAACAGGATGTTGGTGTGGCGACTACCTTCTCAGGCCTTAAAACTGCCTTGAATTATGTGAAAGTTGATGAGGCGCTGGCGTACGGTCGACCAAGGGATCTTGAGCAAATCTGGGGTTCGGCCGAGTATTATGTTGGCAGAGGTGTCAGCGCTTTCGGCGGAGGACGTTATGATCTTACCAACGAAAAGTTCATCGATCGGTATGCTGGTGTTAAATTCGACTGCGACTGCGCGAAATTCCGGTTCCTTTACAAGGAAGCGTTCCTGACGGACCGCAATCTTGTCAGAGACAGATCATTCCTGCTCGATGTTGAACTGGTGACACTTGGCAGCACATCATTCGGATCTAGCCTGTCGGCTGAGTAGGAAAAATTGCATGAGTACGCTGCGGCCACGAGGCCCTGCAAAAACAGGTTTTACGACAGCTGCAATCGCAGCGGCTATTGTGCTGCTGGCAGGTTGCGGGAAGCAAATTGATTTGTACGACTACTTCGGTGACGATCAACCTGCGACAGGTCCTTCGGTTAATGCCGGACAGCCGGTGCTGCCACCCGGCCAAAATGTTGCCGGAGCACAACCCGCCAACGCCCTCGCCAACAATTCGACCCTTGGCGCCACCGACGCTGCATTGGCAGGTGCGCGGCCATTTACGGGCGGCATACAGAAGGTGAGCCTGAAAGACGCTCAGGGCGTCGCTGTCACTGTTGATGATCTTCCGGTTACCAATTTCGATATTTCCCAGCGGATAAATCTGGAAAATGCGCTTGGTGCACGATTGTCAACTGATTTGAAAACACGACGGCGCATACTTGGAACACTGGTCAATGAAAAAGTCGCCAAGTCAAAAGCCAAGAAATTGAACTTCCAGTTCAAGGCAAACGAACTGGATGAGCGCATCAAAAACATGGTCGGGCGAATGAAAATTTCCCGCGCAGACTTACAAAAACGGCTGGGTGAAAAGGGCGTGGATGAAACCACGTTGAAAAATCAGATCGAAGGAACATTGTATATTCGCTGGGTCATGTCACAGCAAAAGGTCGATACCAATGTTGAGGTTGACCAGGCACTGGTAGATGCGAAGTACCAGGAAATCCTTTCCGATCCCCGCATGAAGCCGATAACCGTGGTCACACTCCGGCAGATTGATTTGCCAGTTGAAAAGACAACTGAAGCTATGCGTCAGCAACTGTTGTATGCACGCAGTATTGAATCCCGCCAGATCATGGCCCGTTACAAAGGTTGCCAGACACTGAAATCAGCCAGTCGGGATGTTTTCAACGTAAAATTGGGCAAACCGATTGAAGCCGATCTGAGCAAACTGCCGGGACCCTTGCAGACTGCATTGAGGGAGGCAGGCACCCGTAAAATGATCGGGCCCATCCCGGGACCAACCGGGGTACGTTTGTTTGCAAACTGCGGAACAAGAAAGATTAACCCGCCTCTGCCGGATCGCAAACAAATAGAAGCCACTGTCCGCAACGAGCAATTTGAGGCACTGGTGCAGCAAGCCATGGCAGAAGCACGCAAGGAAAGTTTCGTTGACTACAAGGACCCGGCATTGAGGCCGTAGGATTATCCCCGACATCCTGGTCCGAGCCTATGGGCGACAATGGCTGATAAATCTGCACCTTTGGTGATAACGATGGGCGAACCTGCCGGAATCGGAGCGGATGTAACATTATCCAGTTTCCGTCAGTCTGCAGCTCGTTCGCTGCCGGTGTTCGGGGTCGTTGGGTGTGCAAGAACACTTCAGCGTCGCGCACAACTGATGCAGTTTTCCGACACAGAAATAATTTCGGTCGACTCCACAAGCCAGTTCGGCGATGCATTCAGATATGGATTGCCTGTGCTTGACGTCCCCCTGGAACATGAAGCGGAAACCGGTGTGCTGTCACCATCCTCCGCCAACCGGGTACTTGACTGGATAGATTTGGCGGTAAAGTTGGCTATCGACGGCGAGATTGCAGGAATTGTGACCGCGCCGATTCACAAAGAAACCCTTTATCAGGCCGGCTTCAAGCATCAAGGGCACACCGACTATCTGGCTCACCTGGCAGTTCGCGCCGGTCTTGCTGCAGAACCGGTCATGATGCTGTCTGCCGGTAATTTCCGCACAGTTCCCCTGAGCGTTCACATTCCCCTGGCGCAAGTTCCCGGGGCAGTGACACATGCCGGCATCGTCTCCCAGGCACGCATTATTGATCGTGACATTCGGCGCTATTTTGGTCTTTCGCGACCACGCATCGCAGTAGTGGGATTAAACCCGCACGCGGGAGAAAACGGCACTATCGGACTTGAGGACCGGGACATCATTGCACCCGCCATTGAGGAACTTGCGCGATCAGGCATCGATGCATTCGGTCCAATGTCTGCCGATACCCTGTTTCACGAACAGGCTCGTGCAACCTATGATATCGCACTTTGCATGTATCACGACCAGGCACTGATCCCCGTCAAGGCCGTCGGCTTTCACGAGGGGGTAAACACTACGTTGGGGTTGCCATTTGTCCGGACGTCACCGGATCACGGCACTGCGTTGGAACTCGCCGGCACCGGCAATGCCAATCCGTCGAGTTTCATTGCGGCGCTGCAGCAGGCCAGCCAAATGAGCCAGTCGAACCATGCCGTCGACAAATCTTTCTCATCCGGCGCCACATGAACGAAATATCCGATGATGGTCTTCCCCGCCTTGGTGAGGTAATTGAGCGGCATGGGCTATCAGCCAGAAAAAACCTTGGGCAAAATTTTTTGCTTGATCTAAATCTCACTCGACGAATAGCACGTGCCGCCGGGCCACTGGACGGCTTTACCGTGATTGAGGTCGGCCCCGGTCCCGGAGGGTTGACAAGAGCCCTGCTGCTTGAAGGAGCAGACAAGGTTGTCGCAATTGAGCGAGATGAACGCGCATTGCCTGCCTTGGCCGAGATCACAGAAGCCTGGCCAGACCGGCTTGAAATCATTCATGGCGATGCCTTGACCACAGACTGGAGTTGCATTGCCGCGGGAAGAAGTGTCAAGATTGTCGCCAACCTTCCCTACAACATTGCAACTCCGTTGCTCACCGGTTGGTTGACCGGGCAAACCTGGCCGCCGTTCTGGTCGTCCCTGACCCTGATGTTCCAGAAAGAGGTCGCTCAGCGTATTTGCGCTCAGGTGGGAGATAACGCCTATGGCCGATTGTCAATCATTTCACAGTGGCGCTGTGATGCGCTGAAGATGTTCGACGTATCGCCAAAAGCCTTCACGCCCCCCCCCAAGGTAACCTCCTCAATTGTCCATTTGACCCCCGTGATCACCCCGGCAACCGACTGTGACGTAACCATACTGCAAAAGGTGACGGCAGCAGCCTTCGGACAAAGACGCAAGATGCTGCGCTCCAGCCTGAAGACACTGGATGCCGACACGTCAACCTTCATTGAGCGCGCAGGCCTCAATCCAAAAATGCGGGCGGAAGAAGTAGACGTGGCAGGATTTTGCAGACTGGCCCAGATACTCGCAAGCTGACGGTGAAAAATTCGCCGCTGCTACAGGTGCTTTCTCAGTTGCTTTACGAAAGTATCAAGGCCGACACGACGATGACGCCGCATGCGTTCTGCGTCGACAATTGCACTGATGGACCGGTTGCACTGGTCCAGATCATCATTGATCAGCACATAATCGTACTCTGCCCAGTGGCTGATTTCATTGGAGGCCTCCGCCATGCGTTTGGCCACCACAGACGCTGCATCCTGCGCCCGGCGAACCAGCCGGTCACGTAATTCTTCGGCCGACGGAGGCAGAATGAACACGCGGACGAGATCGTCCGTCATTCGAGCATGAATTTGCTGTGTGCCCTGCCAATCGATATCAAACAAGACATCCTTGCCGGCCGCAAGCCAATGGTTGACCGGTCCGATCGGTGTGCCGTAGCCGTTTCCGAACACTTCGGCATATTCAAGCAACTCGTCCTTTGTGACCATCTCGTCAAACTGCGCGCGTGAGATGAAATGATAATCCTTGCCGTCGGTCTCACCCGGTCTGGGCTTGCGCGTCGTGACCGACACCGACATCACCATGTCCGGTTCACGCGCCAGCAATTGTCTGGACAGCGTAGTCTTTCCGGCGCCGGAAGGCGACGAAAGCACCAACAGGAGCCCCCTGCGGGCGATGGCAGAAGACGTAGAAGACGTAACTGAACTACTCAATGTTTTGCACCTGTTCGCGAAGTTGATCAATCACGGTCTTGAGCTCCAGCCCGATATGGGTAAGTGAAGTGTCGGTGGATTTTGAACATAACGTGTTGGCTTCGCGATTGAATTCCTGTGCGAGGAAATCAAATTTCCGCCCGACCGGCCCTTTTGCGACCAGTAACTCCCGTGCCGCCAGAACATGTGCTACCAGACGGTCCAGTTCTTCCTGGATATCCGATTTTGCCGCCACCAGCATGGCTTCCTGGTGCAACCTTTCCGGTTCAAGCGAAGATGCCTCCGCGAGTATCCGTTCAATATTTGCAATTAGCCTGGACTGAATTGCCTCAGGAGTTCGCGAGGGATTGGCAATTGCCTGCGCGGTCAATTCCTGAATCTGGTCGAGCTGTCCGGAGACAACTAGAGCAAGACGTTTCCCTTCCTCAAGGCGGTTGGCGGCAAGCGCCTCAATTGCCTGCTCAGCAGCAGCGATCAGCGCCTTGTCCCGCGCTGCCACTACTTCTTCGTCGGCTTCCTCACCGGCGTACACAATGACGCCACGCATGGCAAGAATTGCATCAGTGGAGGCTGGCACCCCGGCATTGGCTTTTTCGACGGTTCGTACAGCAGCGACTGCTGCAGTGAGCGCGTCAGCATTCACTCTTATGCCGGCAACAGCTTCATCCCTTTCAAGGCGAAGAAATACCTGCACGTTGCTTCTTTTCATATGTTTCGCGGCACAGACACGAATCGCCTGTTCAACGGCCTCGGTGCCAGCCGGAAGCCGCAAGCGTACATCAAGCGATTTACCATTGACCGAGCGCATCTCCCATTGAAACTTCCATGGCCCGGAGGTTCCCTCGGCGCGGCCAAACCCGGTCATGCTGGATATAGTCATATCAATCTGCCCATCTGCCTGCCCCGGCTACACTTGTGATCCATGACGCCCGATCAATATGGTTTCCGCTTGCAGCTGTCAAAAACCATGGCATTGATCGCTTCTGAAGAACCGGAACAGCATCAGGTGACTTGTGAACCCATGCCGCTCCGGACCAGCAAGAATCAGACCCGAGCAATAGTTTACCGACTGCCCAGCCGATATGCCATGCAGGATCATGAAGTCGGAGTTACTGCGGTTGGGGTTTGTTTTCGGGGATAGGAACGCTGCGCCCGGCAACATCAACCACGCGAAACCGGGAGTGCTGCCGTTCGACTGCCACCGGCTGCACCGGATCAGCACCCGGTGGAGGAGAAGCCGTAGCGACTTCTGTTTCGTGGATGTCTTCTTCCAGCAGCTTTGCGTTGTCCGGCTCGCCTTCGTCTTCGTCTTCGTCTTCCTGTTGCTCGCGTTGTTCCTTTAGCCAGCTGCGCCATTTTCTTACATTGGCATTGTGGTGCGCCAGGGTTTTCGCAAACACGTGCCCGCCGCTGCCATCCGCCACAAAATACAGATGTTCGGTTTCGACCGGATTGAGAACAGCCTCAATGGAGGCCCTGCCAGGATTGGCTATCGGTGTCGGCGGCAGTCCGTTGATCTGATAGGTGTTGTAGTCGGTTTTCCTGCGTATATCGCCGCGCCTGATAGGCCTGTCCAGTTTGCCCTGTCCTCTGGTGATGCCGTAGATGATGGTCGGGTCGGACTGTAACCTCATGCCCTTTCTCAGCCGATTGACAAAAACCGCAGCGACCAGAGCCCGCTCATCTGCCTTGCCGGTTTCCTTCTCCACAATCGACGCCAGGATGAGCGCCTCTTCAGGTGTTTTGTATGGCAACCCGCTGGCACGCGCAGGCCATAGCTTTTCCATCAGCCTTTCCTGGGCGGTGCGCATCTGCGCAATGATAGACTGCCGCGTTCCACCACGGGCAAACAGGTAGGTGTCTGGCAGTAATACGCCTTCTGATGGTGCCTCTTCTATTTCACCAACAAGTACCTCATTGGCGTTCAGGCGCTCCACCACCTGCCAGGCGGTAAATCCTTCAGGCATCGAAACCTTGTAAAATAATGTCCGGCCGGTCTTGATCTTGCGCAGCACATCAATCAGGGAACTGCCTGCGGCGAACTCATACTCACCAGCCTTCGGGTCGACATCGAACCCAAGCCGAACGGCGATCATGCCGAGCATTGCCATAATGCTGCTGTCTACCACGCCCTGCTCGCTCAATCTGTTTGCAATTTCGAATGTTGAACTGCCCTTGGGAATGTCAACAACCTTGGCTTTCGCCAGCGGGCCCTCGATGGTTGCAAAAAACCACAACAAGCCACCGCACCCAGCAGCGACAAATACAAGAAACATGCTCCAGCCAATCAACCGGCCAACCAGACCTCTCAGAGTTTTTTCCCGACGCTTCGGCAGCACATGATTTGGCAAGGCATTCATTCAGGTTTGCATTCCTGTTTTTTGCTTTTGAGTGCTACGGGCGCAAAATGCCACCGGTATTACTCTGACACTTCCGAAATAACCAGGCTGACTTTACGTGCTTGCAACAGCCTTGCGTCACCCTGACCCCGCCCCCAATCAGCTCAGACGCCGGATCCTAAAGGTCCGCGCGACGGAAAATCAGGGAAGCGTTAGTGCCACCAAAACCAAATGAATTCGACAGAACTGTGTTGATTTGCTTTTTTCGCGCCTTGTGCGGCACCAGATCAATTGCAGTTTCAACGGACGGGTTGTCCAGATTGAGCGTTGGAGGGGCAATATTATCACGCATAGCCAGGATGCTGAAAATAGCTTCGATTGCACCTGCAGCCCCCAACAAGTGGCCCGTTGCAGACTTGGTGGACGACATGCAGAGCTTGTCCGCCTGGTTGCCGAGCAAGCGCTCAACCGCTTTCAACTCGATTTCATCCCCCATCGGTGTCGAGGTACCATGGGCATTCACATAGTCGAGATCTGATGCATCAATTCCGGCCCGCTTCAAAGCGGCTGTCATGCACCGAAATGCGCCATTGCCGTCCGGTGCAGGCGCGGTTATGTGATGGGCATCGCCCGACATGCCATAGCCGACCACTTCAGCATAGATAGTCGCGCCGCGTGCTTTGGCATGCTCGTACTCTTCGAGCACAACAACACCAGCGCCCTCGCCCATAACAAATCCATCGCGATCCCTGTCATAGGGACGAGATGCTTTTTCCGGTGTGTCATTGAAATGCGTCGACAGTGCCTTGCAGGCCTGGAAGCCGGCAAAACCGATGCGGCTGATCGCAGCCTCCGCGCCACCGGCAATCATCACGTCCGCATCATCCAGGGCAACGATCCGGGCAGCATCTCCGATTGCATGTGCGCCAGTGGAGCAGGCCGTGACCACGGAATGATTCGGACCCTGGAATCCAAACTCAATTGAAACCAGACCGGAAACCAGGTTTATAAGCGAGCCCGGAATGAAGAAGGGACTGACGCGGCGGGGTCCCTTTTCTGCCAGCAAATGCGTGGTCGCCTCAATAGACGGCAAGCCGCCGATACCGGAACCGATCAACACTCCGGTGCGCCAGCGATCTTCATCCGTCTCCGGTTTCCAGCCGGAATTGCCGACTGCCATCTTTGCGGCGGACAACCCGTATTTTATGAACGTATCGTAACGGCGCTGTTCTTTCGGCTCCATCCAGTCGTCGCAGTTGAATGTACCGTCGGTGCCGTCACCGGTCTTCACCTCACAGCCGACCTGACAGGCCATGTCAGACACGTCCATGCGGGTCACACGGGCCGCACCGGTTTTACCGGCGAGAAGATTGGCCCAGCTATCGTCCGCATTGGCCCCTACCGGCGACACCATGCCAATACCTGTGACTACGACTCTGCGCATGAGTACTCTCCCTGGTTCAGGATAACCGCGATTGGAACTGCCATAACAATATCAGGATCAAACAACAAACATCATTCCGAACAAAGTCAACGCATGTGGCCGGCAGTCAACAAATACGGCGGCAGTGTTATCGCACTGCCACCGCACTCAAATTCGCATCTGGTATCCGGTGCCGTTGTCCGGCAAACGGAACGACCTGAAAAAAATCAGGCTGCATTCTTTTCAATGAAACCCACAGCATCACCAACGGTCTGGATGGTTTCAGCGGCATCATCAGGAATTTCAATTCCAAATTCCTCTTCAAACGCCATTACCAACTCAACGGTGTCCAGGCTGTCTGCGCCGAGATCGTCTATAAAGCTGGCTTCCTTTGCAACCTTATCAGCGTCTACGCCGAGATGCTCAACGACAATCTTTTTGACCCGATCAGCAACATCACTCATTTCAATATAACCCTCGTTAAGTTGATCCGACGTTCGGAATTGCCCGCAACTTGCGGAAACCGAATCCGGCTCATAAAATTTTCCAGTGGGTAAGCCTTTGTTAATACCGAATTTTCAACCAGCACAGCTGAACATGCCCACATCTACAACGCGCCTATTATCACACAAATACCTGCTACTCCAAGCCCGAAAACCGAAACAATGCTAGCTGTGCACGACCTGTATAGCGGATCACAACATGGCCATGCCACCATTGATATGCAAGGTCTGGCCGGTGACATAGGCTGCTTCCTCGCTGGCAAGGTAGGCTGCTCCCGCAGCTATTTCGTCCGCATGCCCCAAACGTCCTGCAGGAACCGAGGCCAGAATAGCCTCTTTCTGTTTTTCAGCAAGTTCACCGGTCATGGCTGTTTCAATGAATCCCGGCGCGATACAGTTTACAGTGATGTTGCGCGAGGCCAGTTCCTGGGCCAGAGATTTCGACATACCGATCATGCCGGCTTTGGAGGCGGCATAGTTTGCCTGACCTGCATTGCCGGTTACGCCCACTACAGAGGTAATGTTGATTACCCTGCCCCAGCGCTGTTTCATCATGGTACGCATACTGTTCCTGGTCAGGGTGAAGGCAGCTGTCAGGTTTACATCCAATACAGCCTGCCAGTCCTCCGGCTTCATCCGCATGGCAAGATTGTCGCGGGTGATACCGGCATTGTTGACCAGAATATCGAGGCCACCCAACTCATCCAGCACAGCTGGAATCAACCTTTCGACGTCTGCCGGATCAGACAGGTTACAGGTCACTGAACAAGCGCGCTTACCGAGCGCCGCCCTGACTTCTTCCAGAACGCCGGCCCGGGTGCCGGACAGCGCTACGGTTGCGCCATTGGCATGCAGGGCCCTTGCAATGGCTGCACCGATTCCGCCGGTAGCACCGGTGACCAGAGCTTTTTTTCCGGTGAGGTCAAACATGTTTTTCTCTCCTGATTGCAGTGGCAAGAAGACTTAACCTCTGAGCCGCTGCGCAACTGTCTCGATATCGGCAACCGACGTGGTGGCTTCACAGGACGCATCCGGCGCCATGCGCCTGGCCATTCCAGTCAACACCTTGCCGGCGCCCAGTTCAACAAATTCGGTGACACCATTTTCAACCATCCATGCAACGGATTCTCGCCAGCGCACGGTTCCCGTCACCTGGGCGACCAGACTTTCCCTGATCCGGCCCGGGTCAGATACGGCACTGGCGAGAACATTGGCGACCAGCGGCACCGACGGGGCTGTTAGATCAACGCCGTCCAGTGCAGTTGCCATGACATCTGCAGCCGGTCGCATGAGAGTACAATGAAACGGAGCAGATACCGGCAACAGCATGGCCCGCCGGGCACCGCGCTGCTTGGCTATGTCGACGGCGCGTTCAACAGCCGCCTTGGAACCGGATACCACAACCTGGCCTGGGGCGTTGTCATTTGCGGCCTGACACACTTCATCCTGGGCTGCTTCTTCCGCCACTTTCACGGCGGCTTCGAAATCAAGGCCAAGCAACGCGGCCATGGCACCGGTTCCCACCGGAGTTGCAGCCTGCATGGCCTCGCCGCGCGTGCGCAACAGGCGGGCGGCGTCGGCCAACGAGAAGGTCCCCGCAGCCGCCAGGGCTGAATACTCACCCAACGAATGCCCGGCGACATAATCGGCCGTACCTGCGACCTGAATACCGAAATCCTTATCCAGGACAGCGACTACCGCCATTGAAACCGCCATCAGTGCAGGTTGCGCATTCTGGGTCAGCGTCAGTGTATCTGCGGGGCCTTCCCACATTATGGCCGACAATTTTTCGCCGAGCGCGTCGTCAACTTCATCAAACACCGCGCGAGCGGCAGGAAATGCAACGGCGAGTTCCCTACCCATGCCGATTGCCTGCGAGCCTTGTCCCGGAAATGTAAATGCAACTGTCACTTCTGCAGTCTCCAGATGGAAATTATTGTGAATATTGTTGGGTTGGCTTGCAGCATGGGCGGACATGTATTGTCAAGCAGGCAGGCTTATGCAAGCGTCCCGTGCCATGTTTACAGCAGAAGAAATAAGCGACGCCAGAGCCATCATTCACGAGGCCATGCCACCTACTCCACAGTACGCCTGGCCCCTGCTGAAGGCTGAGCTTGGTGTTGATACATGGGTCAAACATGAAAATCACACACCGACCGGTGCATTCAAGGTGCGCGGCGGTTTGGTGCATATGCGAAAGCGTATTCAGCGCGGTGAAACCAATGGCGTGATCACTGCAACCAGAGGCAATCACGGCCAGTCGATCCCATACGCGGCATCGCGCAATGGAGTACCGGCAACCATCGTCGTTCCGCACGGTAATTCAATTGAAAAAAACGCCGCGATCAAAGCGCTGGGCGCCAAACTGGTCGAAACCGGTCAGGACTTTGACGAAGCCCGTGTGACCTGCATGCAGATGGCGAAAGATCTTGGGCTCGACATGGTTCCTTCATTCCATCTTGAGCTTGTGCTGGGCGTATCGACCTATGCGCATGAGTTGTTTGAGGCTGCCGGTGAACTGGATGCGGTATATGTCCCCATCGGAATGGGCTCCGGCTGTTGCGGCGTCATTTCCGCCCGCAATCACCTGGGCCTGAAAACAAAGGTAATCGCCGTCGTTTCCGAAAACGCCAACTGCTACAAATTGTCGATTGAGGCAGGCCGGCCGGTAGAAACCAACTCGGCAACCACTTTTGCCGATGGCATGGCGGTGCGGGTTCCTCATCCCGATGCACTGGCGATCATATCGGACGGCGTGGACGGAATTGTCGAAGTTTCCGACGACCAGATCGCCGACGCAATCAGGCTTTACTATCGCGCGACACACAATGTTGCCGAAGGTGCCGGTGCAGCGCCGCTCGCAGCCCTGATGGCACAGCAGGAAATGATGCAAGGCAAGCGTGTCGGGGTCATATTGTGCGGTGGCAACATCGATACCGGCAAGATGGCGACTGTGCTGGAGGGCAAAACACCCGCCGCTTGACGCGGATCCTTGCCGATTGCACTTGCAAACTAACTGATTTGCCGTATAACGCGCCCGTTCTTGAACGGTTTTCCGGTCGGGGGCTGAACGGAAGGTCGTGTTCGTTACCTGGGCATGACAGGGCATTCAAGGCCTGGCTTCCCGTGTCCCTGCTCTTTCGAGGAACCGGTATCTCGAGCCTTTCAATCCGATGGGCTCGGGGGAGGCTATGCGCCGGAAAATTTGTTTTGGAACAAGATATTGGATCAAATTGAAAGGCTAAATCCATGCCATTGTATGAGCATGTATTCATGGCGCGTCAGGATATTTCCACCGCGCAGATGGATGCACTTACAGACCAGTTTAAGGCCGTTATCACGGATAACGGCGGGTCAATCGGGCGTTCCGAGTATTGGGGCCTGAAGCCGCTGACTTATCGTATTCGCAAGAATCGCAAAGCCCATTACGCCCTTATGAATCTTGATGCGCCCGCGCCGGCCGTGGCCGAAATGGAGCGCCAGATGGGGCTCAATGAGGATATCATCCGTTTCATGACAATTCGTGTTGAAGAGCATGAAGAAGAACCTTCAGTTCAAATGCGCGCCGGTCGTGAACGCAGTGAACGCCCGGGTGGCGACCGTGGTGACAGAGGTCCCCGTACGCCGCGCCCGCCGCGTGAAGATGCCTCCAGCGACAAGGGAGCCAACTAATGTCAGGTGCACGCAGACCATTTTTCCGCCGCCGCAAGAGCTGCCCGTTCACTGGCGATAATGCGCCAAAGATCGATTACAAGGACTCGCGCCTGTTGTCGCGCTACATATCGGAGCGCGGCAAGATCGTGCCCAGCCGCATCACCGCCGTTTCGGCAAAGAAACAGCGTGAACTGGCCAAGGCCATCAAACGGTCGCGATTCCTTGGCCTTTTGCCCTACGTTGTTAAATGACAGGCAAATTTTCCTGTGAACAGGTAATTCCGCCCGTTCAGAGTTGAACTCGGTTTAACCGGTTGGGGCAGACATTGGGTTTTGCCTCTAACCCATCGCAAGATGCGGGACAGCCCACATGATGAACAACTGGATAGTAATAGGCGTTATCGCCGGATTGACGGCAGGCCTGCTGCAGGCAGGCGGCAGCTCGGGCAATGCGATTGGCCTGTTTCTGATCTACCTGGCATCCTTTCCGCTTTTTGTTGCCGGTCTGGGCTGGGGCGCTGTAACAGCAGCGCTCGGCGCAGTGGTTATGGTTGTCGGCTATCTGGTCGTCTTTGGCTGGAAGGCTGCGTTTTTCGTTGCGCTCAGTGCCGGCATTGCACCAGTCGCCTTAAGTCATCTGGCACTTCAGAACCGGCCCGTTTCAGCTGCACCGTCTGATGAAGGCGAAGTCTCCGACACAGGCGTTGCCTGGTATCCGGAAGGCCGGCTGGTGGTATGGACAGCGATTGCAAGCGCAATCCTGAGTGTCTGCCTGATACTGGCCCTGGGACCCGATGTCGCGTCTTTCCGCGCCATGGTTGGCAAAGTTCTGCAGCCGTTTTTCGACCAGATGGCCAAACAACCAAATGCGCCGGCGGCAGACCAGATAGAAGGACTGAAAGCGTTTGTGGTTCGGGTGCTTCCCGCCACTTTGAGTATTGTGTGGTGCCTCTCCACCATGGTGAACATGTATCTGGCCGGCAGCATTCTGCGCAAGACAGGAGGCGGGCTGAGACCGTGGGCGCCTTTCAGTCAGTTGGCGTTTCCGCGCTGGGCCATATGGGTATTGTCAGCCGCTGCAGTCGGGACTTTGCTGCCCGGCACTCTGGGTGCCATCGCCTGGGTCTTCACGGCCGCCTTGATGCTGGCATATGCAATTTTGGGTCTGGCGGTGATGCACGCCCTGCTCGACGGTCACCCCATGCGTGGCCTGCTGCTTGGCCTGTTCTATTTGTCCCTGCTGTTCTTGTCTGCCATAGCTGTCGTCCCGCTGATACTGCTCGCCCTGGTCGACCAGAGTTTCAACATACGCAAACGAAAAAAACCGCCTGAATGAGGCGGTACCAGATTCCTCTCAAACAACTGAACCACTTTAGGAGCAACACATCATGCAAGTCATTCTACTGGAACGTGTCGAAAAACTCGGCGCCATGGGCGATACCGTCCGGGTCAAGGACGGTTATGCCCGCAATTTCCTGTTGCCGCGCGGCAAGGCACTTCGCGCATCTGCAAAAAACATGGAGAAATTCGAAGCCCAGCGCGCAGAACTCGAGATAAAAAACGCTGCGGCTATTGAAGCCGCCAAGTCCGATTCCGAGAAACTCGACGGTTCAAGCTACGTCCTAATTCGCCAGGCGGGAGAATCCGGTCAGCTTTACGGTTCCGTCTCAACCCGCGACATCGCCGCAGCTGCAAGCGAAACCGGTGTTGCCGTTACCCGCAATCACGTTGTGCTGCCCGATCCGATCAAAACCATCGGCCTTTATGACGTACGAATTGCGCTACATGGAGAAGTAGCTGCAACCGTGCAAATCAATGTTGCCCGCACACAGGATGAAGCTGAAGCACAGGCTCGCGGTGAAGACCTCACAGGCAACGCCGATGAGCGCGACGAGATCCGCCGCGCGGCTGAGGAATTGTTCGAGCAGGCCGAAGCAGACGCAGCCGCCGAAGAGGATGCTGAAGACGCAGCAAACGCTGAAGCAGGTGCAGATGCTGATGCGGATTCCGAAGCTGAAAAGACCGGCGAGTAAGAACGCACGTCTTTCAGCAGTAAATAATTCGACCACGATCAGGGTCGCCTGCGAAAACCGCAGGCGGCCCTTTTTTCTTACCCGGATGCGAAATGCGGCGACAGCCACTTAAAATATTGTCTCCACGGAATTTGACCAAGAACAAAGTGTTTGGCAAAATCAGCTGTACTTTACGACTGGGCGGCAATGGATCGTGGAGTCGGAACGATGCAGACTTTGCTCAAACAAATGCTGAGCCATGTGGTGCAGCACGGAAATCTGAGCGTTGCCATGCCAGATGGCAGCGTAACCACATTCGGTGACTCGACCGGAAAACCGACAGGTTTCAGGATTCATGATCATGCCACGGTATTGCACCTGCTCATCGATCCTGATCTTTATCTGGGAGAGGCCTATACAAGCGGGCAGCTGACGGTAACAGACGGCAATATTTACGACGTCCTCAGGTTGCTGATGGCTAATCTTGAAACCGCCAAAACGCCGGTACCAGTGCGACTGCCCTACGCCATCCGCAAGCGATTGAAGAGATTGCAGCAGGACAATCGAATTGGACAGGCGCGCAGCAATGTGGCACACCACTACGACCTGTCAGGCGCCCTGTATGATTTGTTTCTGGACAACGACCGGCAGTATTCCTGTGCCTACTTCGAAAAAACCGGCCAGAGCCTTGAACAGGCGCAACTGGCAAAAAAACGCCACCTGGCAGCAAAGCTGATCATTGAACCCGGCATGAAGGTGCTCGACATCGGGTCCGGCTGGGGCGGCCTTGGTCTGTATCTGGCGCAGGTCGGCGCAGCTCATGTAACCGGTGTCACCTTGTCTGAAGAGCAGCACAAGGTGTCTTCCAGGCGTGCCAAGCAACTGGACCTTGCAGGCCAAGTCAATTTTCAGCTGAAAGACTATCGTGAACTGGACGGGAAATTCGACCGCATCGTGTCAGTTGGCATGTTTGAGCACGTCGGTGTCCGCCACTATGGCGAACTGTTCGGAAAGGTCCGCGAGTTACTTGCTCCGGACGGCATCTTCGTGCTGCATTCCATCGGACGGGCGGGCGGTCCCGGTGCCACCAGCGCCTGGATACAGAAATACATCTTTCCCGGCGGCTACTGTCCTGCCTTGTCGGAAGTCGTACCTGAAGTGGAAAAAAGTGGTCTGTACATGACCGATATCGAGATACTTCGGCGCCATTACGCCCGCACGCTGGCCGAATGGCGTAAACGTTTTGCGGAACACCGTGATCAGGCCATTCAGCTTTTCGACGAGAAATTCGCCAGAATGTGGGAGTTTTATCTTGCGTCATCCGAATTGAGTTTCCGGCACCTGGGCTTGAACAACTTCCAGCTGCAGGCGGCAGGCAATCAGTATGCTCTGCCGTTGACCAGGGACTACATTGCCCGCGAAGAATCGCGGCTGCGCAAAATGGAGGCCAAAATTTATGGCAATCGCCGGCGGTCAAGCCGGGTGAACAAGGTTGTGAACGCATCCGGCACCGAATCACGGCATTATCCACAGATTAACAAGCAGTAGTGGAAAGGTCGCTGCTGCGGACGATTGGACCTCGCGACAAACGGCCGGGCGCGCTATCAACTGTGTCATGGATTCAGTTCTCAAACTCAATCAGGGCGGCGGCGACCGATCTGGCGACGAAGAATATCGCTCTGCGCCTCACAATCTGGAGGCAGAAATGGCGTTGTTGGGCGCCATACTTGTCAACAACGAGGCGTGTGACCGGGTTTCCAACTTTCTGATGCCTGAGCATTTCTACGAAGGTGTTCATGCGCGTATCTATGAAGCGGTGGCCACTCGCATCAAGAGCGGGCATCTTGCTTCACCGGTAACGCTGAAATCCTTCTTTGAGCAGGACGAAACCCTGCAGGATATTGGCGGACCTGCCTATCTGGCGCGGCTGGCGGCATCTGCAACCACCATTATCAATACCGAAGATTACGGCCGCACAATTCATGAGTTGGCACAACGGCGTGCTTTGATCAGCATCGGGTCTGATATCGTCAATGACAGTTTTGACACACCGGTGGACAAGACCTCAAGGCAACTCATCGAAGAAGCCGAACAGCAGCTGTATGAAATTGCCGAGTCGGAAAAGTATGGCCAGGGTTTCCAGCCATTTGGAACCGCCCTGACCGAAGCCATCGACATGGCTGCCGCCGCCTACCAGCGCGATGGCGGTCTATCGGGCATATCCACCGGTCTGAAGGACCTGGACGAGAAACTAGGCGGACTGCAGGCCTCCGACCTGTTGATTCTTGCCGGCAGGCCCGCAATGGGCAAGACGTCGCTGGCAACCAACCTCGCCTACAATGTAGCTGCGGCATACAAGGCCGAGCACAATGCCGACGGAACAATGGACGTGAAAAATGGCGGTATTGTCGCGTTTTTCTCTCTGGAAATGTCTGGTGAACAGCTCGCCACACGAATTATCTCCGAACAGGCAGAGATTTCTTCGGAACGTATCCGGCGCGGCAAGATTACACCGGATGAATTTGACCGGCTGGTGGAAGCAAGCCAGCGCCTGGCGGCCATGCCGCTGTATATTGATGCGACAGGTGGATTGAATATCGCCCAGTTGGCGGCGCGCGCACGGCGGTTGAAGCGACAGCGTGGCGCTCTTGGCCTGATCGTCGTCGACTACTTGCAACTTCTGGCAGGCTCCGCTCGCCGGGCATCAGAAAGCCGCGTTCAGGAAGTTACAGAAATTACCACTGGTCTCAAGGCGTTAGCGAAAGAACTTAATGTGCCTATCCTGGCGCTTTCGCAGCTTTCGCGGCAAGTGGAAAATCGCGAAGACAAGCGTCCGCAACTGGCTGACCTTCGTGAATCGGGTTCTATCGAACAGGACGCTGATGTTGTCATGTTCATTTACCGCGAAGAATATTATCTCGGCCGCGACGAGCCAAAACTTAACACGCCAGAGCACGAGACGTGGAAAGACCAAATGGAAAAGGCACATGGCGTGGCAGACGTGATTATCGGCAAACAGCGTCACGGCCCCACCGGTACCGTGTCACTGCACTTTGATGCAAACCTGACAAGGTTCGAAAACCTGGTGCGTGCGGGCTATATGCCCGACATTCGCGACTGATTCCGCCATGGAAACCCCAGCCGAACTGGCCGCTGCGACACTCAAGATAGATCTTGCCGCACTGGCAGCGAACTGGCGCATGATTGCAAACAAGGTCATGCCGGCTGAATGCGGCGCAACCATCAAGGCCGACGGCTACGGATGCGGCGCGGCCAGGGTTGCTGACGCCTTGTGGCAAACTGGCTGCAGGACATTTTTTGTTGCCCTGCCAATTGAAGGCAGGCAGGTTCGTGATGTCCTGCCGGATGCCGTCATATACATACTCGACGGCTTATTTTCAGGACAGTCCGACTTCTATATTGCACATGATCTGCGCCCCTGCCTGATCAGTCCGGAACAGGTGAAGGAATGGGCAAAGGCCTCTGATGGCAAACACAAATCTGCCGTCCATGTAGACACCGGAATAAACCGGCTGGGCCTCGACGCAACGCAGGCAGAAACTCTTTCCAGCGATGCTGAATTGGTGAAACGTACAGGCGCATGCCTGTTGATGAGCCATCTGGCAAGCGGAGATGACGAAACCAACCCGGCCAACAAGCGCCAAAAGGAAGAGTTCGCCCGGCTGTCGACGCTGTTTCCCGCGCTGCCGGCGTCACTGGCAAATTCACCAGGCGTGTTTCTCGGATCCGATTTCGCCCATAATGTCGTGCGACCGGGAGTTGCCCTTTATGGCGGCAATCCACTGGCCAACAAGCCAAATCCCATGCAGCATGTTGTGTCTCTTCATGCACCTGTCCTGCAGGTGCGTGAAGTGGGTGAAGGACATGGGGTCGGCTACGGCGCAACCTGGCAGGCGGACAGGCCGTCGCGTATCGCTGTTGCCGGTGTCGGCTATGCCGATGGCCTGCATCGTTCAATGTCGTGGCCGGCGGCAAAGGACGGACCGGCGATGGTATGGGTTGCAGACCAGCCGGCACCGATTGTCGGACGGGTTTCCATGGACATGATCACCATCGACGTCACCGATGTGGCCCCGGAAAAGATGTCACCGGGCACAATGCTCGAACTGCTGGGCAGCAACATCGGGGTTGATGACTGGGCAGGCTGGGCAGGAACCATTCCATATGAAATTCTGACATCCCTTGGCAGACGCTACGCAAAAGTGTACTCGTCTTGAATGCATTTTGCAGGGGATGCATCATTTTGAGGACAAGACTAACAACGACATCTAGAGGCGGCGTTTCCCGGTGACTTTCCTGGCTACCATCGGCAGTTTCATTTTTTCCATGCTTGCGGAAGTCGGACGGGTATCGATTTTTGCGCGCGACGCGGTCATCCGCGGGCTGTTGCCGCCATGGTACTTTCGCCAATTGATCGATCAGATCATTCGTATCGGCTACAATTCGCTACCTGTGGTCGGACTGACGGCATTCTTTACCGGCGGCGCACTGGCATTGCAGATTTATATCGGCGGGACACGATACAATGCAGAAAACCTTGTGTCCTCGATCGTTGCGCTGGGCATCACACGAGAGCTGGGGCCGGTCATGGCGGGCCTGATGGTAACAGGCCGCGTGGCTGCAGCCATTGCTGCTGAACTCGGCACCATGCGTGTGACCGAACAGATTGACGCCTTGACCACCCTGTCCACCAATCCGTTCAAGTACCTCGTCGGCCCCCGCATACTGGCTGCGGTGATCACCATGCCGGTGCTGGTCGGCATTGCGGATATCATCGGCATACTGGGCGGGTTCATTGTTGGCACCACATCGCTTGGTTTCAATTATGCTGCCTATATCAAGAACACCACGGATTTTGTGGAATTTACCGACGTGACCTCCGGCCTGATCAAGGCGGCCGTATTCGGCTTCATCATCGCGCTGATGGGATGTTATCACGGCTTCAACTCCAAGGGCGGTGCACAGGGTGTCGGCCGGGCGACAACCAATGCGGTTGTGTCCGGTTCGATTTTGATCCTGGCGGCCAACTACGCACTGACCTCGCTGCTGTTTTCCGAGTGAGGCCAATCATGGCTGAACCGCACATTGTCCTTGAAAACATCCACAAATCCTTCGGTTCAAAGCATGTGCTCAAAGGTGTGAATGTCGGTGTCGGCAAAGGGCGCTCACTGGTGGTGATCGGCGGTTCGGGATCCGGAAAATCAGTGACACTGAAATGTATCCTGGGTCTGTTGCATCCGGAAAAGGGATCCATCCGGGTTGACGGGCAGGAAATCACCGATCTTCGGGGGTCGGCGCTGGACCAGATGATGGGCCGGTTCGGTATGCTGTTTCAAGGCGCTGCCCTGTTCGACAGCCTTACTGTCTGGCGCAATGTGGCGTTTGGCCTGATCCAGGGCAAAAAGATGAAGCCGGGCGAAGCGCGGGCCATTGCCATAGACAAACTGGCGGAAGTCGGCCTGGGCCCTGAACTGGCGGATATATCGCCGGCCGAGTTGTCCGGTGGCATGCGAAAACGCGTAGGCCTGGCCCGCGCGATTGCGCCGGAACCGGAAATCATCTTCTTCGACGAACCGACTACAGGCCTGGATCCGATCATGGGCGATGTCATAAACAATCTGATTGTTGACAGTGTGAAACGGCTGGGCGCGACGACCATAACCATCACACATGACATGGCGTCTGCCCGCAAGATCGGCGACGACATTGCCATGATCTACAAGGGCAAGATTGTGTGGTGCGGTCCGGCGAATGAAATCGACCAGAGCAACAACCCTTACGTGGATCAGTTCATTCACGGCCGCGAGGAAGGCCCGATTGAAATTGAACTTTGAACTCAGCGGGTGCTGATGTTGCTAATCAATCAGTGTATCGCCGCGCATACCCGCCCGATCTGTGTGGATGGGCAGCACGCGACCGTACAACTGCCTTGTTCTTTCCGGACTTCCGACCATGGCCGGTTCTTCGACAAATGAATAGATTGCGACGTACCGGCGCCGTGGTCCCGAAAGCGGTTTAACGCGATGCAATGAATATCTGCCCTTGAAAATCTGCAAATCGCCCGGTTGCAGCACCAGCGTTTTCACTTGCGTGCTGCGACCATCGAGGACTGCTTCAACAGCATCGTAATTCTCATCTTCGGGTGTCCGCAAATTCGGGCAATACTCAAATGCCCCTCCTGCATCGGCGTTCTGGATCGCAAGGGTGACGGTGTAGTTGTTGGTATCAAAGTGCCATGGAAAACCCGCTCCTTCCTCAGCAACATTGACAATGACATCGGCCAGCGGATCGGCATATCGAAAGAACCGCTCTTCAGCCAGAGCCTGTTGCACGAAGGTGGAAAAATGCCGCCACTCATAAATGTTGCGAAGGCGGCTATCCACGCCAAAATTGTCTGCAGGCACAAATGAATTCGAGCGATCAAAGAACCGCCTCAACGGGTGGTTTTCGGGATAGTCGGGATTGTCCCTGGTAAAATACACATTGGTCTTGTTGAACGAGCGATGCCCCAGGTCGGCAACGCTGTCTGCCTCGTCAGCCAGAACCGCGATCCGCTCCGCCGGAACAAAACCTCGCAAAACAGCACAACCATCATCATTCAACTGAGCCTGGGTTTGGGCGAGCAGTTCCCGATACTCATGTGACGACGGCAAATGAATTGGATATCGATCCAAATCGATCAAATTCGACTGATCAACAGACATGAACCTACCTCTTGAAAGCAGTTTCACATCGCCCATCCCAGGGACGAACGATCACCGTGTATTTCAGAACTATTTCATGTCAACTGATTTTGGGAAAGCAAATTGTGCTTGTCATCCAGAAAGCCATTGTGGCTCTGGATCGGCACATGGCATCCCGGACAACCCTTCTCACCGGGCCCGGGACACCAATAGCTGGACCCGGTGTTATTTGGGCAGGATCACATTGTCGATGACGTGGATTACGCCATTGTCGGCAGCGACATCGGCGGTTACCACCTTGGCACCGTCAATCATGACTCCGGACTCATCTGCGACAATTCTGGCTTCGGATCCCTCTGCTGTCTTCGCCATGGTTTCCTTACCGGCTATATCAGCTGCCATCACCTTGCCCGGCACCACGTGGTAAGTCAGAACAGCAACGAGCCTTTCCTTGTTTTCAGGTTTGAGCAGATCTTCCACAGTGCCGGCCGGAAGCTTGGCGAAAGCCTCGTCGGTGGGAGCGAATACCGTGAATGGACCTTTGCCCTTGAGGGTGTCCACAAGACCGGCCGCCTGCACGGCTGTGACAAGTGTCTTGAATGAACCAGCTGCGACGGCGGTGTCGACAATGTCGGCTGCCTTGGCGCTGATGGCGCCAAGTGCAAATGAAGATGCGACGGCGGTTGCTGCCAGTAGGGTACGAATGCGTGTCATAGATTGAGTTCCTCTTTGATGTGTATGGTTGAGAATTGTCCCAAGCACACCGTTCAACGCAGACACGAAAACTATGGATGCCGGCATTTCACCAGTCAAAAACCCGACCCCGAATAACGCTGTTGTGAGCGACACGGGTGATCTGCCTTCTGGCTGTCGCCATGTCCCAATCGCTGCGCTGCAGAATTTCTCACTCGACATTGTTCTTGTTATGTTCTATGCAAATCTATGGGAAAAATCACATTGAGATTCGTTTGTCAGGGTTGCGGGGCGGCTTATTCGAAATGGGCCGGGCGCTGCGAACATTGCGGTGACTGGAATTCACTCGTCGAAGAGACCTCGACGCAGGTGCCGGTTTCAGGGGCAAAGGGTGCTGCGATGCCCAAGGGCCGGGCAACCCGGCTTGTCGGTCTTGAAGGCGAAACACCGGTACCGGATCGTATCATGACCGGTATTGCTGAACTGGACCGCGTGGCAGGCGGTGGTTTCGTGCCTGGATCCGGCATCCTGATCGGCGGTGATCCAGGCATAGGCAAATCGACGTTGTTGACGCAGGCTCTGGCCAGCGTCGCCAACAACGGCCACAAGGCGGTGTATATCTCCGGAGAGGAGGCAATCGATCAGGTCCGGCTGCGTGCCCGCAGACTTGGATTGGGCAAGTCCCCTGTCATGCTTGCGACCGAAACCAACGTGTCTGACATACTGGCTACACTGAGCGAAGGCGAACCGCCGGCCGTAGTGGTAATTGATTCCATCCAGACCCTGTGGTCGCCGGTGATTGAAAGTGCGCCGGGATCAGTTTCCCAGCTTCGCGCCGGCGCCGAAGCAATGATCCGGTTTGCCAAGCAGAAAGGCGCTGCCGTCCTGCTGGTGGGGCATGTCACCAAGGATGGCCAGATCGCCGGACCCAAAGTGGTAGAACACATGGTTGATACGGTACTCTATTTCGAAGGAGACAGAGGGCACCAGTTCCGGATTCTGCGCGCGGTCAAGAATCGATTTGGCCCTACCGACGAGATCGGCGTGTTCGAAATGTCGGATGTGGGACTTCTCGAAGTGGATAATCCGTCACGATTGTTCATGGGATCTGGAGAGACACCGACGCCGGGCTCAGCGATTTTTGCCGGTGTGGAAGGGACAAGACCGCTGCTGATGGAGGTGCAGGCTCTGGTATCACCATCGGTTCTTGGCACCCCAAGACGTGCCGTGGTGGGCTGGGACCAAAATCGGCTGGCCATGGTACTCGCCGTTCTTGAAGCCCACGGTGGCGTTAATGTCGGCCAGCAGGATGTGTATCTCAACGTGGCAGGTGGAATACGCGTCAAGGAACCGGCTGCCGACATGGCAGTGGCGGCCGCATTGGTGTCTTCTCTGACCGGCGCGGTGATTCCCCCATCATGCGCCCTTTTCGGCGAGATTGCCTTGTCCGGGGCTCTGCGCCCCGTCGGCCAGAGCGACCAGCGGGCAAGAGAGGCAGCCAAGCTCGGATTGGAAACTGCCATTGTGGCCGCTGGTGGTGAAGTAAAGCAGCGATCCGCACCCAATCTCCGCCAGATCGCCAGTGTTGCCGATCTTGTAGCCTACATTGCCGGGCTTCCCAAAGGCTAGAGAGCGCATATTGCCGGAAACACCCGGCCAGGCTCTCTGCCTGTGATGTGAAAAATCCTTAAAATTCAGCCCGCGGCGAATCAGCATTGCGTGCCAAAATTGCCCAAGCCGGTACAGGCCATTGAGGGAATTTGGCTGCTATCGTGGATATATTCGATTTACGGTGTGTGTAAACACACTGTCACATTGATTTTGACAAGCGACCATGTCACACAGACTTAACTTGCCGCTCGATGGGCATAATTGCCTTGTATGTATCGAAATTGTGGATACGCGTTTGCCGCTTTGACCGCACCGGCTCATGCCGTGGGAGTTTAGAATATGTCTTTCACCTGGCTCGATGTTGTCCTTATATCGATCATGCTGGTTTCCGGCCTGCTGGCGATAATGCGCGGCTTTGTACGTGAGTTCATGTCACTTGTGGCATGGGCAGGTGCTGCAGGCGCTGCCGCACTGGTTTTCTTTGTACCAGAACTGCGCGATCAGGCCTCAGATGCACTAAAACTCTATCTGGGCGACAACGAAACCCTGATACTCGTCACTATAGCCGGCGTTGTGTTTCTGGTATCGCTGATCATCCTGTCAATCATCACGGCAAAACTGACAGACTCGTTGCTGGAGTCCGGTGCCGGCCCAATTGACCGCACTTTGGGCTTCCTCTACGGGCTGGTGCGCGGGCTGGCGCTGATGGTAGCCATGTTCACGTTGTTCGTCTGGTATAGTCCGCGTGAGGTAGTGCCTGATGAACTGCGAGACGCCGCATTGTTGCCACTGGTCGAAAATTCATCCTTCTTTCTGGTTGATACGATGCTGACTGTCGGGATCATGCAACCTGACCTGGCAGAGGATCTCAACAGCAAAATCAGAATATCCGGCGCATCGCGGTCACGTGACGAAGCCGGTCGCGGTACCGGCGGCGGGGGTAATACTGGCTACCAATCCAATCAACGCAGTACTCTCGATCAGATTATCGAGAGTACGCAGGGCCAGCAGTAATTGACGCAGTCTGCGGCCGGGTACTAAAAGGCAGAGCATGATGACGGACGCTCACGGTAGACTGACTTTCGACCCGGACATGGATGGCGACAGCTTGCGCGAAGAATGCGGGGTGTTCGGCGTGTTCGGCCACGAAGATGCCTCGGCCCTGACCGCTTTGGGTCTGCATGCCCTGCAACATCGTGGCCAGGAAGCGTGCGGTATTGTTTCTTTTGACGGCAAGCGTTTCCACTCAGAGCGGCGTATCGGACTGGTTGGTGACGCATTTTCCAAAGCGGCCACCATGCAGCGCCTCAAGGGCCGTGCTTCGGTGGGCCACACGCGCTATTCAACAACCGGCGAGCAGGTCTTGCGCAACGTGCAGCCAATGTTTGCCGAATTGTCTACCGGCGGCTTTGCCGTAGCGCATAACGGCAACATCACCAACGGACTGGCATTGCGTCGTTCGCTGATAGCCGACGGAGCAATCTGTCAGTCAACTTCTGATACCGAGGCTGTCCTGCATCTGGTCGCGCGGTCGCGGCAACGGCATCTGGTTGACCGGTTCATCGATGCCATCAAGGCGCTGGAGGGCGCCTACTCGCTGGTTTGCCTGTCCTCCAAGAAAATGATCGGTGCGCGCGATCCACTCGGCATTCGCCCCCTGGTTCTAGGTGAGCTGAACGGTGCGTACATATTGTCCAGTGAAACGTGCGCCCTGGACATCATCGGGGCGCGGTTCGTACGCGAAATCGAAAACGGCGAAGTCGTCGTGGTGACGGAAAAGGGTGTGGAATCCATCAAGCCGTTTCCGCAACAGCAGGCCCGCCCCTGTATTTTCGAGTATATCTACTTTTCCCGGCCGGACAGCGTCATCGGCGGACGTTCGGTCTATCAGGTGCGCAAGGAGATGGGCCGCGAACTTGCCAGGGAGGCAGGCGCCGACGTGGATGTCGTCATCCCGGTTCCGGATTCCGGAGTACCGGCAGCACTTGGCTACTCACAGGAAGCAGGCGTCCCGTTTGAACTGGGCATTATCCGCAATCACTATGTGGGACGAACCTTCATCGAACCCACACAGCAAATTCGCGCGCTCGGCGTAAAGCTGAAACACAATGCCAATCGTGCGGTTATTGAAGGCAAGCGCGTTATGCTGGTGGATGATTCCATTGTACGCGGCACAACTTCAGTGAAGATCGTACAAATGATGCGCGAAGCAGGAGCCCGGGAAGTTCACATGGCCATTGCTTCACCACCGATCACGCACCCGGATTTCTACGGTATTGATACGCCGGAACAAAAAGCACTGCTGGCGGCAACCCATACTCTGGAAGAAATGACCGAGTATATCGGTGTGCAGTCACTTACCTTTCTTTCCATAGAAGGCATTTACCGGGCTACCGGCTACGAAAAGCGGGATCCTGTCCGGCCACAATTTACCGACCACTGCTTCACGGGAGATTATCCGACCGCGCTCACCGACTATAGCGAAGGCGGCAATCCACATCAGTTGTCGCTGTTGGCCGAGGCGGGTTGATCTGCAGAAACTTTCAGGAAGTT
This sequence comes from Alphaproteobacteria bacterium, assembly GCA_024640405.1. Taxonomy (GTDB): domain Bacteria; phylum Pseudomonadota; class Alphaproteobacteria; order Rhizobiales; family Aestuariivirgaceae; genus Anderseniella. The sequence continues at coordinate 28,098 of JAHEFB010000002.1, read as the reverse complement.
TTCCATGGCAAATTCTCTTGCTGGGCGGGTAGCTCTGGTTACAGGCGCGTCCCGCGGCATAGGACGGGCGATAGCCCTGAAACTGGCATCGCAAGGCGCACATGTCATCGCGACTGCACGCACCGTCGGTGGGCTGGAGGAACTTGATGATGAAATTCGCGCTGCCGGTGGATCCTCCACGCTGGTGCCACTGGACATCAAGGATTTCGCCGGCATAGACCGGCTTGGTGCACCGATCGCGGAACGTTGGGGCAAGCTCGATATTCTGATCGGCAATGCGGGTATCCTGGGCACTCTAACCCCGTTGCAGCATTTGAAGCCGGATACGTTTGATGACCTGATGGCAGTCAATGTAACTGCGAACTACCGGTTGATCCGGTCGCTGGAACCGCTGCTCAAGGCGTCTGACGCAGGCCGCGGCATATTTGTGACATCCGGCGCCGCCCACAAGGCACGGGCCTATTGGGGCGGTTACGCTGTATCCAAGGCGGCACTTGAAATGCTGGTGCGTACCTGGGCCGCTGAACTTGCGACAACAAATGCAACAGCAAACCTGTTGAACCCCGGCCCAATAGCCACCCGGATGCGCCGGCAAGCCATGCCGGGTGAGGACCAGGCATCACTGGCAACACCCGATCAATTGGCCGAAGCGATGATTTCGTTATGTTCACCGGATGCGAAGGGAAACGGCTACATTTACGATTTTAAGGACAGTATCCTGACGCAGCGGAGGTAATCTGATGACAGTTGCACAAATTCTGGCCGATGCCCGCATACAGGGCCGCAAGCTTGAAGCCTATCCCGATGGCGAGCCTGCCACGGAACGCGAAGCGTTTGCTGTGCAATGCGAGGCAGCCGGTTTGACGGGATGGACACAAACCGGCTGGAAGATTGGCTGCACGAGCAAAATGGCAAAGGACATGTTGCGTGCAGACGGACCTTTCCCCGGACCGATCTATGCCGAACGCACCTTTGCAAATTATGGCGAAGTGCCACTAAACAACAAGGCCATCCGCCTCGTCGAGCCGGAGATAGCCTTCATCATGGCGCGGAACCTGCCGGCGGGAGACGCAGAACACAGCGTCGAGAAGGTGATCTCCGCGGTTGCATCGGTGCATTTGTCGCTGGAATTGGTCAACCGCAGGCTGCCGGGCGGCCTGGAAGACGGCAATATGTGGAATATTGCTGATGGCGGATGCAATGACGCCTTTACGCTGGGCCCGGCCAATGAGGTGCTGCCTGCTGGAGAATATGCGGCGCTGGAGCTTGTCGTCAGCAAGAATGGTCAGCCGGAAACGGTCGGACTGGGCATCAACGCTCTTGGCGGCCCTGATATCGCTCTAACCTGGCTTGCCAACTATCTCAACGCCAACGGTCTCGCACTGCAGGCCGGCGAGGTTGTTACGACCGGTGTTGTTACGGGACTGGTCTACGTCGCGCACGGTGATGAAGTCACCAGCAGCTGCGCTCAGTGCGGCGAAGTCAGCGCCCGCTATAAATAGATTCATTTCAATCGACTAGCGCTGTTTCTTCGCCTTGTTTGCATAGGGGTTCTTGCCTTCCCGCAAGTTGATGCGAACGGGCACCCCCCACAAACCGAAATCTTCCCGCAAACCGTTGATAAGATAGCGGTTGTAGCTTTCCGGCATATTGGCTGCGTTGGAACAAAATACCACGAAAGTCGGCGGACGGGCATTGACCTGGGTAATGTAGCGCAACCGAATGCGCCTGCCACCAGGAGCAGGCGGAGGATGGCGCTGAACCTGTTCTTCCAGCCAGCCGTTGAGCTTGTTGGTGGGAATGCGCATGTTCCACAGCTTGTAGGTTTCCATGACCGCCGGCATCAGCTTGTGCACGCCGCGACCGCTCAAGCCGGAAAATGTGACCACCGCTATGCCGGAGACCTGGGGAAGTAGCCGGGTGACTTCAATCTCGATGTCGCGGCGGAGTTTGTCCTTTTCGTCTACAAGGTCCCACTTGTTGATGGCGAGCACCATGGCCCTGCCCTCGCGGGCCATGAGAGAGGCAAGTTGCAGGTCCTGTTTCTCAAGCGGTTGGGTCGCATCTATCAACAGCACAACAACTTCCGCAAACTTGATGGCCCGCAGTCCGTCTGACACCGACATCTTCTCAAGCTTGTCGTTGACACGCGCCTTCTTGCGCATGCCGGCGGTATCCCAGAGTTTTATGCGCTGGCCGTTCCATTCCCAGTCAACACCAATGGCGTCCCGGGTTATTCCGGCTTCAGGCCCGGTAAGCATGCGCTCTTCACCAACAAGCCTATTGATGAGTGTCGATTTTCCCGCGTTCGGCCGGCCAACGATAGCAAGCCGCAAGGGTCTGTCCGGCGCAAGCCCGTCGCCTGCGTCTTCATCGTCGGGATCGAACTCAAAGACGTCATCAAAATAGTCCACATCACCATCGACTTCAGTTTGGTCGACTGTCGGACCGTGCAATCTGAAGGCTTCCTCCAGCGCGTCATACAGGTCGCCCAGACCCTCACCGTGCTCGGCAGATATGGCCACCGGCTCACCAAGGCCCAGCGAGTAACTTTCCAGACGCCCCGCCTCGCCCTTGCCGCCTTCGGCCTTGTTGGCAGCAATTATGACCGGCTTGCCCGTTCTGCGGACCAATTCCGCGAAATGTTCATCCGATGGTGTGACACCCGCGCGCCCGTCAACCATGAACAGACAGACATCGGCCTGTTCAATCGCCTGCCTGCTTTGCTCGGTCATGCGGCGGGCCAGACTATCAGGACCAGCGTCTTCAAGGCCGGCGGTATCAACAATGCGAAACTTCAAACCACCGATACTGGCGTCACCCTCGCGCCTGTCACGGGTCACACCGGGCCGATCATCGACCAACGCCAGACGTTTACCCGTCAACCTGTTGAACAATGTGGACTTGCCAACATTCGGCCTGCCGACGATAGCCAGTGTCGGAAGCCGTTTGGCCTGTACGGTCTGCGAGGCCATCGATGTCGCTTTCTAATTGGCCGTTGCAGGCAGGAGCGTTTGTATTTGTGCCGACACAAGTACAGAGCGGCTTCGCAACGCAGCGGGGGTTGCCTGATCTTCAAGGATCAGATTCAGTTGATCGTCCGCAGCCTTGTAGTCGGCTGCCCGAACATTGGCCAAAGCCAGAATTTCACGTACTGCATGACGCCAGGACGAATTGTTTGCGCCAAGGCCCTTGAGCCGGGCAGCGATATCCGGGACACTTGCCGTGTCTACCAGCAGATATGCAGCGCGTACCCTGGCCAGTTCCCGCAGCGGCTGGTCGACTGAACTGTCGGCGACCACGCTATCATAAATCCTGACCGCATCTGCCGATTTGCCATCCTGGCCGAGGCGGGCTGCCTGGGACAGTTTCGCCAACACCGCATAGCCCTTGTGACCTGATTTTGTGATCTGATCGAACGCGGCATCGGCCTCAGCAGTTTTGCCGGAATCGCTCAGCGCAATGGCACCGTACCAGTCCATGCCGGCCTTTTCGGCAAGCTGGGCCTGCCAGTACTGCCAGCCCTTGAAGCCACCAACGCCCAACACAAGCGCAACACATCCGGCAATGATCAAATTGCCGAAACGCTTCCATATTTGCGCAATCTTGTCGCTGCGGACTTCTTCGTCCACTTCGCGAAACAATCCATCGTCACTCATCAGTCATTCCACGTCTTGAAATATGGCGGTTTCATCAAATGACCGCGCTACGATGCGCCTTGGGTAAAGCAGGCGCACCGCCCGATCAAGGCAAATTGAGGTGATTGCAAAAGGATGCAACGCCGCATGCTCAGTCAATTTCGACGTTTACCCACGTCATCATGCCGGCTGCCTGATGCTCAAGCATATGACAATGCAACATCCATTTGCCTGGATTGTCGGCGACGAACGCCACGCGCATTGTGCTGTTGGCAGCCACAACAGCGGTATCCCGCCAATCCTGAGTTATAAGGGGCTTGTCGTCAATCATCACCGGCAACATATGATGGCCGTGCAAATGCATGGCGTGCGGCCAGGCGGTCTTGTTGATGAAATCGAAAACGGCCGTTTCACCCAGTTTCAAGTTGGCAAACGGTTCTTCCGTGATGCCGGCCACACCGTTAAACGCCCAGGCCATGCCATTTTGCACCATTTCTCTCATGTCGACGTCGCGACCCCGCAATTTGGCGCCGGTCAACCCGCCCATGGCACCGCCTTCCATGACCAGTTTACGGGCAGTCACTCCGGATACATCCATGGTCTGCGGCAACCCGTTGGTTGGAAGAGCAGCGATATCAGAGGTGTCTTTTTCATCCTGGGCACCTTCGCGATCTATGTAGGCGACCTCCAGCGGTTCGTTGGCCTGATTGACATTTGCCAAGGTAATTTGTTCCGTCGCTCGCCGGATCAACAGATCGGCCCGCCCACCCGGACCGAGTTGCAACGGTTCTGTGCCCAGCACGCGCGGCTTGCCCAGGGGCTGTCCATCCAGCGCAAGTATATGCGGTTCTGCCCCCTTGACCTGAAGGTTCATGACGCGGGCGTTGGCACAGTTAAGCAACCGCAATCGCAAACGCCTGCCGGCAGGTGCAACCAGATGCGGACGCGACTCGCCGTTGACGGTGAACCAGTTGCCCATTCTGCCGGCGTGGGCAGCCATGCGGATGTCTCCGAAGGTTTCCTGGTTGATGGTGCCGTCATCATTGATGAGCCAGTCGTCCAGTACGAGAGTCAATTCGCTCATGTCAGCAGGCGGGGTTTCTTCTTCAACTATCAAAGCCCCGTAAAGACCGTGTTCCACCTGTCTGGATGATCCAATATGCGGATGATACCAATAGGTGCCGGCATCCGGGACGGGAAATACATAGTCGAAGGTCTCACCGGGACCGACGGGATTTTGGGTTAGCGGGGAGCCGTCCATGGCATTATCGATGCGGATGCCATGCCAATGCAACATGGTTGGCTCATCCAGGCCGTTCACCAGGCGCACCTTGACTTCGCCATGGCGTCTGACGCGAATTTCAGGCCCCGGATTGACGCCATTGTAGGTCCACAGTCCGGCTTCCTTGCCGCCTTCAAGGAGTACCCGGTTTACTCTTGCAATTTTCAGTTCAGTGAAACCGTCACTTGCCTCTTGAGCCGAAAGCCGGATCGGGCTGCCACAAACCACAGCCAGGCAAGCGGCTGTTCCTGCAAACATCTGACGGCGGTTGACAGTCATAAGATTTCAATCCTTCACATCATAGGTGTTCTCGGGCGCCGGAAACGTGCGGCTCCGGACTTCATCGGAATAAAGCTTGATGGCTCGTTCAATGGCGCGGCCAACCTTGCCGAACTCCTTGACGAATTTCGGTACACGAGGGCTCAAGCCCAGCATGTCTTCCATGACAAGGATTTGACCGTCACAGGCGGCCGAGGCTCCAATACCAATTGTCGGGATGGGAACCGCCCTGGTAATCCGCGCCGCCAGAGGTTCTGCCATTGCCTCCAGCACAACACTGAATGCGCCCGCGTCAGACACAGATTTTGCATCCGCTTCTATTGCCGCCCATTGATCACGCTGGCGGCCTTGTGTCTTGAAACCGCCAATGGTGTTTATCGACTGAGGTGTAAGACCGACATGGGCCATTACCGGAATGCCGCGCTGCACCAGATAACTGATGGTTTCAGCCATATGGCTGCCGCCTTCGAGCTTCACTGCACCGCAGTTGGTCTGCTTCATGATGTGAGCGGCGTTTCTGAAGGCCACCGGCGGACTCTCCTCATAACTGCCAAACGGCATGTCAACCACTACCAGGGCTCGCTGTGAACCCCGGACAACAGCCTTGCCATGCATTATCATGAGATCGAGCGGCACAGGCACGGTTGATTCAAAACCGTGCATCACCATGCCAAGCGAGTCGCCCACCAGCAGAAAATCGCAATATTTGTCGGCCATGCCGGCGGTATGGGCGTGATAGGCCGTCAAAGATACAATCGGTTCGGCATTTTTTCGCGCGGCAATGTCGGGGGCCGTGAGGCGGCGCACCTGTTTCTGGACGGACATCGTTGGTCTGTATCCCTTTTCGCAGTTCGATCCGGATCAGGGTAACCTTATCACCCGCTGTGGTGGTGAAACCAGCACTTCGACCGGATCCTGCAATTTTACCAGACCACCCTGCCGCACCCGGCATGTTACACCGCCACGCCAGTCAGCATGAAGTGCCTTGCGCAAACCGGACAAAGCATCATCCATACGCTTGCACGGCACGGTCTGACCAGTGATTTCCAGCACCGTCTCTCCGACGCGAACAACCCCTCCAGCCGCACGCGGCAAGTCAACGCCTTCCACCAGCAGATTTGCGCGGCGAGCGGTCCAGGGCAGACCTGGTTCACCCGCGTCTTCAGCAGCCCTACTCCAGGCTTCAAGCGAAAGAATGGTGATCTGCCGGTTTGGAAACCTGCTTCCCTTGTGGTCACCTGTAACGCCCGCCGCCAATGTTATGCGTGCCGACGTCAATTCCTCCATTGGCTCAAGGCGTTTGGCGCGCCTGGCTATTCCGGTCAATCGGCCGATTTTGTGCAGTTCACCTGGCAAAGATGGCCATATCCTCAATCGAAAAAAGCGCCACGCCAATGATGTGCTGGTGCATCTGGATCATGACACCGTACAGCGCGACGCTTACAAACAATGCAATGACGTCATGTCCCTGACGAACCTCCGGCGAAGGGTGGAAGCCCCGAGCGAAACCGGCTGCAAGATGAGCAGCGCCATAGACAAGCATACCACCAAACAGGATGACGCTTGCCTGATCACCATTGGCCAGCAAGTGCCCCGTCGCCCAGAACACAACGCCGATAGCCAGCGGCAAACGCAGGAACTGCCTCGCCCTGCCGCGAAACAGAAACACGCCCAGCATCACGAAAGCCACGAAACTGAAGGCGAGATTGGCGCCAAACCCCCAGTCAGGAGGATCATAAACCGGCGAGCGGTCGGCCGTTTGCCAGCCAATCACGATCATCGCCAGGGTCACGATCGACGCGGCTGCGAACAGCATGCCGTAACTTTTGCCCAGCTTTTGTTTCAGGCGGGTCTTGAGAACCGGAAAGGCAGGAATGAGATGAATGACGGCAAACAGGGCAACGGCGACAAAAAGCAACATGGAATTTGATCAATCCGGTTTGAACAAAGTCAATTCGACGACTGTTACAGCAATGAAGACAGCCGCGCCAATGGACGGTTGGTCACACAGAGGTCTCGCGGGATTGTTGGACCTGGCGTCTGTAGCCAGCAGGCGCTACGCCCAGTTGTTTCTTGAAGACGCGCCCGAAGGCAGCTTCCGACTGATAGCCTGCCTCTTCCGCAATATCGATGATTGGCAGTCTGGACTCCGCGAGCCTTTGGCGCGCAATCTGCATCCGCCACTGTGTGACATAGCCCATGGGGGTATTTGACATCGTTGCCGTAAAGCGGCTGGCGAACGCCGTTCGCGACAGACCGGCTGTTCTGGCCAGCGTTTCAAGAGACCAGGCTCGTGAAGGATCTTTGTGGATCGCTTCGAGAGCCCTTGCAATCGACGGATCAGCAAAACCGGCCAGCACCGGCTTGTCGCCTGCATTGGAGGTCAGATAAGTACGCAGCGCCTGGGCAAACACAATCTCGGACAACTTCAACGCGATCATGTCGCTGCCCATCTGGCCATTGCCGGCCTCGGCGCCTATCACGCGAAGCGTGTTCTCCATCCAGGTACCAGCGGCACCGCCATAATTGCGAACATGAATGTGGTCCGGCAGCGCATCAAACAAAGGGTGAAAAGCATTCTTTTCAAACGCAAAATGCCCACATACCAGTTGGGTTTCCTGATCAGTTCCCAACTCTCCATAGACCAGCGTTCCACTGCCGGTAAAACCCGAATCCTGCACAACACGGTCCAACTGTACGGCGGTATCTTCAGTGCGCGGGTCACAAAACAATGTGTGACCGGCACCACGCATGATGATGATCAAGTCGCCCTGCTCCAGTTGAACCGGTTCTTCTGCGCCGGTGACCCGGACAAAACAGCGACCGCGATGAGCAAAATGAAAACGCGCAACGTTGTCAAAGGGCGGCACCGCAATACTCCACGGAGAGGTGAAGGAAGTCCGGAAGTACAAAGTGCCGGCGAGTTGCAGACGCGACAGTATATCACTCAAGAGGTCCATGCATCCCCATTACACCAAAATCCCAAAACTCACAACAAAACAGGACTATTGATCAAGAATTTTGGATTATCTGAAATTGAACGTCCGCCAACTGTGGTGCCAAATGCCTCTTCCGATCACCCCTTCCGGCTGATCTTCTCTATAAGGATTTGGAACCATGAAACAAAAACTACTGTTTGCAGTCTCCCTGTTGGCTCTGGCAATGCAGGTAACGCCTTCCCCTGCACAATCTCCCGCCGATCTGAACGACCTGCAGATTGCCCATGTTGCCTATGTGGCCGACAATATCGATATTCGCTATGCCCACCTGGCGCTGGCCATATCCAGCAATCCTGCCATCCACGAGTTCGCCCGTACGATGATCCGCGACCACACGGCGGTGAATGAACAGGCGCTCGAATTGCTGAAAAAGCTTGAAGCCAAGCCGCAGGATAACTTCCTCAGCAAACAGCTGTCGGAAAACTCGGTAAAACTGGTTGACGAGATGAGCCAGCTTCGTGGTGCTGCATTTGACAGGCGCTATGCGGAAAACGAGCTGGCCTACCACAAGGCCGTCAACGATCTGGTTGGCAACACTTTCATTCCCAACATCGAAAATGCCGAAGTAAAGGCACTGTTTGAAGCCGGTTTGAAGATTTTCAAGGTCCACGAACATCATGCCGAGATGATGGTCAAGGCAGTGAGCAACTAGTGGCCATGAAGCGACGTTTTCTTCTCAGGAGGGCCGCAGCGGCAATTGCCGCTGCTGCCTTTCCCCTGGTCCCGGTGTGGTCTGGTGCGGCAATCGCCAAAAGACGCGAACATCGCGTCGAGATCGGTGACTTTGAGTTCTCTCCCGCCGCCCTGGAGGTATCAGTCGGTGATACAATCATCTGGGTCAATCATGATATCACGCCTCATACGGCCACAGCGACCGACGGCAGTTGGGATACCGGCGAACTGGCAAACGGCGCTGAGGCCAGAATAGCCGTTACCGCAAATACGGGCTCCGACTATTTCTGTGCCTTTCACCCCGTGATGAAAGCCCTTCTGGCGATCAGTAAATCGGCGACACACTGAATAATGTCTGATGCAGACTGATGACCACCGCGTAAATCACAACACCGGCCACGACTGCTATAATGTCGTGCTTGAGTTTGGGCTCATAAGACGGCACCTTGCCTCTCGCCGTGCTGACGATGATATCCAGCACACTAAGGGCAAGGAAGCCGCCAAACAGCAACACCTCTGACAAATTGCCATTTGCCAGCAGATGCCCTGCCGCCCACAGCCCGATACCAAGTGACATCGGATGTTTCACGAACAGCCGGATATGTCCTTTGGTATGCGACGAAGCCAGAAGAATGAGGCCGACAAACACCAGCAACATGGTGGCGTGGCTGCCGTCCATTACCGGATCATAGACAATGCGGGCGGCGTCCGGTCCGGCGCGAGCCAGAATGAAGCCCCAGATCATCAAGCCGAGACCGGCCAGCGATATCAGGGAGTAGATACCTTTGTAGGTGTTCTCGCTCAGTTTCGATACGATCGCAGTGCGCAATGGCGTCATCGACATCAGATGAACCCCGAAGAACAGTACCATTCCCAAAATCAATTTCGTCATAGTATTCTCATCCGTTTGAAGTTGCCGGTGACCGCGAATCCGGTGCGATAAAAAGATTCTTCCGGCTATTCTAACTGTTGCCACAGTGATTGACCATGACGGCATGGAAATGGCATCAATGAACACGCAAGCCGCCTGCCGGCAGGCGGGGTCGCGCAACAGACCTCAAACCGAAACACTCTTTTGGATGCACAGGAGATTTTACGTGAACAGATGGCCGGGAATTTTGATCGCTGCATGCCTTGCCTTGGGGCCATCCGCACCTGCAATCAGTGCAGAGATCTGCGGCCTTGAGGCAACAGGCGCTGATGGTGGCATGATGGTTCAAGCCGGCAACTTTTCGGCTGTGTGCATCCCAGGTGGAAAATGTTCCATCAACTTGTCCATGGTCGACAATGTTGGCTTTGCGCTGGAACGCGCCGCAGTGGCCGGTCCCTGGCTCGGGCTGCTTACCAGCACATTCTCGATAGATTCCGGCGCCGGTGTTGACCTGGTGTTTGACGACGAGGACGAAACAAGAATTGCCCCGGACTTCCTGATCGCGGCTGAAGACATGAAGAGTGTACGTGTCGATGATGATGTCTCCGACATTGTCATTTCAACAATGCTTTCGTCAAAAACCATGACTGCAACCGTGCAACTGGTTGGCGGCAAGAAGGTAATTCACAATATTGCGTTGGGAGACCTGGGCAGGGCCACTGAATGGGTGGATTGTGCACAAGGCAAATGACAGCTGACCCGAAAGCAGCCCGGGCCCGTTTGACGGCCCGCCGTGACGAACTCAACGATTTGTCGTCCATATCGGCAGATGACCGCGGTGCGGTGAAACTTGACCAGCAATCGGTTGGAAGGCTTTCGCGCGTGGACGCTTTGCAGCGTCAGGCGATGGCGCAGGCCCAGGAACGTGCTCGCACTGCGGAACTGGCCCGGCTCGACCAGGCAATGCGGCGGCTGGAAGATGGAGAGTACGGGTGGTGCGTCACCTGCGGAGAAGAAATTGCGGCAGCGCGGCTGGAAGTGGACCCAGCCGCTGCAGTATGTGTTGAATGTGCTGGTGGCGGTAACAAATGAAAAATCGGAATTCTGTCTGGCTTGCCGCGGCAGGCGTGCTGCTTCTTGGCAACGCTGCTGAAGCTGAACAGTTGTGCAACCAGGAGGTGCACCAGAAGTTTGAGGAGACGCGTATTTATTCGCGCAGTTTCATCGCAACCTGCAAACCAGGATCATTGTGCCGGATAGTGACTCACAGACTGGACAAGCGCGCGCCGTTGGGATTCAGCCACACACTGGCATTCCAACGGGCTGAAGCGAACGCGAAATGGCACCTGATGTTGGTCGATGTGCTGGAATTGGCAGACGTTGATGCCGGATTTTCAATGACTGTGGACAAGAAACCCGCCGTGGAAATTTCCAACGGCAGCATCACTGCGCCGGTGTCAGTGAATGAATACCGGATTGGCGGAGACCTGAGCGACAAGTTGCTTACAAAGTCAAAACCCGGCGACAACATAAACTGGCACTACACCACCCGGGATGGCAAACCCCACGATGTGCGGTTCTCGCTGGCGGGTCTGACCAAAGCGCTTGATTGGGCCGAGTGCGCACAGGTAGAACTTGCCGCCGGAAAATCCGGCCCGCCGGCGCAGGGAGATGCAACCCCTGAATATTCTGATCCGGAACCGGATGTTCCGGTTGATCCTGTCGGCGATGGCCAGGATTAAGGTCTACCGATATCTTCAGGATCATCGCTGATGAGGCCGCGATCAAACATGTTTTGGATCGTGTTGCTGGCTGCGAAGCAATTGCCGCCGGCAGCCATCACAGCCGAGATGATCCCTTCATGACAATGCGGACCTCGATTCAGAATTTTCGCAATTACTCTTGACGTGTGACTGAGGGGCAGCGTATGGCGAGCCCCCGGTGATTTCAGTTAAATACTGTCCGGCAGTATCTTCAGTTCAAGATCGGCGCGCAGGCGAATAACCGATCGGGCATTCAAGGAGACGCCGGCCACGTCATCAATCATTGATTGCAACTTGTCGCGAAAATCGTCAGCTGTCTCGAACCGGTCATGCCGGTGAACAATGAAGCCGTCCGGCCAGCAATCATTGGCCCGGCAAGGGCTAACCAGACGGATTTCGCGCTTGAGCATGTTGACCAAGAACCCGGCAACGCAAGCTATGGATCTCGGCTTCTCGGTAGCTTGTGAACCCGGATGCAAATTGGCCGCTTCCGCGCGACCATAAAGCTTTCCGGTTTGCCTTTTTACCACCGTGGATCCCCGCGTCTGCGGAATGCACTCGGTTTCCAGGAGTTCCTCGGCGGAAAACTCCGCATGAACACGATCCAGAATTTTTACGGTCAATATGGAGAAACGATCATGACCGTGGCCTGCCCGTTTTCACAAATTAAGCAAATTGCGGGTACGGGCCACATTGCGAAGTGGGACGGCGGTTGTTAGAGATGGTAGGGAACCAATAATCTTCTGATAGTCTGCAATGAAGTTTTCGTAGTCGGGATTGTCCAGCGGTTCGCTAGCCCAATCTGTCCATTAGGCGCTGACGCCTTACAACCATACCTCCGCCCGTGCAATATCGTTCAAGCGCATTGACGTCAGAAGAATTTTATAAACAGAGGAAACGCATCAATACTTTGAACATTTGGCCTGTTATACCGAAGGAACTGACCATTGACGCTTTAGGTCTCTCGTTCATCGGACTGTGGTACGCGCTTTGCGGCCTCTTGTACCCGTTTCATCAAGCCGGTCAGGACGTTGACTTCCTCCGGGCTCAAATCTTCCAGAAGCCTTTTCTCCAGCCTGATCATTTGAGGCACCAAATTGTCATAAACTTTGCGGCCGGTGCTAGATAGCCTGAGGACGCGACTGCGGCCATCGTTCTTGTTTGTACGCTCCAATATCCAGCCACGTTTGCGCAGGCCGGTAATGGCGCGACTGACCGAAACTTTGTCCATGCTGGAGCGCTCCATGATTTGCGCCGGGGTCAACGATTCCCTGACACCAAGAATTGCCATGGTACGCCATTCGTGAGGCTTCATGGCGTATTGCTCCCCATAGATTCGTGAAACGGTTCGGGTTACGTGCGAATAGAAGACGCGTGTCAGGTAAGGAAAAAACAGCTCGAGTTTGAATTCTTTGTCGTGCAGGGAACTCACTACAGCCGCCCCCTCTTTCCCGGATCGTTCCTTTGACCTGCCCATAGCCAACCCTATCCTCTTGCAAGCCCGCTTCGCTCGGCTGCCATGCCTAAGTTGCCACGCCCCAACATTGCAGTGAAATCTGCAATCCTTACTGGTTATTTGATTTCAAAATACAACACAATTGAAACCATGCGTTGACAAAGTTTCAAATGAAACCATAATTTCAATCATTCCGGCATCAAACCGGCATGACAAAATTTCTGGGAGGAAAAGATGAGTGAAACAAACGCAAACTGTTCGCATGCCGGTTTGATCGTGCCACGGATGCAGTCCGTTTACAAGTCGCTTGATGGCGTTGCATGGTTGGCGTTACGCGTTGCGACCGGGGTGCTTTTGGTGCCGCATGGCGCACAAAAGCTCTTTGGTGCATTCGGCGGTGGCGGCATAGAGGGCACGACCAAATTCCTTGAATCCGTCGGATATCCGTCGCCTGGTTTCCTGGCGCTTCTGATCGGGCTCGTTGAGTTCTTTGGTGGGCTCTGCCTTGTTCTCGGTCTTTTGACGCGCCCGGCCGCAGTTGCCGTTGCCATTTTCATGGCCGGAGCGGTCAGCTTCCATCTTTCAAATGGTTTTTTCTGGACCGCCAAAGGTTTTGAATACCCGTTCTTGTGGGGCGTTGCTGCGTTCTTTTTCGCGGTCAAAGGTGGTGGCAAGTATTCTCTGGATGCCCGTATCGGCCGCCAGTTCTGACTGCCTTCTTTGGCAGTCCCGCACCTGATGAGAGACTGGCATATGTCATTGGTGTCCAAATTTAAATCCAGCGCACTTGCCCCGGCAATATCAGTTGCTTGGGTTCTGTCTGCTTCGTTGGCGACTTCGGCGCAGGCGGAAGAGTCGGCAATGTCGTCGTGGCTTCCGCCAGCGCATCCCATTGTTGCAAAGGCAATTGCGCCGTGGGCCGCGGAAGTGGCCAAGGCAACTGAAGGGCGCGTTACAGTGCGCATGCTGCCGCGCCCGTCAGGGCCGCCTCATGCAGCCTGTGATCTGGCGGCAGATGGTGTTGCTGATATCACATACGGCTTGCACTCATTCACGACCGATGACCGCTTCTTGCGGTCTCAGACCGGACAGCTCTCTTTCCTCGGCAACACCGCTGCAAAAACGTCAGTGGCGTACTGGAATGCCTACGCCAATGAAATCAAGGCACAAGATGAGCACATGGGCACAAAGCAGCTCGGGTAATTTTTCCATGGCGCCTGAATGTTTCACAACAACCAGCGTGCCATCCATGCTAACGGTGAAATGGTGCGGTCGGTCCCACGAAACAAGGATTGGCCATTCACCGTTGGATGTGGTTGCCTGGCATGGCAATTATGCACCAGTAAAATACGATCTGCGAACCTATTGCCCGGTCGGTTCGATCCTTTTTGATCATCCCGTTCCGTCCAAATTCACCGTGCTGACGGCTCCGTCGGGCGTGCCCGGAAGCACCAACATCGACTTTGTTCTGTTTCGCGAGCGCTGGCTGGCAATGGAAACCACATTCCGCCCACCCTGGTATCACAAGAACATCATGAGAGAACCGATGGGCAACATTAGTGGCCGGTATGACGCCGAACCGAAGGGTTTTGTTCCAGGCGGCATGAGCCTGCACAACATGATGCTGCCGCACGGTCCGGACAAGAACACTTTTGAAACTGCATCAAACGCTGACCTGAAACCGGAGAAACCCGACAACACGATGAGCTTCATGTTTGCAACCCGGTTTCCCCAGCACCTTGCCGGGTTTAGCGCAAGACAGGCCCCGTTACAGGATGATTACATCGATTGCCGGGAAGGCCCGGAAAAGAAATTCGGCCCCACTGCAGGCGAAAAACAATGGTGCATTGGAATTCGTAGGGAAACCGGAAAATGAAGTTATTCTCCTACTGGCGCTCAACCAGTTCATTCAGGGTGCAGGTGGCTCTCAACCTAAAGGGACTGACCTACGACATCGTCCCGGTCAATCTGTTGACGATGGAGCAACGCTCCCAATCCTACAAGACCATCAACCCTGCCATGGGTGTTCCAACGCTTGAGCTGGACAATGGGCAGTTGCTGACGCAATCGCTGGCGATCATACGGTGGCTGGATACTGTTTATGCTCATCCTCCGCTGCTGCCCAAAGATCCATTCGAGGCAGCAAGAGTTGAAGCGGCAGCACAGGTCATCGCCATGGAGATACATGCAGTGAACAACCTTCGCGTACTCACCTATCTAAAGACACAACTCAAGCAGACCGACGCTGTGAAGCTGGACTGGATGTTTCATTGGATGAAGGAAGGTTTGACTGCGTTCCAGCAGTTGGTTTCCCCCTCCGGAAAATTCTGTTTTGGCGACGCTCCGGGTCTGGCAGACATTTGCCTTGCCGGCCAATTGATCAATGCGCGCAGATGGGGATGTGACCTGTCATCATTTGGTCGCCTTGTGGATATCGATGCTGCCTGCCGCAATATCGAGGCGTTTCGTGCCGCATTGCCGATTTCCAGACAGAAGCAGAATTGGTGAACGAGTGATATGACGCAACTTATGAACTCCTGGCTTCCTTCAGCCAACCGGGCGGATTGCGATTATCCGTTGAACAATCTTCCCTGCGGGGTTGCTTCCACAGACGGGAACGGTCCCTTCTGCTGTACCGCCATCGGTGACAAGGTGCTCAATCTGGCCAAGCTGGAGGCAGCCGGTGTAATTGATGCAAGGGGAACACTATCTACAGGCAGTTGGAATGCTTTTTTCGCACTTGGGCCAGCAGCCTGGGAATCACAGCGGGAGCGGCTTGTAGCGCTGCTGAAAGCAGGAGCGCCGGACATTGCCACGACTGAAACTCATCTGATCGCCATGTCTGCCATCCGTATGCATATGCCCTTCAAGGTGGCAGAATTCAAGGATTTTTATGCATCGAGAGACCATGCGTTCAATGTTGGAACCATGTTCCGTGGTGCCGACAACGCCTTGCCGCCAAACTGGTTGCACATTCCGATCGGCTACAACGGACGGGCATCTTCGATCGTGGTATCTGGCACACCGGTTCGACGTCCCTCCGGTCAGGTGAAAGGCCCCGATGAAACTGTGCCGAGATTCGCTCCGTGTGAACGATTTGATATTGAGCTGGAGCTGGGCGCTATTGTCGGGCAACCTTCTGACGGTCAAATCACCGTGGATCAGGCGGACGAGAACATATTCGGATATGTGCTGCTGAATGATTGGTCTGCGCGTGACATTCAAGCATGGGAGTATCAGCCGCTTGGACCTTTCCAATCCAAGGCGACGGCAACGTCAGTCAGCCCATGGATTGTTACCAAAGCCGCGCTGGAGCCGTTTCGCGTATCGACGCCTGCGCGGGAACGTGAGTTGTTGCCGCATCTGCGAGACACCAAGCCAATGCTTTATGACATTGCACTGGAAGTGGGTCTGGCGCCGGAAGGTGAAGCCGAAACAATCATTTCCCGGACCAATTACTGCACAATGTATTATTCGGCTGCACAACAACTGGCGCATCACACCACATCGGGATGCCCGATGCGGGTCGGTGACCTCTTGGGTTCAGGAACCATTTCAGGCCCGGAAAAGTGCAACCGGGGATCTCTTCTGGAATTGAGCTGGGGCGGCAAGGAGCCGTTGGTGCTTGATACCGGCCAGTCTCGAAGCTTTGTTGAAGACGGTGATACGCTCACCCTGCGTGGCCACGCTGCAGGGAAAGGCTACCGCATCGGGTTTGGCAGTTGCGTTGGCAAGTTGCTACCTGCGTCCTGATCCGACCTGCTCTCCGTGTTTTGACCACCCGGCTGGAGATATTCCAGGAGTTGGGCTCTGAGACCATTCTCCGGACCGCCGGAGGCTGGATTTTTCCGGCTCTGATCACAATGCCGGGCTGGTTGCACCGTCGGGAGCGCCTGCGATGATGACGGTACTGCCCGATTTGTGCAAAATCAAGGTGGCCAAGGTCCGTCACGGATACCGTCACAGAAAACGGCTTCACCAAAATGGCTGCCAGTGGCGACGC
This sequence comes from Alphaproteobacteria bacterium, assembly GCA_024640405.1. Taxonomy (GTDB): domain Bacteria; phylum Pseudomonadota; class Alphaproteobacteria; order Rhizobiales; family Aestuariivirgaceae; genus Anderseniella. The sequence goes on along the minus strand of JAHEFB010000002.1, from coordinate 11,135 downwards.
GTGGCCGACGATAAAAATTCAATGATATCAAATGTTTGTGAGTATTTTGATCGACGCGGAGAAATGCAAATCCACGCGCGGACTATTCCCACTCGATTGTGCCGGGCGGCTTCGAGGTCACGTCGTATACGACCCGATTGATGCCGCGGACTTCATTGATGATGCGGGTTGCGACGCGCCCCAGAAATTCCATGTCATACGGGAAGAAGTCCGCTGTCATGCCATCTACGGATGTAACAGCACGCAGCGCACAGACAAATTCATAGGTCCGGCCATCACCCATGACACCGACAGTCTGCACCGGCAGCAAGACGGCAAATGCCTGCCAGATATCATCATACAGCCCGGCTTTGCGTATTTCATCCAGGTAGACTGCATCTGCCTCCTGCAAGATCCTGACCTTGTCGCGGGTCACCCCGCCCGGGCAGCGAATGGCAAGACCGGGTCCGGGGAATGGGTGCCTGCCGATGAAACTTTCCGGCAGGCCGAGCTCGCGGCCCAGCGCCCTCACCTCGTCCTTGAACAATTCGCGCAGCGGTTCGACAAGTTGCATGTTCATTCGTTCGGGCAGACCGCCAACGTTGTGATGCGACTTGATGGTAACGGACGGGCCACCGGAAAACGACACACTCTCGATCACGTCCGGGTATAAAGTGCCTTGGGCCAAAAACTCCGCGCCGCCGATTTTTTTGGCCTCGCGTTCGAATTCCTCGATGAACAACCGTCCGATCGTCTTGCGCTTGGTCTCCGGATCAGATTCACCCTCGAGTGCATCAAGAAATGTGTCGGCAGCGTCCACCAGATCAAGCGGGATGTTGTAATTGTCGCGAAACATCGTCACGACCTGTTGCGCCTCGTCCTTTCGCATCAGGCCATGATCGACCAGAATACAGGTCAACTGGTCTCCGATGGCCTGGTGGATCAGCACAGCCGCCACGGACGAATCAACACCGCCAGATAAACCACAGATGACCCGGCCGGATCCGACCTGTTCACGAATGGCTGCTATGGCCTGATCCTTGTAGGCACCCATCGTCCAGTCGCCCTTGAAGCCGGCGAGCCTGATAAAATTTTCATACAGTTTTACACCACGTGGCGTGTGGTGAACCTCGGGGTGAAACTGCACAGCGAAAAAGTTTCGCGATGTGTCCGCGGTTATGGCAAATGGCGCATTCGGTGAGGTGCCGTAGACCTCGAACCCCGGCGCGAGCCTGGATACGTGATCACCATGGCTCATCCAGACCTGCTCATCTCCTGCTTCAAACCAGCCGTCCAGCAGCGCAAGCTGTTTGTTACCCGGTGTGACATAGGCGCGGCCAAATTCGGCAGTGCCTGCGCCGCGCTCCACCAGTCCGCCAAGGCAGTGCATCATTACCTGCTGGCCATAACATATCCCCAGCACGGGTATGCCCATATCGAACACCGATGCGGGCGGCATCGGTGCGCCGTTGTCAAACACCGAGGCAGGTCCGCCGGACAGGATCACGGCCCTGGGTGCAAACTCCTGCAGGAAGTCATCGGAGACCTTCTGGAACGGATGAATTTCGCAATACACATTCAGTTCCCGCAATCGCCGCGCGATGAGCTGGGTAACCTGTGAACCGAAATCGATAATGAGGAGGCGGTCTGTCATAGCGAGCGGATACAGAAAACTGTCCGAGTCCGCAAGATAAACAGGCAGTGGCATGTCGTCCTGTTCACTGCTCAGCGGGTTTTTGTGGTATGGTCGCGGTTATCGAGGCCGGGGGAGGTTTACCATATAGAGGAGACGCAAATAATGAACGCTGTACAAATTGCAGAACATGCTCGCGCCCTGGTGGACGCCTACGGTGACAAGGCGGAAGCCCATGCGGCCCAGAAAGCCAGCTCGCTGCGCAATGCCGGCGAACAGTTGCACGCTGAAGCCTGGATGCAGGTTCGCAAGGCCATCAAGGAAATGCGCGGTGCGCACGTGAGCTAGAGCAAATTTCGCCCGCGTGCTCAGTTGAACGTGCGGGTTGCATCCATACGCCAAAACGCCTCCTGGCCGCGTTTCAGCCGGCGACGGAAGTCCTTTGGTGCGGTTGGCACAATGAATGCCGGAACAAGACTGGTTTTTTCGAAGCAGAAACTGCGCGGCAGACTGGAATAGATTGACCGCGGCGGTTTCGACCAGTTGATCCGTTTGATGCGGGCACCGGTATCGCTGTCATGATACCAGATTATCGAAACACCGATTGCCTCGACCAGAAACCCGACGGCAGCGGACAACGTGACCTCGGCCCAATCATGGGCATGGCGCTTGAGGATATACTCGCAATAGGGTTCACCCTGCTTGCAGGGCCAATGCCCCAGATCACCTCTTCAGGCCGGTTTTTCCTTATCGCGCGGGCTGCTGACGCATGGGCCCATCCTGCATCACGGATGTCCATGCTGCCTCAACTCCGGTTCATCTTGAAAGGTCCGACCGGTCGAGGCCCAACAAGCGTACGAGCAAACGATCACACGCTTCAGCCCCGCCGCTGCATCACCGCAATGAAGAAACCATCGACATTGTGATCTGCCGGTGACAACAGCAACGTGCTTGTGCTGCCGTCGGCGGAAACCGGCGGATCACCGGGAAGGCACTGCTGCCAGACATCAGCATAGGGCAAAACAGAGAAGTCCTGATTGGAGGCCAGAAACGCCTCAACCTGACCTGTGTTTTCTTCCGGCAACAGTGAACAGGTCACATAGATCAGCCGGCCTCCCGGTTTGACCAGTGGAGCAGCCCGTGCCAGTACCGCGCGTTGATCATCACCGCGGTTGGCCAGGCTTTCCGGCGTCAACCGCCATTTGGCGTCCGGCTTGCGCCGCCAGGAACCCGATCCTGAACAAGGTGCATCGACCAGTACCCGGTCCATGCGGCCTGCCAGCTCATCCAGCTTTTCCGGTTCGTCTGCCGGTATGACCTGAACATTGTGGACCCCTGCCCGATTAAGGCGTGCAACAATCGGCTTCAGGCGGTTCCTGTCGGCATCCCAGGCATGAATCTGACCCTTGTTTCCCATGGCAGATGCCAGTGCCAGCGTCTTGCCACCGGCGCCTGCACAAATGTCTGCGACCTGTTGTCCTGCTTCCACCCCACACATTCGTGCCGCGACCTGTGACGCAGCATCCTGAATTTCAAAGGCGCCGCGCTGAAAAGAAGGCTCGGCTTCAAGGTTGGGCGTACGTTTCAATCCTTCCGGCACTGCTATCCGGATGGCGTCCGGGGCCAGCGGTGCTTCCACGGCATCAAACTTCGACAACTGAGCGAGCAATTTTTCCCTTGTTGTCTTGAGCAGATTGGCACGAACATCAACCGGTGCGCGGACGGCCAGTGCCTGGCCCTGGCGAACGGTATCGTCGCCAAATGCATTGCCGAAAGACGCCATCAGCCACTGTGGAATATTGGCCTGCACATGCCGGTCCGCATCTGCGGTATGATCTGTCGACAGCGCTGCCATTTCCTGCTCCGTCAATTCGCCAGGTCCGTGCTTTGCACAGACCAGGCCGGCCAGTTCTTGCACTGAGGTGTTCATCAGGCGATTGGCGGCGGCAAGCACCAGGGCGCGCGGTGTATCCGAGCCCATGACTGAAGCCAGCAGAGAACGCTGCCGCATGACGTCGTAGACAATATTGCCGATGGCCGCGCGATCACCGGAACCTGCAAAGCGATGCGCCTTTCCCCAGTCCGACAGCGCACCGTTTACCGGGCGGTGACGATCCGTCACATCAGTGATGACTTCAATTGCTGCTGCAAGCCTGCCGGAAAGATGCATGGACTGCTTCCTGTTGAAAACGCACTTGAAACCGGCCCACCTGACCGGATACCGGTTACTGCCTGAATTTGTCGGTCTTAACCCTGGCGCTGATAGTTGGGCGATTCCCGTGTGATCTGCACATCATGCACATGGCTCTCGCGCAGGCCTGCGCCGGATATCCGCAGGAACTCTGCGCGGGTTTGCAGATCCTCTATTGTCTCCGACCCGGTATACCCCATCGCAGCGCGCAGGCCGCCGGCCAGTTGATGCAGTACGGCGCCAACCGGGCCCTTGTAGGGAACCTGGCCTTCGATACCTTCCGGCACAAGTTTGAGCTGGTCTTTTACTTCCTGCTGGAAGTAACGGTCGGCAGACCCGCGTGCCATGGCGCCGACTGAGCCCATGCCACGATAGGATTTGTATGAACGGCCCTGGTACAGATAGACCTCGCCGGGGCTTTCATCGGTTCCGGCCAGCAGATTGCCGATCATGGCACACGACGCACCCGCTGCAATTGCCTTGGCCAGATCGCCGGAGTATTTGATGCCGCCATCTGCTATCACCGGAACACCGGTTTGCCTGGCTCCTTCAGCACAATCCATGATTGCGGTGAGTTGTGGCACCCCGACGCCGGCGACCATGCGGGTGGTACAGATTGAACCTGGCCCGATGCCAACTTTTACGGCATCAGCGCCGGCGTCGATCAGGGCACGGGTTGCATCCGCAGTTGCAACATTGCCGGCAATAACCTGCACCTTGTTGGACAGCTTCTTGATGCGGCGAACCTGCTCTAGCACGAATTGCGAATGCCCGTGTGCCGTATCGACCACAACCAGATCAACTTCGGCATCGATCAGCATTTCAGCGCGGGCAAAATTGCCGTCGCCGGTTCCGGTTGCAGCGGCAACCCGCAGACGTCCCTGCTCGTCCTTGACCGCGTTGGGATGAAGCGCCGCCTTGTCCATGTCGGTGACGGTAATCAGGCCGGTGCAGTGAAAATCATCATCTACCACGATCAGTTTTTCGATCCGGTGCTTGTGCAGCAGCTTGCGGGCCTCGTCCTTGTCGACGCCTTCTTGAACGGTGACCAGTTCGCGGGTCATCAGGTCGCCAATCTTGCGGTTCAGATCATCCTCGAAACGGACATCGCGGTTGGTGACAATACCGACAAGTTTGCCGTTGTCGTCCACCACAGGGATCCCGGAAATCCTGTAACGATCCTTGATTTCCCTCAAATCCCCCAGGGTTGCATCCGGGCGAATGGTAATCGGATTGACCACCATGCCGCTTTCGAACTTCTTTACCTGGCGGACTTCATTGGCCTGCAATTCCGGATCCATGTTTCGGTGAACAACCCCCAATCCTCCGGCCTGTGCCATTGCAATCGCCAGGCGGCCTTCAGTCACCGTGTCCATGGCAGCCGACAATATCGGCAATGACAGTTCGATATCACGCGTAAGCCTGGTGCGTGTCTTCACGTCAGCCGGCAAAACGGCAGATGCGGCCGGTTTGAGCAGTACGTCATCAAAGGTCAGATACTCGGAGATCGAATCGGAACGCAATTTGGCGGTCATTGCCAATCCTTTCGCACTATTAAAGCGTTGGAACAACTTTTCGGGGATCGTTCGACCCTTCGCTGATCTAGAGCCTTTCACCCTTAAATGAAAGCGTTTGACCGGTTTTCTGCGTTTGCTGGCAAGGTACGGCTCCCGCCGTGGTCTGGTTGACCACAAGGGAGACATACCGCTGTCCAGCGAGCGCAGAAAACTGGCCTTCGGTGAACCAAATCAGCCCATCGGCGTTGTTGAAAAGCTTGCCCGATGCACCGCATCGCGCTTCGCTTTTCGCCTAGCCGAGTGAACTGATTTGGTGTCATCAAACGCTTTCATTTAAGGGTGAAAGGCTCTATGGAAAGTTGCAATGTGCGGGACAAGAAGCCAAACACGACTCGCAACCAGATTGACGACTGTCTGTAACACCCAGTTGAAGGGTGCGGCAAGCGGCAGTTATCCACACCGGGTGTGGCATGTTGGCCATTGTCAACTTATCGCAGCTTTTGCCTTATTCCGCCATTCCGCACCGGGACGGCCAAATTACTCGACCGTCCCGCGATACCCGGTCGCCACGAGGAACAATTCCGCAGAATCGTCACGGCTGGATTCCGGCTTGAAATGCCGGACATTCCTGAATTCGCGTTTCAAAGTGGCAAGCAGTTCACTCTCGGCTCCGCCGCGCAACACCTTGCACACATAGGTGCCGCCCGGTTTCAGAACCTGCCTAGCAAATACAAGGCCGGCGTCCGCCAGCGCCATGATCTTGAAATGATCGGTCTGGCGATGGCCGGTGGCGTGCGCTGCCATATCCGAAACGACGGCATCCGCCTTATCGCCGCCCAGCGCCTCAATCAGGGCATCGGCAGCCCCCTCTTCAAGAAAGTCCTGCTTGAAAATGGTGACACCGGCAATCGGCTCAACACCGTGCATGTCTATTGCAACAACCTTGCCGTCGCCTGAATCGGCATTTGTGCGGCGAGCCGCTATCTGGGACCAGCCTCCCGGCGCAGCGCCAAGATCCACAATCCGGCCGCCGGGCTTGAGAAATTTGAATTCATCGTCGATTTCGGCAAGCTTGAATGCCGAGCGCGACCGGTATCCTTCCAGTTTGGCGCGCGATACATACGGATCATTCAACTGCCGCTCCAGCCAGCGGGTTGAAGACAGCCGGCGGCCTCGCGCAGTTTTCACTTTCTGGGCGGTTTTGGTTGGATTGCGACCGGAAGTTCCGCCGGAACGTGGTTTCTTGCTACTCGGTCTGCGTGGGCCGGGCATAGTTTCCGTCCTCGTTCATGAGTGATGTTAAAATGCCCTCGCGCAAGCCACGATCGGCCACACGAATGCGGTCAGCAGGCCAGATGTTTCTGATCTCTTCCAGTATCGCACAACCGGCCAGAACGAGGTCTGCGCGCTCCGGTCCGACACACGGTGAAGAGGCACGCTGTTCATAGGTCATGGACAACAGGTCGTTTGTCACTGCACCGACCTCCGCGCCCATGATCCAGGCGCCGTCCACGCGCGCGCGATCATAACGACGCAGGTTCATGTGGATGCCGCACACGGTTGTGACGGTACCGGAAGTGCCCAGCAGGTGATCGGGTACGGGATTGTGTTCAGATCCGTTTCGCATCCGGTGGGCAAACGGCTGGGCCAGTTCCGCCACATGAGCGCGCATGGCGGCGAAACTTTCAGAATTCACCTGCTTGCCGCCAAATTTTTCTGCGATGGTGACCACACCGGCCGGGATGGATGTCCAGTCACTGATCTTGTAACGGCCTCCACCAACATTGAGCCACAATATTTCAGTGGAACCTCCGCCAATATCAAACACCACAACCGACTTCGCCTTGCCACAAATTAGCGGCGACGCGCCGGCGGCTGCAAGGCCTGCCTCGGTTTCACGATCAATTACCTCAAGATCCAGGCCGATCTCAGCCCGGGTCTGTTCGATAAATTCTTCTCCATTGGCCGCCATACGGCAGGCCTCGGTGGCAATCAGGCGGCAGCGTTCGACATTCCACCATTTCAACTTGTTTGAGCAAACCCGGAGCGCCTTGATTGTGCGCTCTATGGCACCTTGCGATATTTCACCGGTTTGGGAAACGCCCTCACCCAGCCGGACAATTCGCGAAAACGCGTCGACTACCTCAAAGCCGGTTTCCGCAGGGCGCGCCAGCAACAAACGGCAGTTATTGGTGCCGAGGTCAAGCGCGCCGTAAATCGTTTCACCGGGAATTTTGCGAAATCTGGCAGATGTCTTGCCAACAGCAGCGGTGCCCGAAACCACCTTGCTGTCTGGCTCGACCGCCTCGTCACGGCGGCGCGGCGGGCGACGTAAATGCCACCCATGGCGCCGGCGCGGTTTGGCCGGTTTCGCGCCGGTTTTGCCGTCAGCGCCCAAAATACCACCCGTCAGATCACCTGCCGCCCGCACCTGGCCCCAGCATAAACAGCCATTCCAGGGGGCAACCATGAAGGCAACCTGCCTAAATTCGTTTCGTTGCAATCAGTGTAGCAGCTTTGGTGACAAGGTAAAGCGAGCTGATTCCTTGTCGATACATTGAACGTGATTTCATTAACGCCTGATTAGACCTTGATAGGTATGTTTGGGACCGCAAGGGATTAATGAATGAATAGCTATGGAAAAAGCTGGTTTCCGGAAGGATCGTTGATCGGGGGTTTCTCCGAGCAAATCCGCTCGTCGGTAACCCAGGAACGCTCGGCGCTGGCGGTGAATACCGCCCGCGTTGAGGCAGAGCTTGCATCCAAGGCAAAATCCGAGTTCATCGCATCGATGAGCCACGAGCTGCGAACACCCCTGAATGCCATTATCGGCTTTTCAGACATGCTGCAGTCGCGCAAGGACCTGCCGGAGGCCCAGACCGAACAATATGCGTCCTACATCAATGAAGCTGCCCAGCATCTGTTGCAGCTGATCAACGAAATTCTTGATGTTTCCAAGATACAGGCAGGTGCACTGACCGTGGAACTGCAGCTTATGGACGTCAAGCCAATGGTGGAGAGCAGCGTTCACTTCATTGAAATGCGCGCAGCGGCGAAAGGCGTCGCCGTCAATTGCAACGTCGCCGACAAACTGCCGCCAATCCACGCCGACCCACTGCGCCTAAAACAGGTATTGCTGAATTTGCTGAGCAACGCCGTGAAATTTACCGATGAAGACGGCGCCGTGACGATTGACGTTGCCGACGAAAGCAATGGCTATGTCAGCTTTACCATTACAGATACCGGCCGCGGCATGAGCCAGGAGCAACTGCAAATGGCCACCCAGCCGTTTGGTCAGGTACGCAATGGCCCAGGCGACAACAGCGAAGGAACCGGGTTGGGACTGCCCATCTCGGTTGCACTGATCAAATCACATCACGGCAAGTTCACGCTTGAAAGCCAGCTGAACGTTGGTACCTGCGCCCGTTTTGTCATTCCTGCAGGAACAGCCGAAGACACTCATCGCGAAACAAGTTTGCCGGAACAACCGGCGCATTAGAAGGCAGACCAAATGACAACGCAACATATTGCTGGAACCACTTCGCGCGGGCCCATGAATATGGCCAGTGAACGCATTGGCCGTATTGTGGCGGTAACCGGCGCACATGCGATCATTCTGCTCGATGCCGACGACGCATTTTCCGCCAGCAATGAAGGTTCACCGGAAATCGGCACCTTATTGAAAGTGGATACCGATGCAACCGTCACACTTGCACTGATTTCAGCCTTGAGTTCTCCGACCCCGTCGCTCGACAACCAAGAGCAGGAAATGCGTATTGTAGAGGTGGAGTTCATCGGCGAACTGCCCAAGGACGACCATGGCAACCCGAAAAGCTTCCGGCGTGGCGTGTCGTCATATCCCGGCCTCGGCAACGTGGTGTCGCGTGCATCACAAACCGAACTGGCAATGGCCTATGCCAGCGACCAGGACACTTCGATCCGGATTGGTCACATTCAGCAGGACATCACTATACCCGCCATGGTCAAGATCGACGAACTGCTGGGCAAGCACTTCGCGGTGCTGGGCACAACCGGTACCGGCAAATCGTGCTCCGTTGCACTGATCCTGCGCCGCATCCTGGAAAAGAACCCCAAGGCCCACATCCTGCTGCTGGATGTGCACCGTGAATATGCATCTTCGTTCAAGGAATATGCCGAGGTCATCCAGCCGGCAAACATGTCGCTGCCGTTCTGGATGCTCAACTTCGAGGAAGTTGTCGAAATACTTATCGGCAACCAGCCGAACCGTGAGCAGGATGTTGAAATTCTCAGGGAACTGATTCCGCTTGCAAAAACCCGGTACTCCGCCAGCACCCGGCGGGAGAAAGCGCCAAGCCTGCGCTCGAAGGACGCCAGCGACACGATCAATCTCGGTGTTGATACACCCGTGCCTTACCGGTCTTCCGACCTGATGAGCCTGATTGAGGAACATCTGGGAAAGCTGGACCTGAAAGGTGAACTTGCGCCGTTCAAACGGCTCAAGGCGCGCCTTGAAACCATGACGCGTGATCCGCGGTACTCGTTCATGTTCGGGCACATGACCATTTCCGACAACATGGCTGAGGTGGTTGGGCGCATTTTCCGTATTCCGGTGAATGACAAGCCGATCACCGTTCTTGAACTCGGTGGTCTTCCGTCTGAAGTGATCAATGTGTGCGTGTCGGTGCTGGCCCGAATGGCGTTCGATTTCGGACTCTGGAGCCAGGGCCGCGTACCGATCACATTTGTTTGCGAAGAGGCTCACAGGTATGTGCCGGCAGACAAGACCAGCGGATTTGAACCGACCAAACGCGCCATCTCGAGAATTGCCAAGGAAGGCCGCAAATACGGTGTTTCACTGGCGATCATCACCCAGCGCCCGGCGGAACTGGATCCGACGATCCTGTCGCAGTGCAACACGGTATTCTCGATGCGCCTGACAAACGAACGCGACCAGGAAATCATGCGGGCCGGCATTTCAGATGCTGCTGCATCGTTGCTGGAGTTCATGCCGACTATGGGCACCGGTGAAGCTGTGACATTCGGCGAAGGTGTTTCGCTGCCGACACGTATCAAGTTCGATCTGCTGCCGCGCCACGCACTGCCGAAGAGTTCAACTGCTTCGTTCACCCGCAACTGGAGCATCGATGTTCCCGATGAAGGCTTCCTGGAAGCCATCGTCGCGCGCTGGCGCATGCAGTCCTACGAAGTTGACTATGCGGATTCGGCACCTGAAGCGGCCGATTTCAATCCGGAAACCGGCCAGTTTGGCGACAGCGAGTCTGAAGCTGCAGCACCCGCGGCCGCACCCGTGCAACAACCTGCAGCGCCAGCGGCGGCGCCAGCGCCCGCGCCGGCAGCAGCTGCCGCGCCTGTCGCCCAGTCCGCCGCACCGGCAGCGGCAGTTCCGGCTTCTTCACCACCAGATACGGTGGCCGGCGCAAGTTCGTCACTGCTGAAAAAACCACTGAGAATTTCCGACCTAGAAATCGGCCAACAGGCCCCGGCACAGACCATTCCGGATACCACTCCGGTGCAACCAGCCTCTGCGGCGGCACCTGCACCTGCCCGGCAAGGCACACCGGAAGTGGCAGCAGCAGCGGCATCGCTGAAAAAGGACAGCGGTCTGGGTTCCCTGCTGCAGAAGCTGCGCAACTAGCGTTTGAGCGCAAGATCAATTATAGTCAACTACCGGCTTGACACTGGCAAGGCGAATTGGCTAAGCCACGCCTCGCGATGATCGCTCGGCTGGAGTATTGGGGAATAGGTTAACGGTAGACCCACGGACTCTGACTCCGTTAGTCCTGGTTCGAATCCAGGTTCCCCAGCCAGCCAC
>JAHEFB010000021.1 GCA_024640405.1 Alphaproteobacteria bacterium | reverse complement strand
CGCGATGTCAAGACCAATCGTGCTAACCTCACCCATGGATGGCTCCTCTCTAGCGGTTCCTCAAACACCGCAACTTTGGCACATCGCGATGCCGGTGGAGGAGCCGTCCACAGCATCAATAGCGGTCATTGTGTCGGTTCAATTTTTGAAATAATAGGTGCTGTATCAGGTTATTTCGCGAATTGATTACGAGAGTGCAAAAAGCGGCCATTCCCCGGGCAATCCCCGAAGCGGTTTCGCGTCCAATCGCGAAAAATTTAACTCCGCACCCAAAGACAAGTCTTTCACAGTCTGCGATGTCAATATCTGGTCAGGACCGGCTTCACTCATAACGCGTGCGGCGACATGGACAGCAATTCCACTCAGGTCTTGGCCGCGAAATTCACATTCGCCAGTGTGTACACCTGTGCGGCTTTGCAGTCCCAAACGCTTTGCGTCTGTCCGGATGGCAGCAGTGCATTCGAGTGCGCTGGTCGGACCGCGGAAAGACAGGAGGTATCCATCACCGGTATGCTTAACCTTTGTGCCACCAAGGGCTCCCAGGCGACGGTCCACGGCATGGTCAAGCTGTTCCAGCACGCTACGCCAACGCTCATCTCCCATGCGTGCGAGGTGCTCCGTAGAACCCACAACATCAAGAAATGCGACTGTCATAAGTACCCGTTCTACTGATGCAGGTACTGCGTCACCTGTAAGGAAGGAACGGATTTCAGCGATGATCGCATCATGATCACCGTACCAGACGATGTGATCCTCACCAGGGAGGAGACGCAAGGTCGCACCTGGAATGTGCTCAGCGAGATATTCTGCATGACTTGCGTCACACCACTGGTCGCCTTCGCGATGGACAATCAGCGTTGGTGCCCGGATGGCAGACAGTACGCCGCGATAGTCGATGTCGTAGTTCATCTGCGCCAGCTTGGCTGCAGCACGCGGGCTGACCGCATAGCGAAAATACGCATTTAGCCATTCGATTGCTGCGGGTTCATCGGAGATGCTCGGAGCGCCGTCGCTCCAAGCATAGACCCCTGTTTCCGGAATTTCACTGAACTTTTCAATCGCCGCACCTATTTCGCCAGGTTTGAGACCTTTAGGATAGTCAGGCTTCCATTTGTAGCAGGCGCGGCTACCATTGAGAATGAGATGGCTGACGCGCTCAGGGTACGTGGCGGCGAAAACCGCAGAAATCGCCCCGCCCTCTGAGGCGCCGAATACCGCTACTCTCTCGCTGCCGACCGCGTCTAGAACAGCATTGATATCCTGCGAGCGCTCTTCAAGTGTTGGAAATCCGACATCGCGGTCGGACATGCCGACCCCACGCTTGTCGAAGAAGATCACCCTGGCAAACTGACCAAGCTTGTTCAGAAAGCGCGCATAATCGGGACTTTCCCAAGCAAATTCAATGTGCGTGGCCCAGCCCTGAGCCCATAGTAGATCAATCGTTCCTTCACCGAAGACTTGGTAGGCTATGTGGACGTCACCTGCCTTTGCATATCGCGTTTTTGGTCTTTGCATCGTCGATCCATCAATAAGTCACGATCACACTAACTCAAGCAAATCGTCAAACCAACAAATGACTGCTTGGGGTCAACAGCGGCCGGTTTTGATGGCCGCATGCAATGTCTGCTTCACTCCCGAAAGCGGTCATTGTTTCGCCGTCGCAGCGAACAACCGTTTCCCGCCCGGATTTCCAATTCAGGCTGATTTACAGCAGGTCGCAAAGTCCGCAAAGGCGTGTCACTCAATACTCGGACAAACAAATCCCAACTCTACACAAGTGACTTCAGCTCCACCTGCGGCCTCGCACCGATGTGTGAAATAATTTCCGCTGCCGCCACATGTCCTAGCCGGGCGCACTCGGCCACCGGTTTGTCGTGAGCGTGGCCAAACAGGAAGCCTGAAGCATAAAGATCGCCGGCACCCGTGGTATCTACAACCTGGGCAACCGGTTGCGCGGAAACCTCCGTTACCGAACTGCCCGCCACAATGACACTGCCCCTTTCCGAGCGCGTGATGGCTGCCAGCGAGCAGTCCTTGGCAACCGCCGTCATGGCCTGTTGCAGGCTTGAGGTTTCGTACAGCGACAGGATCTCCGCCTCGTTGGCAAACAATATATCGACGCCGTCGCGGATCAGTGACAGGAAGCTCTCGCGATATCTGTCGACACAAAATGAATCCGACAGGGTAAGGGCCGTCTGCCGCTTATGCTTGCCAGCCAGTTGGGCGGCTTTCCTGAAAGCCTCCTTGGCATTGGGTCTGTCCCAGAGATACCCTTCAAGGTAGGTGATCCTGGCGGCGGCGATTTCCTCCTCGACGACATCATCCGGACCCAGCATGGCACACGCACCCAGATAGGTGGACATGGTTCGCTGCCCGTCCGGCGTGACGATTACGATGCAGCGTGCCGTCTGTGGACCGTCTTTGAGGAAAGGTGTGTTGAAGGCCACACCGGCAGCGCGAATGTCGTGTGCAAAAACCTCGCCGAGCTGATCTGCTGCGACCTTGCCGACATAACACGCAGAACCACCCAGCGAAGTTACTCCTGCAATGGTGTTCGCAGCCGACCCGCCGGAAATTTCGGTGGCCGGGCCAATCTTGTCATAAAGAGACAGAATGCCGTCCTCGTCGACCAGCAGCATTGATCCTTTGTCCAGCCCGTGCAGGCCCAAAAATGCCTCTTCCTGGCGCGCGATTACATCGACAATCGCGTTGCCAATTCCTAGGACATCTACATTCTTCTGAGGCATGGATAATTCCTGATCCGGGCAATTGAAACTTTTGTGTGTGTGCATACACAAATACCCGGCCTCGTTGCAATCGGCACTTGCAACTCCACGGCGATCTTCTTATCTGCCAGACACCGAAACCATCGATTTTTGAAAGCCGATTGATGATCGCCTCGACATTTCGTGCCATGCGTGACGTTCTTTCGCCCGAGTTCCGTTCGATCCTCTGGAAAGCCATCGGGCTGACATTGCTGGTCTTCATCGGTGTACTGGCGGCGTTGTGGCTTGGGCGTGAAGCCTTGCTGGTTTTGCCCTGGGCCTGGCTCGACGAGGTTATCGCCGGCGCTGCCAGCCTGGTTTTGCTTGTGGTGTTTTTCTTTCTGATGGCGCCGGTGACGGCGATTTTTGCCGGCCTGTTCCTGGATACAGCCGCCGACATCGTTGAAATCAATCACTATCCGGATGAGCCCAGGGGCAATCCGCCGTCGGCCTGGTCGTCGGCGCTGATGGGCCTGCAGTTCGGACTGCTGGTGCTGGCGGTCAACATACTGGTGTTGCCGACCGTGTTTTTCGGCATCGGTGTGGCCATCATGTTGGCGGCAAATGCCTATCTGCTTGGCCGCGAATATTTCACCATGGTGGCCATGCGGCACATGCCGGCCAGGCAGGCGGCACGGCTGAGAAAGGCCAACTCGGGCCGCGTCTGGGCAGCCGGCCTGGTACCCGCCGGCCTTGCCCTGATCCCGTTCCTGAATATCCTGGTTCCGCTCTTCTCCACATCGTATTTTGTCCATATTTTCAAGAAGATAAGTGCGGATTACCGGATGTCGGAAACGGCCTAGGGGTCCTTGATCCTAGATACTCTTGCCGGGAAACAGGCAGAGGTCTGAAATCAGGCATCGTTCACATTCGGGTTTGCGCGCCTTGCATACATAGCGGCCATGCAGGATCAGCCAGTGGTGCGCGTGCAGCATGTACTCCTTCGGCACCCGTTTGAGCAGGCCCTGTTCGACCGCCAGAACCGTCTTGCCGGGCGCCAGGCCAACCCGGTTGGCCAGCCTGAAAAGGTGGGTGTCGACGGCGATGGTCGGCTGCCCGAAACAGATGTTCAGGACCACATTGGCGGTCTTCCTGCCGACGCCGGGCAATGCTTCCAGCGCTTCCCGGTTGTCGGGAACCTCGCTGGCGTGTTTTGCCACCAGGTCGCGCGACAGGGCGATGACGTTTTTCGCCTTGTTCCGGTATAGCCCGATGGTTCTTATGTGTTCGCGCACCTTGTCCTCGCCGAGCGCCAGTATCTTTTCCGGCGTATCGGCGGCCTCAAACAGTGCCTTGGTTGCCTTGTTGACACCTTCATCCGTGGCTTGTGCCGACAACACCACCGCAACCAGAAACGTAAACGTGTTGACCGAGTTCAGTTCGCCTTCCGGATTCGGGTTGTTGTCGGAAAACCGCTGGAACACCTGCTCCATTTCTGCGGCGTTGAGTTTCTTGCGTCGCGCCATAAAACAATGCTCTCCTTGGTCTGTCCAAACTCAACGGAATTCGACAGGTATGTGTCAGTGAAGCCGGAACCTATTACCATTGAACTTTACCCATATCGATCATTATCGCGGAAGGGCTTCATCATTTTGATGTCCTGCATCGCTGCGGTCAGTTTCATTGCCGGTGTGGCGTTTCTGCTGATGGGAGCATGGCCGGTGTTTGGTTTCTTCGGACTGGACGTGGTGCTGATCTGGTGGGCGCTGAAGCGGAACTATCGTGACGCTGAATGCCGCGAGAACATTTGCATCAACGATGAGGAAATAACCATAACCCGAATGAAGTCCCGCAAGGCCAACCAGACCCAAAGGCTTGTCCGGGCCTGGGCAAAGGTCCGGCTCGAGGAGGATGTCGAACGCGACCTGGTTGGCCGGCTGTTCCTGTCTTCGCGCAACATGGTCACGGAAGTCGGCAGTTTCCTGGCGCCATATGATCGCAAGTCCCTGGCTGCAACTCTCAGGGATATCCTCGCACGGCCGCGCATTTAGGCCCGGCGGTCTGGATCTTCCGTAAAACGGGTGGCCGCGGCTGCCTGCGCCATCTAGTATTCAGACAGTGAAACAGAAATTACGGGATCGCTCGTCATGTTACAGACCGTCCAGACCAGTGACTATGAACTTGTCCGCCGCACCATCGAATTCGTATCGGAAAACTGGATCGATCATCCGTCGCTGGATGAGATTGCCGGCAATGTCGGCGCCAGTCCTGATTCCGTCCAACGCAGTTTCAGCCGCTGGGCCGGCCTGACGCCGAAGTCGTTCATGCAGGCCATCACGGTGGATCGCGCAAGACAGTTACTACAGGATTCCGCCACCGTGCTGGATACCGCCTATGAAGTGGGTCTGTCCGGTGCCGGCCGGTTGCATGACCTGTTTGTAACCCATGAGGGTATGCCGCCTGGAGTATATCGCGCCAGGGGTGCCGGCCTGACCATCACCTGGGGGTGTCATGCATCGCCGTTTGGCACTGCGGTTGTGCTGACCACCTTGCACGGACTGGCGGGTCTGGCATTTGCCGATGACGGTGGTGAGCAGGCAGCCTTTGAAGATATGGCGAGGCGCTGGCCGAACGCTGAATATGTGCGCGACGACAAGGCGACGGCTGCCATGGCCAAACGTATTTTCGACCGCGATGAATGGCGTCCCGATCAACCCTTGCGCATCGTCATGATCGGGACCGATTTTGAAGTGCGTGTCTGGGAAACCCTGTTGCGGATTCCGCTGGGTGCTGCCACCACCTATTCGGATGTGGCCGAAACCATCGGCAAACCAAAGGCGGTTCGCGCCGTTGGTACCGCTGTCGGAAAGAACCCGATATCATTCGTCGTGCCGTGTCACCGGGTGCTGGGAAAATCCGGCGGCCTGTGCGGCTATCACTGGGGCCTGACCCGCAAGAAGGCCATCCTCGGCTGGGAAGCCGGCACGGTCGGTAGCGCCTGATTGTCGTCTTCTGAAATGCACTGCCCCGGCCAGGTTGAACTGACGAAGTCAGTCAGCCTTCGAGCACTTCCGAGCTGGCAATGGTGCCGTTGGCGTTCAGCTTGTAGATGATCGGCACACCCGTCGCGATTTCCCGTTTGAGTATCTCTTCCGGGCTCAGGCCTTCCAGCGCCATGACCAGGGCGCGCAGCGAATTGCCGTGTGCCGCGACGATAATGGTCTTGCCCTCGAGTACGCGTGGCTGGATTGCCTTCAAGTAATAGGGCAGGGAGCGCGCCAGCGTGTCGCGCAGGCTCTCGCCGCCCGGCGGTGAAATATCATAGGAACGGCGCCAGATATGCACCTGCTCTTCACCCCATTTCTTGCGCGCGTCATCCTTGTTCAGGCCGGTCAGATCGCCATAGTCGCGCTCATTCAGCGCCTGATCGCGTGTCGTCGGCAAATCGCTCTGGCCCAGCTCTTCCAGCATGATGTCAAGGGTTCGCTGGGCCCGGTCGAGAACGCTGGTGAAGGCGAGGTCAAAGACCAGGCCCTTTGCCTTCAGGTTACGCCCGGCTGCATGGGCTTCCTCAACACCCTTCTCCGTCAGGCCGGGATTTTCCCAGCCGGTGAAAAGGTTTTTGAGGTTCCATTCGCTTTGTCCGTGCCGAACGAGCACAAGGGTTCCGCTCATGTGAATTGTCGCTTTCTGGTTTGGTATTATTGATTTCCGGCAGCAATGCCGAGGACGTCGGTCATGGAGTAAAGTCCGGGCTTTTGATCATGCGCCCACAATGCAGCCTTGATGGCTCCATTGGCAAAAATTTCCCGTGATTCAGCCTTGTGAGCCAGTTCGATGCGCTCGGATTGTCCGGCAAAAATCACGGCATGATCACCAACGACACTGCCGCCACGCAAGGTCGCAAAACCGATGTCACCTTCCTTGCGCGCCCCTGTGTGACCATCACGGCTGCGCACGGAATGTCCGGCAAGATCAATTCCGCGCCCCTCGGCCGCGGCGTTGCCCAGCAGCAGGGCGGTACCGGACGGCGCATCGACCTTGTGCCGGTGGTGCATCTCCAGCACCTCAATATCAAAGCTGTCATCAAGAGATGCGGCGACCTGTCTGACGATGGCGGCCAGAAGGTTCACGCCCAGGCTCATATTGCCCGACTTGACGATACGGGCATGGTGCGAGGCGGCCTTGATGGCTGCTTCATCTGTGGCGCTGAAGCCGGTTGTGCCGATGACATGCACAATGCGGGCCTGCGCGGCAATGCCCGCCAGGGCAACACTTGCAGCCGGCACGGTAAAGTCGATGATGGCATCGGCCTTTACCAGCACCGAAAGCGGGTCATCGGAAATGACGGTGTCGATATCGCCCAGCCCGGCAACTGCTCCCTGGTCCTTGCCGACCGTCGGCGAGCCTTTCGGCTCAAGGCCGCCGGCAACCTCGCATGAAGGATGAGCATGGATCAGCCGGGTCAGAGTCTGGCCCATGCGCCCGCCGGCGCCTGCAACTACAAGCTTGAGCATTTTCAAACGGCCTGTTCAACAATGGATTGTGCATGAACTGATAACAGCCAACAGCATCGATGCCAATGGACAATGACGGCGCCAGCGGGCAGACTTGTGTCATCTGAGTGCAAGGGGAAGTTGATTGTTATGTTGAATGTACACCAATCAGTTGTTTTGAGCGCCAGTGCCGCCGAGGTCTGGCAGGTAATTGGCGAATTTGGAAATCTCGCGGAATGGCATCCTGCGGCGGTAACTTCAACCGTTGAAGTGCGAGGCGGAGACACGGTGCGTGTCATCAATATTTCCGGCGGCGGCGTGTTGACTGAAAAGCAGGAATCCCATGACGATGCAGCAATGTCGCAAAGCTATTCCATCGTTGACGGTCCGTTGCCGGTGTCGGATTACCATTCGACCATCAAGGTTGTCGCCGGTGATAACAGCACCTGTACCGTCGACTGGACCGGTGAATTCAATGCCGACGGTGCGGATGATGCGACAGCATCGAAGATCATTTCCGGTATTTATACAGCAGGCCTGTCTGCGCTCAAAAAGCGTTTTAGGGAGTCCTGACCCTAAACACCTTCTACAATGACAATATCGGCCTCACCCGCACCCAGGCGCTTCGCACGGGCTGCCTGATATTCATCACTGTTGAAACAGTCGACTGCATCCTGATAGCTGTCGAATTCAATAACCACATTGCGCGCCTTGCCGGCGCCCTCCATCTGGGAGTGCCGGCCACCGCGTGCAAGCATGCGGGCATTGTACAGTTTGAAGGCCTCAGGCGCCGCGTCTGCATAGTGTTTGTACTGGTCAGGGTCGCTGACGGTTACGTGGGCAATCCAGTATCCCTTGGCCATAGTGGCGTCTCCTTAGGCAACTCGCGTTAGCTGCCGAAACTATCCCAGAACGAACGGGCCTTGGTGAAAAATCCGGCCGACTGCGGTGAGTTGTCCTTGGCCTGGCTTTCAAAATCACGCAGCAGTTCCTTTTGCTTGCGCGTCAGGTTGACCGGCGTTTCAACGCTGACCTGAATATACATGTCGCCATGCTGGCTGGACCGCAACACCGGCATCCCCTTGCCCTTGAGACGGAACTGTTTGCCGCCTTGTGTGCCTTCGGGAATGGTCACGCGAGCCTTCTTGCCATCGATGGTCGGCACTTCGATTTCTCCGCCCAGCGATGCAGAGGTCATGGATATCGGCACCCGTGAAAAAAGATCGGAGCCGTCGCGCTGGAAAAACTCATGCTGCTTGATGGCCAGGAAAATGTACAGATCCCCCGACGGGCCGCCACGCACCCCGCTTTCGCCTTCATTGGCAAGCCGTATGCGGGTGCCGTCTTCCACGCCGGCCGGGATGTTGACCGACAGCGTGCGTTCCTTTTGTACCCGCCCCTGGCCCGAGCAATTGGTGCACGGATCCGAAATTACGTTTCCCCGGCCCTGACATGTAGGGCAGGCGCGTTCTACCGTGAAGAAACCCGACGAGGACCGCACTGCGCCCTGACCATTGCAGGTTGAGCAGGTGGTCGGGCTGGTTCCCGGTTTTGCGCCATTGCCTGAACAGGTTTCACAGGTGACGGATGTCGGTACCCGTATCTGTGCCGACTTGCCGGCGTAAGCATCGGTAAGCGAGATTTCCATGTCATAGCGCAGGTCCGAACCGCGAGCGGCACCGCCTCCGCTGCGCCCGCCGGCACGTCGCCCGCCGCCGCCTCCGCCCATGAATTCGCCGAACAGATCTTCGAATATGTCAGACATCGACGACGAAAATTCCGGGCCGAAGCCCGCGCCGCCTGCGCCGCCGCGGCCATCTTCGAAGGCAGCATGGCCAAAGCGGTCATAAGCAGCGCGCTTTTGCGGTTCCTTCAGAACCTCGTAGGCCTCGCTGGCCTCCTTGAATTTTTGTTCCGCTGTACTGTCGTCAGGGTTGGCGTCGGGATGATATTGTTTCGCCATTTTGCGAAAGGCGCTTTTCAGCTCCTTGTCATCGGCGGATTTGCCGACGCCGAGTACCTCGTAATAATCTCGCTTCGCCATATTGTAACTCAGCCTGCTTGCTGCTTGCCATCAAGACAATTGCGGGTATGCACCAATTACGCAACTACCGCCAGTCATCTCAAACGCACTCTGGAGCCGGCAGGCTCCAGAGTGACTGACAATGACCAGGATCGCCTTACGACGCCTTCTTGTCGTCGTCATCGTCCTGGACTTCTTCGAAGTCCGCATCGACGATGTCTTCTTCCGGAGCGCCGCCTTCACCACCTTCACTGTCACCTTCCGCAGCCTCGCTTTGAGCCTGATACATGGCTTCGCCAAGTTTCATGGCCGCCTGCGACAGTGTGTTGGTCTTGTTGGTAATCTCTTCAACATTGTCGCCTTCCAGCGCTGTCTTCAGGTCGTCAACGGCAGCTGTCACGGCAGACTGGTCAGCTTCAGAGATCTTGTCACCATGTTCGGACAAGGATTTCTCGGTTGAGTGGATGAGTGCCTCGGCGTGATTCTTGGCTTCCACCATCTCCTTGTTCTTCTTGTCTTCCTCAGCGTGGCTTTCGGCATCCTTGACCATCTGTTCGACTTCATCGTCGGACAGGCCGCCAGAGGCCTGAATGCGAATCTGCTGTTCCTTGTTGGTCGCCTTGTCCTTGGCCGACACATTGACGATGCCATTGGCGTCGATATCGAATGTGACTTCAATCTGCGGCACGCCGCGTGGTGCGGTTGGAATGCCCATCAGGTCGAAATTACCCAGCATCTTGTTGTGTTGCGCCATTTCGCGCTCGCCCTGGAATACCCGGATGGTCACCGCGGTCTGATTGTCGTCGGCGGTCGAGAACACCTGGCTCTTCTTTGTCGGGATCGTTGTATTGCGATCAATAAGGCGCGTGAACACCCCGCCCAGGGTTTCGATACCCAGCGACAGCGGTGTGACGTCGAGCAGCAACACGTCCTTGACTTCGCCCTGCAGCACGCCGGCCTGGATGGCGGCGCCGATGGCAACGACCTCGTCCGGGTTCACACCCTTGTGCGGTTCCTTGCCGAAGAACGACTTGACCGTCTCGATGACCTTCGGCATGCGGGTCATGCCGCCGACAAGTACAACCTCGTCAATATCGGAAGCCTTCAGGCCGGCGTCCTTGAGGGCCGCCTTGCATGGTCCGACCGTACGCTGGATGAGATCATCCACCAGCGATTCCAGTTTTGCGCGGGTCATTTTCAGCGTCAGGTGCTTTGGACCGGATGCATCTGCAGTGATAAACGGCAGGTTGACTTCGGTCTGCGTGCCGGACGACAGCTCAATCTTGGCCTTCTCCGCCGCTTCCTTCAGACGCTGCAGCGCCAGTTTGTCGGAGCGCAGGTCGATGCTGTTCTCTTTCTTGAACTCATCGGCAAGGTAATCGACAATCCGCATGTCAAAGTCTTCACCGCCGAGGAATGTGTCGCCATTTGTGGATTTGACTTCGAAAACGCCATCACCGATTTCCAGGATGGATACGTCGAACGTGCCGCCGCCGAGGTCATACACGGCAATGATGCCGGCATCTTTCTTGTCGAGACCGTAGGCAAGCGCAGCTGCCGTGGGCTCATTGATGATGCGCAGCACTTCAAGGCCGGCAATCTTGCCTGCATCCTTGGTGGCCTGGCGCTGGCTGTCGTTGAAATAGGCAGGGACCGTGATAACCGCCTGGGTAACGGTCTCGCCCAGATGCCGTTCGGCGGTTTCCTTCATTTTCTGAAGTGTCATGGCGGAGATCTGCGAAGGAGCGTATTTCTTGCCCATGGATTCAACCCACGCATCGCCATTGTCAGCCTTGACGATACTGTAGGGAACCAGCTTCTTGTCTTTTTCCACCATCGGGTCGTTCATGCGCCGTCCGATCAGGCGCTTGATGGCGAAGAATGTATTTTCAGGATTGGTGACACCCTGACGTTTGGCAGGTTGTCCTACCAGTGTCTCATCGTCGCCGGTAAACGCAACGATGGAAGGTGTTGTGCGTGCACCTTCAGCATTTTCAACCACTTTTGGGCTTCCGCCCTCCATGACCGCAACACACGAGTTCGTGGTTCCAAGGTCAATTCCGATTACCTTACCCATTATGCCCTCCATTAGGCCGTCTGTAGCCATGCCCTTCATATGTGGCGCATGGGTATCCGGTTTCCCCGGTAACAGACTCCAGTTGCTCTGACTTTCCAAACGCGACCTGCCAAGCGGCATTCGTGGTATTACGTCCGGTGTTCGAAAGGCTATATAGTGAGGCTTGGCTCAGTCATCAAGACAGTGTTGCAACAAGATGCAAATAGATGGGTTTCATATCTATCCCGGTTACCTCGACCGGAAAGCACAAATGGCACTGGTTACGCTGCTTCGCGGGCTGGTGGCCGACAATCCGTTTTACGTGCCGCAAATGCCACGGTCCGGCAAACCCATGTCGGTTCGCATGACAAATCTGGGAAAACTGGGCTGGGTGACTGACAAAACCGGCTACCGATACCAGCCGCTTCACCCTGAAACATCAAGGCCATGGCCCGCCATGCCTGCGCAATTGCTCGAACTGTGGCAGGCTCTGGCGCAATACCCGCATCCGCCGGAAGCCTGTTTGCTGAATTACTATACCGGCAAGGCGCGCATGGGCCTGCATCAGGACAAGGACGAGATCGACCTTGACGCACCGGTATTGTCGGTCTCGCTGGGCGACACTGCAGTTTTCAGGATGGGGGGGCACTCGCGCAAGGATCCGACCCAGTCATTCAAGCTGCTATCCGGCGACGTTATGGTGATGGGCGGACCTGCCCGGATGAACTTTCACGGTGTGGACAGGGTGCTGCCGGCCACATCGACCCTCCTCAAGGACGGCGGCAGGCTCAACCTCACGCTGAGAAGAGTAAACCCGCCGGAAAGCTGACCGGCGCTTTGACTCTACGTGTCTTTTTTCTTGTCTTCCTTGTCGTCCTTTGCGGGTGCTGCCTGCTTGGCCACTCCGACAAGCGCCGGCCGCAAAACCCGTTCACCGATCTTGAATCCGCTCTGAACCACCTGAACGACCGTTCCGTTGGGTTTATCGGAACCGGGCACTTCGAACATGGCCTGATGAAAATGCGGGTCAAACTTTTCATCCAGCGGATTGACTTCTGCAATGCCGTGTTTCTGGAAAGAGTTGAGCAATTCGCGCCGCGTCAGTTCAATGCCGTCAATCAGGTTGCGCGTCGCTTCGTCAGCATTTTTTCGCGCGTCATCAGGCATCATTTCCAGGGCCTTGGCCATGCTGTCGCTGACCGACAACAGGTCGCGGGCAAAATGTGTAGCGGCATAAAGTGTCGCTTCGGCCTTTTCGCGTTCGGCCCGCTTGCGCAGGTTTTCCGTCTCGGCCATGGCACGAAGAACCCGGTCCTTCAGGTCGGCATTTTCGGTTGCCAGCTCTTCATAGGTGTCCATCTCAAAGGCGTCTTCGCCTGTGTCTCCATCAAGCAGTGCATCGGCTGCTGCCTCGAGTTGTTCCTTGGTAAGCGCCTCTTCTGGAGAGTTGTCGTTTTCGGGTACAGGCTTGTTTTCGGTCATGGCAATTGATCCGCAAAATCTAAAAGGTTGTAGTTGTTGCAACGCATATCAGCTTTTCGACGCCAAGAATCAAGAGATGAGGCGACCGATTGCCTGCGCTGTATAGTCCACCATGGGAACAATACGCGAATAATTCAGCCGGGTTGGACCGACAACGCCGAGTACACCGACGATATTGTCCTTGGCATCATGATAGGGTGCCACAACCAGCGACGACCCCGACAGGGAAAACAGCTTGGTCTCCGAACCAATGAAAATGCGCACGCCTTCTCCGGTTTCCGCCAGACCCAGCAAGTCCATCACGTCCTTCTTGTTTTCAAGGTCATCGAACAGTTTGCGGATGCGCTCGATATCATCCACGTGAGCGGCCTCGTCGATCAGATTGGACCGGCCGCGCACAATAAGCGATCGTTTGCCGTCGCCATTGTCATCCGACCAGACAGCAAGGCCCGCGGCAATGACACGGGCAGCAAGTGCGTCGAGTTCCTGTTCAACAAGCTGCAACTGTCCTTCCAGTTGCTCCCTGACCTCTCCAATCGACAGGCCCTGGCACCGGCTGTTGAGATAATTGCTGACTTCCACCAGCGTTGAGGCAGGCAGTCCGCGAGGCACTTCGATGGTGCGGTTTTCGACACCTCCGTCTTCAGAAACAATGATGACCAGCGCCTTCGTCGCGCTGATGCTGACAAATTCGATATGCCTCAGCCGGGCGTTGACCTTGGTCGACAACACCAGTCCGGCACATGATGACAGTCCGGACAGCAGATTTGTGGCGTCGGTCAGTATGTCGTCTGTCGTCTTGTCCCGGTTGAGCCCGGCGATCTGCGCGTCAATTTGCGCACGTTCCTTCGATGTCAGGCGGCCCACTTCCATCAGCGCATCCACGAAAAACCGCAGGCCTGTTTCCGTGGGCATTCTGCCGGCGCTGGTATGGGGCGAATATATCAGGCCGGCTTCTTCGAGGTCAGACATCACATTGCGGATTGACGCCGGTGACAGGCCAACCGGCAGGTGCCGCGAGATGGTTCGCGATCCGACCGGTCCGCCGGTCTCCAGAAAGGTCTCGACCAGACGCCGGAATATATCGCGCGAGCGCGTGTCCAGAACAGACAGCTCGGTCAAACGGTCATCAATGGCTTTCATCGGCTTCCGGACTTTGATCAGGTTACATCAATTTGCATACCCTAGAACTTAGGTGCGACCTCCGGCAGCGTCAATTGCCGGCATGCGGCGTTGCAAAAAAGTCTGCGCAGGTCTAGTTGAAGGCCCAAAGCATGCCAAACCAACAATCAGATCAACCGGAAGTCAGGAAATTTACATGAGGCCATCGGGCAGAAAACCCGCACAATTGCGTGCAGTCACCATGGAGCGCGGGTTCTCCATGCATGCGGAAGGCTCTTGCCTGATCAAGTTTGGTGACACCCATGTCTTGTGCACCGCCAGCCTGGAAGACCGGGTGCCGCCATGGCTTCGCGGCGGCGGCAAGGGCTGGGTGACTGCGGAATACGGCATGCTGCCACGCTCGACAGGTGGCCGCATGCGCCGCGAATCAACCGCCGGCAAACAATCTGGCCGCACCCAGGAAATCCAGCGTCTGATCGGCCGTTCGTTGCGCGCCGTTGTGGACATGCAGGCACTTGGCGAGCGTCAGATCACTGTGGACTGCGATGTCATTCAGGCAGACGGCGGCACCCGTACGGCTGCAATAACCGGAGCCTGGGTGGCATTGCATGACTGCATGGCGCACATGATCAAGCAGGGCATGATCGAGACCACGGCCCTGACCGACAACGTTGCAGCCCTGTCCTGCGGGATTTATCAGGGCCAGCCGGTTGCCGATCTTGATTATGCAGAAGATTCAAAAGCTGAAACTGACGCCAACTTTGTCATGACCGGGTCCGGCGGCATTGTAGAGGTGCAGGGAACTGCCGAGGGCGTGCCGTTCTCACAGGCCGAGCTGCTTCAGTTGCTCGAGCTGGCCAATAACGGCATCGGCGAGCTTGTCGCCCTGCAGAAAGCGACCGTGGCCTGACCATGCGGCTGCAGCTACCGGATAACAAGCTGGTTGTCGCCAGTCACAATCAGGGCAAG
This sequence comes from Alphaproteobacteria bacterium, assembly GCA_024640405.1. Lineage (GTDB taxonomy): Bacteria > Pseudomonadota > Alphaproteobacteria > Rhizobiales > Aestuariivirgaceae > Anderseniella. The sequence continues at coordinate 50,885 of JAHEFB010000021.1, read as the reverse complement.
GTGCGCGAAATTTCGGCCCTGTTGGCCCCGCTTGGCCTGCAGGTAATTTCTGCCGGTGAGCTTGACTTGCCGGAACCTGAAGAAACCGAGGTGACGTTTGAAGGCAATGCACGGCTGAAGGCCGAGGCCGCCATGCAGGCCTCAGGGCTGGCGGCCCTGTCGGATGATTCCGGCCTCTGTGTCGATGCGCTTGACGGGGCACCGGGTATCTATTCGGCAAGATGGGCCGGTCCGGACAAGGATTTCGCCGTGGCCATGCGCAAGGTGGAAGATGAGCTGGCAGCGGCGGAAACTGTTGCACCTGTAAGCCGTGCGGCGCACTTTGTGTGCGCCTTGTGTCTGGCGATGCCCGATAGGCCCTCGGCAGTGTTTACCGGCACGGTGCACGGCAGAATGGTGTGGCCGCCCAGGGGGGAGCACGGGTTTGGCTATGATCCGGCATTCCAGCCAGATGGCCATGTCATCACATTTGGCGAAATGGATCCGGACGTCAAACATGCCATGTCGCACCGCGCGCAGGCTTTTTCCCTGTTCCATGCAGCGCTGTCGGCATCCTGATCGCGGATGAAACCGATATGAGCCACCGCGATCTGGGTATTTACGTTCACTGGCCGTTTTGCAAGGCCAAGTGCCCGTATTGCGACTTCAATTCCCATGTCCGCCACCAGGGCGTTGACCCGGATGCGTTTGGCGCTGCACTTGCAAACGAGCTGGGCTGGTTTGCCGGCCGGACACCGGGCCGCACAGTGACAAGCGTGTTTTTCGGCGGCGGCACGCCGTCTCTCATGCCGCCGGCCGTTGTCGGTAGCGTCATCGACCGCATTGCCGGTCTGTGGCCGGTTGCCGACGACGTGGAGATAACTCTGGAGTCGAACCCGACCAGCGCCGAAGCCGGCAATTTTGCCGGCTATCGCAGCGCCGGGGTCAACCGGGTATCGGTCGGCATTCAGGCGCTTGACGAAAACGACCTCAGGTATCTGGGCCGGCAGCACACCGTGGAAGAGGGTCTGGCCGCGTTCCGGCTGGCTGCGCAGGTTTTCCCGCGTACCTCTTTCGACCTCATCTATGCCCGTCCCGGCCAGACGCCTTCCGGCTGGAAATCCGAACTGGCAAGGGCGCTGGACGAGCAGCAGGGTCATATGTCGCTCTACCAGTTGACCATCGAACCGGAAACGGCGTTCTTCAGGTTACATGAGGCTGGCCAACTGGTGACACCGCATGAAGATCATGCAGCGGCGATGTATGAAATTACCCAGGAACTGACGGTCGCAGCAGGCCTTCCTGCCTACGAGGTTTCCAATCATGCGCTCCCCGGGCACGAATGCCGCCACAATATGCTGTACTGGACCTATGGTGAGTATGCCGGCGTTGGGCCGGGCGCGCATTCAAGGTTGATTTCTGACGATGGCGCCAGGCAGGCGCTGTCCACCGAGAGACATCCCGAAACCTGGTTGCAAGGTGTTGCTTCAGACGGACATGGTGTGGTTGATCGCAATGCCGTTGCCGGTGAAGCTGCGGCACACGAGTACCTGCTGATGGGCATGCGCACGACACAAGGTGTCGACCTGGCGCAATTGCAACGCATGAGCGGTCAGACGATCAATCAGCAACAACTGGATTATCTGATATCGGATGGGCTGGTTTGTCTGTCAGACGATGAAACAGCCATCGTGGCAACCCGGGCAGGACGTCAGGTCCTCAACTCGGTCATTGAGCACATAGCATTCAAAACCCTGCATTGAACCTGTCTGGTGCAGGAGAAATCTCGCGTGGCCCGGTGGGGGTGACTTCGAGGATCGCAAGGCCGCGCTGAATCTGGCCGTTCGGACGGAAACGGAACAGTCCGTTGACCCCCTTGAAGCCTTCCGGATTGGTGATCGCCTGTGCCGACGGCACGCCGCCCGGGGTATTTCTGGTGACGATGATGGCCAGGCTGACGGCGTCATAGGCAAGGCTGGCCAGTCTCGGCGGGTTGTTGCCGTAGGCTTGCTGGTAGCGGTCGGAAAACCGCGCAATCAGGTCTGGTGACACACCCGCGTACCAGCCGCCGCTGATCAGTCGGACGTTTGCCGTGGCCCGTTCGTCCCACAATCCCGTGCCCAGCATCCGGACCTTGCCGGAAGATACCCCGGCAGCACTCAAACTGTTGCCGGCATTGGCCAGCATCGCGCCACCTTCCGGCAGAAACAGTCCCTGGATGTCATTGGTGGAATTGGCGATCTTGCCGGCAACCGCCTTGCTGGTGCTGCCCACCCCGGCGGCTGATCGCGGATACCTGTCCAGTGCGACAATCCGCGCCCCGTTGGCGGCAACGGCCTGGTTCAGGGCATTTTCAGCAATGCTGCCATAAGAACTTTGCGGCACCATGGCTGCGATATTGCGGACGCCCTGGTTCGCGGCGTAACGCATCAGGTTTGACACTTCCTCACTGGGCAGGAAGCTCATCAGATAGACGCCATTGCCGGCCACGCCTGCCACGGAAGAAAATGCCACCACCGGAACATTGCGCTGCTGCGCAATCGGAGATATCGCCTGGACTTCCGATGAAAGCAATGGCCCCAGGATCAATGTGGCGCCTTCATTGAGTGCAGCGTTGGCCGCAACGCGTGCGCCATCGGCATTGCCGCGGGTGTCCTTGGTAATCAGCTGTATGCTCTGGCTGCCGGCATCAAGCAGCGCGGCTTCCGCTGCATTCTTCAACGCCTTGCCAACCGCTGCGGTCTCACCCTGCGCCGACAGCGGCAGCAGAATGGCGACCTTGACCAGACCATTGGGAGCGGAACCGAACGGTGACGGCTGCTGGCCCTGCTGTGCATTTCCCGCCTTCGGCTCGTCGTCGGAGAACAGGCTGCCGACACTGACGCCACCGGTGCTGCAGGCGGAAGCCAGCAGCAGCGTTAACAGCATCGCCGCCAGTGTGACAATTCGGCTTGCAATCGAGTTGCGTCGAGGCAGTACAGTGATCATGATGTCCCCACATCGACCGGGCAGATAGTCGAAAGAAAGTCAGCCCGGACGTCTGCGATCAAATTTATCAATTTAGCTTTAGCCACTTTTGCGGTCTGTTTCAAACTTTCACCAATGTAAAATTCATGCCCCTTGACACAACCAGTCGCACATACACCATCCAGGGGCACGAATTTGCCGCTCCGGCTCTGGCTGCAGGGTTGCATCTCGTTGCTACCCCGCTGGGTAATCTGGCCGATGTGAGCTTAAGGTCTCTGGCTGTCCTGGCTGCGGCCGACATGGTGTTGTGTGAAGATACCCGCATCACCAGCAGACTGATGCAGCGGTATTCCATTGCAACACGTTTAAAGCCTTATCATGACCATAACGCGGCCAGCATCCGCCCGGTGTTGCTGCAACAGCTTGCCGCGGGCGCGGCCATTGCGCTGGTGTCCGATGCCGGCATGCCGATGGTCTCCGACCCCGGCTACAAGCTGGTGCGCGATTGTGTCGACCGGGAAATTGCGGTGGATGTGGTGCCCGGGCCAACCGCACCGGTCACCGCACTTGCGCTGTCGGGCCTGCCAAGCGACCGGTTCTTGTTTGCAGGGTTCCTGGCAGCCAAATCAGGCGCAAGACTGCGCCAGTTGCGCGAACTGTCTACGATCCCTGCCACGCTGCTGGTGTTTGAAAGCGCCGCCAGGATTGACTCAAGCCTCGAAGACATTGCCGAAGTGATGGGTGACCGGCCAATCGCCGTGGCCCGCGAGATGACCAAACTGCATCAGGAGGTGCTGCGGGGCGATGCCCGTTCCATTATCGCGCAAGTGTCGGACAGGCCGGCACTGAAAGGCGAGATCACCATCGTCATCGGGCCACCGGATGAGGTGCAGGAAATATCGCAGGACGATATAGCGGCACGGTTATCTGAGCTGTTGCGTGATTATCCGGCCAGCAAGGCGGCAGGCATTCTGGCCAAAGAAACTGGCAGGCCCAGGGCGGCATTGTATGATCTGGCGGTGTCGATGAAAAATGCCGCTTCATGACAAAGCAACCGTCACCCCGCCGCCAGCAGGCAGAACGCCAGGGCCGCTTGGCCGAGGCCAAGGCCGCCATGCTGCTGCGGCTGAAGGGCTACCGCATAGCCGCCCAGCGCTGGAAATCTCCCGCCGGTGAAATAGACCTGATTGCCCGGCGCAGGTCCGTGGTCGCATTTGTCGAGGTGAAGGCCCGGGCCGACGCTGATGACGCGCTGGCTTCGGTCGGCCCGCAGCAGCGCCGCCGCATTGTCCAGGCGGCCCGTCACTGGCTGGCGTCAAACCCCGATGCGATGGAGTGCGATTGTCGCTTTGACATCGTATTGGTGACGCCGTACCAGTGGCCGCAGCACATCGCAAATGCCTTTGCAGAAGATGATCAATAGGAATATTTGGAGTTTGAAGGCCCATGACGCTCAAGATTGCAGTTCAGATGGATCCGATCGAGGCGATCAACATTGCCGGTGATTCCACCTTTGCCCTGATGCTGGAAGCGCAGGCGCGCGGTCATGAACTGTTTGAATATCATGCCGACACGCTGGCACTGCGCGACGGCAAACTGGCTGCCTCCGGTGCCGATGTGAAGGTGCGCGATGAAGTGGGTAGACACTTCGAGAAATCCGAATACCGCACCGTGGCGCTGGAACAGTTCGACGCCGTGCTGATGCGGCAGGATCCGCCTTTTGACATGAACTACATCACCTACACCCACATGCTGGAAGCGGTTCATCCGAAGACCTTGGTAGTCAATGATCCAGCTGAAGTGCGCAATGCCCCGGAAAAACTCTATGTGCTGCAGTACAATGAATTCATCCCGCCGACGCTGATCTCGCGCGACCCGCAGCAGCTGTCCGAATTTCGCGATGAATTCGGCGATATCATTTTAAAGCCCCTGTACGGCAATGGCGGCGCCGGAGTGTTCCGGCTGGCGCATGGCGATGAGAATTTTGCTTCCCTGATGGAAATGTTCACCCAGTCGTTTCGCGAGCCGTTCATCGCCCAGCAATACCTGTCCGACGTGAAGCGGGGCGACAAGCGCATTATCCTGGTTGACGGAGAGCCGGTCGGCGCCATCAACCGGGTGCCGGCGGCGGGCGAGACCCGCTCCAACATGCATGTCGGCGGCAGGCCTGAACCGACCGAACTGACCGACCGCGAGCGCGAAATCTGCGACCGCATCGGCCCCGACCTGAAACGCCGCGGCCTGATTTTCGTCGGCATCGACGTCATCGGCGACTACATGACAGAAATCAACGTCACCTCGCCGACCGGCATTCGCGAGGTAAAAAAGTTCGGCGGCGCCGATATTGCCGCCCTGGTGCTGGATGCCGTTGAGGCGCGGCGGGGGTAAGTTACAAACGTTTGTCGTCTGAATGTTCTTGTCGGCGAGCGTGCTCCCCGTCGGCGCTTGCCGTATGACAGTGAGTCAGCGAAGTATTCTTATAGGTACCCCATTAGATCCAATACATTAATGTAACTGACAATATTGTCGCCATGTATATAGATTCGTCGTTTTGAAATTGGATTTCTACTAGAGAAACCTCTACCGTATGTTTGAGCTTCAATTTCTAAATAAGGTTTATCTATAAAATAACATAAATTATGATAGTCGGCTTTATGAAATATTGGGTGATAACATAGTTTTCCATTACATTTTTCATTTGGTGAAATAACACCATCAAAATGATCATCACATACCGGATCACAATACCAATGTTTTCTGAAGTTCACTTCGATAAGGGGTGTTTTAGGAGGTGTAAAAATCAAATTCGTACATCCCGCACCATGGGCGGAAATAAATACAGCGCAATTGGCGCATATCTCGTATTGCTCTTCGGGCGTCATAATCCCGAAATTACATACCCTTAGAGGCAGTTTTAGATCTTGAGATGACAAGTAATCTTCTAGTTTGATTTTTGTATTGTAGTCGTATAGATATCTGTCTTCCGAATTTCTTTGATTTAATAATATATATTTGCCCTCATTTTTAGAGGAAATAATATCATAAATTTTTTTAACATGAGGATCCATTCCATTTTTTATGAATTTTGAAAAAATAAAATCTTTATGAGTTGGTTTGTTTTTGTAGGTCGTATTATCTGCATACTCTACGCTCTCGTACAATTTCTTTAAGACGAAATACCTCCATTTTTGACAAGAATTCTCCAAATCCAATCTACTGGAATCGATGATTACCTTCTTATATTTTGAGTCATAATATTTGATAATATCAAAAGCAAAAATATGAAAAATGTTTTGATCCTTTATGTCGCTAATTAGTGACATTATACCACCTCAACATATGTCCACCCGGCCCTGGATGAGTTTGAACCACGATAACGCGATACAATGAATAGCGAAATCAGGAAGTGAACCGGAAAGGTGGTCCTAGGGTCAGGACTCATTAATGTTATCCATTCTGCGGGAGGATATTTTGCATCTGACAAGGCGAAAGGCCGAAGGAAACCTTATGGTTTTCAAGACCTTTCAACGATGTCAGGGGCAAAATAGACCCCGCCCTCCGGGTTTGAAGGAAAACACCCGCCTGAAGTCGAAAAATGCTCGAAAAGGCACAAAGCCTTGTCTTGCGCTTGTTCAACATCATTCGACTGGTTTCCTTCAAACAGAATTGCATAAGATTAATGGGTCCTGACCCTAATACCAGCGGTCCCTGATATTGACCAATTTGAGCGATTTTTTCGCGCCCGCTGCCATAACATCGCCAAACCAATACGGAGGACCGGTTCCGTTGAAAGTTTCAGTGGCGGCCTCACAGAAGACCGCTTGATCGAAGCATATTTCCTTTCCTTCCTTTTCAGCCTGTTTGGTGGCCTGTCATTGCTGCACGAGCAGATGCAAATGCTCGACGGAGGTAAGCTGCAAATGTTTGTTCCCTAAATGTTCTTGACGTGAAGCCTTGCGCCTGTATGCTGACCACGAGTCAATATGGGGTGACCTTTCATGGTTTCGCGTGTCGCGACAGTTGCGTTCAAGGGCATTGAGGCCGTACCGGTCGACGTGCAGGTGCACATGGCGTCCGGCATGGTGGCGTTCTCCATTGTCGGCCTTGGCGACAAGGCGGTGGCCGAAAGCAAGGAACGGGTGCGCGCGGCGCTGTCTGCCATCGGTCTCGCCATGCCGGCCAAGCGCATCACTGTCAATTTGGCCCCGGCGGACCTGCCCAAGGAAGGCAGTCATTTCGATCTGCCCATCGCCATTGCCCTGATGGCGGCCATGGGGTTGCTGCCGGCAGACTTCATCAGCCAGTACGTGGTGCTGGGCGAATTGTCGCTGGACGGTTCGGTAGAACCGGTCGCCGGCGCGCTGCCGGCGGCAATGGCCGCCAATGCGCGCTCGCTCGGGCTGATCTGCCCGCTGGCTTGCGGCCCCGAAGCGGCCTGGGCGTCGGACGACATGGACATACTGGCGGTCAACTCGCTGATCCAGGTGCTCAATCACATGAAGGGCACGCAGGTGTTGACCAGGCCAAAGCCCGCCATTGCCGAAAACGCCGGCCAGCTGGCTGACTTCCGCGACGTGAAGGGCCAGGAAACCGCAAAGCGCGCACTGGAAGTGGCCGCCGCCGGTGGCCATCACATGCTGATGGTAGGACCGCCCGGTGCCGGCAAGTCGATGCTGGCATCTCGGCTGCCGTCGATTCTTCCCGCCATGGATGCATCGGAAATGCTGGAGGTCTCGACCATTGCCTCGGTGGCCGGTGAGTTGCGCTCGCGCGGCGTCTCGACCATCAGGCCCTACCGCAATCCGCATCATTCGGCCTCGCAGGCCGCCCTGATCGGCGGCGGGCACCGCGCACTGCCCGGTGAAATGGTGCTGGCCCACAACGGCATCCTGTTTCTCGACGAGTTGCCGGAGTTTCAGCCGCGCGCGCTGGAAGCGCTGCGCCAGCCCATGGAAACCGGCGAGGCGGTGGTAGCGCGCGCCAATCACCACATCACCTATCCGGCGCGTTTTCAGCTGATCGCCGCCATGAACCCGTGCAAGTGCGGTATGGCCGGTGAGCCCGGCCATGTCTGCAAACGCGGCGCAAAGTGTGCGGCCGACTATCAGGCGCGCATTTCAGGCCCGCTGCTCGATCGCATCGACATCCAGATTGAGCTGTCAGCCGTGCGCGCGTCGGATCTTACCTTGCCGCCGCCGGCCGAAGGATCGGCTGAAATAGCTGCCCGGGTGGCGGCCGCCAGGACGATCCAGACCGAACGCTTCAACAGCCCCGGTATGACCGGCTTGCGCACCAATGCGCAACTGGACGGCACCCTGCTGGAAGAAGTTGCCCGGCCGGACGCTGAAGGGTTGTCCTTGTTGCAGGATGCCGCCAACGCCATGAATCTCTCGGCGCGCGGCTATCACCGGGTGCTGAGGCTGGCCAGAACACTGGCTGATCTTGACGGCCAGGACAAGGTAACCCGCCTGAACGTCGCCGAGGCAATCAGCTATCGCCAGAAACTGGCCAGCTTTCAGCTGGCGGCCTGATTCAGTCATTCGGTGTCAGGACCCGTCAACGTCTTTGCAGCAGATTTTCAACCAAGCAGACCGCCCGGAAAATGGCGCGGCTCAGGGTATTTTCAGGCCCGACAGCATACGGATTGGCTTCCAGCATGCGATAGTCGACAGCGATGGTAGGGTGGACCAGATCGGTGAATGCATAGGGGTTCATAACATATGATCCTTTTAGATATTCTGTTGCACAAACATTCTATATCATTCAATATCAGCCTGATTTCTTGGTTTTACAAACGAAATGCTTTCAAGCGATAAATTAGAAAATATAATGTATAAGATACAATCATGCTGCCCAGACTGCCACCTCTGAATGCTTTGCGCGCCTTTGAGGCCGCCGGCCGTCGCGCCAGTATGAGCGCGGCTGCCGAGGAACTGGCGGTCACCCCAGCCGCCATAAGCCACCAGATCAAGACGCTGGAGGAGCATTTCCGGTTTCCGCTGTTTCACCGCACTGTAAGATCCATCCGGCTGACCGACCGTGGCGCGGCCCTGCTGCCCTATCTGAGCGAGGGACTTGAGCTGTGGAAACAGGGATGCAGCCTGCTGCAGACCCTGGATGAGGAAGCACCACTGATGATTTCGTCCGCGCCGGTGTTTGCCGGTAAATGGCTGGTCAGGCGGTTATCGGAATTCAACGCGCTTCACCCGGATATAAACGTCCGGCTGGACGGGACATTGTCGATCGCAAATTTTTCCGGGGACGGCGTGGACGCGGCCATTCGCTTCGGCACCGGTCCGTATCCGGGCCTGCATGCGGATGCGCTGGTGAGCGAAGATGTCATCCCGGTGTGCGCACCATCCCTGCTGACGGGTGAACATCCGCTGCTGACGCCGCAGGATCTGGTCCACCACACGCTTATCCACGTCGACTGGTTTGCCGCAGCCGGAACCCAGCCCGATTGGCCCATGTGGTTGAAAACCGCAGGCGTCAGTGGAATAAACCGCCTCAAGGGGCCGGTGATGACCAGCGACTCGCTGGCCGTGGAAGCGGCCATCAACGCTGGCGGGGTGGCGCTGGTCAGCGAGTTCCTGGTCCGCCAGGATCTTGAAAGCGGCCGCCTGGTCAAGCCGTTTGACCTGGTCCTGCCATCCAATCACCGCTACTGGTTTGTGTGTCCTCCGGAGCATCTTCACCGTCCCAGCGTGCGGGCGTTTCGGGACTGGCTTGTCGCCGCCGTGCACGACGACCCGGTAGACGCCAACCGGCAGGAAGCAACACAGTAGTGGCCGTAAACAGCCGTTTCCATGAACGACACCGCCAAAAGACTTAACACAATCGGTAAAATTTGATCGATCCGGCTAGGCCGGTTCTAAGCATTCAGGTGCCATAACCGGTGCAGGAAGGGCTGCAACCGGGGAGGTGCGTGGTGCAGAAACCGCAGAATTTCAGTGCCGAACGGCGGCGACGGCCAAGGTCCATGGGCTCGGTCGCGCTGAAGCGCCGTACCAGATTGCTGGTGCGAACCGGCGCTGTTCTGGCCGTGCTGGCCGTGCTCATCAACATAGTCGCGATCAGCATGCAGGCAAACCAGGTTGAAATGCTGTCGCGCATCCTGTTTGCGGCTCTGGTGGTATTCCTCCTGTTGGCATTCCACCATGTGTGGAGAATGACCAACCGGCAACTCGTCGAGTTGCAGCGGGGCCTCAAGGAACTGCGCAGCGCCCGCCGGCATGCCGATGAGGCCAACCGGGCAAAGTCACGCTTTCTGGCGGCAGTATCACATGAACTTCGAACGCCGATGAACGGTGTTATAGGCATGACCAGCCTGTTGCTCGATACCAGGCTGTCGCAGGAACAGCGCAGTTACGCCGAGGCGGTCGACGTATCCGGCCGCTCACTGCTGTCGATCATCGACGAACTGCTCGATGCCGCCAAAGCCGAGTCCGGCGAGATGACCATTGTTCCGGCACCGTTCAATCTCTGCGAACTGGTGGAAGGATCGGTAGAACTTCTGGCTGCCCGGGCGCACGCCAAGTCCATTGAAATAAGCTGTTACATCAGCCCGGACCTGCCGGACCTGATTGTCGGCGATGCCCAGCGCCTGCGCCAGGTCCTGTTGAACATGGCCGGCAACGCCATCAAGTTCACGGCTCGCGGCAGTGTTTTGCTCAGGGTGGAGAAGGGTGCGGAAGACGGCGCTGTTGCATTCAGCGTTGCCGACACCGGATACGGCATACCCGAAGACGAGCGTGAAACGATTTTCGAACGCTTTGTCCAGTCTTCGGTGACCGAAAACCAGGCATCCGGCGGAACCGGCCTGGGCCTTGCGATTTCACGCCACCTGGTCGAGCTCATGAACGGTGAAATCACGGTTGAAAGTGAAGAGGGCCGGGGCACCACATTCCGTTTTGAAATCTGTCTGCCCGCCGCGCTGTCTCACAAGAAAACTGCCGATGCCACGAAAACCCTGTCTCGATGCAAGGTGGTTCTGACCAGCCCGCCCGGCGCGACCCAAACCGTTCTGCAGGAGTACCTGTCCGGCTTCGGGGCCAGGTGCGTTACCGGCGAACCGCTTGCCGGTCTGGCAAAAACCGTCGCCTCACTGGCTGCGAAATCCGGCACCCGGCGGCTGGTGGTCATCCTGGATCCGGCTGCCGCTGAAAACCGCGATCAGATTTTCAGGCTGGCCGATGAACTGTCGGAGACCGCCAGTGTGTGGATTCTGCTCAAACCCGAGGAACGCCGCTCCTACAGAAAACTGATGGATGATGTACGCATCGGTTACCTGCTGAAACCGACCCGGCGGGCGACGCTGCTGGCCCAGTTCACCGAAACCCCGGATCCCATGCTCAAGCCGGTTACATCCTTGCGCAGGACAGCCCGCAGGCTGCGCCGGGCGAAGGACGATACCGGTCTCAATGTGTTGCTGGTGGAGGACAACAAGATCAACGTGCTGCTGGCCACGAAGATGCTCAAGGCGGCCGGGCACAGCGTGACCCACGTCGACAATGGTGCGGAGGCTGTCAGCGAGATCAGAGGTCAGTTGAAAGCGAACAAATCCATCACCCATGACATCATCCTGATGGATATATTCATGCCGAGGATGGACGGCGTTCAGACCACGCGGCAGATACGCAAGCTGGAAGCAGATCACGGGGCCGGGCCGCGTACACCCATACTTGCATTGACCGCCAATGCGCGTGAGGACAGCCAGCGGGCATGCCTGAATGCCGGTATGGACGGCTATCTCGCCAAGCCGTTTGATCGCGCGGATCTGGAACAAGCTGTCGCCGGACTGATACAGAGCGGAAATGCCGCCTGAAGCGGTTATTTTCGCCTGTGGATGGCGGTAATTGTGCAAGCGACGAAACGCCATGTGTTGGAGTAGTGTGCCGGCACGATGAACCCACAACCGCGACAAACGGCCACTTCGAAACCCACCGGGCAGGACCTGTCGGGCAAGATGACGCCGATGATGGCCCAGTACACCCGGATCAAGCAGGCCCATCCTGAAAGCCTTCTGTTCTATCGCATGGGCGACTTCTACGAGTTGTTTTTTACCGATGCCGAAACTGCCGCGGCAGCACTTGGAATTGCGCTCACCAAGCGCGGCAAGCACCTGGGCGACGACATCCCCATGTGCGGTGTGCCGGTTCATGCGGCAGACGATTATCTGCAGAGGCTGATCCGGCTTGGCCACAAGGTGGCGGTTTGTGAGCAGACCGAGGACCCGGCGGAGGCCAAAAAGCGCGGCTCAAAGTCGGTCGTGAACCGCGATGTGGTTCGCCTGGTGACGCCGGGCACGATTACCGAGGACAATCTGCTGCAGGCAGGCCGCAGCAATTATCTCGCCTGTCTGGCGCGCATAAAGGCCGACGACAGCATGGCCCTGTCGTGGCTGGACATGTCGAGCGGCGAGTTTGCGGTGACTTCGGTAACCGGGCTGTCGCTGATGTCGGAGCTGGCGCGGATTGATCCATCCGAAGTGCTGGTGTCCGATACACTGCTGGCTGACGGTGAATTGTCGCTGCTGCTGGATGATGTTGCCGCCACCATCACCCCGCTTCCCGCATCGAGGTTTGACTCCACTTCGGCGCGCAACCGCCTGCAGGAGTATTATCAGGTGGCGTCGCTGGACGCGTTCGGCAGTTTTGGACGCGCATCGACTGCCGCGGCCGGTGTTCTGCTGGATTATGTGATGTTGACCCAGGTAGGCAAGATGCCGAGCCTGCGTATTCCGACCGTGGTGGAGCCGGGGCACATAGTGCTGATAGATGCGGCCACGCGGTCCAATCTTGAGCTGGTGAAAACCCTGTCGGGCGACCGCAATGGCAGCCTGCTTCACACCATTGACCTTACCGTTACCGGGCCCGGCGGAAGACTGCTCGCCGAGCGTCTGGCAGCGCCGGTCACCAGCGTCGGGGAAATAGTCGCCCGTCACGACGCGGTCGAAGCCTTGACAGATGATGCCGCCGCATGCAGCGAAATAAGGGATGTTTTGCGCCAGGCGCCCGACATGAACCGGGCGCTGGCGCGATTGAGTCTGAAGCGCGGTTCGCCGCGCGATCTCGCAGCGGTCAGGGATGGTGTCATTTTGTGCGCCGATCTTGCGCAAGCCTATTCTGAACGGCCCGGCATTGACGCCTGGCCGCAAAAACTGGCTGATGTCTGGGCGGTCCTTGCCACGGCAGATGTCGAGTTCGCCCGTCATCTGGAAAACCTGCTGTCCGACGAATTGCCCGCGACCATCCGGGATGGCGGTTTCATCCGCCCGGGCAGCAATGCCGAACTTGACGAAAATCGCGCGCTTCGCGACGAAAGCCGCAAGGTCATTGCCTCCCTGCAGACCAGATACGCCGGAGAGACCGGCCTGAAGACACTGAAAATCAAGCACAACAACATGCTTGGTTACTTCATCGAGCTGAACCAGCAGTCCGGCGAGCAGCTTCTGGGGGCAAATTATGCCGGCCGGTTCATCCATCGCCAGACCATGGCAAATGCCATGCGGTTCACCACGACCGAACTGACCGGACTGGAACAGAAAATCTCACTGGCCGGAGACAGGGCCCGCAGCATCGAGATCGAGATGTTCGAACAACTGGCGCAAGAGGCCTGCCGGCGGTCCGCCATGTTGCATGCCATCTCGGATGCGCTTGCCGAACTGGATGTTCAAAGCGCGCTGGCAGAGCTTGCCATGCGGCACGACTATACCAGGCCGCAAATCGATGCATCGCGACGTTTCGACATTACCGGCGGGCGCCATCCGGTTGTGCAGGCCTCCCTGCGCAGGCAGGAAGGCGCAGACTTTGTTCCCAACGACTGCATGCTGTCGGCCGGTGAGTTGGATGAAGATGGCGCCGCAACCCGGCACATCACGCTATTGACCGGCCCGAACATGGCGGGCAAGTCAACCTATCTCAGGCAGAACGCGATAATTGCGTTGCTGGCCCAGATGGGAGGTTTTGTGCCTGCCGCATCGGCATGCATCGGTGTTGTGGACCGGATTTTCAGCCGGGTGGGTGCGGCCGATGACCTGGCGCGCGGCCGGTCGACCTTCATGGTGGAAATGGTCGAAACGGCGACCATCCTCAATCTGGCCACCGAACGGTCTCTGGTCATTCTGGACGAGATCGGAAGGGGAACGGCAACCTATGACGGCCTGTCAATCGCCTGGGCCTGCGTCGAGCATCTGCACGAGGTGAACCGCTGCCGGTCCTTGTTCGCCACGCATTTCCATGAACTGACGGCACTGTCGGGCAAGCTGGAGCGGGTAAAGAACGCAACGGTGAAAGTACGCGAATGGCAGGGCGAGGTGATCTTTCTGCATGAAGTGGCACCCGGCGCCGCAGATCGCTCCTACGGCATTCAGGTGGCCAGGCTGGCAGGGTTGCCGGCCGGCGTCATCGAGCGGGCGTCTGAAGTGCTGCACCTGCTGGAGGAAAGCGAGCGGGCACAGTCGCGCAGTCACATCATTGATGATCTGCCGTTGTTTTCGGTGCCTGTCGCGAAAACCGCTGCACCTGCCAGCAGTGGACCCTCGAAACTGCTGGAGAAACTGCAGGACACATTACCGGATGACCTCAGCCCCCGCGAAGCGCTCGACCTGATCTATCAGTTGAAAAAACTGGCCGTTTCAGACGACAGGAGCTAGGGTTCTGAGCCCAGGCCCCGGGCCTGCTGCCGCAGCGCCTGTGCAAACCCACGGAATTCAGATTATGCCCGCCGCACCATTGCCGCCCAGAAACGATGAATGTGCGCCGCAATTCTGTTCGGATCACATCCTGCAGCGGTTGACGGAACTGGCCGGCAAGCACGGTCTGGAAGGGCTCGAGTTTAGACCGGCAGCGCTGGATTATCTGAAGCAGCTGGTCAAGGAGTCCCGCAAGCTTGAGGAGATCCGGTTAACGGAATCCGGCCACGGACGCGAGTGCGCCCATCGGCTGTCGGCATTGCAGGACCATCTGATCTCCGCGCTTTACAAGTTCGCCTCGTCGGTTGTGTATGCCGCCAGCAATCCATCCACCTCAGAACACATATCGCTGGTTGCGGTGGGCGGTTATGGCCGCGGCGCGCTGGCACCGGGTTCCGACATCGATCTGCTGTTTTTGTTGCCCTACAAGCAGACCGCCTGGGGAGAAAGTGTTGTCGAGTATGTGTTGTATTTCCTGTGGGACCTGGGTTTCAAGGTTGGCCATGCCACCCGCTCGGTAGATGACTGCATCCGGCTGGTGCGCACCGACACCACCATTATGACGTCGGTTCTGGAGGCTCGTTTCATTTGTGGGCACAGGCCCCTGTTTGACGAACTGCAGGACCGTTACAGCAAGGATATTCTGGCCCGCGACCAGCGTCAGTTCATTGCAGACAAACTCGAGGAACGTGATGAGCGCCACCGCCGCGCCGGTGAGTCACGCTATCTCGTTGAGCCCGATGTCAAGGATGGCAAGGGCGGCATGCGTGATCTCCACACGATGTTCTGGATCGCCAAGTTCGTATTCGGCACCCGCTCCGTGCGCGAACTTTACAAATCCGGACTGTTCACCCGGAAGGAGCAGAACCGCTTCATCAGGTGTGAAGATTTCATGTGGTCGGTTCGCTGCCATCTGCACTTCATGACCGGACGTGGTGACGACCGGTTGAGTTTCGACAAGCAGGCGGAGATGTCGGCCAGGCTGGGGTATGAAGCCCTCGGCGGCCTGAAGTCGGTCGAGCGTTTCATGAAGCACTATTTCCTGACCGCCAAGGATGTGGGTGACCTGACGCGTATCATGTCCGCGGTGCTGGAAGCCCAGCATATCAAGCAGGCGCCGAGCATGAGCGAGTTGTTCGGACGTTTCCGAAGGCGCTCCATCAAGCTTGACGAAGACGGTGTTTTCAAGATTGAGGCTGGCCGTATCAAGGCTGTGGATGATGACCTGTTTATCAACGATCCGGTTTCGATCATCCGCCTGTTCAGGGTGGCCGAGCATAACAACCTGGCCATTCACCCGGCAACGCTGCGGCTTGTTCGCCGCAATCGGCGGGTCATCGACAAGCAAATGCGGGCAGACCCGGCAGCCAATGAGCTGTTTCTGGATATCCTGACCAGATCCGGCGACCCTGAGGCGGTTCTGCGCAAGATGAGCGAAGCTGGCGTGCTGGGACGGTTCATTCATGAGTTCGGGCGCATCACCGCGTTGATGCAGTTCAACATGTATCACCACTACACGGTGGATGAACATCTGATCCGTGCGGTCGGGATTCTGTCAAAAATCGAGCAGGGCCTGTTGAAGCAGGACCATCCGCTTGCGTCCGGTATCATAAAGGGCGTGGTCTCAAGGCGTGTCCTGTACGTTGCGGTGCTGCTGCATGACATCGCCAAGGGTCGCCGGGAAGATCACTCCATTGCAGGAGCAAAGGTTGCGAAGACGCTGTGCCCGCGTCTTGGGCTGAGCAAGGCGGAAACCGAAACGGTCGTATGGCTTGTCCGGCACCATTTGCTGATGAGCGAAACCGCGCAGATGCGCGATCTGTCCGACTACAAGACGATCACCGACTTTGCCGATTTGGTCCAAAGTCCCGAGCGATTGCGTTTGCTGCTGGTGCTGACCGTGGTTGATATCCGGGCGGTAGGGCCCGGCGTGTGGAACGGCTGGAAGGGACAGTTGCTGCGCACCCTGTTTGCCGAAACCGAACCGCACTTGTCTGGTGGTCACACATCGATCTCTCGCGTTGACCGTATCGAGGCGGCCAAGAATGCCCTCTCCGATGCGCTTTCCGACTGGAACGAGACGCAAATTTCAGCCTACCTTGATCGCCACTATGACGCCTACTGGTATACCGTTGACCTTGCACATCAGGTGATGGACGCCAAACTGCTGGAGCGCGCCGGACAGGCAAAAAACGCAATTGCATTTGATGTGCGCACCGACAACTTCAAGTCGATCACGGAGATCACGGTTTACGTGCCGGACCACCCGCGCCTGCTGGCGTTGCTGACCGGTGCCTGCGCTGCCGGTGGCGCCAATATTGTCGGAGCCAAGATTTTCACCACCACGGACGGCATGGCGCTCGATACCCTGCTGATCCAGCGGGAATTTGAAGACGCAGGAGACGAACAGCGCCGGGTTGATCGTGTTCTGACTCTCATGCGGCAGGCGTTTGCCGGTGAGATTCAACTGCGAAAGGCAGTTGCCAGCGCGTCGCAGCCAAAAGGCAGGATCAAGGCATTCACGGTGGAACCCCAGGTCATTGTGTCAAATGATACGTCCAACCGTTTTACCGTTGTCGAAGTGGCCGGACTGGATCGTCTGGGCCTGTTGTTCAAGCTGACAGACAGCCTGTTCCGGTTGAACCTCAACATTTCTTCTGCCCAGGTGACGACCTTTGGCGAACGGGCTGTTGACGTGTTTTATGTCACGGATTTGTTTGGCCAGAAAGTAACCGGCAAAGACAGAATGCAGGCCATCGAGGAAAACCTCATGGGTGTGCTTGAGGCAGGCAACAACCAGCAACTGGCCAAGGCTGGATAAACAACCACCCGTTCCGCCTGCTTGCTGAACAACAACCGCTTGTCTACAAGATTGCGTAATAACTGATTCCCGTTTCAGTGCAGCCTGGTCTCAGGACCATCTCCTGCTCCTGTCATTCTGTGCTCAAGGCACCACGGATAAGATGGCTTTACTAAGATCTGCTTCCACAGTTGCCGCCATGACGATGATCAGCCGGGTGCTGGGCTTCGTGCGCGACATGCTGATGGCAAGTGTAGTCGGGACAGGCCTGGTCGCGGACGCATTCGTGGTTGCCTTCAGGTTTCCAAATCTGTTTCGCAGGTTGTTTGCCGAAGGTGCGTTCAATGCCGCCTTCGTTCCGCTGTTTGCCCGTAAACTGGAAGGTGAAGGTCAGCCTGAGGCGACCCGGTTTGCAGAACAGGTGCTGGCGGTGCTGCTCGGGTTTCTGATTGCCCTGTCGGCAATGGCCATGCTGGCCATGCCATTGATCATCTACATTCTGGCTCCCGGTTTCATTGACAACCCGGAAAAGCTTGACTTGACCATTCAACTCACCCGTATCGCGTTTCCCTATCTGACTTTCATGTCACTGGTGGCCTTGATCGGCGGCATCTTGAATTCGCTGCATCGCTTCACTGCCGCTGCTGCCGCGCCGATTATTCTCAACATTGTCATGATCGGGGTTCTGGGTTCTGTACTCCTGTCGGGATGGGGTGCGGAACCGCGAACCGGTTATGCGCTGGTATGGGGGGTAAGTGCTGCCGGTATGCTGCAGTTGATGATGCTGTGGATCGCGATGACCCGCGCCGGCGTTTCCCTGAAACTCCGGCGGCCCGCCATTACGCCGGGTGTAAGGCGGCTTGTCGCCCTGGGTATTCCCGGACTGATTGCAGGTGGAATTACCCAGATCAACCTGCTGGTCTCAACGATGATTGCATCGTTGCAGGATTCGGCGCCTTCATGGCTTTACTATGCGGACCGGATTTATCAGCTTCCGCTTGGCGTCATCGGCATTGCCATTGGTGTTGTGTTGTTGCCGGAGCTGGCACGCCGGCTTCGCGCTGAAGATGCCAAAGGTGTTCAGTCAAGCCAGAACCGGGCGCTGGAGATTTCGCTGTTGCTGACCGTACCGTCGGCTGTAGCACTGATGGCAATGCCGCATCCGATCATTCACGTGCTGTTTGAGCGCGGCGCGTTTTCGGAAGAAGATGCCCGTGCAACGTCGATTGCCTTGACTGCCTTTGCCGCGGGTTTGCCGGCGTTCGTCATGATAAAGGTGTTTTCACCGGCGTTCTTTGCCCGCGAGGATACTCGCACCCCGATGTGGTTCGCGCTTGTCTCGGTTATTGTCAACATTGTCGGCGCGCTGGCGCTGTTTCCGTTTTTTGCCTATGTCGGCGTTGCGGTTGCCACCAGTGCCGCCGGGTGGATCAATGCCATGCTGCTTGGTTACACACTTTCGAAGCGGGGTGAATTTACGGTTGATGACCGGATGCGCCATGCATTGCCCAGGATCATCGCTGCAAGTCTGATCATGGGGTGTGTGCTGCTTGGCCTGATGCAGTTTGTCGGCACACTCTTCAGCGTGGATACCGTGTTCATTCTTCGCTTGGCGACGCTGGCCGGAATGGTTGGTTTTGGAGCTGCGGTTTATTTTGCGGTGGCCTGGTGGACAGGTGCACTGGACATAGCTGCCTTGAAGCGATCTTTCTCGCGCAGGCGTTGATGGTGCTTGGCAGCGCGCGCGCATTGCGGCATATACCCGGCCCACCAGAGCAACTTTCGCCCAGGTAGAATCGTTTGACCGGTTTTCTGTGTTCGCTGGCAAGGCGCGGTTTCCGTTGTGGTCTGGTTGACCACAAGAAAGCCGCAACGCCGTCCAGCGGGCTCAGAAAACCGGCCTTCGGTGGATCAAATCGGTCCATCGGCGTTGTTGCAAAGTTTGCCCGATGCCCCACATCGTGCTTCACTTTGCGCCTAGCCGAGTAAACCGATTTGATGCCATCAAACGCTTCTATCTGGACGAAAATTGCTCTAGTAAATTCAACCCGACGTTTCCCCGATCTTGCGGAGCCATTACACTATGTCCCAGGCCAAACAGCGCGTTTTTTCCGGCGTCCAGCCAACCGGCAATTTGCACCTCGGCAATTATCTTGGCGCCATCAAGCGTTTTGTAGAAATGCAGTCATCGCATGACTGCATTTATTGCGTGGTCGATCTGCATGCCATCACCCAGGACCGGTCGGTGTGGGGTGGTCCGGCAGAACTTGCCCGCAGTACCCGCGAAGTGACCGCTGCCTACCTCGCCTCCGGAATCGATCCGAAAGCACATATTGTCTTCAATCAGAGCCAGGTGGCCGCACATTCCGAGTTGGCCTGGATATTCAATTGTGTGGCTCGCATGGGATGGTTGAATCGCATGACCCAGTTCAAGGACAAGGCCGGCAAGAATCGTGAAAATGCCTCGGTGGGACTGTATGCCTACCCCAACCTGATGGCAGCAGACATTTTAGCTTACCGCGCCACTCACGTGCCGGTTGGCGAGGATCAGAAACAGCACCTTGAGCTGACCCGTGATATCGCGCAGAAGTTCAATATCGACATGGCTGATGCCTGTACCGAGGCTGGCTACCCCGATGGCTTCTTCCCGTTGCCGGAGCCGTTGATCACCGGAGCAGCGACCCGTGTCATGTCATTGCGGGACGGTGAAAAGAAGATGTCGAAGTCCGATCCTTCGGATTTGTCGCGGATCAACCTGACCGACGATGCAGACACCATTGCCAAGAAGGTGCGCAAGGCGAAGACCGATCCCGATGCCTTGCCTGACACCATGGACGGGCTGCAGGGCAGGCCCGAGGCGGCTAATCTGCTCGGCATCTTTGCAGCTCTGCAGGACGCCACCATCGAAACAGTTTTGCCGCAGTTTGGCGGGCAGCAATTCTCGGACCTCAAACAGGCGCTGGCTGACCTTGCAGTGGAAAAACTGTCACCGATCGCCGCCGAAATGCAGAAGCTGATGGCAAGCCAGGATCACATTGATGCAGTTTTGAAAGATGGAGCGGATCGGGCAAACGCCATTGCAGAGCCGGTGATGGCCGATGTGCGCCGCATAATGGGATTTGTCAGGTAGGCCGGAAAACGACCGGGACAAGCCGCAACACAATTCTGACGCGCTAATCTGGAATTATTCCAGAAAACCTTTATATGTTAGGTGATATTCATCCGGCAACACCCGTCACAGATGGACGTTGCCGCAGGAGACAGGCAAAAATGTTCATTCAGACCGAAGCCACGCCCAACCCCAGCACCCTGAAGTTCATTCCGGGCAAACCTGTAGTAGATGGCGACCCACGGGACTTCCGCTCGGCCGATGATGCTTCCATTTCGCCCCTGGCGGAAAAGCTGTTCGCCGTCAGCGGGGTCGAAGGTGTGTTCCTTGGAGCCGATTTTATTACGGTCACCAAGGATGATGGCGAATGGCAACACCTCAAGCCGGCCATCCTCGGAGCCATCATGGAACATTTCATGTCCGGCGCTCCGGTCATTCGCAACGGCGAGGCAGAGGCGACGGCTGATGAAGGCGAATTTGCCGAAGCTGATCAGCAGATCGTGACAACCATCAAGGAACTGCTCGACACCCGGGTTCGCCCGGCAGTGGCCCAGGACGGCGGCGACATAACCTTTCACGGTTTCAAGGAAGGCATTGTCTACCTGCACATGAAAGGTGCTTGCGCCGGGTGCCCAAGTTCGACCGCGACCCTAAAACACGGCATAGAAAACCTGTTGCGCCACTTCATTCCGGAAGTAAGCGAAGTCCGCCCGATCTGACCGGGTTGCCGATAGGGTCGGGAGATGGCGGACTGACGCCATGATTGTTCTCAGCGTAGATACTGCACATGCTGCTTGTTCGGCATGTGTTTTTGACACGGAACTTGACCGTGCTCTGTCGCTTGTCAGCGAGTCCATGCAGCGTGGTCATGCCGAACGGCTGACTGATATGGTTGCTGAGACAGTCGCTTCGGCGGGAGTTTCGTATTCAGATATTGACCGTCTGGCAGCGTGTTCCGGCCCGGGCACCTTTACCGGCGTTCGCATCGGCCTTGCATTTGTCCGAGGCCTGGCACTGGTGTTGAAGGTACCGGCGGTTGGCATCACAACCTTTTCCGCACTTGCCGCGAGGTGCCTGGATACTTCTGCTGGCCAAGACGTTTGGGTCCTGCAGGATGCAAGGCGCGGCGAAGTCTTTCTTCAGGGATTTGGCAGCGATGGTGATCCAGTGCACCCGGCATCAGTGTTGAGTGTGTCCGGCGCGGGCAATTTGCTGCGTGAAAAAACAGGCCTGGCCGTCGGCTCCGCAACGCGGCTGGTTGATCTGCCTGCCGGCGTCACCGTGTCTGAGGTCAGCGGTATTCCGGATGTTGCAGTAATTGCCAGGCTTGCTGGCCAGGTGGCAGATACCACCACGCCGGCTGTTCCATTCTATCTGCGTGCACCGGACGCCAAGGCCCAGGCACAACAGGTCAGGCATCATGAAAGCCCGTTGTCAGTCGAACAGGTCGGCGCTGAGTTCGCAAATATTCTTGCCGTTATCCACGCGCCTTGTTTTGAAGACGCCTGGGACAATGAGGCTATGTCGGCATTGCTTAAGACACCGGGATCAACGGCTCTACTGGCAACGCAGAACAGGAATGGCGAAAGCCTGCCCTGCGGTTTCGTGTTGCTGCGTGCAGCAGCAGATGAACTGGAAGTACTGACGCTGGCGGTATTACCTCAAAACCGGCGGCGCGGCGTTGCGCGGGCCCTTATGCGGGCTTTGCGCCAGCATGCCGAGAAAACCGGGACAAGGCGAATATTCATCGAGTATGCCCAGAACAACCTGGCAGCGCACGCGCTCTACAAGGAAGCCGGTTATACTCAAAACGGTGTTCGCTTGAACTACTACAAGAGCCCCGACGGGACGCTCTGTGACGCCATTACAGCAAGCTTGTCATTGCATGATGGCGACCAATCCCATTGTCAGCCAACCCGTGACCGACTATAGGCTGTCGCGACAAGGAGCTTAGGCAATGCCTCAAACGCCACAGGAAAGTATACACACAGCGCCATCGAAGGTGTTCATCAAGACCTATGGGTGTCAGATGAACGTCTACGACAGTGAGCGCATGGGCGAGGTGTTGAGCGAGCGTGGTTACCAGACCACGCAGGCGGTCGATGAAGCCGATCTGGTGATATTGAACACCTGCCATATTCGTGAAAAGGCGGCAGAGAAGGTTTATTCCGAACTTGGCCGGTTGCGTCGTCTCAAATCGCGCAACGGCCGCGACATGAAGATCGCGGTAGCCGGTTGCGTGGCGCAGGCCGAGGGCGAGGAAATTGTCCGCCGCGCGCCGGTGGTTGACCTTGTGTTCGGACCGCAAACATACCATAGACTGCCCGATCTGCTGGACCTGCACAATGAAACCGGTGCAGCCGTGATTGAAACCGAACTGCCGGTTGACGAAAAGTTCGAGGTTCTCGACGCGCCGTCGGTTCAGCCGGTGAAACGCGGTGTTGCAGCCTTTCTGACCGTGCAGGAGGGTTGTGACAAGTTCTGCACGTTTTGTGTTGTTCCTTATACTCGTGGCGCAGAGTTTTCCCGCCCTGCCGACCGGATTCTGGGCGAAGCCAGAAAACTGGTGGATGCAGGAGTGCGGGAAATCACGCTGCTCGGGCAGAATGTCAACGCCTGGCATGGCAGCGGGCTTGCCGGTCACAACTGGTCTCTGGGTCACCTGCTGGATGCGCTGTCTGAAATTGAAGGTCTTGAGCGGTTACGCTACACCACCAGCCATCCCCGCGACATGGATGACGCCCTTATCGCGGCTCATGGTTCCAATCCGAAGCTCATGCCCTACCTGCACCTGCCGGTCCAGTCCGGCAGCGACGGCATATTGAAATCCATGAACCGTCGCCACTCTGCAGCCCATTATATTGAACTTGTAGCCCGCATTCGCGAGGTCCGGCCCGACATCGCCATGTCGTCTGACTTTATCGTCGGGTTTCCCGGTGAAACCGACGCTGATTTTGCGGCCACCATGAAACTAGTCGAGCAGGTAACTTATGCCCAGGCGTTTTCGTTCAAGTATTCACCGCGGCCCGGTACACCGGCATCAACCGATGCAACTCAGGTACCCGAGGCTGTGAAGGCAGCGCGACTGGCCGAGTTGCAGTCGTTGTTGGGAAAGCAACAGGCATCTTTCAACGAGGCATGCAAAGGCCGTGTGCTCGACATACTACTGGAAAAACCCGGCCGCCGGGCCGGACAGTTGATAGGGCGTTCACCGTATCTGCAGTCGGTGTACATGGACGCCGGTGAGCGAACTGTCGGCGATACGGTAAAGGTTGCCATTGAGAGCGTCGGACCGAATTCACTAACCGGTCACATGGTTGAAGCATGAGGTTGAATGTGATGTGCTTCGCTTACCAAAACCACGAATCAGGAGACCTGCCCCGTTGACGTCACGCACCGCCCAGCAAAGGCCCGCATCCCGGCACGACAACGCCGCCTCAGACACAGCGCAAAGCAGTATTACCCTGAGTTTTGATGACAATCGTTTACTGACGCTGGTTTTCGGTGAACACGATGAGCATTTGCTGCTGATAGAAGACCGGCTCGGCGTGGACATAACCCCGCGCGGCAACAAGGTTGCGATCCGGGGTTCCGCAACAGGTCACGAGATGGCCAGGCAGGTCCTGATGGAGCTTTACGAACGCGCGCTGGAAGGCCTTGACCTCGCACGCGGCGATGTCGAGGGTGCTGTTCGCATGGCCATGAGTCCGGTTGCGGTTACCAAAGGTTCCTCACAGGTCTCCGCAATTCGCACGCGGCGCAAGACAGTCACCGCCCGCTCGCCGGGTCAGAAAATCTATCTGGAGGCCATTGCCGCGAACGAACTGGTCTTCGGTGTTGGACCGGCAGGTACGGGAAAAACCTATCTCGCTGTTGTTTGTGCCGCGGCTGAATTGATGGCAGGGCGGGTTGACCGCATTGTCCTGTCGCGACCTGCCGTTGAAGCAGGCGAGCGCCTGGGCTTCCTGCCGGGCGACATGAAAGAAAAGGTCGACCCCTACCTCAGACCGCTTTACGACGCGCTTTATGACGTCATGCCGCCGGAAGCTGTGATCAAGGGTCTGGCGGACAACACAATAGAAATAGCCCCGCTGGCGTTCATGCGCGGGCGCACCCTGTCGTCGGCATTCATTATTCTGGATGAAGCGCAAAACACCACGCCGCAGCAGATGAAAATGTTTCTGACCAGACTTGGCGAAGGCTCTCGCATGGTAATCACCGGCGATCCGACACAGGTCGACCTGCCGCCCGGGACCACGTCCGGCTTGACCCAGGCGCTTGATTATCTCAAGGGTGTAAAAGGAATCTCGCAGGTAAAATTCGACAAATCGGATATTGTTCGTCACCAGTTGGTTTCGCGAATTGTTGATGCCTACGAGCGGGCAGGTTGGGAGCCGGCAACAAAGCCGCGGACATTTTGATACTTGAAATACAAGTCGACGAGGTCGCCTGGAGTGAACTGCCCGACCTTGAAAAGTTGTTGCGCAGGGCGGCCCTGGCAACTGAATCTGTACTGGGCAGGGATCTGTCTGATGCAGTGGTGACTATCGCACTGGCATCGGATGAGCAGGTGGCGGAGCAAAATCTGCGTTGGCGCGGCAAGAGTCAACCGACCAATGTGTTGTCTTTTCCGGCTCCTCGCGACATGCCGTTGCCACCGGATGAGCCCCGCCCTTTGGGTGACATCATGCTGGCTGCAGGGGTTGTTCGCCGGGAAGCTCGGCAGCAGGAAAAACCATTGGCGGAACATTCGGTTCACCTTGCTGTGCATGGTATCTTGCACATTATGGGTTATGATCACATAAATGAGGCCGAGGCGAACGAAATGGAACGCCTTGAGATCGACATTCTGGGTGTGCTTGGAATTTCGAATCCGTATGCACCAATTGTGTAGCCATTGCTATTAAGACAGGACAGAGGACGCCGGTGAAAGCCGGTCGGTCAAATGGACGAAGACCAATCTAGCAGGTCCCGCAGCGGGACCAGCCCCACTTCTGAAAATGCACGAAACGACAATCCGGGAATGTGGTCCTGGATCAAGCGGGCGTTTGGCGCCGGCAGGTCGGATGAAACCCTGCGTGAAAGCCTGGAAGGTGTGCTTGACCGGCATGCCGAGGAAGAAGGTACGTCAGCTTTCCGGGCCGACGCCAAGTCGATGATGCTCAACCTGATTGAGTTCTCGGATTTGCGCCTGGACGATGTGATGGTGGCGCGCGCAGAAATAATTGCAATTGATGCATCAAGTTCTGTGTCGGAACTGCTCGGCTGCTTTCTTGACGCAGGTCATTCCCGCCTGCCCATATATCACGAGACGCTGGATGAGCCGCTTGGCATGATTCACATCAAGGACTTTCTCGAATGGCTGAATTCGAGCAACAAGCCGGGCAAGGGAAAGACCCGTGCGAAGAAACCGGTGCCCATCCTGTCCCTGTCTGCGGCTGACCTTAAAACGCCCGTTAGCGAACTCGGAATCATGCGAGAACTGCTTTACGTGCCACCGTCAATGCCTGCCGCAGACCTGCTGGTGAAGATGCAATCTACCCATGTTCACATGGCGATTGTAGTGGATGAGTATGGTGGCACCGACGGTCTCGCCACCATTGAAGATCTGGTTGAGGAGATTGTCGGAGACATTGCAGACGAGCACGATGAGATAGATGAACTGATCTCCCGCGTGTCAGAAACCAGTTGGCTTGCAGAGGCCAGACTGGAAATTGAGGATGCCGAGGAAATGCTGGGTATCAAGCTGTTGCCGGAAGAAGAAGAAGAAGAAGCTGATACGCTTGGTGGATTGATATTCCATATGCTCGGCAGGGTGCCGGTTCGCGGTGAGTTGATCAGGCACGCTTCGGGCATCGAGTTCGAGATTGTCGCGGCTGATCCCCGCCGGGTGCGCCGCATTGCCATACATACCAAACCGCGAAACAGGCGTGAGCCGGCGGCTGCATCGAAACCTGCTGCGAAAAAGCCGGAAGAAACATCTCCACAGGTGCAAAGCTGATCGGAGTACTTGCAACTGTCACTGGCTGGCCGCTTTGGCGGATCAGTCTTGTGGCGCTGCTGGCAGGCGGGTTGGCCAGTCTGTCGCTGCCGCCCTATGATTTCTGGCCGGTCCTGTTTGTAAGCTATTCCACACTGGTCTGGTTGCTTGATTGTTCCGTGCAGTCACGAACAGGGATGCGACGGCGGTTCGTCGTCGGCTTCGCCGTTGGCTGGTGTTTTGCCTTTGGATATTTCGTGCCGTCGCTATGGTGGATATCAGAAGCGTTTTGGCTGGAACCGGAAAAGTTTGCGGCTTTGATTCCCTTTGCGGTGGGGGGGTTGCCGGCCTATCTGTCACTGTATTGGGGCCTTGCCGTCGGCGCCGCGGCAATGCTGTGGGTTACCGGGTGGCCACGGATTGTTTTGCTGTCCGGGCTCATAGGAGCGGGAGAATGGCTGAGAGGTCATCTGCTGACGGGATTTCCCTGGAATTTGCCGGGCTATGGTGCGGGCTCACTGGATGGATTTTCACAAATCGCCAGCCTGATCGGCATATATGGGATGACCGTGATTGTCATTCTGGCAGCTGCAGCTCCTGCTGTTGTGTGGGGCGTGAGCAAAACCGGAGCTGGATTGCCTGCGCGCGCGGCATTTCCGGCGGTCATTGCTGCTGCTGTGATAGCGGTGCATTTGTGGGGCAACAATCGCATTGCGGCCTATGACGTTACGCTGCAAGGCAGCAGTGCTGATGCAGTTCCGGTGCGAATTGTCCAGCCGAATATATCCCAGAAGGACAAATGGGATCCGGGGCATGCCGGACGGATCATAGACACCTACCTGAATCTGACCGGCTCCCCGTTTAATAATCCTCCCCGCCTGCCGCCGATAGTTGTGTGGCCCGAAAGCGCACTTCCACGCCTGATCGGTGAGGAAGATGCTTTGCGGGCCAGGGTGATGGCCGGCATGCCGTCGCGATCGCAACTTCTGACCGGTGGTCTGCATCGGGTTGTTGATGATGCTGGCAAGGCCTCGATATTCAATTCCCTGCTGGCAATCCCGGCCGATGGCCAGATTGCGGCCCGGCATGACAAGGTTCGCCTGGTACCGTTCGGAGAGTTTCTGCCGTTCCAGTGGCTGCTGGAACCCCTCGGTATACGGCAAATCGTCAATCTGCCTCCGGGGTTTTCAGCTGGTCACGAAGACAGGGTTATCAAGCTTGATGGGTTGCCGGCATTTGCCGGTTTCATATGCTACGAGGCAGTATTTCCGCGGTCGCGCCCTTATGCCTCACGGCCGGAAATGCTGGTCAATGTGACCAATGATGCATGGTTCGGAACGTCGGGAGGGCCGCACCAGCATTTGGGACAGGCCCGGTTTCGGTCCATCGAACAGGGTGTACCGATGATCAGGGCCGCCAATACCGGAATTTCCGCCATGATTGACTCTGCTGGTCGCGTAAGAGCGATGCTGGGTCTGGGGGAGGTTGGTCACCTCGATGCTGTGATGCCCGTGGTCATGGCCGAGACGCCTTATGCAGTCATGGGCGATATCGGTTTCCTTGGATTGTTGCTGCTGGCCGCTTGCGTTTATTTAATTTGTAGACGGACGAAGATGTTTCGTATACCAGATGTCTCCGGAAACCGGCCGCATGGGGAAATCACGGGCCGGTGATTGATTGCCGGCAGGGCAGTTTGCGGGGTACGGGTAACTCATGATGAAAAAAGTGCCAAATCCAGTCGATGTCCACGTTGGCGGCAGACTGAAGATGCGAAGGGTGTTGATGGGGATCAGTCAGGAAAAGCTTGGAGAAAGTCTTGAAGTGACCTTCCAGCAAATCCAGAAATACGAAAAAGGCGCCAATCGTATCAGCGCCAGCAGATTGTATGATATCTCACGTATACTCAGTGTTCCGGTGCAGTTTTTCTTTGACGGCATCAAGCATGGCGACACTGCAAAAAGACCTGAAAGCCAGGTCGGGTCTGAGGCATCCCGGTTGATTGATTTTTTGTCCAGTACGGACGGCGCGCAATTTATCAGAACATTTTCCGAAATCGAGAACGATGTTCGACAGAATATTATCGATCTTGTGAAATCAATATCCGACAGCAGGGGACGGTAATCGGGCAATCGGTGGAATGTCAAAGACGACAACAATTGCTGCAATTTGCCTGCATTGCTCAATGTTGGCTTGACGTGATGCGTGCGGCCTGACAAAAGGGCGTCCACTCGGCTGCCATTGCATATAAAGAAATCTGCATATGGCGATCAGCCTGTCCCATTCGCGGAGTTTGCAAGCCATGGCACGTCAGAACTATCTTTTCACAAGTGAATCTGTTTCCGAAGGTCATCCTGACAAGGTATGTGATCGCATCTCTGACGAGATCGTAGACCTCGTTTACAAGGAGGCCCGCAAGACCGGGACGGATCCCTGGACTGTTCGGGTTGCATGCGAAACACTGACTACCACCAATCGTGTGGTAATCGCGGGTGAGGTCAGGGTCCCGGAAACATTGTTGAAAAAGGACAAGGCGGGAAACATCGTTCATGACGCTGCCGGAAATGCAGTTGTTGCACCCGGCAGATTCCGGTCCGCCGCACGCCGTGCCATCCGTGCAATCGGCTATGAGCAGGAAGGATTTCACTGGAAAACCGCAAAGGTCGACGTGCTGTTGCATGCGCAATCTGCCGACATTGCGCAGGGTGTGGACAACGCCGCAGATCGACAGGGCGAAGAAGGCGCTGGCGATCAGGGCATAATGTTCGGGTATGCCTGTCGCGAAACGCCCGATCTGATGCCGGCGCCTATCTATTACTCCCACAAGATTCTCGAGTTGCTGGCCCAGGCTCGACATCAGGGCGAAGGCGAAGCTGCAAAGCTCGGGCCTGACGCCAAGAGCCAGATCACAATCCGCTATGTTGACGGAAAACCCTCCGAAGTTACATCAATTGTCGTTTCCACGCAGCATCTGGATGAAAGCTGGGATTCAGCCAAGGTGCGTTCAGTGATTGAACCTTATGTCCTTGAGGCGTTGGGCGAACTGCAGATTGCCGCCGATTGCAACTGGTACATCAATCCCACGGGCAAGTTTGTCATAGGTGGCCCGGATGGAGATGCGGGGCTCACCGGACGAAAGATCATCGTTGATACCTATGGTGGCGCTGCACCGCATGGAGGGGGCGCTTTCTCCGGCAAGGATACAACCAAGGTCGACCGGTCCGCTGCCTATGCGGCGCGCTACATGGCCAAGAACGTGGTGGCTGCAAAACTGGCGGATCGCTGCACAATCCAGCTTTCCTATGCAATAGGCGTAGCGCAGCCGCTGTCGGTCTATGTGGACACCTATGGAACAGGTAAGGTGCATGAAGACATACTGGAGCAGGCCTTGCGCAAATGCATGGATCTGTCTCCCAGTGGTATCCGGCGCCATCTTGACCTGAACAAGCCAATCTATGCGCGCACGGCGGCCTACGGTCATTTTGGCCGCAAACCGCGACGCGACGGTTCGTTCTCCTGGGAAAAAACCGATATGACCAAAGCCCTCAGGGAAGCAGTAAAAGCTGTTTCCTAGAGCGACATGGGTTCACTTGAAGCCATAAAGTTTCTCCAGCACTCTGGAATCGATCAGTTTTATGACTTTTGATTGATTCAATCAAAAGTCATACTGATCCAGTGTGGTGCGGGCTCATCTGGAGCTTGCAGTCTGATTAACGGTAAAATTGTCGGCCTGAAACACTGCAATGATCGGTCAGGGTCCATCTTCCATGTCACAAGCTTCAGATGCTCCCCGGTTCGCAGAAAAGTTTTTCGGACGCCGCTCGGGACAATCCCTGCGCGACAATCACCTCCGCCTGATTGAAAACATGCTGCCGAAACTCCGGGTGCCGGATCACACCGAAGCCCTGCAAGATCCGCAAACGCTGTTTGCCGATACTGTTTCTGAAGTCTGGCTGGAGATAGGGTTTGGCGGTGGCGAGCACCTGGCCTGGCAGGCCACCGAGAATCCCCATGTAGGTTTCATCGGTGGCGAACCATATATCAACGGCGTCGCCAAGTTGCTCAGCCTGCTTGAGGCCGGTAACATTTCCAATGTTCGCGTCATCGATAACGACATTCGCCCGCGACTGGATCAGATGGGCGATCAGACAGTGTCACGTGCTTTCCTGCTGTTTCCCGATCCATGGCCCAAACTGCGTCACCACAAGCGCCGCTTTGTAAACCAGACAAATCTCGACCGTTTGCGGCGTGTTATGAGGCCAGGCGCCGAATTTCGTGTCGCCAGCGACATGGATGACTATATCAGCTGGAGTTTGCGGGAGGTTGCGCAACATGGCGGGTTCTCGCTGTTGTCTGATGACCCGGCGGATTGGCGGGAACGTCCCGCTGATTGGCCGAAGACGAGATATGAGGCAAAGGCAGAACGCCAAGGGCGCAGTTCAACCTATTTGCGATTTTTTCGAAGCTAGGATCAGGACCCTAAGCGTTTTGCTTGAAGTCCGGGCAATCTCGGCGTATATGTAGCTCATCAAGTTCATTCTCATAGGTCTTCAAAGAGTACTGAAGACCACGGTTCATGAGGGTGGGTCCTGCGGGGCCCGCTTTTTTTGTTGCTTAGATCAGAGTGCCGTCCGGTCGGACCTGCCGGAAAACACGCGCGGCGATTGCGCCGGACAGGGAGACGTCAAATGGCGGCCGACATGGCCAAAAGGATGCAGGTTGAGACCGGCGTGGCCGCCAAAGTGGCTCGCCTGGTTGAGCCTGCCATTGAGGAACTGGGCTACCGGTTGGTGCGGGTTCGCCTTTCCGGAAACACGCTTCAGATCATGGCGGAGCGTCCCGATGGCAGCATGACGGTTGGCGGGTGTCAGGATATTTCACGCGCAATATCTCCATTGCTCGACGTGAACGATCCGGTTGCCGGCAAGTACAGCCTTGAGGTTTCCTCGCCCGGAGTGGACAGGCCCTTGGTACGGCCTGA
Source organism: Alphaproteobacteria bacterium (assembly GCA_024640405.1). Lineage (GTDB taxonomy): Bacteria > Pseudomonadota > Alphaproteobacteria > Rhizobiales > Aestuariivirgaceae > Anderseniella. Next base: position 19,380 of record JAHEFB010000021.1, on the reverse strand, counting down.
GGATTTTGAGCGGTGGGCAGGCTTTGAAGCGAAGGTTGAGTTGTCGACTCCACTGGCGGGCCGCAAACGATTTCGCGGCAAGCTGGAAGGATTTGATGACGGTGAAGTGCGGTTGTTTATTCCACCACCGGAAAAAGCAGGTGAGGATGTGTTGATCGGGTTGGACATCAAGGCAATTGGTGATGCCCGGTTGGTGATGAATGATGATTTGCTGAAGGCCGCCGGCGAGCGGGCCAGGGCGGGTGAAGTCGGTGATGGCGCGGCCTGGACACATGAAACTGAAACTGAAACTAACGACATTAATGCGGAGTGAATGAAATGGCTGATGTCGCTGTAAGTGCAAACAGACTGGAACTGCTGCAAATCGCCGATGCGGTTGCACGTGAAAAGTCTATCGACAAGGCTGTGGTGATTGATGCGATGGAGGACGCAATCCAGCGTGCTGCACGGTCTCGGTATGGCGCTGAGAACGACATTCGCGCCGAAATCGATCCACAAACCGGCGAAACCAAACTGTACCGTTTGCTTGAAGTGGTCGAAGAGGTTGAAAACGACTCAACCCAGATCACCATGAAGGAAGCTTTGGACCGCAATCCGGGTGCGCGTATGGGCGATTTTCTGTCCGAGCCGCTGCCACCTGTAGACTTTGGGCGCATTGCCGCACAGAACGCCAAACAGGTTATTGTGCAAAAGGTACGTGATGCTGAGCGAGAGCGTCAGTTTGAGGAATACAAGGACCGCATTGGCGAGATTGTTTCCGGTGTCGTCAAGCGTGTCGAGTATGGCAACATCATCGTCGATCTTGGCCGGGGTGAAGGCATTGTTCGCCGCGACGAGGGTTTGCCGCGTGAAGCGTTCCGCAATGGTGACCGGGTAAGAGCTTACATCTTTGATGTAAGGCGCGAATTGCGTGGTCCGCAGATATTCCTGTCACGGTCACGTCCCGAGTTCATGGCCAAGCTGTTCCAGCAGGAAGTGCCGGAAATTTACGACGGTATTGTTGAGGTTGTAGCTGTAGCCCGGGATGCCGGTTCTCGTGCGAAGATCTCGGTGCGTTCAAAAGACAGTTCAATTGACCCGGTCGGCGCCTGTGTCGGTATGCGTGGCAGCCGTGTTCAGGCAGTGGTGAACGAATTGCAGGGTGAGAAGATTGACATCATTCCGTGGACGCCTGATGCGGCCAGTTTCATCGTCAACGCCCTGGCACCTGCCGAGGTCGCCAAGGTAGTGCTGGATGAAGATGCCCAGCGCATCGAGGTTGTGGTGCCCGATGAGCAGCTTTCGCTGGCGATTGGCCGCCGCGGACAGAATGTTCGCCTGGCTTCGCAGTTGTCCGGATGGGACATTGATATCATGACCGAGGCAGAAGAATCCGAACGTCGTCAGAAAGAGTTCGCAGATCGCACACAGCGCTTTATCGAGGCGCTCGACGTGGATGAGATGCTGGCTCAGTTGCTCGCATCTGAAGGATTCGATTCCATTGAAGAAGTCGCATATGTGGCGCCGGAGGAAATTGCTTCCATCGAAGGTCTCGATGACGAGACGGCCTCTGAAATTCAGGCGCGTGCCACCGAATTCCTTGATCGTCAGGCTTCTGAACTGGAAGCCAAGCGCAAGGAACTTGGAGTTGCAGATGACCTGGCCGGTTTTGCCGGCCTGTCGCCGGCCATGCTGGTCATGCTCGGCGAAGACGGCGTGCTGACGCTGGAGGATTTTGCCGGATGTGTGCCGGATGATCTGACCGGTTGGAGCGAGCGCGGTGAAAACGAAACAATCCGCCACGAGGGGTCGCTGTCTGCGACCGACATGACCGCAGCTGAAGCCGAAGCCCTGATCATGTCGGCTCGTCTGCAACTCGGCTGGATTGAGCCGGAGCCGGAGCCGGAGGCTGAGGCAGATGGCGAAATTGAAACCGATGGCGGCGAAGCCGAGACCGTCACCGACAACAACCAGCAGTAAGGTGATCACCCCGCAGCATGACAGCTCTGGCGCAACAAACCGTCTTCGAAGATGACACCAATGTCCGCATGTGTGCATTGACCCGCACGCAGCGGCCGCGTGAAGAACTGTTGCGTTTTGTTGTCTCGCCTGACGGGAATCTGGTGCCGGACCTGAAGCAAAACCTGCCGGGCCGTGGAGTTTGGATAACCTTGTCTCGTCACGATGTTGCCGAGGCAGTCAGGCGCAAGGTGTTTGCGCGGGCGTTGAGGAACGACGTCAGGCCGCCCGACGACCTGGGCGACCTGGTTGCACGATTGTTGCTAAAAGATGCCATGTCGTGTCTGTCCCTGGCGTCAAAAGCCGGTCAGGTCGTAGCTGGTTTTGAGAAGACCGAATCGACCCTCAAACAAGGCCGGGCAGCGGTGCTGATAGCGGCATCGGATGGCGCTCGGGATGGTCGCCGCAAACTGATGGGCAAGCTGCGGACCACCGGTCAGGTCGATCGCCTGGTCGAATGTTTTGCTTCTGCTGATTTGGATTTGGCATTGGGGCGTACAAATGTGATACATGCTGCCATTAACCCTGGTGGCCTGGCGCGAAAGTTTCTCGCCTGTGCGAGACGATATGAATTTTTTGAGTTAAACGGAGCCGCACAAGCGGAAAGCTGATACGCAATGAGTGACACGAACGATAATGGCAGTGGAAACGAACGCCCGGGCGGACGCACGCTCGGATTGCGTGGCGGTGGCCAAAGCCGGGTACGCCAGAACTTCTCCCATGGACGGTCGAAAACCGTTGTGGTGGAAACCAAGCGCAAACGCATTATTGGAGGTCCCGGGGCCAAACCCGCTGCACCTGCGGTAGCCGAAGCGCCAGCGCCTGCGCCTGCTGCGAAGCCAAAACCGAAACCGGCTGCTGCGCCACCAAAGGCTGCAGCGCCCGCACCGGCAGCACCTGCTGCAGCGCCGCCGCCTGCTGCAGCGGCACCGGCAGCCCCGGCTCCGCCAAAGCGGCCGGCGATCAAGACCGTCGGTGCACCCAAGGTTTTGCGCACATTGACTGCCGAGGAAGCTGAAGCACGCGAACGCGCTTTGGTGGAGGCTCGCCAGCGTGACATCGAGGACAGGAAGCGCGCGGAAATCGAAGCGGTTGAACGTGTCGAACGCGAAGCGCGCGAGGAAGCCGAACGAGTTCAAAAGGAAGCTGACGAAGCTCGCCGTGCCGCAAAACGTGCAGCAGATGCAGAAGCCAAACAGGCTGCTGCGGAACTCAAGGCCAGCAAGGCCGCAGCTGAAGCGGAACCGGATGCGGGGCGTTCAAAATCCCGTCGGCCGTCCGGTGGTGCTGACAAACCGGCCGCGCCGCCCAAGCCGCGCAATGACGCCGATCGCCGTCGCGGGAAGTTGACAATTTCCAACGCGCTTAATGATGACGGCGGGCGCGCCCGTTCACTGGCTGCTTTCCGCCGCCGCCAGGAACGTCAGAAAAAACAGGCCATGGGCGGTTCTGTCACCAAGGAGAAAGTAGCTCGTGAAGTGACGATTCCTGAAGTGATAACCATTCAGGAACTGGCCAATCGCATGAGTGAACGAGCGGTTGATGTGATCAAGTTCCTGATGAAACAGGGTGAGATGCACACGATCAACGATATTGTTGATACAGATACAGCGCAACTGATCGCGGAAGACTTTGGCCATACCGTCAAGCGGGTGTCTGAGTCTGATGTTGAAGAAGGCCTGATCGGTGACGACGATCCGGCCGACAGCCTGAAGCCACGTGCGCCGATTGTGACCGTTATGGGTCACGTTGATCACGGCAAGACATCGCTGCTGGATGCGCTGCGCAATGCGTCGGTTGTGTCCGGCGAGGCCGGTGGCATCACCCAGCATATTGGAGCCTATCAGGTTGAAACCGAAAATGGCCTGGCGACATTCATTGATACACCGGGCCACGCAGCTTTCACGGCAATGCGCGCGCGTGGCGCCAAGGCGACCGATATCGTTGTGCTGGTTGTTGCCGCCGATGATGGTGTCATGCCCCAGACAATCGAGGCGATCAATCATGCCCGTGAAGCTGGCGTTCCACTGATCGTTGCCATCAACAAGATGGACAAACCGGATGCGGACCCAAACCGGGTTCGCACCGACCTGCTGAACCACGAAGTGATTGTTGAGAGCATGAGTGGTGAAGTTCTCGATGTGGAAATTTCCGCGCTTAAGGGAACCAACCTAGACAAGCTGCTTGAGGCAATCCTGCTGCAGGCGGAATTGCTCAATCTGCAGGCCAACCCGGACCGTGCGGCCGATGGCATTGTGGTTGAAGCGCAACTCGACAAGGGTCGCGGTCCGGTCGCCACGGTACTGGTGCGCCGCGGTACACTGCGTGTGGGCGACATTGTCGTAGCAGGCGTTGCCTGGGGCAAGGTTCGAGCCCTGATCAATGACAAGGGTGCCAATATTGACGAGGCCGGTCCATCGGTGCCGGTTGAGATCCTGGGCATGAATTCTGCGCCGGAAGCCGGCGACCAGATTGTGGTTGTCGAGAACGAAGCCAGGGCGCGTGAAATTACCGACTATCGCGAGCGCAAGCTGCGCGATACCCGGGGAGCGCCAAGCGCCAGGTCGTCGCTCGAGCAGATGATGAGCCAGCTCAAGGAAACCGGCAAGCAGGAATTTCCGATCCTTATCAAGGCGGACGTGCAAGGCTCAGCCGAAGCGATCGTGCAGGCGCTTGACAAACTCGGCACCGACGAAGTGGCAGCCCGGGTGGTGCATTATGCAGTCGGCGGGATATCGGAATCCGATGTGCAACTGGCACAGGCCTCAAACGCCATTGTTATCGGCTTCAATGTCCGCGCCAACAAACAGGCGCGTGACGCAGCCGATGCCAGCGGCATCGAAATCCGTTATTACAACATAATCTATGATCTGGTCGATGATGTGAAAGCCGCCATGTCGGGTCTGTTGTCACCTGACTTGCGGGAGACTTTCCTCGGCAATGCCGAAATTCTCGAAGTGTTCAACATCACCAAGGTCGGCAAGGTTGCCGGCTGCCGTGTTGTTGAAGGCAATGTCCAGCGCGGCGCCAAGGTGCGCCTGGTGCGTGACAACGTTGTTGTTCACGAGGGCACGCTGTCAACGCTCAAGCGCTTCAAGGACGAGGTCAAGGAAGTTCAGGTCGGCCAGGAATGCGGCATGGCCTTCGAAAACTACCAGGACATGCGCCCGGGTGATGTGATCGAGTGCTTTACCGTGGAGAGCATTCAACGCTCGCTATAGGCCACCGGCTCGATTTTGGCCTGTGCGGACATTTGCTGGTCGCGCAGGCCCTTTTGCCTGATGGAGTGACATCGCAATGAAACCAAGAACAAAAGCTGCCAGAGGTCCGTCGCAGCGCCAGTTGCGGGTGGGAGAATTGATCCGTCATGAATTGTCGGCTCTGTTCATGCGCGGCGATGTCATGGACCCGGTGATCGAGAAGACCGGAGTTACGGTACTGGAGGTGGCGACCACACCGGATTTGAGAATTGCCACTGCCTATATCAGGCCGTTTCAGCCATCAGGCGATGGTGATGCGCTGGCCGAAGCCCTGATGCGTCATCGCAAATTCATTCGCGGTGAACTGGCACCGAAACTGCAGTTGAAGTTCATGCCGGAGATCAAGTTTCGGGTTGATACCTCGATCGACTATGCCTCCAGCATCGATGCCCTGCTTGCCGACCCCAAGGTCAGAGGCGATCTTGAGTCTGACAGTAAAGATTGAAAGCGCAGGATCAGGTGGCTCGCCGCAAAACCGGAAACCGCGTCCACGGCTGGGTGTTTCTCGATAAGCCGCTCGGTATGGGATCAACCCGGGCGGTAGCGATGGTTCGCCGCGCCTACAACGCGCAAAAGGCCGGACATGCCGGAACCCTTGATCCTCTGGCAACCGGCCTGTTGGCAATCGCGCTTGGCGAAGCAACCAAGACGGTTCCCTACATGACCGACGCGATGAAAACCTACACCTTTGAGGTTCGCTGGGGTGAGGCAACCGTAACATGCGATGCCGAAGGTGAAGTCAGCGCCACCAGTTTGAAACGTCCGACACGGCAGCAGATAACAGATGTCTTGCCGGATTTCACCGGATTGATCGAGCAGGCACCGCCTGCCTATTCCGCGATAAAAATCGATGGTCAGCGCGCCTATGATCTCGTCAGGGCCGGTCAGCAGGTCGAGATGGCGAAGCGGACCGTTCATGTGGAAAGCCTGGAGTTGACCAGTTGTCCTGATGAAGACCACGCCACATTCAAGGTTTGCTGCGGCAAGGGGACCTATGTCCGTTCGCTTGCCCGTGATATCGCCATGGCGCTCGGTACACTGGCACATGTCACCGCCCTTCGCCGCATTGCGACGGGAGACGTGTCAATTGATCAGTGTTTTGCAGCGACAGCTTTCGAGGATGCCGACCCGGGCGACCTGGCGGGTCTGTTGCATCCCCTGGAAGCAGTGCTGAGGCATCTGCCAACTATTGAACTGGATGAAGATCCTGCTGGTAAGGTGCGCCACGGCAACCCGGTGGAGTTCTCTCCCGATGGGCAACCTGCCAATGCAGATGAGTTGCTGCTGACCCGATCGGGCGCGCCATTGGCCATTGCACGGCTTGTTGGTGGCATGGTCCAACCGGTAAGGGTATTTCAACTGGATTGACGAACAACGTCGGTTGCCTTTTGCACTGGTATTGGGGTTTCATTTCCGCTATATGCTGCCCCAACACCGGGTTGTCCCGGTGTTTTTTCATGGCCTTCGCTGGACGACATCCCGGCTTTAGGCGTCCTGTTCCTCATTTTGAAAGGATTTCCCGATGTCGATTACGCCTGAGCGCAAGCAGGAGCTTGTGAAGGAATACGCCACTGTTGAAGGCGACACCGGTTCCCCCGAAGTGCAGGTCGCAATCCTGACCGAACGGATCAAGAACCTGACGGGTCATTTCCAGACCCACAAGAAAGACAACCATTCACGCCGTGGTCTGCTCAAGCTGGTCAGCCAGCGCCGCAAACTGCTTGACTACGTCAAGGTGCGTGACGAGCCCCGCTACAAGAGCATTATCCAACGGCTCGGTATCCGGCGGTAGTTTTACTGACAGTCAGCGGGTGGTTTTCCGGAAAGGACAAGCCGCCCGTTTCCCTTTTTTGGCACGTACGGCAATGGGGCCGGGTGCTGATGGCCCGATCGGGGAAAGCCGCGAATGAAATAGATGGCGGCAAGGGCCGGAGTTGAACCAGGAGATGTCGGAACTGAGATCCGCTCCGAATTCAGCTCTACCATACATGTAAGGAAATATTTTTATGTTTGACATTAATGTCGAAGAAATTGAATGGGCCGGACGCACACTGAGGCTGGAAACCGGTCGTGTCGCACGCCAGGCCGACGGTGCCGTTCTGGTGACCTATGGCGAGACAACAGTACTTGCAACTGTTGTTGCTGACCGTGCACCCAAAGCGGGCCTGGACTTCTTCCCGCTGACCGTGAATTACCAGGAAAAGACCTATGCCGCCGGTAAAATTCCCGGTGGATTTTTCAAGCGCGAAGCAAGGCCGTCGGAAAAGGAAACCCTGGTTTCCCGATTGATTGACCGTCCTATTCGCCCGCTGTTCGCGAAAGGCTTCAAGTGCGAAACCCAGGTTATTCTGACCGTGCTCAGCCACGATCTTGAAAACGATCCTGATATTGTGGCGATGGTCGGAGCCTCGGCAGCATTGTGTCTGTCCGGCGCCCCGTTCCTCGGGCCGATCGGCGCGGCACGTGTTGGCTACATTGACGGCGAGTATGTTGTGAACCCGACATTGGACCAGATGCCGGATTCGGTTCTGGATCTGGTGGTAGCGGGTACCACGGACGCCGTCCTGATGGTTGAATCCGAAGCCCAGGAATTGTCCGAGGAAGTCATGCTCGGCGCCGTAATGAAAGGTCATGAAGACTTCCAGCCGGTGATCGAAGCAATCATCCGTCTGGCGGAACGCGCAGCCCGCGAACCCCGCGAGCATGTGGTCGAAGACAAGTCTGAACTGCTTGCCGCCGCAAGGAAGCTGGCTGAAAAGGACCTGCAGGCAGCCTATACAATCGCCGGCAAGGAAGAGCGGTACGAAGCGATTTCCGCAGCCAGGGCAAAGGTTGTTGAAGAGTTATGCGACCCTGAAGATGAAAATGCACCGGCTCCCAACAAGGTTGGCGAAGTGTTCAAGTCAATGGAAGCCGATATCGTTCGCGGACAGATCATTGAGACCGGATCACGTATCGACGGCCGCGGTCTGGCTGATGTTCGCCAGATCAAGTGTGAAGTCGGCGTTCTGCCCCGCACCCATGGTTCGGCCTTGTTCACCCGGGGTGAAACCCAGGCGCTGGTCGTAACCACGCTCGGCACCGGCGATGACGAGCAGTTCATTGATGCACTGGAAGGAACCTACAAGGAGAATTTCCTGCTGCACTACAACTTCCCGCCATATTCGGTTGGTGAGACCGGCCGCACAGGGTTCACCGGGCGCCGCGAAATCGGCCACGGCAAGCTGGCCTGGCGCGCGGTGCATCCGATGCTGCCGAAGAAGGAAGAGTTCCCATACACAATTCGTGTTGTATCGGAAATCACTGAATCCAATGGTTCATCCTCAATGGCCAGTGTTTGTGGCGCATCGCTTGCCATGATGGATGCGGGCATCCCGCTCACCCGTCCGATTGCCGGCATTGCCATGGGCCTCATCCTGGAAGGTGAAAAATTCGCAGTGCTGTCGGATATCCTTGGTGATGAAGATCATCTCGGCGACATGGACTTCAAGGTAGCGGGAACCGAAGAAGGTGTTACGTCGCTTCAGATGGACATCAAGATCACCGGCATCACGCAGGAGATCATGTCAACGGCTCTGTTCCAGGCAAAGGACGGCCGCATGCACATACTGGGCAAGATGGCCGAAGCCATCACCCAGGGCCGCGAGGAACTCGGTGAACATGCACCGCGTATCGAGGTCATGACCATTCCGGCCGACAAGATTCGTGAAGTTATCGGCACCGGTGGCAAGGTGATCCGCGAGATCGTTGAAAAGACCGGCGCAAAGGTCAACATCAACGACGATGGCGTGATCAATATTGCGTCGGCTGACGGCGCATCGATCAAGGCGGCAAAGGACTGGATTCATTCCATCGTTGCCGAACCGGAAGAAGGCGTCATCTATGACGGCAAAGTCGTGAAAGTTGTCGACTTTGGCGCATTCGTGAACTTCTTCGGCGCCAAGGACGGCCTGGTGCATATTTCCGAACTGGCCCCCAAGCGGGTTGAGAAAGTCACAGACATTGTCAGCGAAGGCCAGACCGTCAAAGTCAAGCTGCTAGGCTTCGATCAACGCGGCAAGGTTCGCCTGTCTATGAAGCAGGTAGATCAGGAAACCGGCGAGGATATCTCGCAGGCCAAGGAAGACTGAGCAAACGGACTATGGACCTTCGGAGAGCGCCGTTTTACCGGCGCTCTTTTTTTGTCGATTACAGCATGGCCGGCACCACCCGGTCCGGTGGTTTGTGACCATCAACGAACGTCTTGATGTTGATGATGACCTTCTCACCCATGTCGACACGGCCTTCAATGGTGGCAGAACCCATATGCGGCATCAAAACCGCTTTCGGGTTTTTCAGCAATCGGGGGTTAACCGCCGGTTCGTGTTCAAACACGTCGAGACCGACACCGGCAAGCTCGTCCTTCTCCAGCATCCGGGCCATGGCATTTTCATCAATCACTTCGCCACGCGCCGTATTGACGATGATGGCCGTTGGCTTGAGCAGCTGCATGCGGCGCGCCGACAGCAGGTGGTAGGTGCCGGGAGTGTGCGGGCAGTTTACCGAAATGATATCCATGCGCGCCAGCATCTGATCGAGGCTTTCCCAGTATGTTGCCTCCAGTTCTTCTTCAATCGAGGCGTGAACCGGTTTGCGGTTGTGATAGTGGATCTGCAGTCCGAATGCCTTGGCGCGCCGCGCCACCGCCTGGCCAATTCGGCCCATGCCGATAATGCCGAGGCGTTTGCCGTAAATCCGCCGGCCCAGCATCCAGGTTGGTGACCAGCCTTGCCAGACATCTTCGTTGCCGATTGCGTCTGCACCCTCGATCACCCGGCGGGACACGGCGAGGATCAGTGCCAGTGTCATGTCTGCGGTGTCTTCCGTCAGCACGCCGGGCGTGTTGGTTACCGTGATGCCGCGATTGGTTGCAGTCTCGACATCTATGTTGTCGACACCGGTGCCAAAGTTCGCAATCAGCTTGAGCTGGTCGCCGGCTTGCATGATAACGGATTTGTCGATCCTGTCAGTTACCGTAGGCACCAGAACCTCAGCCGTTTTGGCGGCCTTCACCAAATCGCTTTGGCTCATCGGCGTATCGGTTTCATTGAGCGTCGTTGCGAACAGTTCGCGCATGCGTGTTTCCACAACATCCGGCAGTCTGCGGGTCACAATAACGGTTGGCTTGCGCGTTGGCATCTGGGGCAACTCCTGGCGAAATCGTATTTCAGGGCTTTGCCAGCCCTTGCAAATCATTTGTCCATTCTTGTTTATGTCGCGTGAGCGTCTATGTAAACTGTGCTGGTTGATGCAATCGGGTTTGCGGAGCATATTAGTTAAAAAGAACAGGCACTCTGCCAGGTTTGGATAAAGCCTTTGGGACGATTGAGCATAGGACGGGTCTTGTTTGCTGCACTGGCGGTTGCCGTGGCAGGCGGCATCATATACGCGTTCACCGAAAACGAGAATCCCGCAACGCTGAGCGCTGCAAATGCTGCACAGGACAAGAAACCCGTTGCCAGACCGGTAAATACCCAGACCGGCCTGCCATTGCCCAGGTTTGTCAGCCTGAAATCCGAACGTGTTAACGTGCGGCGTGGCCCATCCAATGAACACGGGGTTGTATGGGTTTTCACCCAGAAAAGCCTGCCGGTGGAAATTATTGCCGAATTTGATCATTGGCGCCGCATTCGCGACAGTGAAGGCGCCGAAGGCTGGGTTTATCATTCATTGCTGACCGGCAGGCGCACTGTCATTGCTGCACCATGGTCCAGCGACAAGACCATGCAACTTCATGCCAGTGCCTCTGCATCGTCAGGCCTTGTCGCTCGAATTAGCTCCGGTGTCCTGGGGGACCTGAGGTCCTGTGACGGCAAATGGTGCCTCGCGGCGTTCAGCGGTTATGAAGGTTACGTTTCACAGGAAGCGCTGTTTGGCGTTTATCCGGGCGAAGTCTATAAAAACTAGAGCGTGTGCGATTAACCGCGACACGCTTTAACGATCCTTTTCAAGGCGCACAATAATGTCGATGCGGCCAATTCTCATGCCTTCAGGCGGCATTGGCAAACCATCCACAGTCAGCTCTTCGCCATCAATGTCTATAAGGCGGCCTTCATCTTCCAGGTAGTAATGGCAGTGGTTTGAAGTGTTGGTATCAAAATAAGACTTGTGGCCCTCAACTGCCACCTCACGCAACAGGCCAGCTTCGGTAAACTGGTTGAGCGTATTGTAAATTGTGGCCAGCGAAACAGCGATTCCGGCCTGCATGGTTTCAACGTGCAGCTGCTCGGCCGTAATATGCCGGTCTCCACTGCCGAACAGAAGATTTCCGAGCGACATTCTCTGACGCGTTGGCCGCATTCCTGCGCTACGCAGTTTCTGTTCCATGTTTTGAGTACCGGTCATGACATCACTTTGTTTTGGAACATGGTCGCCAACCATGAAAATACACTATCAAGCGACTATATAAACCTAACGCTACCTGCTTGCAATCATGCAAAAACGCGCTGTGACGCCTGCACGCCCGGCAAGTAATCTAGTTGGTTAGTGCTTTCACAGAATGTTTCGATATGTTACGAAAGCAGCAGGGACAGTGCAGGTTGACTGCTGCACGATTAAATCAGGGTTTGAGGGCAATGACTGAACGCAAAGGGCATTTTGGCTACGAGGAACTGCTGGCTTGTGGCAGGGGCGAACTGTTCGGCCCGGGCAATGCGCAGTTGCCGCTGCCGCCAATGTTGATGTTTGATCGTATTAGTTCGATTTCCGAAGATGGCGGATCTGCCGGCAAGGGCCAGGTAGTAGCTGAGCTTGATGTCAAACCAGACCTGTGGTTCTTCCCGTGTCACTTTCAAGGTGATCCCGTCATGCCGGGATGTCTGGGGCTCGATGCACTTTGGCAAATGACCGGCTTCTTTCTGGGCTGGATGGGCGCGCCGGGACGGGGCCGGGCGTTGGGCGTCGGAGAGGTCAAGTTTTCGGCGATGGTTACACCCGAAGTCAGGAAAGTTGAGTACGTGGTGGATGTTCAGCGGCTCATCTTGCGCAAATTGAACATGGCCATTGCCAATGGCGTATTGAAAGCTGATGGAGAGGTTATCTACACCACGACAAACATGCGTGTTGGGACTTTTGTGGATGAAAAACCGGCTTAGGTCATGAACTGGTTCAGGGTGACAAGGCGGACGATGAAAGGCAAATAGGGCAGCATGAGACGTGTGGTAGTTACTGGTATCGGTATTGTATCCAGCATTGGCGGCAATGTGCAGGAAGTTAATGCCTCTCTGCATGAGGCAAAGCCGGGAATTGTCAGTGCTGAAGACTACGCCCGGCTGGGTTTTCGATGCCAGGTGCACGGCGCGCCGACCATCGATCTTGATAGCTCGATAGATCGCCGGGTTCGTCGCTTTATGGGAGACGGGGCTGCCTGGAACTGGGTCGCCATGCAGCAGGCAATCACGGATGCAGGCCTCGAAGAAAGTGAAGTCAAGAACGAGCGCACAGGCCTGATCATGGGATCTGGCGGGCCGTCAACCCGCACAATCGTTGCCGCGGCCGACACCACACGTGAAAAAAGCCCCAAGCGCGTCGGGCCGTTTGCAGTGCCTGCTGCAATGTCGTCGACCAATTCCGCGACGCTGGCTGTTCCGTTTGGCATCAGGGGTGTCAACTACTCGATCTCGTCTGCATGCGCGACTTCTACACATTGCATTGGCAATGCCGCAGAACTCATCCAGTGGGGCAAGCAGGATATTATGTTTGCCGGTGGCGGCGAGGAACTTGACTGGACCTTGTCAGTTCTGTTTGACGCCATGGGCGCCATGTCTTCCCATTTCAACGATACACCTTCCAGGGCGTCGCGCGCCTACGACAAGGGCCGCGACGGTTTCATTATCGCCGGCGGTGGCGGCACGGTGGTTCTGGAAGAGCTGGAACATGCAAAAGCCCGCGGAGCCAAAATTTACTGCGAGCTGGTCGGCTACGGGGCGACATCGGACGGCTATGACATGGTTCAGCCGTCGGGTGAAGGCGCTGCGCGCTGCATGAAGCTGGCGATGTCCACTGTCAACGAGAAGATCGACTATATTAACCCGCATGCCACATCGACTCCGATCGGCGACTTGCGGGAAATCGAAGCCATACGTGATGTGTTCGGCAGTAATATTCCGCCGATTTCGGCAACCAAATCCCTGACCGGGCACTCACTGGGCGCCGCCGGAGTACAGGAGGCGATTTACTCGATCCTGATGATGCAGAACGGTTTCATTTGCGAAAGTGCCAACATCGAGGAACTGGACCCGGAGTTTGCCGACATCCCGGTTGTTCGCGAGCGCCGCGATGACGTGACACTGGACGTTGTCTTGTCCAACAGCTTTGGTTTCGGTGGCACCAACGGCACTCTGGTTTTCCAGCGCTATAACGGTTAAGCACTTCTTCAGTTACAACTACTCACGATCGCTGCGGTCCGGGACCGGGTGTTGCGGCAGGGATGATTTCAGGAACTACGATGATTGAAGTTAAAAGCGATCTGATGAAAGGCCGCCGAGGTCTTGTCATGGGAGTGGCGAACGATCACTCGATTGCCTGGGGCATCGCCAGGTCATTGCGCGAGCACGGTGCCGAACTGGCATTCACATATCAGGGCGACGCTTTCGGCAAGCGGGTTGCCCCGCTGGCCGAACAGGCGGGCTCATCACTGGTAATGCCATGTGATGTGGAAGATATCGCCACGGTTGATGCCGTGTTCGATAAATTGAAAAGTGAGTGGGGTTCCCTGGATTTTGTGGTCCATGCCATCGCCTATTCGGACAAGAATGAGCTCAGTGGTCTTTATGCCGATACCACCCGGGAGAATTTCTCCCGTACGATGGTGATTTCCTGTTTTTCGTTCACCGAAATTGCCCGCCGGGCAGCGGACATGATGAATGAAGGCGGTTCGATGCTGACGCTGACCTATGGAGGCGCCACGCGCGTGATGCCGAATTACAATGTCATGGGGGTTGCCAAGGCTGCTCTGGAGGCCTCAGTGCGCTATCTGGCGTCGGATTATGGTCCAAGAGGAATTCGGGTGAACGCCATATCCGCAGGCCCGATGCGCACTCTTGCCGGTGCCGGCATCGCGGATGCCAGGGCCATGTTTTCATTTCAGCGCCAGCACTCGCCGCTGCGCCGGCCCGTCAGTCTGGACGAAGTCGGCGGCGCCGGGTTGTATTTGCTGTCACCCTTGTCCGGTGGGGTAACCGGCGAAGTGCACTTTGTGGATTCCGGATACAACATCATTTCCACACCGCGCCCCGAGGACCTCTCAGCCGGTTCGGAATAGTCTCGGACACGTGGCCATCCAGATCAACGAAAAGCTGACAAGTCCCGGATAGTCGGCGAGTTGCCATTGAGGGGGTTGTCCGGGTTCCAGGCCAGCTTGGTGACCATAAAGCGAGCCGACAGCGCATCGTACATGACCATGCGCCCCGCAAGGCTGTCGCCGATGCCGGTTATTTCCTTGAGCACCTCCATGGCCTGCATGGAACCGAGTACGCCGGTAAGGGCACCCAGTATGCCGGCTTCCTCGCACGACGGGATCATGCCGTCCGGCGGAATATCCGAATGCAGGCAACGATAGCTCGGATATGGTGTGCCGTCAGACTGTTTGAGGTGTGGTTTGAAAGTCGAAAGCTGTCCGTCAAACTGACCAACGGCGGCTGAAACCAGGGTCTTGCCTGAAAGGTAACTCGCGTCCGACACCAGAAATCGCGTGGGGAAATTATCACAACCATCGGCAACGATGTCATACCCCGATAAAATCTCCATGGCATTGGAGGCATCCAGTCGCGTGTGATGGGTCACGACTTTTACATGCGGATTGAGATCATGCATGCGCGCCGAGGCACTGACAGTCTTGGCGGTTTTTTCCGTTGCACCCGTGGTGGAATGAATGATCTGGCGCTGCAGGTTTGACAGGCTTACGAAGTCATCATCCACTACACCGATGGTCCCGACACCGGCAGCGGCCAGGTACAACAGCATCGGCGCGCCCAGGCCGCCGGCGCCGACCACCAGCACTTTCGCAGCCTTCAACTGTTGCTGACCCGGTCCGCCCAGTTCGCGCAGCACAATGTGCCGGGCATATCTTTCTACCTCATCATCGCTCAATGCCATGATCAGTCTTTTCCTGTTGAACCGAAGCCGCCACTGCCCCGGTCGGTTTCATCCAGAACATCAACCTGCATGATTTCTGCCTGTATGACCGGTGCGATCACCATCTGTGCGATACGCTCACCACGATTGACGGTGAACGCCTCTTTGCCGAGATTGATCAGGATCACCTTGATCTCGCCGCGATAGTCGGAATCGATGGTGCCGGGTGTGTTGAGGCACGTGATGCCGTGCTTGATGGCGAGACCGGAGCGCGGTCTGATTTGTGCCTCAAATCCAGCCGGCAGTGCCAGGGTGATACCGGTTTCGATCAGGCGGCGCGTTCCTGCTTCAAGGACAACCGGTTCATCCACGGGCACGGCTGCGCGGATGTCCATTCCGGCCGCCTGAGTAGTTTCATAGGCAGGTGGTTCCAGGCCGGCGCCATGCGGCAGCCAGGCCAGCATGATTGTCGGTGTGGCACTCATGAAGATTTCGCAAGCATGTCTGAGAAGCGATCCATCAGACGAACTGCGACATCCTGTTTGGGCATTTTTTCCCAGTGTTCGACATTGTCCGGGCCGACCAGGTGCACGGTGTTGTCGCGACCTCCCATGACACCGCCTTCGTCGCTTACGTCATTGGCGATTATGATATCGGCGTTCTTGGCAATCAGCTTCTTGCGAGCGTTTTCGATAACATTCTCGGTTTCTGCCGCAAAACCGACCACCAGCGCCGGCCGGTGATTTTTCAGGTGGCCAACCGACTTCAGAATGTCGGGATTTTCCGCCAGCTTCAATGCGGGTGGCTGTCCGCTGCCGTCCTTCTTCATTTTCTGCTGCGCGTTGTCTTCCGTGCGCCAATCGGCAACCGCCGCGCAGAAAATCGCCATGTCACACGGCAATTCACCCTGCACCGCTTTCAGCATGTCGCGTGCTGTCTCTATATTGATCAATTCGACACCTTGAGGTATCGGCAAACCGACCGGACCGGACACCAGTGCAACTTCGGCACCCAGTGCGATGGCCGCCTCGGCAAGCGCATAGCCCTGCTTTCCGGAAGATCTGTTGGCGATATAGCGCACCGGATCGATGGGCTCGTGCGTGGGGCCGGCTGTAATCAACACTTTGCGCCCGGACAGCGGTCCGGTTTGGCGGGTGGGCGTGGTGGGTTGTGGCGGATGATTATCCCCAGCGTAAAACTTTTCGATGGCAGCGAAGATGTCAGCCGCTTCGCTCATCCTTCCCGGTCCGTACTCGCCACATGCCATGTCGCCTTCTTCAGGGCCACATACCAGCACGCCATCACCGGTGAGGGTTGTCAGATTGCGCTGGGTCGCGGGATGCTCCCACATACGCACATTCATGGCCGGTGCAATCAATACCGGTGTATCCGTAGCCAGAAGTGCCGTTGTTGCCAGATCGTCTGCCTGACCTGTCGCCATCTTCGCCATCAGGTCAGCAGTGGCTGGCGCTACCACCACAAGATCGGCAACGCGCGACAGCTGAATGTGCCCCATTTCTGCTTCATCGGTCAGATCGAACAGATGGGTATAGGTTTTTTCGCCGGCCAGCCCGGCAACCGAAAGCGGAGTTACAAACTGTTCTCCCGCCCTGGTCAGAATGGGGGTGACCGCAATGTTCGCCTTTTTGCAAAGCCGGATCAGCTCTAGCGCTTTGTAGGCGGCGATACCGCCACCGATTATCAGCAGAATTCGTTTTTGACCGCTCATGCTCTCAACCTTACTACAGCGCCAGCGTAATCGCGAGCACCACCAGTGCGATGGCACCAACCCACAACGCGCCGCGACTTGAGGCAGAATGGCGTGCCTGGGCTGCTGCTATGGCGTCTGTCGTGTCGTTGTCAAGCCGGATACCGCCCGACTGCGCCATGGAAGATACCATCGCGGTCGCCTGCCCAAGCTCACTTAATAATTCCGGAAATGATGCAGCCAGCCTGCCTATGGTTGCGGCGCCTTCAGCGGCATCTTCCAGTCTTCCCTGAGCTCCAAGTTTCTGTTCCATCCATTCAGCAACGACGGGCTCGGCCGTCACCCACATGTTCAGCCCCGGATTGAAGCTGCGCGCAACACCTTCCACGACGACCATTGTTTTCTGCAGCAGGATCAGTTGTGGCTGGGTTTCCATACTGAATTGCCCGGTCACTTCGAATAGCTGCGTCAGCAACCGGGCCATGGAGATGTCATTGGAATCGCGGCCCAGGATCGGCTCGCCGATTGCCCGCAATGCCTGCGCGAACAGATTGACATCCTGCCCGGCCGGTACGTAGCCTGCTTCAAAGTGGACATCCGCTATTCGCTTGTAGTCGCGTTTGATGAAGCCCCACAAAATTTCCGCCAGAAACCGCCTGTCCTTCATGCTCAGTCGCCCCATAATGCCGAAATCCACGGCGACGAGGTTGTTCTGCGCATCGATGAACAGATTGCCCTGGTGCATGTCGGCGTGGAAAAACCCATCCCGCATGGCGTGACGCAGAAACGACTGGATGACGGTATCGCCGAGCCGGGCAAGATCAAGGCCGGACGCGGCCAGCGCTTGAGTGTCGGTCAGCGCGATGCCATCAATCCACTCGCTGGTCAAAATTCGCCGCGAAGTCTGCTGCCAGAAAACTTCCGGTACCCGGAAGCCGGGGTCATCGCGGGTGTTCTCGGCCATTTCGGATATGGCAGCGGCTTCCAGCCGCAAATCCATTTCCAGTTCAACCGAGCGTTCCAGCGTCTCCACGGCTTTGACGATGTGCAATCTGCGGGCTTCGGGGGACAGCCGTTCCGCCAGCCTTGCTGCTGTAAAGAAGGTTTGCAGGTCATCGCGAAACCGGGCCTCGACGCCGGGCCTGAGAACCTTCACCGCGACATCGCGCTTGTTTCCGGTGTCGTCCTCGACCTGGGCCTTGTGCACCTGCGCGATGGAGGCGGCCGCAACCGGGTCGGACAATGGCTGGAATATTTCCCCTGCCGGCTTGCCCAGGCCTGCCTGGATGGCCTCGCGTGCCTGGTTCATGTCGAACGGCTTCATGTTGTCCTGCAGCTGACGCAGCGCATCTGCCCGCTCATTTCCGATGAGGTCGGGCCTGGTCGCCAGGAACTGGCCAAGTTTTATATAGCTGGGACCGAGCTCGTTCAGAGCTTCAGCCAGACCGGAACGTTGTTCCCGGCTGGATTTGCCGGCTCCCAGCAGCTTCAAGGCGGTTTTTGCCAGTGCCGGGACATTTTCGTCATCCAGCGCCGGATCAAAACCGCCATGCCTTGCAATGGTGCGGCCGGCACGGGCGAGCTTGAGGAGATGTCGGATTTGCTTGAACATGCCGGACCGTATCTAGATTTTCCAGCCTGAATGAATGGCAACAATGCCGCCCGTCAGCATCCGGTGGCTGGTCCGCGAAAACCCGGCGTCCGCTATCATCTGCTCGAATATCAATGGTGCGGGAAATTTCTGGATGCTTTCAACCAGGTATCTGTAGGGATCGCCGTCGCCGGTAACCACCTTGCCCACCGCCGGTATCACAGTCATTGAGTAAGCTTCATACACCTGTTCCATTCCAGGCACATCCACATGTGAAAATTCAAGGCACAGGAAACGCCCGCCGGGTTTCAAAATCCTGTAGGCTTGTGCCAGCGCCTTTTCGATATGGGTTACATTGCGAATGCCGAAGGCAATCGTATAGGCGTCAAACGTATTGTCCGCAAATGCCAGCCTTTCCGCATTGCCGACACTGAAGCGGCACTTGCCGCCTTGACGTTCCCCCGGTGCGCGACGGGCCCCTTCGGCCACCATTTCAGGTGATATATCGGCAACGGTGATTTCGGTTCCGCTGCCGCCTGCACGGGCAATGCGAAATGCAATGTCACCGGTCCCGCCGGCAACATCCAGAACCCTGAACGACCGGTCTGTTTTCGGTGGGTTCAGCAACGCAACAAAGTCGTCTTTCCACAGCCTGTGCAAACCGCCTGACATGAGATCGTTCATCTGGTCATAGCGCGCCGCAACCTTGG
>JAHEFB010000020.1 GCA_024640405.1 Alphaproteobacteria bacterium | reverse complement strand
GTTGTCATTACGGGTTCGGAAAAGGCGTTCGCAGCCGGTGCCGACATCAAGGAGATGCAGTCGCAGTCCTATATGGATGCCTATCTTGGTGATTTCATCGGCAAGTGGGAAAGGCTATCCCGGTGCCGCAAGCCGGTAATCGCTGCAGTTGCAGGCTATGCCCTGGGTGGCGGGTGTGAGATGGCAATGATGTGCGATTTCATTCTGGCAGCCGACACCGCAAAATTCGGCCAGCCCGAAATCAATCTGGGGGCAATGCCAGGCGCCGGCGGCAGTCAGCGTCTCACCCGATTTGTCGGCAAGTCCAAATCCATGGAAATGTGCCTCACGGGCCGGATGATGGATGCTGAGGAAGCTGAGCGCTCAGGACTGGTTTCCCGCATCATTCCGGCCGCTGATCTGCTCGATGAGGCAATCAAGACGGCCGCGGTCATTGCGGCCAAGTCCATGCCGATCGCGATGATGACAAAGGAATCGGTGAACCGGGCATATGAGACCACGCTCGCCGAAGGTGTCCGCTTCGAACGCCGGGTGTTTCATTCCATGTTTGCCACCAATGACCAGAAGGAAGGCATGGCGGCCTTTGCCGAAAAGAGAAAGCCGAAATTCTCCAACTCATAACCTGGTGTTCGGGGTCACAATTCATAAGCCGGGTTTTGACCCTGGGCTTTGCATTCTGCCGACAGGTGTTTGTTGACGCCGAAACAGACTTACTATATGAAACCGCTCATCTCAGCACACCTGTTGTTCTGTTGATCCGTGCTCATGCAGAGTTATGGCATGCCACATGGTGATCGAAACGGGTAGCTTGTAATTTCAAGATGCTGTCGAGAAGGCGGCATATTCAGGATTAGACAACTCATGGCCAATACTCGTTCGGCAAAGAAAGCCGTCCGGCACATCGCCCGGCGCACCGAAATAAATATGAACCGCCGCTCCCGGGTTCGCTCATTCCTCCGTCAGGTGGAAGAAGCAATTGCCAGTGGCGATCAAGGTGCTGCAGCAGCGGCGCTGCAGGCGGCACAGCCTGAGATCATGCGCGGTGCTCAAAAGGGCATCATGCACAAAAATACGGCCTCCCGGAAAGTTTCCCGGCTGGCCAGGCGTATAAAGGCGATATCTGCCTCGGCCTGACGGCGTTGGATTATCCAATGACTTCAAGGGGGTCTGCTGCGGCGGCCTCCTTTTTTGATTCAGGGATCAATTTTTGACGATGCGTGAGTTTGTACGCTCTTTGTTCCTATGTTTCAGTTGGCATTTTTTTATCAATAAAAACAATGTTTTACGCTGTGCAAATTATTCCGGACAGTGAAATGCAGGTTTTTTGCCAGAATTGGTTGCGCCGTAAATATTTTTTTTACCTTTTCCTGAAGCGCCCGGGAAAACCGGATTTCCTCCAAAAATGCCTATCAGAGTCAACTGTTTGGAGCGTTTAGGTGCCGTAACGCAAGGGCGTCTTTAAGCCTTCAAAAAGCCCGGCTTGCTGCACTTTTCGCGCACAGCTATTGCATGGCCTGCGGGCCAGATTGTAATGTCTGGTCACTGGCCGCATCTCATGCGGCAGTCAAGAAGAAGCAAAAACTTTGGTACAAACGGATTACCCTGTGGCAGGGGCAGGTCCATCCGGGATCATCTCGGTTCGTTAGTGGGTTGAGTAACAGGGATGGCCGGCTCGTATGGGTCGGCTGTTGGCGGCGGAATTCGTCTTGTAGAGCAGGTAGTTGTGGAGATCTTGCATGGTCCCCAAACCCTTTCTGCTGCCTGTTTTTCAAAGCCACGGTTTTGGCTTGATGTTTGGTGGGACAACATTATGGATGCAGGAGAATAACAAGGTGGCGGCAAGGGGTCAGAAACGAAAACCTGTTGCAGATCGCTCGGTGGGCAGCGACGGTCGGCAATCGGGTCAATCAGGTGATGAGGCGCATCTAGGGCCCAATCGCACCACGCTGGGAGGGGTATGGACCCGTGTCGCGGCCAGGTTGCGAGCCGAGCTTGGTGAAGACCTCTACACCAGCTGGTTTGCCCGTATGGAGCCGGAAAGCCTGGCAGATGGCGTGCTCAATGTTTCAGTGCCGACAAGGTTTTTGCGCAGCTGGATCAAATCGCACTACGTGGATCAGCTGACTGCATGCTGTGCAGCCGAATACGAGGGCGTCACACTGGTGGATTTGCAGGTCCGTACCCGCGGGCTGCCGACCGCCGCTCAGGCGGTTGCCCCGGTTGCGAGCCTTGATGGCGTGTCTGAAGAAGCTGCCGAGCCGGTGGCGAAGACGTTGCGGGTCGGGTCCAGACAGGGCAATGACCGCGGTTCGCAACTTGATCACAACCTGACCTTTGAAACCTATGTCCAGGGTCAGTCGAATGCGCTGGCACATGCCGCGGCCATGCGGGTGGCCGAAGCCCGCCCGGGAGTGCCTGTGAGCTTCAACCCACTGTTCATTCATTCTGCAGCAGGGCTGGGCAAAACCCATTTGATCAATTCCATCGCCTGGCGTATTCGCGACCTGAATCCGGATCGCAAGGTGCTTTACATCACTGCGGAACGCTTCATGTATCACTTCATGGCCGCGTTGAAGGTGCGCGATACCTTGTCGTTCAAGGACTATTTCCAGTCTATCGACGTACTGCTGATCGATGATCTGCAATTCCTGCAGGGCAAAGCGATGCAGCAGGAGTTTTGCCATACCTTCAATTCCCTGGTGGACGCCAAGCGGCAGGTGGTTATTGCCGCTGATGTGCCGCCTCCACAGCTTGAAAGCATTGACCAGCGCATGCGCTCACGTCTTGCTGGTGGTCTTGTTGTGGATATCGAGGCGCCGGATATTGGCCTGCGGCGGTCAATTTTGCAGTCAAAGCTTGCAGCGGCCCAGCGCAAGGACCCCAGTCTGATTGTTGCCGAGGACGTTCTGGAGTTCGTTGCCAACCGCATTACCGGTGCCGGACGGGAACTCGAAGGCGCATTGAACCGGGTCATAGCCAGCCAGCATCTTACCAGGCAGCCCATGACGGTGGATATGGCAGCATTTGCCTTGCGCGATCTGTCACACACGTCTGAGCTTATTCGGGTCAGGGTCGACGACATCCTGCGTATAGTCGGCCGGCACTTCAATGTGACGCGTGCCGACCTGCTCAGCCCTCGCCGTGCCCGGGCTGTGGTTCGTCCGCGTCAGATCGGCATGTATCTGGCCAAGAAACTGACCTCTCGTTCGCTGCCGGAGATCGGTCGCCGTTTCGGTAACCGTGATCATAGCACGGTTCTCCATGCCGTACGGAAGGTCGAGGAGCTGATGCAGGCGGACGAGAAGCTGGCCCGCGAAGTGACATTGTTGTCACGGTTGATCGAACAGGGCTGATAAAGCTCGATTCAGGGCGGTTTTCCACATTTCGGGCGCGGTCCGGGCTGTTGAATCGGGACTTTACCTTGCACAGCCGACTGCAACAGCTTAAGTCTCGATAGGCTGCGCGTATCGTAAGGATCGCGCAGCTTGTTTGACAGTATTCGAGGACGCTCAGGCCATGCGGGTTACCATTGAACGCGGTACGTTTTTGAAGTCGCTGAACCATGTTCAGTCGGTTGTGGAACGGCGCAATACAATCCCAATTCTGTCCAATGTTCTGTTGCAGGCTGCAGGCGACGGACTGAAACTCAATGCGACCGATCTGGATATTGAAATAGTGGAACAGACCGCTGCCGATGTCGGCCAGGCAGGTTCCACCACCGTGCCGGCTCACATGTTGTATGACATTGTCCGCAAACTTCCCGATGGTGCTCAATTGCAGTTGGAGCAGGGCCCCGACGAAGGCCGTCTCGCGATAATCGCGGGCCGGTCCAGGTTTTCGCTGCAGGCGCTGCCGCCACAGGATTTTCCGGACCTTGCCAGCGGCGATGCGACACACTCTTTCTCCATGCCGTCAGCCGACCTCAAGCTGATGATAGAGAAAACCCGGTTTGCCATTTCCACCGAAGAGACCCGGTATTATCTGAACGGCATTTATCTGCATACACTGGAAGACGGCAACATGCGTGCCGTTGCCACCGACGGTCACCGTCTGGCACGGGTTGAGCTGCCTGCGCCTGAGGGGTCTGCCGGCATGCCCGGTGTCATTGTGCCGCGCAAGACGGTCCTGGAACTTGCCAAGCTGATCGAAGATGAAGAAGGTGACGTTGCCATCTCCCTTTCAGCATCGAAAATTCGATTTGATCTGAACGGACTTGTGTTGACCTCCAAATTGATTGACGGAACATTCCCGGATTATGAGAGGGTTATCCCCACCGGCAACGACAAGGCGCTGGAGGTGGATACCCGTGTGTTTGCGCAGGCTGTGGACCGTGTCTCGACGATTTCCAGCGAGAAGGGGCGCGCGGTCAAACTCAACATTGCGGCAGACCGGCTTACTCTTACGGTGAACAATCCGGATTCCGGCTCGGCCGAAGAGGAAATTGCAGCAAGCTATTCCTCGGATCCGATTGATGTCGGTTTCAACTCTCGCTACCTGCTGGACATTGCCGGTCAGTTCAAGGGTGATACTGCAACCTTCATGTTGTCGGATTCCGGCTCACCGACAATTCTGCGCGACGCTGCCGACGACCGGGTGCTTTATGTCCTGATGCCGATGCGTGTTTAAGGTTGGACCCGCGTTACGCTATGATGTTCGCTGGTGCGTTTTGCACTGGAGAATGCATTTCCAATGCAGTTGAGGCCCGGAGAACCCGATTTGCCGCTCAAGTCATCCCTGACCATTGCCAGTCTCACATTGTCCTCGTTTCGCAACTATGACAGCGCACGTATTGAACCGTCCGGGGGATTGATTGCGCTGTGCGGGCACAACGGGGCCGGGAAAACCAACCTGCTCGAGGCCATTTCCCTGCTGACACCGGGCCGCGGATTACGAGGTGCTGCGTTTGACGATCTGGTCAGGACCGGTCAGGACCGGGGCTGGGCTGTGGCGGCGTTGCTGGATGGCCCTGTCGGCGAAGTCAGGCTGGGTACCTCATGGCAAGGTGGCGGCGATGGCGAGCCGGTATCTGGCAATTCCCGGGAGGTGCGGGTTGACGGCCAGGTCCAGCGTAGCGCCGGTGCCCTGGCCGAGCATGTACGTGCACTGTGGGTGACACCGGCGATGGATCGGCTGTTTGCCGGACCTGCCTCGGACCGGCGCCGGTTTCTCGACCGGCTGACAGCCACATTCGATCCTTCACATGGCACCCGTGTTAATGCGCTGGACCGGTTGCTGCGCGAGCGCAACCGGCTAAACAGCGAAGAACACTTTGAAGCTCGCTGGCTTGGCAGCGTCGAAGCGCAGCTTGCCCAGACTGCCGTGGCCGTTGCCGCGGCCAGGAATGACGCAATAGCTGCCGTTCGCAGTTTTATCACCAACACGCGTGCGCGCGATTCCGAACGCTTGTTCCCCTGGGCAGAGGTGATTGTGGACGGTGAATTGGAGCAACAACTAATTGACCGCCCAGCCGTGCAAATTGAGGACGAATATCGTACACTTTTGCTTGATTCGCGTGGCCTCGACAGGGCGGCGGGCAGAACTCTTCGCGGACCGCATCGCGCCGACCTTCTGGTCAGCCATGGTCCGCGGCAGATGGAGGCCCGCCTGTGCTCGACAGGCGAGCAGAAGGCATTGCTGATCGGGCTGGTTCTGGCACAGGCGCGGGCAGTTCGTGAGACGTTTGGCGGAGTTGCGCCGCTGCTGCTTCTGGACGAGGTTGCTGCGCATCTGGATGGAGTTCGTCGCGCTGCGCTGATGGATGAGTTGCTGGAGCTTGGCAGCCAGGCCTGGATGACTGGAACCGACAGGCAATTGTTTGAGGCAGCCTCGAGCTGCACAGAGATTTACGAGGTCGCAGACGGGCAAATAACGCCTGTCGGGCCGGAACAGGAAACGGCATGAACGATACACCACAAGACGACCAGCCCGAAGACTACGGTGCCGACAGCATCAAGGTTCTCAAAGGGCTCGATGCCGTGCGCAAACGTCCCGGCATGTACATCGGGGATACCGATGACGGTTCCGGCCTGCACCACATGATCTATGAGGTGGTCGATAATGCAATCGATGAATCGCTGGCAGGCCATTGTGACCGTGTCGAGGTACGCCTGAATGCGGACGGCTCGTGCTCTGTATCGGACAACGGCCGCGGCATACCAACGGCCATTCATTCCGAAGAAGGCATATCGGCGGCCGAAGTCATCATGACCCAGCTTCATGCCGGTGGAAAGTTCGACCAGAATTCATACAAGGTCTCCGGCGGCCTGCATGGTGTTGGCGTGTCGGTGGTCAATGCACTTTCAACGAGACTGACACTGGATATCTGGCGCGACGGCAAGCACTGGCAAATGAAATTCACCGACGGCGTTGCCGACGGACCGTTGACGGCGATTGGCGAGCAGGGTGACAAGAAAGGCACTGAAATAACATTTCTGCCAAGCACCGATACCTTCACCATGACAGATTTCGATTTCAACACGGTGGAACACCGTCTGCGCGAACTGGCGTTTTTGAATTCCGGTGTGTTTATCAATGTTACCGACAATCGTGCTGCTGAACCCAAATCCGTAGATCTGCATTACGAAGGTGGCATATCGGCATTTGTCCGGTACCTCGACCGCGCCAAGCAGGCCATGCTGCCGGATCCGATTTCAATCGAGGTGGAAAAGGATGGCGTGACGGTGGAATGCGCCTTGTGGTGGAATGACAGCTATCATGAGAATGTGCTGTGTTTTACCAACAATATTCCCCAACGCGATGGTGGTACACATCTGGCGGGCTTCCGCGGCGCGCTGACCCGGATTGTAAACAATTACGCCAATACTTCCGGCATCGCCAAGAAAGAGAAAGTTTCGCTGTCCGGTGATGATGCGCGCGAAGGCCTGACATGTGTGCTGTCGGTCAAGGTGCCGGATCCGAAGTTTTCTTCCCAGACCAAAGACAAGCTGGTTTCATCCGAAGTGCGTCCGATTGTGGAGAGTTCGGTGGGTGAGGGTCTGTCCACATGGTTTGAAGAACACCCGGCAGAAGCCCGTGCCATCGTATCCAAGGTTGCCGAGGCAGCTGCAGCGCGCGAAGCGGCCCGAAAGGCCCGTGAATTGACCCGCCGCAAGGGAGCGCTTGATGTGGCGTCACTGCCGGGCAAGCTGGCAGATTGTCAGGAGCGCGACCCTGCCAAATCAGAACTGTTCATCGTGGAGGGCGATTCAGCGGGCGGTTCGGCCAAGCAGGCCCGTAATCGTGAAAACCAGGCTGTGCTGCCGCTGCGGGGTAAGATACTCAACGTGGAACGCGCCCGGTTTGACAAGATGCTGGGCAGCCAGGAGATCGGTACGCTTATCACCGCACTTGGAACCGGTATCGGGCGAGACGATTTCGACATCGATAAATTGCGCTATCACAAGATCATCATCATGACCGATGCTGACGTGGACGGCGCTCACATTCGCACCCTGTTGCTGACGTTTTTCTATCGCCAGATGCCGGAGGTGATTGAACGCGGACACCTGTTCATAGCCCAGCCGCCCTTGTACAAGGTCAAGCGCGGTGCTTCCGAGCAATACCTGAAGGACGACGGAGCGCTTGAAGAGTTTCTTGTACAGCAGGGCATGGAAGACACGGTCCTGGTAACATCAGATGGCGTCGAGCACGGCAGTCAGGATTTGCGCACCATAATCGACAGTGCACTTCAGGTGCGCTCCGCCCTCGAAGGACTGCATACCCGATATTCGCGCGATGTCGTAGAGCAGGCCGCAATTGCCGGTGCTTTCAACCCCGAGGTGATCGGCACCCGGCAAACCGCCGATGAGGCAGCCGCTTATATTGCCCGCCGGCTCAACACAATTTCCGAGGAAACCGAACGTGGCTGGGAAGGTGCGGCAGATGACGATGGTGGCTTGACTTTCACTCGTGAACTGCGGGGTGTGCGCGAAGCCCATACACTTGATGCCCGCATGATCGGATCATCGGAGGCAATTCGTCTGGACCGGCTGGCCGCCCATCTGCAGGAAGTATATGCCAGACCGGCAAAACTGCGCCGCAAGGATACCGAGCTTGCCATCTATTCACCAATGAACCTGATCGATGCGGTATTTGCCCAGGGGCGCAAGGGAATATCCATGCAGCGGTACAAGGGTCTCGGCGAAATGAACCCTGAACAGTTGTGGGAAACCACTCTCGACAAGAACGTCCGAACCCTGCTTCGCGTCAAGGTATCGGAGCTGGATGAGGCAGATGACCTGTTCACCAAGCTGATGGGAGATGTTGTGGAGCCACGACGTGATTTCATCCGCGAAAATGCTCTCAATGTTGCGAATCTGGATGTATAATCCAGATCCTTGCTTTGTCAGTCTGCCTTTGTGCTGACAAGATTGAGTCGCACCTCGGATACAAAAGATGATGTGCGTGACATTGCCCCGCAGTGTTAACAGCTGGTTAATGCGGAAACGCTAGTGTTCGGCCGCTCAGGTGCAGGAGCGTGGATGCGCCGGCTTTTCGCTCGCATATCGTTGTGACATATTGAAGGTGATCAGGGCCATGGTTTTCGCGTATGCAATCGGAATTCGTTCTGAATTGTGCGAATCCGGGTGTCATCCCCGGTGTGTACCGGCAAATCACTATAGCGGCACGGGTTCAAGGAACCCATAAAGCTGCTGTAGCATAGAGGAACCGATCAATTTCCTGATTTTTGATTGGTTCAGTCAAAGTTCATACTGATCTAAGGACACAATTGGCGTGTTTGGGATAGGCAAAAAAAAGCAGAAGCGCCGCGCACCGCGCCGGCGTGAACCTGTGTTTTCAGGCCCTGGCCCACGCAGAAAATCTGATGCCAGGCCCAATATGAACGGCCGCAGCAGAAAATCGCCGCGCAAGCGCTCATTCGTATTCAGGCTTGTTTCGTGGAGCATGATGGTGGGCTTGTGGGCCATGGTGGCAGTGTTTGCAACCACCGCCTATCTGTTTTTTAACCTGGACCAGAAGGGCCTGTTCAACATTCCCGAGCGTGAACCAGGCATCATGCTGCTGGCGTCGGATGGATCGGTCCTGGCTGAACGAGGCGCATTTTTTGGTGATGCGGTTCGCATCGATGAATTGCCACCCTATGTTCCACAGGCGATCATTGCTATTGAAGACCGGCGGTTCCGGTCACATTTTGGCATTGATCCGTTCGGAATTTTGCGCGCGTTATATGCCAACTACCGTGCCGGAGCCACCGTTCAGGGCGGCTCTACGCTGACCCAGCAATTGGCCAAGAACCTGTTTCTCAAACCTGAGCGGACGCTTGAGAGAAAAGTGCAGGAAGCCATTTTGGCGATCTGGCTGGAAAGCAAGTATTCCAAGGACGAGATTCTGCAGCTTTATATGAACAGGGTATATTTTGGTGCAGGTGCCACCGGCATCGACAAGGCCGCACAAAGGTTCTTTTCAAAATCAGCACGCGACGTGAACCTGTCGGAGGCAGCGGTACTCGCCGCTGTCCTGAAAGCCCCAAGTCGCTACAATCCGATTACCAGCACCAGGCGTGCCAATGCCCGCGCACGTGAAGTATTGTCGGATATGGTCCGCGCCGGATTCATCACAGAGGCCGAGGCAAAGGCGACCCGAGGCGTGAGTGCGAGGCCACCGGGGTCAACCTATATTCCGGCCAAGCGATATGTTGTGGATTGGGTCAGCGAAACCCTGCCGGAGCTCATCGGTGATTTGCAGGACAGTGTCGTCGTCGAAACCACAATAGACCCGGTACTTCAGGTAACGGCCGAACGGGCACTGCGCGATGAACTTGCCAGAAACGGCAGGAAGTTTGCGGTTTCTGAGGCCGCCATGGTTGTCATGGACACCACCGGAGCGGTTCGCGCCATGATAGGCGGGCGTTCTTACATCAAGAGTCAGTTTAATCGCGTTGTCAAAGCGCAGCGGCAACCCGGTTCGGCATTCAAGCCATTCGTCTATCTCACCGCGATCGATGCCGGCATGACCCCGAAGACCCGCAAGATTGACGAGCCGGTGACCTTTGGAAACTGGTCGCCGGACAATTACAAGCGCAAGTATCTCGGTCCCGTTACCCTGACCAAGGCGCTGTCATCATCCATCAACACCGTGGCTGCAAAGCTTGCTGTAGAGGTCGGACCAGAAAACGTGGCCAGGACGGCTCGCCGGTTGGGTGTTACCTACCCGCTGGTTGCCAATGCATCTTTGGCACTTGGAACGTCAGAAGTGTCGATTCTTCAGATGGCGGCCGCCTATGTGCCGTTTGCCAATGGCGGCAGCGGTGTGATTCCACATACCATCACACGTATCACAACACGGGACGGCAAGGTGCTGTACGAGCGTTCCGGAGGTGGACCGGGATCTGTCATCTCCTTCGAGTCGCTTGGCGCCATGAACTACATGATGCGCAATGTCGTCGAAGAAGGTACCGGAAAGGCAGCGCGCGTCAGGGGCCACGAAACGGGCGGCAAAACCGGAACGACGCAGGATTATCGTGACGCCTGGTTCATCGGATATACCTCTCACCTGATTGCGGCTGTATGGGTTGGCAACGATGACAATTCATCCACCAACAGAGTAACCGGCGGCTCCATGCCGGCGCGTATTTTTGCCAATGTCATGAACCCCGCACATGCGCAGCTTGACCCGGTACCACTGCCCGGATTTTACCAGCCGGACGGGCCGGCCATTGCCTATGCGGACGAAGACAATTTGTACAATCGTGGCGGGTTTGTTGACAGTTTGCGGAGTATTTTCCTGTCGCCAGACCCGGAACCTGAGCCTGAACCGGAGGTGAACCGCGCACAGCGGCGGCAAGTTGAAAAAACCAGAAATCAACGCCGGCTTGATGAACTTCTGCAAACCCGTTGATGTTCAAGACTGTGCAAGGATTTCAGTTCTACAATTTTCGATTCACCTGATGCAGGTTTCACACCGGTAGTTTGTGTAGCATATGGCCGTGGCGTTTCAGCCACTTCCTGGCGAAGTCGGTGTGCGGGCAATGCCGATTCACCAGTTTCCAGAATTCAGGGCCATGGTTCATTTGCTCGATATGGGCAACCTCGTGAGCGCATACATAGTCGAGGACTTTTGGCGGGGCCATGATCAGTCGCCAGGAATAGGAAAGCGTGCCGGTGCTGGAGCACGATCCCCATCTGGTTGTGGTGTC
The DNA here is from genome assembly GCA_024640405.1 of Alphaproteobacteria bacterium. GTDB lineage: Bacteria > Pseudomonadota > Alphaproteobacteria > Rhizobiales > Aestuariivirgaceae > Anderseniella. Next base: position 54,639 of record JAHEFB010000020.1, on the reverse strand, counting down.
ACGCACACTCAGCCGCATGAAATCAAGCTGCATGGCGTCGGCATAGCCACGCGATGCTCTTTCCAGATCATGCCGTGCTTCGCGTTTCAAAAAGTCGGTGATCCGGCGGCGCATGTGGCTCGCATCACCGCGAACCAGTAGGCGCGGCGACGGCAGATCACGAATGTGAACCGGTGCACCGCGACCGGTTGCGGTTTCAATCACATGTTCAACATCGCGAATGGTGATGCTGCATCCCTCAAGGATCGCGGGATCCGCCTGCTGGTTCTCCGGGACCAGTCTTTGCCATATCCAACCGGTCTGGCCGAGTGCAAACCGATAGGCGGCCTGCTCGTCAGTACCCGGCGGCACGGTCAGTATGATGCCCGTGCCATCCTTTTCCATTCGCATTATGATTCGCTTGGCCTGCGTGTTCGCACGATAGCGAACGGATATCCTGCGACCGTCAATCAGCAGAACATCGGGGCCATTCGGACTGTCGGTTTCCGGTATGAACAGGCGCTTGAGAGGTGAAAGGGACATGTTCCGATAATAACTGATTCGCCTTTGCAAATATGCGCTCCGATTGAGCGAACGGCCAAGCAGGCAAAGGCTATGCCTGATCGGGCGAATCAGACAACCGATTCCAGACGCCTGGCTTTGGTGCGTGAGGCTTTTGGATTGTGTGCGTGCATGAAAGCGACAAGACGCGGAACAATGTGAGCCCGGAAGCGCGATCCGTTGAACACGCCGTAATGACCAACTTTTGCCTGCAGGTGATGGTCACGCATCTCTTCCGGCAGACTTGTGCAAAGCTCATGCGCTGCTTCCGATTGCCCGATACCGGAAATATCGTCCCTTTCACCCTCAACCGTCATCAGGGCGGTCTGGGTAATGGCCGCAGGTTCAATCAACTGATCGCGATAGGTGAATTCGCCCTTTGGCAGGGCCTGTTTCACGAACACCTTGTCCACGGTCTGCAAGTAGAACTCCGCAGTCAGGTCCATGACGGACAGATACTCATCATAGAATTCTTCATGTTTTTCAGCTGAGTCTCCGTCACCGTCAACAAGGTGCCTGAACAGCTCACGATGCGCATCAAGATGCCGGTCGAGATTCATGGTCATGAAACCTGACAATTGCAGGAAGCCGGGATAGACACGGCGCATGAAGCCTGCATTTGGAAACGGCACGCGCACGATGACATGCCGCTTGAACCAGTCGATGCCGCGTTCGGTTGCCATTTCATTGACGGTAGTGGGGTTGCGCCGGGTATCGATAGGACCGCCCATCAATATCATGGAAGCCGGAAGCACTTTTTCCTTTCGCTGATGCATCAGCGACACGGCTGCAAGCACCGGAACTGTTGGCTGGCATACGGCCATGACATGAACGTTCTCGCCAAGATGGCGGACCATGTCCACGACATAGTCGATATAGTCATCCAGGTCGAAACTGCCTCTTGAACTCGGCACATCGCGTGCATCCACCCAGTCGGTTATGTAAACATCGCCGTGCGGCAGCATGGATTCAACGGTTCCACGCAGCAAGGTTGCGTAGTGCCCAGACATCGGTGCGACTATGAGAATTTTCTGTTGCTGTCTGGGATCCTTGGGCGCTGCGATGAACTGACGTTTGAAGTGCAGCATCCGGCAAAACGGTTTTTCCCAGGCGACGCTTTCCTTGACTGCACACTTTTTCCCGTCGACTTCTGTGCTGGTAATGGAAAACTCCGGTTTTCCATATCGCCTTGTGAGACGTTCAAACATTTCAAGCGACGCTGTGTATGACCTGCCAAGTTCGGTGTCTGCGACCGGGTTCGCCGGATTGGTCCAGAAATGGTGACCATATTTTGCGGCCATCCGAAGTGGTGCAATGGCTGCGTGATTCATTTCATACATCATGTATAGCATCGATTGACCACCATGCGCCGGTATCAGCGTGAACACTGTTGTTGCGCTGCAACATAGCACAATTTTTTGTACAAGAGCAATCGTTCACCGATGCAATGCGTCGAAAGTATATCACATCAAATTTTGAGACTTATCAACTGCTTGTGGCGGCAACCAAAGCCTTCCTGATGTCATCCGCAGAGGTCCCAAACGGGAAGTGACGAACGAACTTTCCATCCGGTCCCATCAGATAGATGATGCTGGAGTGGTCCATCAGATACGAATCCTCATCGGTGTCCTGGCTGTCAGGCCTGCTGTAGTAAACCCGATATGCCGACGCAATTTTTTTGATGTCTTCTGCCGAACCGGTCAGACCAATGGTGCCTGGCCAGAAATGCGCCACATACTGTTTCATGATTTCAGGCGTATCACGCGCGGGGTCAACCGTGACGAAAGCAAGATTGAACTTGTCCGCTGCACTCTCAATGCCACTCAACGCGGCTGATATCACCTGCAACTCTGCCGGGCAGATGTCCGGACAGAACGTGTAGCCAAAATAAAACAGCGTGTGTTTGCCCAGAAAGTCTTTCTCGCTGACCCGCTTTCCGTCCTGGTTCGTTGCTTCAAACTGCCCGCCGACCAAAGCCGTTCCCGAACTCACCACATTGGTGGCCAACCTGTCCGGCGCAAACAACAGGGCACTCGCGCCGATGCCGGTCGCCAGCAGCAGGCAGCAAATCGCGAGAATGGCCGTAGATCTTTTCATGCGGGTATTCATAACCAACCAACCCGGCGTGGCAAAGCGTCAACACGTCACAATGTCGTGCCTCAGGTGTCGCAGGGTCGTAACTGCCTTTGGCAAAACCGGTGGCCACATTTGCGAAAAATGCTCTAACGTTGCATGCAGGCTATACCGGTTCGCCGGCCAAAATGAGAAAAAGGCAAACAGCAATGTCCAGCACGGTTTCCAATGTACTGGCGGGCGCCATCGGCCCGACATCACGCATCCCTGGAACTTTCTTCACCCACGAGGGCCTGCGCTTGCGGACGTCCATTCGATTGCGCTGGCTGGCGGTTGCCGGACAGGCAGTTGCGGTTTTGTGGGTGTATTTCGGCATGGGCTTCGTCATGCCGGTCTGGCTATGCGCCATTTTCATTGCATTGTCGGCCTGGGTAAATATTTCGCTTTCACTCAGCTGGAGCGTGACTGCCCGCCTGCATGAACGCTATTCGTCCCTGTTGCTGGCCTATGATATTTTCCAGCTGGCTGCGTTGCTGTATTTGACCGGTGGCCTGTCCAACCCGTTTGCATTTCTGTTTATTGTTCCGGTTACGGTTTCTGCCGCCACACTGTCGCAGCCGCGCACGGTATTGCTGGCCGGGCTGGCCGTGGCGGTGACGTCATTCCTCGCGGTTTTTCATCTGCCGCTGCCGTGGCATCCCGATCAGCCGTTTGCCCTGCCAAACCTTTACAAGACCGGATTGTGGGCAGCTCTGGTATGCGGCATCATTTTTTCAACCCTGTATGTCAACAGGGTGGCCGCCGAAGCCCGCGACATGGCCAACGCGCTGGCGGCGACAGAAGTGGCACTTGCCCATGAACAGCAGTTGTCGGCACTGGACGGGCTGGCCGCTGCCGCTGCGCACGAGCTTGGTACGCCGCTCGCCACCATTGTCCTTGTTGCCAAAGAGCTCAAACGAGAGCTCAAACTGGAGGGTGATCACGGCGAGGACCTTGACTTGCTAGTTTCGCAATCCGAACGATGTCGTGAAATCCTGTCTCGATTGTCAAAGCGCGATAACCAGTCCGACACCATGATGCAGACTGTCCGCATGACAGCGCTTGCAGAAGAAATAGCCGAGCCCCTGAATTCCCCGGAAGTCGCCATCCTGTTCGATGTGCAGCCGAAATCGGACCGCAATGGAAATCCGCTGGTGGAACCCGTCCTGATGAGAAATACAGCAATCAAGTATGCGCTGGTCAATCTGATGGAAAACGCGGTTGATTTTGCAAAGACCAATGTAACCGTGCGTATTTCCTGGTCGTTGGAGCAGATCAGCCTCACGATCTCGGATGACGGTGCCGGCTTTTCCCAGGCCGTGATGGACCGCCTGGGGGATCCTTATGTTACAACCCGTAGCCGTTTTGGCGATGACGAACCGACCCGGCGAGAAGGTCACGGCGGTATGGGGCTGGGATTTTTCATCGCCAAGACATTGCTGGAACGCTCCGGTGCTCAGGTCAATCTGGCAAACCGCGCCGGCACGGATACCGGAGCCGTTGTCCGTATTGTCTGGCCGCGTGAAATAGTGGAGATGGAACCGCCAGCCGCGGCCGACTTGTGATTTTTGCCACGCTGGGTCAAATTGCTGTAAGAACAACACGGTAATAGGCAATATATTGCAGTCAAGCGTGCTTACGCGATCAGGGATTTGAATTGATGAGTGAAAATGAAACCGACGGGCCCAAAACACTTTTGCTGGTGGATGACGATCGCCCCTTTCTGCAGCGGCTCGGACGGGCAATGGAATCGCGCGGGTTTGATGTGCGTATGGCACAGTCTGTGTCAGAAGCCATGGTCGAAGTAAAACGCGATCCTCCAGCCTATGCAGTTGTCGACTTGCGCCTGGAGGATGGCAATGGTCTTGACGTTGTGGAGGCCCTTCACACCGTACGCCCTGAGGCCCGCGCAGTTGTCCTGACCGGTTACGGCAACATCGCGACAGCGGTTTCCGCGGTTAAAATAGGGGCTGCCGACTATCTGTCCAAACCCGCTGATGCCGATGCTGTTTATGGAGCATTGATGGCGCAAGCGGACGCACGCGCAGCACTTCCCGAAAATCCGATGTCAGCAGACAGGGTGCGTTGGGAACACATTCAGCGGGTGTATGAATTATGCAATCGCAATGTTTCGGAAACGGCGCGGCGCCTCAACATGCATCGCCGGACTTTGCAGCGCATACTTGCCAAACGCGCACCGCGATAAGCCGCTTTAGATTCCGACCGCATTGGGGTCTATTGTCGATTGCAGGCGCAGTGATGCCGTGCGTGCCAGCAACAGCGTGACGGCTTTGCGTCTTGCGCCGGACAGTTTTTCTTCAGACGCTTCGCGCACAATTTCTGCGCCCCATGCGTCGGCGATCAGCAGGCCGGCGGCTTCGTCTATCAGGCTGCGGTCCATGTCCGTCGGAATGGCGAAGTAAAACCGGTCGCAGTATGCCATGTAGTCGCGCCACTTGTGATCTGCGAGGTAGTCGGCCGGCGATGACTTGATTTCAATGATCCAGATTTCGCCTCTGGCGTTGATCGCCATTAAATCAGCCCGCCGTCCATTGGCCAGGGACAATTCGGGAACACTGGCAAACCCTGCGCTGAGCAGCAGCCTGCCTGTGCCACGTTGAATGGCCGCTGCAGTCGGTGACTGGCGGCCGTCGTGGTTGACAACAGGATCAGATGTGTCCGGTCCTTCGTTCAATTCAACCTCGCTGACAGGCTTCGACCTCTTGACTCTAGATGGCGCGGGCTTCCCAGCGGAAATACCGGGTGGCGACCACCGCCGCACCGATACCCCAAATGGCCATGACGCCCAGATGGGGCAGAATCGAATACACAATACCTTCCGCATCCGGCAGGGCAAAACCGTTGCCTTCATAGGCATAGTCAAAGGCTCGCTGAAACGCGATGGAAAAATGCCTCAACGGAAACAGGTTTCCGATCAGCGGCACCCATTCGGACGTTTCGGCACTTGGGCGCACAAAGATGTCCGATACAAAGGCAAGCGGCATGATCGCCGCGCTGCTGGCCGCCTGGACGGTTTCGCTGGACCGGAACAATGCCGTGACCATCATGCCAAGTGAGGCAAAGCACATGGCTCCCGCCACGGCTACAACAGCGGCTGCCGGGGCCCGCTCCCAGATGATTTCGACCCCGAATGCCAATGCTCCCGTTGCGATGACCAGCATCAGCGAAGCAAACGCAATTACCGACACGGCAATGATACGGGCGCAAATATATATCCAGGGCGGCATCGGAGTGCCTCGTACGCGCTTCAGAATTCCCAGATCACGGGCCGTTGCCGTAGATACAGCCAGGTAGGTGAAGCAGGCCATCACGACCCCGAAGACCGCCAGCGCAGGGGTATAGAATTGTGCCGTATTGAGGCCAAGCCCCTGAATCTTCTCGTTACCGAAAAGCTGGGTGAGAACAATCAGCAAGACCAGTGGCATGGCAACGACGAAAAAAACTGCCGCAGGCCGCCTCGTAAACAGGCGCAACTGATGAATGGCTTCCTGAATCAGCATCATGGCGGGCCGCCTTGCGGATTGCCCTGGCGTTGCGACACGAGTTGCAGATAGATGTCCTCGAGGCTCTGCCTGGTGACGGAAATGGAACTCAGATCATACCCGGTATCATGTGACCACAGTGACAGCACGCTAAGTATTGCAGTTGGATCTTCTGCAACAAGTTCTGCGTGGCCATCGAGCACGACAGTGTCAGCCACCAGTTTGGCAGGAAAGCCGTGGGGCAGTTTGTCACCGACGTCAAACCGGATTGTGGAGTGCGTGCAATGCTGTCGCTGCAACTCGCGGGGCGGTCCCTCCGCTGCAATTTGTCCGTCGACCATGATCGCCATGTGGTTCGCCAGGGCCTGAACTTCATCCATGTAATGTGACGACAGAACGATTGTGCAGCCATTGGCGTTGAGGCTTTGAATCAGCGTCCAGATTTTTCGCCGTGCCTCGGGATCAAGGCCGGTTGTGGGTTCATCCAGAAAGATCAGTTCCGGGTCGCCTACTATGCCCAATGCGATTTCCAGCCGTCTTTTCTGGCCGCCCGACAGATTTCCGACCCGGTTATCCCGCAAATGGGCGAGATTGACATCGACCAGCACTGTTTGGATGTTGCGGGGCCGTTCGTACAGCCTGGCAAACGCGGAAATGGTTTCCCAGATGGTAAGTTCCGGCTCCAGCGCGGTTGTCTGCAGGACAAGACCCGTTCTGCGCTTCAGTTCAGCCCCGTCTGTCTGCGGGTTCAGGCCGAGAACGGAAATGCTGCCGCTGTCGGCCTTTCTGTAACCTTCAAGTATTTCGATGGTCGTGGTCTTGCCGGCTCCGTTCGGGCCAAGCAGGGCAAAGGTTTCGCCTTTCTCCACCTCAAAGGACAATTCATTGACGGCTTGTCGACCATCATAAGACTTGCAGAGCTGGCTGACGGAAATGGCCGACATGGCGCTGACGATACCCTTGCTGGATCAGGATTTTTGAACGGCAACTTCTGGCGCCGCAATGTCAGATAAACAGGTAAACGGTTTGCCTTGAAAAGAAAACCCGAACCTGTGCAATCCGCTGCCAAAAGACTTTAGGCTGGGGATAATCTGCAAGCGGCAATTCGCCGTATAGTGACATGGGTCCATGTGAACCCATAAAGTTGCTCTAGCACTTTGGAAGCGATCAGTTTTATGGCTTTTGATTGATTCAACCAAAAACCATACTGATCTGGAGAATTGGGGGTTCTATTATGTCCGTCATGGCGTTAATAAGCGACAGCCATTCTATATGACCGGTTTGTTCAGGGGTGGGCATGATCCGGTATTTCATTCATCGCTTTAACAGCACAAGTACAAAGTTCTCCTATGCCAGCTTCAACTCCACGAATTGTAATTATCGGCGCCGGGCCGGGCGGTCTCGCGACAGCCATGATACTCAAGCGTAAGGGGTATGAGGTTACCCTGATCGAACGCCAGGCAGGCGTGGGTGGCCGCACCGGCGCCATCAAGGAGGATGGATACACATTTGATATTGGCCCGACCTTCTTCCTCTATCCTCGCATCTTGTCGGAGATTTTCACCTATTGCGGATATGATCTGTGGCGCGAGGTCCCCATCAAGCGCGTCGATCCGATGTATCGTGTAGTGCACGAGGCGGGAGGTCATCTTGATGTGGTTTCCGGCGAAGAGGCCATGAAAGCCGAGATTGCGAAACTGTCTCCGGCGGATGCGGACAACCTGGATCGCTATATGCGGGACAACCGCAAGAAGCTCGACGTTTTCCGCGGTGTGTTGGAAAATCCGTTTCTCAAGTTTTCCGATTTCATGCGGCCAAATGTAGTCAAGGCACTGACCAAACTGAACCCGCACATGTCACTCGAGCGCGATCTTGAGCGTTACTTCAAGGACCCGCGGGTTCGCAGGGCATTTTCGTTTCAGGCAAAATACCTCGGCATGTCACCGTTCAAATGTCCGTCGCTGTTCACCATCCTGGCCTTCCTTGAGCACGAATACGGCATCTGGCATCCGGTAGGCGGCTGCAATGCCGTCATGCAGCGCATGGCCGATATTGCTGTGGAGATGGGCGTGGAGCTGCGCCTTGAGGAAGCAGTCACCGGCATAGGTTTTGAAGGCCAGAAGGCAGTTTCGGTAACCACCGACAGGGAAACCATCAAACTGGACGGACTGGTGGTCAACGCAGACTTTGCCCACGTCCTGCCGAAACTCGTGCCCAATGAAATGCGCAAGAAGTGGAATGATCGCAGGATAGAGAAGCAGGAGTTCTCGTGCTCAACATTCATGCTCTATCTCGGCATCGAGGGCAGGCTCGATCATGTGCCGCATCATACCATCGTTCTGGCTGAGGACTTTGAAGGCAACATCGACGAGATTCAGGTCAAAAAGGTAATCCCGAAAGACCCGTCATTTTATGTCCAGAACGCCTCCATCACCGATGACACGCTGGCTCCCAAAGGTCATTCGACAGTTTACGTTCTGGTGCCGGTGCCGCATCGTACCGATAATATTGACTGGCAGACCGAAGCCGCAACCTTCCGGGAAAAGACGCTGGATCGGCTGGAACTGGCCGGTTATCCGGATATTCGTGACCGCATCCGCTATGAAAAAATGGTCACGCCTGACGACTGGGAAGCGGACATGCACATTTACAAGGGCGCCACCTTCAATCTCAGCCATACCCTGTCACAAATGCTGTGTTTCAGGCCGCACAACCGGTATGAGGATCTTGAGCGGGTGTATCTTGTTGGCGGCGGAACCCATCCCGGTTCCGGCTTGCCGGTGATTTTTGAATCGGCGAGGATTTCCAGCGATCTGCTGACCCAGGACATCGTCATTTGACCAGGTATGCTGCGACCATCCGCCTTGACAAAAGCACACTATGCAGCCGCTGCATGGATGACTTTGCTGCCGCCTGATCCTATAAAGCAGGAATGAACAGCCGAAATCAAAAGGCGGCCGATGAAGTGATTCAGCGGCACTCGCCACGCGTCACTCGCTTTTTCAACATTTATATCCGGCGAATGCTGGCGAAGAAGTTTGACGGCGTCCGCATCCTTGACAGAACCCCGGCCTCTGTCCCGTCCGATCGTTCGGTGGTTTACTACTCCAATCATCCCGGATGGTATGATCCACTGGTTCTGGTGCTGATGGCGGAAACCTATCTTCCCGAGCACCTGGCATTCGGACCGATGGATGCAGATGCGCTGAAGAAATACAGTTTTATGCAGAAAATCGGCATCTTTGGTGTCGAAAAGGATTCTGCGCGTGGCGCGGCGCGTTTCCTTCAGGTTTCCCGTGGCATGCTGGGGACGCCCGGCAAGGCATTGCTGATTACACCTCAGGGTGAATTTACCGACATCCGTTCGCGGCCGGTGAAATTCAAACCCGGTCTTGCGCGCCTGGCGGCGGATTGCGGTGCTATCATGCAGCCCCTAGCGATGGAATTTGTCTTCTGGGACGAACCGCGCCCGGAGATATTGGTGAATTTCGGCAATCAGATAGACACGCGTGATGAAACGCTGGAAACCGACGCCTGGCAGGCGCGTCTGGAGCAGGCGCTTGGCGAGGCGCAGGACAGGCTTGCGAGCGCCGCTATGGCGCGCGACCCTGAACCGTTTGTTACATTCATCGACGGTAAGCGCGGCGTAAATCCGGTCTACGACCGATGGCGATATTTGAAGGCTCTGGTGCGCGGCGAGAAGTTTTCCGCCGGCCATACGGACACCGGGAAAGATTGAGGCTTTATGCTGGAACTTATTGTGCAGGTTGTCTTTGTGCTGGCGTTGATACCGGCGTTCCTGGGCGGCATAAACCTTTTGCTTTATCGCCCGATCAAGCGGCAGACCGAAGCCAATCTGCCGAAACTTTCCGTGTTGATTCCGGCCCGCAATGAAGAAGCCCGCATTACGCCGGTGCTGCAATCGGTTCTTGCCTGCACCAATGTGGAATTTGAGGTCATTGTGGCCGACGACAGTTCTACCGACAGTACCGCCCAGATTGTCGGTGAAATGGCCAAATCCGACCCGCGGCTGAAACTGATCACAACCCGTCCCTTGCCGGAAGGCTGGCTGGGCAAGAACAATGCCTGTCATTTCCTGTCGACCGAAGCCGGCTGTTCTTATGCGGTGTTTCTGGACGCCGACGTCACGCTGCAGCCGGACGCACTGTCTCGTATTGCGTCGGAGTTTGTCCGCAGGCCTCAACTAAAACTTCTGTCCGGTTTTCCGCGCCAGATCACCGGCAGCTTCTGGGAAAAAACCCTGATCCCGCTTATCCACACCGTGCTGTTGGGCTATCTGCCGTTTCCCGGTGTGAAGTTTACCAATTCCGCGATGTTTGCCACAGCATGCGGACAACTTATTGCCGTGCAGATGGAAGCCTACCGTGAGGTTGGCGGTCATGAACGCATTCGCAACTGCATTCATGACGGCGTAATGTTGCCCAGGCATTTCCGGGCCGGCGGTCATCGCACCGATCTGGTGGATATCACCGATATTTCTGCAACCCGCATGTATGAGACGGGTCCCGAGGTTTTCTCAGGTCTGATGAAGAATGCCCATGAAGGCATGGCCACGCCGGTCGGCCTGCCTGTCTGGACTACCTTGCTGATCGGTGGTCATGTGTTGCCGCCGATCATCGCTGTTATTGCCTGGTTGGCGGGTATCACCGGTGACACGATGCGGCTGGCGATAATTGCAGCGGCGTTGCCCTGGGTCATGCGACTTCTGATGACAGCTGTTTTCCGCCAGTCCTGGTTTGGCGCCGTCATACATCCGTTTGGTGTCGCAGTGCTGGTGGGGTTGCAATGGGTTGCGTTTTTCAGATGGCGATCCGGCAGGAAGGTAAGCTGGAGGGGACGCGACATCGGTTGATCGCCGGTCAGTCCGCACAAGCCTTCTTGCGCTCGATAACCGTCTTCAGGGTCGCCACCACCTGACCGCACACGCTTGGCCAGGCAAACCTGTCGATTGTGTGAGATCGGGCGGTTTGCGACATTTTGTTGAGGGTATCAGGAGCAACCGCGAATCCGCTGATCACTTCGGCGAAACCGTCCACATCGAGCGCCTCTACACCATAGCCGTTCATACCGTCCGTGATGACATCCTGAATACCCTCAATCCTCGACGCGACTGACGGCATGCCGCACAGGCCCGCCTCCAGCATCACCACGCCAAATCCTTCCATGTCACCGTCAATCGGAATGTTTGGCATGATGAACAGATCACCGCCCGAATAGAGGCTTGCAAGTTTTTCTTCTGCCACCAGACCGAGCGAATGGATGCGGGATTGCAGCCCTGTTTCAAGACCGGCCTGAGAGATGGCCTGGCTTTCCGGTCCCGTGCCGCCGAGCACCAGATGAACATTGGAAGCCAATTGCGGCATGACATTGCGAATGAACCATTCATGCCCCTTGCGCTTTACCTGCCGCCCAACCGAACATAGCAGCAGATCGGTGGATTCGATTTTTGCTGAAAGCTCGGGAAACGCGTTTGCCAGCACCGTTCGGCGGTCTGTCCGCTGCGTGACAATGCCCGGGAAGGATTTCCCAAATCTGTCGAGGTTTATGCCGTTCGGGGTCACAAACAACCGGTCTGGTGGCAGGCCACGCTGCACGCATTGTTGTCCCGTAGAGCGGCTGACGGGCAGCATGGCATCAAGCCGGGCCAACACCCTGGCGACCAACCACTGGTAGGCGGCTGAATTTGCAATCACATCATGCCCGTGCGAGATGGCCAAAAGCGGAACCCGCGATTTGCGGGATGATTCAGCCAGAACAAAGGCGAGCGTGGCAGACGGCATTGCCGAAAACAGTACAGCGTCAACCTGTCCCTGTTTCATCCTGGAGCGGGCAGTCGTGTATGCGCGATACAGAAACGGCAGGAAACCGACGTAATCGTTCTGACGTTCTGACCGCAAGATCACGGTTTCAACCTCGACGTCCGGATGTGCTTCAAGCTGTTTCAGCAGATCAATGCCGACCCGTTGCATGCCGCCGACCTTGCTCATCGGTGCATCTTGCGGGGGAAAACAGTGTGAAACAAACAACAGGCGCACTTGGGTTTCCAATGTTGCTTACAGGTACAATAAGCGATGGATCGGCAGGTCGATGTAAACCCGACTGCTGCGATATTGGCATGGTGCTATAGGCTTTTTAGAGCCTGCGCAACCGGTTGAACAACACCTGAAAACCAGTCACTGTTTGACCGGCTCGCCCGTGAGTGTAGAAAAGGCAGGTGCGATGCCTGCTTGGGAGAATTTGTATGGCGGTGAAGTCAACACAGGTAGCGATAATCGGGTCGGGCCCGGCAGGCCTGATGCTGGCCCAGCTGCTGCATCTCAGCGGGGTCGAATGCATTATTCTGGAGCGCCAGACCAGGTCTCACGTGGAAGGCCGGATCAGGGCGGGTGTACTTGAGCACGGTTCGGTTGAAGCATTGCGGGATGCAGGCGTGGCCGACCGGTTGAACCTTGAAGGCCTGGTGCATGATGGGGTCGAGTTGGCGTTTGAAGGTGATCGCCACCGGATTTGCCTCAAGGAGTTGACCGGCAAAAGTGTGACGGTTTACGGACAAACCGAGGTGACCCGCGATCTGATTGAAGCTCGCCTGGCGGCCGGCGGCGAAATAGTGTTTGAGGCCGAAGACGTCACACCTGTTGATGTGACCTCCGCACAACCCAAAGTCAAGTACACCCACAATGGTCAGGATCTTGAAGTCGCATGTGATTTCATCGCCGGTTGCGATGGATTTCACGGGGTATCCAGAAAAACAATCCCGGAAAATGTCCGCAGCGAGTTTGAGCGCGTGTACCCGTTTGGATGGCTCGGTATTCTGGCCGAAGTGCCACCGGTTGCCGATGAACTGATCTATGCAAACGGCGATCGTGGTTTCGCGCTGTGTTCGATGCGCTCAACCACCCGCAGCCGGTATTACATACAGTGTCCCAGGGATGAAAATCTGGATGACTGGCCGGATGATGCAATCTGGGATGAACTGGCCTTGCGCATCGGACCCGACACGGCGGCGAACCTGACCCGTGGCCCTTCCATTGAGAAATCAATTGCTCCATTGCGCTCTTATGTCTGTGAGCCGATGCGGTATGGCAATCTTTTTCTGGCTGGCGATGCAGCCCACATCGTGCCGCCGACCGGTGCCAAGGGATTGAACCTGGCGATCGCTGATGTGCGTCTGCTGCACCGCGGCTTCGAACGCTGGTACCGCAACAACACCGCCGACGGGCTTGATACCTATTCCACATCCGCCCTGGCACGGGTGTGGAAGGCTGAACGATTCTCCTGGTACCTGTCGACAATGATGCACCAGTTTCCCGACCACAACCCGTTTGAACGCCGGATGCAGCGAGCGGAGTTCGATTATGTCAGAAGTTCACAGGCGGCGTCCCGCGCGATTGCTGAAAATTATGTCGGGCTGCCGCTGGATTGAACTTTCATGACTCAACACGCCAGAACAGGTCAAACCCGGGGTCAAACACCGTAACGGTTCCTGCTCCGGTTTCGATCTGTTCCGGATAGCTGACGGGCTCGGGCTGCTTCTTCAGGATCATCATTTCGGAATTGACCGGCATTTTGTAGAACGCCGGACCGTTTCGCGAGGCAAAGTTTTCAAGCTTGTCCAGTGCATCATCTTCCTCAAACACATGCGCCAGACAGCTCATGGTGTTCGGCGCCGTAAAGATACCGGCGCACCCGCACGGCAACAGTTTCGCAGTATCCGTATGCGGGGCTGAATCAGTCCCCAGGAAAAATCTTTCGTCATCGGAACACGCAGCCGAACGCAGCGCCAGCCGGTGTTTTTCCCGCTTGGCGACGGGGAGGCAATAATAATGCGGCCGGATCCCGCCGGCCAGAATATGGTTCCGGTTGATGATCAGGTGGTGGGTGGTGATGGTCGCGGCGAGATTGCCGCTGGTGTCGGCCTGAACATAGGCAACCGCATCGGCCGTTGTCACATGTTCCATGACAACCCCAAGGCCGGGTAACCGTCTGCGCAGCGGATCGAGCACCCGGTCGATGAACGCGGCCTCCCGGTCAAATATGTCGATGTCCGGATCAGTGACTTCCCCATGCACGCACAGCGGAAGACCGATGTCTGCCATGCGTTCAAGTACGCCATGCACCTTGTCAAGGTTGCTGACACCGGATTGCGAGTTGGTGGTGGCGCCGGCCGGGTACAACTTGACAGCCTTGACCAATCCGCTGGCCTGGGCCAGCGCCACATCATCTGCATCCGTCGCCTCGGTCAGGTACAATGTCATCAGTGGCTCGAAATCCATCGATGCAGGGATCGCTGCCCTGATGCGGTCGCGGTAGGCCGCAGCGTCTGCACCGGTGACAACCGGCGGCACCAGGTTGGGCATGACAATGGCGCGCGCAAAGTGCGCTGCGGTGTGGCCGACAACTCCCTTCAACATCGCGCCGTCCCGCAAATGCAGATGCCAGTCATCGGGACGAGGGATGGTGAGTGTGTCAGTCATGTGGTGTGTCTTCCGGTTGTCAACAGGGGCTGCTCACGGAGTATCAAAAAAGACCTGCGCAAAACAACAGTTTCACGCAGGCCCATTGGGTATGTTAGCCAAGAGTTGGCTTATTTAAGCAGTTCTTTGGACCATTTGCCGTCGTCACCGACAACATTGACCGCGAAGACGCCGCTGACATCGCCGTTTGCGTCGAAATCGGCGCTGCCGGATGCACCTTCATAGTTGATGTCCTTGCCTTCGGCGATCAGCTTCTTGGCCTTGGCCCACTCACCCGGGCGTACCACTTCTCCCTTGCCATTCGAGATGGCCCTGAGTGCGTCCTTGATCTTGGTACGATCGGCAGAGCCTGCTTTCTCGATGGCCAGAGCCATCATGAAAGTGGCGTCGTAACCGTGTGCTGCATAAGGAGCCGCCGGGTCTGCACCGGTCGCCTTGAACGCTTCTGCGAATGCCTTGTAGGACGCATCGGCGGTGTCCGATGAAGCCTGCGTGATCCAGATTTTGCCTTTCAGATTGTCGGCGCCGATCTGATCGATTACCGACTGGTCAAACATCCCGTCCGCGGCATAGAACTTGCCGAACAGGCCGTTTTCCAGGCTGTTCTTGATTATCGTGATGCCGCTCGAGCCATAATAGGCAAAGATCGCTAAGGCCTCGGGTTCGCCCTGAGTGAGCGTCTGCAGTTCAGAACGATAAGATGCCTTGTTGGGCTCATGCGCCTGGTTGCCGGTGATCTCGCCACCCATGGCCTTGAACTCTTTTTCAAAGACGTTGGCGATACCGGCATTGTAGTCGTCATTCGAATAGGTCATGGCGACCTTCTTGATGCCTGCCTTGGTGACCAGTTGCGCAATTGCCAGACCCTGATAGGCGTCGGACGGAGATACCCGGAACACGGTATCATTGTCCTTCAGTTCAGTAACCGACGGGGCGGTTGCCGAGTCTGACAACACCACGACGCCTGCCGGGATTGTAACGGCCTGCACAGATGCGTTGGTGGCACCGGAACAGCTTGGGCCGACGATGCCCACAACCTGTTCGACGTTGACCAGCTTGCCGACCGCGTCAACGGCTGCTTTCGGGTCACAGGCGCTGTCGCCGATCACCATTTCCAGCTTGTCGCCTTTCAACAGGCCGCCTTCTGCGTTGATCTGATCGCGGGCCAGGTCACGGCCCTTGATAATGGTTGCGACCAGTTCGGCTATCGGACCGGTCACACCGCCGGCTGAGCCGACCTTGATGCTCTCCGCGTGTGCAGCCGTTGCAAACATTGCTGCGGCACATACGCCAAGCGCCAGTTGTTTGAAAAGTTTCATTTCTACTCACTCCTCCACTGAATATCGGCCGGTAACCGGCCGATCAAAAATAGACGTTGCATCATGACCCATTTTTGCCCGGTGATGAAGGGCGTGTTTCGGGTAGCAGGCCTTGCGGGTTTTTCTGCAGGAAAATCTGTAGCAGCAGGCCAATCAGAAAAATGCGCACATAGGCCGAGCGGATGCCGGCGTCGGTCATGCCGATCGCTTCCAGCAATCTTGGCGCCACAATTTCCGATGCCGACCATAGTGTCCACACGAGAAAGGCACCCAGAATGGCGCCTTTGTTGTTTGCGCTGCCGCCGATCACCAGCATCACGAACACGATGAATGTCGCCAGCAGCGGATCGGTTGTCTGCGGGTTCACGAACTTGAGGTAATGCGCCATCAGCGCACCGGCCAGCGCCATAATCATGCAGCCGATGACAAACCCCTCCATTCGGAATGTTTCGACGTTTTTGCCGGCGGCTTTCGCGGAAGTCTCATTGTCGCGAATGGCCGTCATGACCCGGCCCCAGGGGGACTTTCGCGCGATCTCCATCAACCAGTAGACCCCTGCAAGTGTCAGCAGGACAACGCCGAGGAAGGCAACCTGGTTGATCGGCTCGGGCAGACCTTCGAAGGGGCGTGGTATTTGTGAAATGCCGCGCGGGCCATTGGTGGCCCAGGTCTCGTTATTGACAATAAGCCTGAATATTTCCGCAATGCCGATCGTGGCGATGGCAAGATAGTCGCTTCTCAGCTTCAAACATACCTTTCCGACCAGAAATGCGATGATACCTGCAACCAGCATGGCCGTAATGGCAGATACGATATAGGGCATCTGCAAGCCGCCGACATGGCTTGCATGCGGGTTGGTCGTCAAAATGGCTGCGGTGTAGGCGCCAATGCCGAAGAAACCGGCAATGCCTGCATTGAACAGTCCGGTAAAGCCCCACTGCACGTTGAGACCAAGGGCGAGAATGGCATACATGCCGCCGACCGTGAGCAGCGAGATGCCATAAAGCATATATCCGTAAAGCACCGGGTCCATCAGAAACTCTTTCCCTTGAACAGGCCAGTCGGGCGCCACAGCAGGATGATTATCATGATCGCAAATGCGATGCCCTGCTTGTAGCCCGGATTGAGCAACGGCCCGTCGCCGATCCAGTGGTAGGATGACAGTTCCTCAGCAACCCCGATCACCAGGCCGCCAGCCATGGCACCATAGGGTTTGCCGACACCGCCGAGAATGGCGGCCGCGAACATCGGCAGCAGGATCTTGAAGCCCATCATGGTGTCGACCTGAGTATCCACGGCAAGGAAAACCCCGGCTGCACAAGCCAGTCCGGCGCCCATCACCCATGTTGCCATGACCACGTTTTCAGTGTTGATGCCGGTCAGGCGTGCCAGTTCCGGAGAATCGGACATGGCCCGCATGGCCTTGCCGATTTTTGTGTAGGTCAGCACATGGTGAACCGCATACATCAGCAACAGTGCGCCACCGACTATGAACACATGCTTGAGCGGGAAACTGAGGAAATCAAGCAGATTTATCCGCGGCTGTATGCCCGGCAGGATCGTCTTCAGCTGCACGCCCCAGGAAAACTGGGTGACAGACCGGATCATCAGCATCAGACCGAACGATGCAATCACCAGTATGATCACCGGCGATGCCCGCAATGGTTTGTAGAATGCCTTGTCGATCAGCAGGACGATCATGATCGTCAGCATCATCGAAACCGGCATCAGGACCAGTAGGATAGGTACGAGCGATTTGATCCCGGTAAGCTGCACAAGCGACCAGGCGATATAGACGCCAAGAGTCATGGTCTCGCCGTGTGCGAAGTTTGCAAATCTCAGGATACCGAATGTCATGGTGATGCCGATGGCACCGAGCGCATAGATTGAACCGAGAATCAGGCCTGGGATCAGGTAGAAGTTAATGAATTCAGCCATCGCCTAGGCTTTCCCGGTCTTGTGTGACTGCTTGCCACCACCAAGGAACATCTCGGCAACCTCAGGGTCGTTGAGCAATTCCTTTCCGGTGCCTTCAAACCGGTTCTTGCCATCCACCAGAACATATCCCCTGTTGGCAATTCCCAATGCCTGCTTGGCGTTCTGCTCAACCATTAGAATTGGAGTGCCGGCGCGGTTGATTTTCTTGACGGTTTCAAAAATCTCGCCACGAAACTTTGGTGACAGGCCAGCGGTTGGTTCATCCAGCAACAATATTTTGGGTTCCAGCATCAAGGCCTTGCCCATAGCCACCATCTGCCGCTGTCCCCCGGAAAGGGTACCCGCCGCCTGCTGGCGTTTTTCAAGAAGGGGAGGAAACATTTCGTAGATTTCCTTCAGCCGCGGTTTGAAATCGTCGACACGGACGTAGGCACCCATTTCAAGATTTTCCTCCACCGTCAGACTGGGGAATATGTTCCCGGTCTGCGGCACATAACAAACACCGTGACGCACCACTTTTTCCGGTGGCGTGTTGGTGATTGCCTCGCCGTCCAGCAACACAGAGCCATCCGTCAGTTTCAGCAGGCCGAAAACGGCTTTCATTGCAGTGGACTTGCCGGCACCATTTGGGCCGATGATGACGACGATTTCACCGGCATCGACGTGCATTGATACACCGTGCAGGATTTGCGTGTCGCCATATCCGCCCACCACATTGTCGAGTTCCAGGACGCGCATCAGGCTGCTTCCTCGCCACCGCCGAGGTAGGCGTCAAGCACATCCGGATTGGAGCGCACTTCCTCCATCGTTCCCTGCATCAGGACCGTTCCCTCGGCAAGCACGATGATCGGATCACACAGCGCGGCGATCAGATCCATGTCGTGTTCTATGACGCAGAAGGTATAGCCCCGCTCTTCGCGCAGCCGTGTGATCATTTCGCGGATTTTCAGAAGTAGCGTTGGATTGACACCGGCACCGGGTTCATCAAGCAATACAAGCTTGGCGTCGGTCATCATGGTGCGCCCAAGCTCAAGCAGTTTCTTCTGACCGCCCGACAGGTTGCCGGCGCGTTCATCCCGCAAATGCGATATCGACAGGAAGTCGAGCGCATCTTCGGCCATCTGGCGCACCTGGTCTTCGCGTGTCCTGACAGCGCCCGGATTGAGCCAGTTGTTGAAGATGTGTTCGCCGGGTTGCGCGGCCGGCACAACCATCAGGTTTTCCAACACCGTCATCTTGGCAAATTCGTGTGGAATCTGGAATGTGCGCACGATACCGAGATGGAACATCTTGTGGGTTGGCAGTCCGGCGATATTCTGACCCTGAAACACAATCTTGCCGGCAGTGGGTTCCATCTCGCCGGCTATCATGTTGAAGGTTGTTGTCTTGCCAGCGCCGTTGGGACCGATCAAACCGGTGATTGAACCTTCTTCGATCTTGAACGTGCAATCACGCACAGCCTGCAGTCCGCCAAAGCTTTTGCTCAGCTTTTCGACACTTAACACGAATTGCCCACCCTGTTATTCCACCTGCGAATTGGGCTTTCGCCATACCTCGCGGGTGCAATATGATCAGCCCGCGACGATAGTTGCAAGCCATCCGGCAAACTTTCTTGTAAGTTGCATGCAGTTTCAAGATTTCGCGGCCAATTGAAAGACGAACGAGGCACGTATGACGCAGTCTGAAGAACTTTATCCTGAACCCGTCATAGGGTTCCTGGAAATGCTTTGGGGCAGGGGCTGGCTGTCGCCTGGCGGGCCGGATGAGCTTGCACGACTGCTGCAGGGTGAAGATCTGCGTGACAAGAAAGTTCTCGATATCGGTTGCGGCGCAGGCGGCATTGACTGCCTGCTGATCAGCGAATACGGCGCTGCCAGGGTCACCGGCATCGATGTTGAAGCGTCGGTGCTGGAGACAGCCCGAACCCGCATCCAGGAAGCCGGTATCTCCGATCGGGCGGAGTTGATCCAGGTGGAGCCGGGTCCGCTGAATTTTGACGACGCCACTTTTGACGTGGTTTTTTCAAAGGATTCCATCGTGCACATTCCCGACAAGCACAGCCTTGCCAGCGAGGTGTTTCGCGTCCTGAAACCTGGCGGTGTCTTCGTGGCATCCGACTGGCTGACGTCGCACGATGGCGAACCTTCATTGGAGATGAAGGCATACCTGGCCGCTGAAGATCTGGATTTCGGCATGGCGTCACCCGAGCTTTATGCGGACGCGCTGAAACAGGCCGGGTTTGTTGATGTTGCGCTGAGCAATCGCAACGCCTGGTACTGCCAGCAGGCAAAGCGCGAGCTTGACCTCTTGAAGACTGGATTGGACGACAGGCAGATACAGGAATTGGGGCCTGACGTCGTTGAACACAACATTCATACCTGGTCCCTGATGATCAAGGTGCTTGAAACCGGCGAGCACTGTCCGCATCATGTGCGTGGGCGAAAACCATGACCGTGTCTGAAAGATCGAAACCCAGAAAAGCCGCGCGTGATGTGCGCCGCAAACAGCTTATAGAGGCGACTATCGATGTCCTCGCCACGCGCGGCTATGCCAGCCTGACAATCAGCGACGTCTCGCGTGGTGCAGGGCTTTCAATGGGAATTGTCAACTTTCACTTCGACTCCAAGGCGGCATTGCTGGCCGAAACGCTGAAATACCTGGCTGTCCAGTATCGCGGCAACTGGATTAATGCTGTGAAGAAGGCTGGTGATGATCCCGCAGCCAGGCTTTACGCCATGACCAGTGCCGACTTCAACGGCGACATTTGCACATCGCGCACCCTGCAGGCATGGGTGAGTTTCTGGGCCGAAGCGCAGTCGCGACCGGCCTACGATGAAATGTATGGCGAAGAAGAAGCAGAATACCTGCAAACACTGGAAACCATGTGTGCCGACCTGTCCGGTCACGGCAACTACAACCGGCCGCAGTCTGGCAGGCTCGACGCCCGCGTGATCAACGCGCTGACCGATGGTTTGTGGGTGGCACTCGCCCACACCCCTCCGGGCATCTCCAGGTCGGAAGCCCTGAGTGCGCTGCACAATTGTCTTGCGGCGTTTTACCCTGCCCATTTTGACGCAAACGGGCCTGTCAATTGACCCACTTTGGTTTATAAGACCCGGGAACTCACATCCTTAATCTTTCGGGCAAAGCCCAAACTAATCGGAGAATACCATGGCGGTACGCGTTGCTATCAACGGATTTGGTCGCATTGGACGCAACATTTTGCGGGCCATTGCTGAGTCGGGACGCAAGGACATAAAGGTTGTTGCGATCAATGATCTGGGCCCGGTGGAAACCAATGCTCACCTGCTGCGCTTCGACAGTGTGCATGGCAAGTTTCCCGGTACGGTGAAGGTCAAGGGTGATCAGATCAATTGTGGAACGGGCTGGATCAAGGTAACTGCCGAACGCGATCCGTCCAAACTTCCCTGGAAGGAAATCGGCGTCGATGTGGCCATGGAGTGCACCGGCATCTTCACCTCGCGCGATGCCGCAGCTGCCCATCTGGCAGCGGGTGCCAGTGAAGTTCTGATTTCCGCGCCCGGCGCCAATGCCGACATGACAGTTGTTTATGGCGTCAACCATGCTCAGCTGACCGGCGAGCACAAAGTCGTCTCCAATGCGTCCTGCACGACCAATTGCCTGGCTCCGGTGGCCAAGGTCCTGAATGATGCTTTTGGTATCAAGCACGGCTTCATGACCACCATCCACTCCTACACCGGCGACCAGCCGACACTGGACACCATGCACAAGGATCTCTATCGCGGCCGGGCTGCGGCGGAATCCATGATCCCGACGTCCACCGGAGCGGCAAAGGCTGTCGGCCTGGTTCTGCCGGAACTGAACGGCAAGCTGGACGGCGTGGCCATCCGGGTGCCGACACCCAATGTATCCGTGGTCGATCTGAAATGCGTGATGTCAAAATCAGTTACGGTTGAACAGGTCAATCGCGCCATGATCAAGGCGTCCAGGGGTGACCTGAAAGGCATACTGGCGGTGACCGATCAGCCCAATGTGTCGATCGATTTCAACCATGATCCTGCATCATCGACCCTTCACCTTGACCAGACCAAGGTAATGGACGGCACGCTGGTTCGGGTGTTGAGCTGGTACGACAACGAATGGGGCTTCTCCAACCGCATGGCCGATACCGCCATCGCCCTGCACAAGGCGAAGTAACTCGTCATGGCGCGTCCCATTCTTCTTTCACCGTCGATCCTGTCGGCTGATTTTGCCAGGCTGGGAGACGAGGTGCGCGCCATTGACGAACAGGGTTGCGACTGGGTGCATGTCGACGTGATGGACGGGCACTTTGTGCCCAACATCACCATCGGGCCGATGATTGTTAAGGCCATAAGGCCGGTGACGGAAAAGGTGCTGGATGTGCACCTGATGATTTCACCTGCAGACCCGTTCATAGAAGCCTTTGCCGAGGCAGGTTCCGACATCATTACAGTTCATGCCGAGGCCGGCCCGCATCTTGACCGGACCTTGCAACTGATCAGGTCTCTTGGAAAAAAAGCCGGGGTATCCCTCAATCCGTCCACGCCGGAGAGTGTGATCGAATATGTGCTCGACAAGCTTGATCTCATACTGGTGATGACTGTTAACCCCGGCTTTGGCGGGCAGGCCTTGATTCCTGAAATGGCCACCAAGATCGCGCGCATAAGAGATATGGTCGGCGGCCGCGAAATCCATATTGAAGTCGACGGTGGCATCAGCGAGAAAACCGCTGGCGTAGTTGCTGCAGCCGGTGCCGATGTGCTGGTGGCAGGTTCTGCTGTCTACCGGAACAATGACCCGTCCAGATACGGCGCCAACATGGAAGCCATACGCAAGGCCGCCACCTCAGCAGTTTAAAGAGTTATAGCCGGGATTTGGTTATTCTATTGGTCGAACAGCTTTCTTCGCTTCGCTCAGGCCGTTCTCCGACCCTGAACTACGGTAGTGATGAATTCCCCTACCGAAGCACGCAGTGCTGAGACAAGCGCGACTGTGCGCCGCACGAAGTGCGCCCTCGCGGAGCGCAGCCGCGAGGCTGCTGGCGTGAGCGGCATAAACTAGAGAAAAGGGCGTTTAGTCAGAATCAGGCGATCATCATCAAATGCGCAAACTTGGCGCAATTGATGATGCAAATTTAACGCCCTATGCTCTAATCCCAGCACGAAGTGCTGAGTAAAGTTGTTCGACCGGTAAAAAACAGAAAGGCCGCTCTGCTGGCAGAGCGGCCCTTCGCCATCTGCAGCGGCCTCGGCCGAAACGTGCCCGCATTAAAGCCATCGGAACCGGGGGAAGCCCGACAACCAGAGCAGGTTACTGCCAGCCATGTCCACTGCGACAGTCGATAACTCAGACGAAAAGTAGAAGGTCCAACAATCCCCCTGGACAAATTTTGCAAAAAAACGGATTTCGCTTTGGTATTGTTATCTACAACTTGCCCGTAAGCAATAATATTATTGCCATCACGCAAGTCCGTTCCTTTGGTACAAGCTTCCGGTAGAGAATGTTTTGAAGCAAAACAGGCATATTTTTTACAGGTGTTTGTTGTTCTGTTGCCACTATTTGATCTGAAGCGTGTGCGATTGACGGTGACATGTCTTAGATGGCGAGCTCGAGGCGGTCCCTGAGATTTTGAACAACCGGACGCGCCGCGATCGCCTGCCTTGCGGCCAGGACGGCTTCAGACCGCAGGATCAGGCCGTCATCCAGTATCTTCAGCCGGTTGGCCTTCAGGGTGGAGCCGGTCGTTGTGATATCGACGATGATCTCGGCTGAACCGGATGCGGGCGCGCCTTCCGTGGCACCCAGACTTTCGACGATACGGTATCCCGTGACGCCGTTATCGGCGAAGAAGCGTCTTGTCAGCGCCAGATACTTTGTGGCCACCCGAAGCCTGCGACCGTGGCTTTCATAAAATTCCGCTGCCACCTGATCAAGGTCACTGACAAAAGCAACATCCAGCCAGCATTCAGGCACGGCAATGACAACATCTGCCGGACCGAAGCCCAGCCGCAACATGACATCAGCCACAGGCTCATCCGGCGCAATTGTCTCGCGCAACAAATCCTCACCGGTGACGCCCAGATCAACTGTACCGTCACGCAACGACTGCGCGATCTCGGAAGCTGACAGGAATGCCACGTCGATCCCGCTCAGGCCCTTGACTTCGCCGCGGTAGCCGCGTGCCGATCCGGTACGCACAATGTCAAATCCGGCGCGGGAAAACATGGCCTCGGCGGATTCCCGCAATCGTCCCTTGGACGGAAGTGCAAGTGTTAGGTTGCCACTCATGATGCGGCCCCGCTGTCCGGCAGCAGCCTGCTGGCATAAATGGCGCAGCCAACCGCAGGTATCGTCACATCCGCGCCGATGTCCTTGAGCATTGTGTCATAACGCCCGCCGCCTGCAATGGTCTCACTGGCGCCGCCCGCCAGCGGGCGATCAATCTGAAATACAAACCCCGTATAATACTCCAGGGACCGGCCGAACACGGCCGCAAACTCCATATCACCCGTCTGCAGGCCGGCATTTTCGATCTCCGCGACGCGCGCTTCGAACAATCCAACCGCCGAGGCAAAATCGCCATCGGTTTCCGAGCCCAGTTGTTTCAGTTTTTCAATCGCCTGCAATGGCGCAGCGCGGATCGACAGATAATCGTCAATCAGCCTGGCATGGTCCCCGGACATCGCCGGCTCACTGCGGTCCAGCAGTTTCTCCGACAATCTGCCGGCCACCTGTTCGATGCTGCGGCCTGCAATCATCTCCAGATCGTTGTTGTCCAGGTGACGCTCCACAAACGAAACAGCATCCAGCGTGCTGTTTGCCATTTCATCAAGCAGATCGGAGATTGATGTGCGGGCCTTTTCGGTTCTGCCGGTTAGCTGGTTGATCAGATCGCGAAATGCCCGTGGTCGCCAGAACTGACGCTTCAGCCGGGTGCGCCAGCGTTCCGGCATGTCAATCGATGCCAGCAGTGCGCTAAACAGTCCGAGATCGCCAAGCTGGATACTGTATGCGGACACCTCCGCCGCCTTCAGGGCCGACAATGTCAGGGCGAGCGCTTCCGCATCATCTTGCGCGGTATTTGCTCCACCGAATAGTTCCAGCCCGACCTGGTCGAATTCACGCAGCGATGTGTTGCCGGTATCCCGTGAATGCCGGAATGCCTTGCCGGCATAACAATATCGTGCCACTGACGCCGGGTCGGCCTCCTGTTCGAGATGGTAACGGCAGGCGGGTACGGTCAGGTCCGGTCTCAGGCACAGTTGCGCGCCGGATGGGTCGGTGAACACGTAGGTGCGCGAGCGAATATGCTCGCCTGAACGCTCCAGAAACACGTCCGCCGGCTGTATGATGTCGGGCTCGATGAATTCCGCACCGGCAGCTTCAAACACCTGTGTCATGGAGGCATTGAGCGCGTCGATTGCGCGCCGTTCGGTTGAGGATTTTCCGGTCATTGGTCCGCTCAGTCCCCGTAGCGCGCAAGGATGTTGCGGACTTCTGTAACAAGGTCGGTTTCGGCAACCGATATTTGCGCCGGCTTCTGTTCAACCCATTCTTCGCGGCTCTCGATGGCCTTGGCGGCTTCCGCGCCTGCGATCAGGTCTTTCAGTTGCACCCGACCGGCGGCACGTTCATCGCCACCCTGGATAACGGCCACTGCCGATCCGCGCCGGTCGGCATATTGCAGCTGCTTGCCGAACTGTTTGGGATTACCCTGATAAAGTTCTGCCCGAATTCCGGCATCGCGAAGTGCCTGTACCATCTTCTGATACCGCCCGAGGCTGTCGGCATCGCGGTCCATCACACACACAACAACCGGTGCCTGCAGCTTTCTGGTCTCCAGTTTGCCGAGGTTTTTCAGGGCTGTCATCAGGCGTGAAACACCGATGGAAAATCCGGTTGCCGGCACCGATTGGCCGGTAAAGCGCTGCACCAGCCCGTCGTAACGCCCGCCGCCTGCGACCGAGCCGAACTGAACCGTTTCGCCTTTTTCATTGGTGACATCGAAGGTCAGTTCGCACTCATAGACCGGGCCGGTATAATATTCCAGGCCACGCACCACGGACGGATCGATCCTGATACGGGTTTCGTCGTAACCGGCAGACCGCACCAGGGTCTCGATCAGTTCAAGCTCAGCGACACCGTCATTTTCCTCGATGGCGACGCCGGATATGTAGTCCAGCACCTTGTCCGCCTGCGCCTCATCCAGCCCGGCGCCCTTGGTGAAGTCCCCGGCACCTTCATTGCCGCCTTCCCAGCGGCCGGCCTGCAGCAAAAGCTTCACACCATCGGGGCCGAACTTGTCCAGCTTGTCGATGGCGCGCAGAACCGACAATCTGGTTCCGGCATGTTCGTCGTCACCAATGCCGATTGCTTCCATGACGCCATCAAGCACCTTGCGGTTGTTGACGCGGATCACATAGTCACCGCGCGCAATTCCCAGTTTTTCCATGGTATCGGCCATCATCATGCACATCTCAGCATCGGCGCTGACCGACGGGGCGCCCACGGTATCGGCATCGAACTGCATGAACTGGCGAAATCTGCCGGGTCCCGGCTTTTCATTGCGAAACACATAACCTGCCCGGTACGTCCGGTAAGGAAGCTGGATCTCGTTGATGTTCTGCGCGACATACCTGGCCAGCGGTGCCGTCAGGTCGTAACGCAGGCTCATCCATTGTTCATCGTCGTCCTGGAGGGAAAAGACGCCTTCATTGGGCCGGTCGCTGTCCGGCAGGAACTTGCCCAGTGCGTCGGTGTATTCGAACAACGGTGTTTCCACCGGATCAAAGCCATACAGTTCGAACACCGCCTTGATTCCGGCCATCATTTCCTCGACGGCGCGGATATCGTCGGCAGTACGGTCTGCAAAACCGCGGGGTTGCCGGGCTTTGGGCCGGATTGGTTTTTTGTTTTTGGACATGGCTATTACGAAGAATCTGGACTGTTCGATGAACACGTGACCTGCCTTCTAGAGCATTTTCTACTCGGAATGAAGTGTTTGATGCCATACCAATTTGGAGCACCATGACGATGGCTGCTGGCAATGTAGACAGGAGGTTGCATTGGAGGCAGTCAGCGGCAGTTATCGACGGTTGGGCGGTGATACCTTCTTTGCCTAACTCACCAGACCGTCACGCCAGCGAAGGCTGGGGTCCACAAGCCGACTCGCTCTGCTTCAACCTGATATTGGATTCCAGCCTTCGCTGGAATGACGAGTCGGAGGATTGGTTTAGACGCAAACTGAAACGCGAGGTGCGGCGTCAGGCAAATTTTTCAGCAGCCCTTGAGCATTTCCTGCACACCTTCAACGCAGATGAACAAGTAATTTTGCCTGAGCTGTGACTTGGCAAGGACACAAGCTTGAGGCAAACTGTATGTGTCATGAGCGATTTAATGCAGGATGAAGTTATTCTGGAAGCCAACAACGCGTTTTATGCGGCGTTCCGCCAGCGCGACTACCTGGCAATGGAAGAACTCTGGGCGCACCGGACGCCGGTGTGCTGCTACCATCCGGGCTGGCCCGGCATTAACGGCCGCGACGAGGTGCTGGACAGCTGGTATTCGATCCTGGTTCTGGGTGATACGCCCGATATCAGGATTAGCGACACCAGCATTATCCGGAACGGCAACACTGCACTGGTTTTCTGTACCGAGCACCTGGGTCAGGTGTCGTTGATAGCCACCAACACCTTTGTTGTCGAAGGTGATACCTGGCGCCTGGTGCATCATCAGGCCGCTCACTTGCCGAATTGAAATCAGACTCCCGGAGGCGAGCGCCGGTTCTTGCACTATTCCGCACTTGTCGTGCAACATGGTGCAAGGGTAGATTCCAGCTTCCGTTCTTCGAGCATGGCTCAACACGTCCGCAAAGAGACGTGGGCGAAAATTTGAGGGAGACAGTTGATGAGTGATCCACATCCATACAATGCCGCGCTGGATCTGGTGGACCGGCATCTGGATGCGGGCCGCGCTGACAAACCGGCCTTCATCGATGGCACCCGCCAGATTACCTATGGCGAACTGGCCGCAGCAACGCGCAAGGCCGCCAATGTGATGGAACAACTCGGCGTTGCACGGGAAAGCCGGGTAGCGGTGCTCATGCATGACACGGTTGACTGGCCGTGTGTGTTTCTTGGCGCCATACGTGCCGGGATCGTGCCGGTTGCACTCAACACCCTGCTGACCACGGACCAGTATAAATACATGCTGTCCGACAGCCGGTCCCGGGTGCTGTTCGTTTCTGAAGCCCTGCTGCAGGTGGTCGAGCCGGTTCTGGCTGACCTGCCGTTCCTCAAGCATGTGGTTGTGGCGGGAGGTGAAGCGGGAGACCACAAGTCTTTCGACAGCCTGATGGCTGCTGCAGGCGATGATCATCAGGCTGCCGACACATCTTCGGATGAAGTGGCGTTCTGGTTGTATTCGTCCGGCTCGACCGGCCAGCCCAAGGGCGTCATGCATGTCCAGTCCAGCCTGATGGACACTGCGAAGACCTACGGCGCCGAGACGCTTGGTATTTCTAAGGACGATGTGTGCTTTTCCGCCGCCAAGTTCTTTTTCGCCTATGGCCTGGGAAATTCCCTGACATTCCCCTTGTCGGTCGGAGCAACGACGGTTCTGCTGCCCGGAAGGCCGACGCCACAGGCCGTGCAGGAAAAGCTGCATGCCCACGATGCCACCATCTTTTTCGGTGTGCCGACGCTTTACGCCGCCATGCTGGCGGACAGTACGTGCACGCCGGAGACAGGCTCGGCCAGGCTTGCAAAATGCATCTCTGCCGGAGAGGCCTTGCCGGCCGAGGTATCGGCCGGCTGGCAAAAGCGGTTCGGGGTTGAGATATGGGACGGCATCGGTTCCACCGAAATGCTGCATATCTTCCTGTCAAACGGTCCCCGGGCGCAAAAACGCGGCACCACCGGCAAGGCGATTCCGGGTTACGAGCTGCGTCTGGTCGGCGAAGCGGGCGAGGAACTGGGCGCCGGGGAAATCGGCGAACTGCTGGTATGCGGCGCGTCGTGCTGCAACGGCTACTGGAACAAGCGCGAAAAGAGCCGCTCGACCTTCGAAGGCATGTGGGCGCGCACCGGTGACAAGTACATCCGTGATGAAGACGGCTTCTATCAGTATTGCGGCCGCACCGACGACATGCTCAAGGTGTCGGGCATCTGGGTGTCACCGTTTGAAGTGGAATCGGCCCTGGTCAGCCATGCCGCAGTGCTCGAGGCAGCGGTCGTGGGTCACGAGGATGATGAGGGCCTGATCAAGCCCAAGGCTTTCGTGGTGCTGAATGAGGGTTACTCCGGAGACGACCTGTTCGATGAACTGAAAGAGCACGTCAAGGCACAGGCCGGTCCCTGGAAATATCCCCGCTGGATCGAGTTTCTGCCTGATCTGCCGAAAACCGCAACCGGCAAGATCCAGCGTTTCAAGTTGCGTGCATGATCGCACCTGATGGCTATCTGGAGGTTGCCGGCGACAGGCTTGAGGCGCGCTACATTGAAGGCGATGCCGGCAAGCCGGTTCTGGTCTTGCAGCATGAAGGGCTTGGCAGTGTCAGCCTGTGGCGGGACTTTCCGGACCGGCTGGCAGATGCAACCGGTTGTCCTGTTCTGGTCTATTCCCGCGCCGGATATGGTGCATCGCCGCCGATATCCCTGCCGCGCCCGCTGACCTACATGCACGATGAGGCAGATGACGTGCTGCCGCACATTGTTGCGCAACTGGAAGGCCGCGATCATGTGCTGGTCGGACACTCTGACGGGGCATCCATTGCATTGATTTACGCGGGCGGCAAACCGCTGGCCGGTCTCAGGGCGCTGGTCCTGCTGGCGCCGCATGTCATTGTGGAGGATATCTCCATCGACGGCATCAGGACCGCCCGTAATGCCTGGGACACAACTGACCTACGAAGAAAGCTCGAACGCCATCACGGTAACAATGTCGACAACGCCTTTCTGGGCTGGAACGACAGCTGGCTGCATCCGGACTTCCGCAAGTGGGACATTACCGAATTCCTGCCGTTAATCACCGTGCCGGTTCTGGTTGTGCAGGGCCGCAATGATGATTATGGAACACTGGCGCAGCTTGACCTTATCGAGCGTGCAGCCGGTGGTCCGGTTGAAAAACTCGTTCTCGATGATTGTGGACATGCGCCACAAAACGACCAAACAGCCGCCGTACTGGACGCCATTTGCGATTTTCTAACGGAGCCTTGAAGATGTTGTTACTCAACAGGCGGGAACTGATCGGCGGTTTGACGACCTGCGCACTTGTGCTGCCGTCACACGCTGCCAACAGCTATCGCGGATATGCGGAGGCCATGCTGGCATCTCCGCCGCGCGGCGCGAAAATCCGTCCCGACCTTGAAGCCTATCTCGATCTGCTGGCGGCCGAGGCCCGCTATCGCGCCAGGCGCAAGCCGGTTGCAGCATCTGACCTGTTGCGCGACATGGCCCGGGCCCAGGCACTGGAAATGGTCAAGGGTAACTTTGTCGGGCACCGGTCTGCCAGTGGCCACAGTTTCCGCAAGCGGTTCGAGGCTTTTGCAGACCCGGACCAGCGCGGCGACTTTGGCGAGAACGCAGCACGCGACCGCAAGAAGGGCAAGGTCGACAAGCAAAAGGCAAGACGGTTGTTCATGCAGTGGCTTGACTCTGCCGGCCACAAACGCAACCTGATGAACCGCTGGTATGCCCATGTGTCAACCGGTGCGGTACAGGTGAACCATCACCTGTATGCGGTGCAGATTTTCTGGGAGCGGTAACCCTGAAAGACGGCGAACAGCCCCTGAAACAGCAACGCGATGCCGCATTGGCACACTATCGCGGCGGTCGCTTCGTCGAGGCCATCAAGGCGCAAATGGCGGTGGTCAATATCATCGGGCCTCAAAAGCCGGACAGCGCCGAGGACCGGGTCAGGCTGGCGGCTTTCCTGTTTTCTCATGGTGATCTGCCGTCAGCAGCCAATGTTTTCGCAAACGCCATAAAGTTCCGCCCCGACGATGCCGAGGCGCTGGCCAACTATGGCGTGGTGCTGTCCAGACTGGGCAGGGTTGACGAGGCCCACCGGTTCTTGTGGCGGGCGCTGAAAATAGCGCCTGCAGTGGCAAATACCCATGATGCGTTGGCATCGGTATCGTACCGGTTGAACCGGTTTGACGCTGCGCGGCGTCATGGTGAGGCGTCGTTGAAGCTGAAGGACGAGGCAGCGGCAAAAACCGGCACGGCCCATCCGGTGCCGGATCGCTGCGCGGCGTTTTCACCGGCAGATCCGTCGTTGAACATCATTGCGTTCTCCCTGTGGGGGGACGACGCGAAATATCTCGACGGCGCACTGCAAAATGCCCGTCTTGCGCCCGGCATCTATCCCGGCTGGACATGCCGGTTTCATTGCGATGAGACGGTGCCGCAACCGGTACGCGATCAGTTGAAGGCCCTGGGCGCGGAAGTCGTGATGATGAAGCGGGTCAAACCGTTTGACGGACTGTTCTGGCGTTTCCTGCCGGTCAATGACGGCCGCACAAGACATTTTCTGATCCGTGATGCCGACAGCATCATCAACACGCGCGAGCAGGCTGCGGTTGCCGAGTGGCTTGAATCCGGCAAGGCGTTTCATGTCATGCGCGACTGGTGGACCCACACCGAGGTCATACTCGCCGGCATGTGGGGCGGTGTCGGCGGCATCCTGCCGCCGCTGCAGAGCCTGCTGCAGGATTTCAAGGCAACCAGCCTGGCCAACTGGCATGTCGACCAGTGGTTCCTGCGCTCGCAGGTTTGGCCCACGGTGCGGCAGAGCTGTCTGATCCACGACAGCAGGTTTAGTGCACTTGGAGCAAAGGATTTCCCGGTTGGAAGCGAGTTACTGGAAGGACACCATGTCGGCCAGAACGCTGCGGTGCACAAACCGGACGAGTGAATAGAACCGCGCCGTTGGAACGTTCACAACCCCTGCACCACATCAGCACCCACCAGCACCGGGCGGCGTATCGCAAGCAGGCGGCGGGCTTCTTCTGTCTTGCCCTGCTTTAGAAGGCATTCCAGCAGCGAAAACTCCAAGAGGTCGCGCTGCGCCCGGCTGCCGCCGAGGCGGGCGTCGTCGGCCATGCAATGGGTCAACAGGCGTTCCGCTTTCAGCCAGTTCTGGCCGGCGATCGCGCCGAAGGCTTCGGCCACTTCGCGCACCAGGTCGGCAGCCGGTCCTTTCGGGTTTGAAATGATCTTTGAGAGGGCGTCACCGTCGCCAGCCATGGCGTGGGCCAGCGCTGCGTGATAATCGATGAAACTCAGGCCGGGATTGGGGAACATCCTGCTGGCATAATCGCTCACCTCGCGCCATTTTTCTATCGGCACCGTCTCACCGGCAAGCTCTGCGCGATACAGGATTGAAGCGGTATCCGTCAGAACGTTGATCGGGGGCCCCAGAGTTGCGCCCGGTTTGACGCCAGCCTCAACCTTTTCCCACATCCGTTCAGTATCGCCCATCTGCAAGGCCCAAAGCGCAACGTGCCATGACAAGTGCCCATGCATGATGGCCGAGCGGTCATAGTCTTTGAGCCAGTCCTCAAGATAGGAAACCCCGATTTCCGTTTCACCGGCCTCGTAATAGATGTGCGAGCGAACATGCGCGCCGTGGCTGTTGCGGGGATTGATCGCCATCGAACGGTCGATGACCGATGAGGCCTTGTCCACCTGGCCGGTTTCGCACAGCGAAAAGGCATACTGGCTCAAGAACCACCAGTCGTCTCCGTAGTCCGGTCTCAGGGAACTGGTAAATGCCAGCATTTCCGCTTCACGGCCCGGCAGGCCGGAAAACCCGATCAGCCCGAATATGCTGCTGCTGGTCTGGGCCACCATCGCATCACGCGGATTTCCGGCGAGATGATCGACCACCGCACCATAGCCCTCGGGTGATTTTCCGCGGACCAGAAGATCGAAGATATTGATATGGCCGGCCTCGCGTTCGGTAATGCCGGCCGACAGTTTGCGGGCCTTTTCAAGGGCAGCGCGGGCGGCGGGCACATTTCCGGTGACGTGGTGTGCCCGGCCAAGGCCTGCATGGCCCAGTGCGAAGTCGGGGTCTTCCGCCGCAACCGCTTCAAACGCTTCTATCATGTGCGGCGCGCCTTCCAGCAGCTTGTCCACCGCCGTCACATAAAGATCCCTGGCCGTGGCCGATGAAGTTGAGATCGCGTTGTCGTATCTGTCGGTAAGCAAGGCCGTCCACTCCCGGGTATTAGATATGTGTTGTTCTAGCCTTGGCGCGGCATGAGATCATAGGGGCCCTTCCAACCCGGCAGAGCTGAGATCCGATCGCGCCATTTCAGTATGTTGGGGTAGCCGGCAAGGTCAACACCCAGTTCACCGTCATAGAACATGTAACCGGCAAGCGACAGGTCAGCGACCGTCAACCGGTCAACTGCCATGAAATCATGTGCAACCAGGTGCTTGTCGACAATCTGCATTGCCGCCTCGGCCCGTCCGCGCAGGAATTCGGTCACCGGCGTTTCACCGGATTTCAGGAAGGTGATCATGAAGCGCAGCGTGGCGTTATAGCTGGTGAACTTGTGATTGTCGAAATACAGCCAGCGCAGGATTTCCCGGCGTTCATCGTCATTGTTCCAGCCGAACTTGCCGAAATGCTCAGCCAGGTATTCCAGCATGACGCCGGACTGTATCAGCTTGCGCTTGCCATGGATCAACACCGGCACCTCGCCCATTTCGTTGACCTGCGACCGGTACTCGTCCGATCGCGCTTCGCCGTTGAAGAAGTCTACAAACCGGGCTTCCCATTGGGCGCCGCACAGTTCCAGCATCAGCGCTGCCTTGTATGCGTTGCCGGACTCTGCAAAACAATACAGTTGATATTCTGCCATCTGGCCTCTCCTGATCAGAATGAATTAGGCACTTTGATAACGCGCGATGGCCGCATGCTCCAGAGCCGCAGTCTGCAGTTTGGACAGGTCCAGTGCATCGCGCAGCATGGCCAGAAAGCGGATTTCCTCGCGGGCGATATTGCGATCTGCAATCGCCACCTCGACGGCCAGTGCGTATGCGGTTTCGCGCAACACCTCCGGCAGACCTGTTTTGATCAGGGCCAGGGCGGTCTGCAGCCCGGTTTCTTCCTGCAGGATTTCGCCGCACTCCTGGGCCACGTGGGTCAGGCGTTCGGGATCGAAACCGGAAAATGCCGGCAGCGTCTGTACCAGCCTGCCGATGCGGGCCAGTTCGGCATTGCCGATTTTTGCATCTACCGCGATCATCGTCATCATGACGTAGATCAGCGCCTGATGATGACTGATGGTTTTTGATACAGGTTTGTTCATGTTTGGGGCCTATTGACAGTTTCGGACATATGTTTGACGGGACATGTCTTGAGGGATTTTTGCGGGAAACCAGATGCCGTAGGCTTGCTGCCTTCAAATCGGGTTTCCCGCAAAAAGCGCCAAAACACGGCCCGCCCTGAAGGGTTTTGCGCAAATCGTTCACTAAAGCCGGTTTTCTTGTTGCAAAGGGGTGTCCCTATGCTGCCAACAAAGCCTGGTTACTGAACGATTTGCGCAAAATCAAACACATGTCCGTAATTGTCAACAGGCCCTGGATGCTCCAAATTCTTTTACGATTTCAATGGCGTCTACGAGGCCGATTCGCTCGATTGGCAGGCCGGGCGGAAAGGCTGTCGAGAACCTGCTTGCCATACGCGCATCCAGCATCACAAAACAACCCCTGTCCGTTGCCTGCCTGATCAGACGTCCAAACGCCTGCCGCAATCTCAGTCGTACCTGCATGTCCTGCCAGGCCTGTCCGCCAAACGCGCCGCGCCGCGCCCGCTCCAGTATGGTGGGCTGGCCCCATGGCACCCGGTCCATCACGATCAGCCTGAGTGATTCTCCCGGCACATCGATGCCGTCGCGCACCGCGTCGGTGCCCAGCAGGCAGGCGTTCTTATCGGCCCGGAACATGTCAACCAGTGTGCCGGTGTCAATCGGGTCGGCATGCTGCGCATAAAGCGGCAGACCGGCTTCCGCCATCGGTTGAACCAGCCGCCGGTGTACCGCCCGCAACCGGGAAATGGCCGTAAACAGGCCCAGCGCACCGCCATCCGACGCCATGAACAATTCCCGGTAGGCAGCAGCCAGTTGATCCATGTTTTCCCGGCCGACATCGTTGACCACGATCAGGCGGGAGTTCTCAAGGTAGTCGAATGGCGACTCCCAACTGTGCCGGATCACCGGGTACGGCAAGTGAACCGATCCGGTGCGCATTTCCGCATTGCGCCAGTCGTCCGGCATTTCAGGCGGCCGGTCCCGCAGGGTGGCAGAGGTGATGATGATGCCGTCCGCCGGTTGCAGAACCGCACCTGCCAGCGGCACCGTCGGATCGATCCAGTGCGAATGCAGCCCGGTGTCGACCTCGCGTTGCCAGGCCTGTTCGACAGCAAACCATTCTGAAAACTCCGGCCTGGGTTCATCCACCAGTCTGCTCAGCATCTCGATGAAACCGCCCAGCATCAGTTCCGACCGCCGGGTGAGCGAGCGGGCCAGCGCCTCGATACGGGCGCGTTCCGTGCTGGCCAGGTCGGCGGCCTCGTCGTCCAGCCGTTTCATCAATCGCCTTGCAAGCGCCGACATCGGCCGCTTGAGATCTATCATCGCTGCAGCAAGTGTGCCCGCTGCGGCCTGCAGCCCGTCTATGAACGGCCGGCAGTCGGTTTCAAGTGAGCCGGTCTGGCGGCTGTCTGCGCGCGCCGTCACCTGCTGCCGCACCAGGCTCAGGAAAGCTTCCGTCTCGCCATCCGGCTGGCCTGCCTGTATGCGCCGCATCCAGCCCGGACCCGGCAGGCACAGGGCACCAGCCAATACATCTGCCAGCAGTGTTTCAGCCTCATCGTCGTCGCCTGCCAGATCGCCAAGCCGGTCAACCAGGCCGCGGCCCCTGCGGCGTTGTGATTCCGGACCTCTGATCCAGCGCCTGAGTTCGGTTGTTTCCAGCCCGGTCAGATGGCCCGAAAACGCGCTGTCGGCAGCATCAAACAAATGATGGCCTTCATCGAACACCAGCCGCTTCAGGCCACCGGCACGTTCCTGGTCTTCATCCACCTGCGCCTCGCCGATGGCGTGATCAACCGCAATCTGGTGCAACACCAGTGCATGGTTGGCAATCACCAGGTCGGCCTTGCGGCCGGCCCGCACAGCCTTTTCAATGAAACACTTGCGATAGTGCGGGCAGGCGGAATAGATGCATTCTCCCCTGCGGTCGGTCAGGCCCAGACCCATCGGGGTCATGGCCCGTTCGCCGGTGTTGGCGTCATAGAACAACCCCATCAGCCAGGCGGGAAAATCACCGCCGACCATGTCGCCGTCCTTCGAGTGGCGAACCCAGCGCGCGATCAGCCCGGCCATCAGCGCAGAGCGCGGGTTGGATGCCGTCATGCGCGCAAAGGCTTCCTGCATGTTGAGCAGGCAGACATAATTCTCACGGCCCTTGCGCACCACAACCTTGTGCCGGCGGTCCGCCGGATCAGGCACCAGCCGGGCGGTTTCCTGTTCCAGCTGACGTTGCAGGTTCTTGGTGTAGGTGGAGATCCATACTGCCTGCTTGTTGCGCGATGCCCACAAATAGGACGGCGCCAGATACCCCAGCGTCTTGCCCAGGCCGGTCCCGGCTTCTGCCAGCACGATGGCATTGCTGGCCGGTGTTTCGCGCGGCGCAAATGCCGCCGTTGCGGCTCCTGCATAATCGACCTGCTGCGGGCGTGCCTCCGAGGATCCGCCAAGAATGCCGGCCAGGAATGACTGGGCTTCTTCCGCCGTGACCGGCTCATGGGCGCCGGGCGGGCGCGGACCATCGTCTTCCCATTCTTCTATCCGGTCCCAGACATTCAATCCGGTGGCAAACACTGAGGCTGCATCCCCCTTGGTATTGCCGCCAAGCCGCTGCATCACCAGCTTTGCCCATGGCCATTTACCCCGGTCGAGGAATTGTGCCACCTGGAATGTTTCACGGCTGTTCGGATAGCTCTTGTGCCCGACTCTTTCCAGCAGGGCGCTGGCGAGATTCATGACAAGATCACCGTCAGGCAGGTTGTTCTCAAGCCCAAGCGCGGCTGACAGCCCCCGCGGAGTGGGAACCGCCATCACCGCTGGAGCCACGAAGGCAAACAGCTCGCAGACATCAAGGTGGGATTGTTCGCGCGCGGTGCGAACCACGCCTTGCGGCACTTGTGCAGCAAGCGCCAGCCTGTTGACCAGATATCCGGCATGGCACACCACGTGCGGTTGATCGCCAAGCGCTTTCAGGGCTGCCGTCGGTTTGATGGTTTCCGGCTCACCGTCAACCGGTATCAGCAGGGCGGATACACCATCCAGCACCATCACCGGCGGCAAATCCGCCTGGCCATCCAGTTTTGCTGTGGCATTATGATCCTGGCGATCGTTCATGAAATATCGATTCGGCTCTTTATGTTCACCGCGCAATGTGGCACAGCTTTTCGCCTGACATCAGGGTCTTGACCCCACCTTTTTCAAGAAATGAATGCTGATTTGTCCATGTCCAGTCCGTCCAAGCCGTCTGTCGATCCTGCCTTGCGCGCCGCCGCTCTCGAAAGCAAGGCGTGGCCGTTTGAAGAAGCCCGCAAGCTGCTCAAGCGAATCGAGAAGCGCCAGACCCGGCATGACTATATCCTGTTTGAGACCGGATATGGACCGTCCGGCCTGCCGCATATAGGGACTTTCGGAGAAGTCGCCCGCACAACCATGATCCGGCGGGCATTCGAGCTTATATCGGACATGCCGACCAAGCTCTTATGCTTTTCCGATGACATGGATGGCATGCGCAAGGTGCCTGACAATGTGCCCAACCAGCAATTGCTGCAGGACAACCTGCATCGCCCGCTGACCGTTGTGCCGGATCCGTTTGAGGAATACGAAAGTTTCGGTCATCACAACAATGCGATGCTGCGCCGCTTCCTCGACACGTTCGGGTTTGACTACGAGTTTGCCAGCGCAACCGAGTATTACAAGTCCGGCAAGTTTGATGAAATTCTATTGCGCGCCTGTGAGCGCTATCAGAAAATCATGGACATTATGCTGCCGACACTGGGCGAGGAACGGCGTGCGACATATTCCTGCTTCCTGCCGATTTCGCCGACATCGGGACGGGTGCTCTATGTGCCCATGAAGGACGTCAATGCGAAAGCTGGCACGGTCACTTTTGCTGATGAAGATGGAACAGATATCACGCTGCCGGTAACCGGCGGCAACGTCAAGCTGCAGTGGAAGCCGGACTTTGGCGCCAGGTGGGCTGCCCTCGGTGTTGACTTTGAAATGTACGGCAAGGACCATCAGACCAACACGCCGATCTATGATGGCATCTGCCGGGCGCTGGGCGGCCATGCGCCGGAGCACTATGTCTATGAGCTGTTCCTGGACCAGAACGGAGAAAAAATTTCCAAGTCAAAGGGCAACGGGCTGACCATTGACGAATGGCTGACCTATGCCCCGACCGAGAGTCTGGCCATGTTCATGTTCCAGAAACCCCGCACCGCAAAGCGTATGTACTTCGATGTCATTCCGCGCGCGGTCGACGAGTATTTCCAGTTTCTCAATGCCTTCCAGCGTCAGGAGCTGAAAGATCAGCTCTCCAACCCGGCCTGGCATATTCATGCAGGCAATCCGCCTGAAGCCGACATGCCGGTAACCTTTGCGCTGCTGCTCAATTTGGCGGCGGTGGCCAATGCTGAAACCAGGGACGGCCTGTGGGCCTTTATCCAGCGCTATTCACCTGATACCACGCCGGAAACACACCCGCATGTCGATCAGCTTGCAGGTTTTGCCCTGCGGTATTTTGAGGACTTCGTCAGACCGGCCAAACAATATCGCCAGGCAACCGGGGAGGAAGCAGACGCGTTGCGTGATCTGTCGGCCAGGCTGGCGCAATTGCCGGCAGGATCGACGCCGCAGGACATCCAGTCGGCGATCTATGATGTCGGCCGCCGCGAACCCTACACCAAGCAGAACAAGGACGGTTCCGTCGGTGTGTCGCTGGCCTGGTTCAATACTCTTTATGAGATACTGCTCGGCGAGAAGCAGGGGCCGAGATTTGGATCTTTCGTCGCCCTGTACGGTATCGAAGAAACCCGCGCCCTTATCGAACGGGCGTTGTCCGGCGACCTGGTCAGGGGGGCCGCATGATGGCTGACGGGCGAGGATTTGAGCGGAGCGAATTTGAATCGCGCATGTCGCGGGCACAATCGGAAATGACGTCCAGAAACCTCGATGCGGTGGTCATCACGGCACCGCATAACTGGCGGTATTTCGCAGGGTTTGCCACCCAGTTCTGGGAAAGCCCGACACGACCGTGGTTTTTGATCCTGCCCCGCGACGGTGAGCCGATCGCTGTCATACCGACCATTGGCGAACCGGGCCTGGCAAAAACCTGGGTCAGCGACATCCGCACCTGGCCTGCGCCGCAGCCGCAAGATGACGGTGTGTCACTGATGGCACAGGTACTGGGCGACTGCCCGCGCACCTACGGACGAATCGGCTGGGAGATGGGCCGCGAGAGCATTGTTCGCATGCCGATTGCCGACTTTGATCGCATTCGGGCTGCCTGCGCCGGGCTTGAGTTTGCCGACGCATCACCACTCATCTGGCGGTTGCGAATGGTCAAGTCGCAGGCTGAAATTTCAAGGATCGAACGGGCCTGCCGAATTGGCAGCGATGCCTATGCCGCGTTGCCCGCCCAGTTATCCGCAGGCATGAACGAGCACGATATTGCCCGCATTTTCCGGGCCGAACTGACCCGGCAGGGAGCGGACGCCATACCGTTCATGGCGGTGACTGCCGGTGCCGGCGGATATGATCAGATTATCGTTGGACCCAATGACCGCGATCTTGCAGACGGTGATGTGCTGTTTATCGATCTGGGCGCGACCTATGACGGATATTTTTGCGATTTCGATCGCAATTTTGCCTGCGGCAGGATTGATGATGACACCAGCCGTACCCAGGACATCGTATGGCGTGCGACAGAGGCGGGCATTGCTGCCGCGCGACCCGGCGCTACCCCGGCAGATCTGGCGGCGGCCATGGTGTCGGTCATGGCCGACGCAGGTGCATCGGGTGGTAATGTAGGGCGTCTCGGCCACGGGCTTGGTCTTCAGTTGACCGAACCGCCGTCGAATATGCCTGGTGAGGAGACCGTGCTTGAGCCCGGTATGGTGATGACCATCGAACCGGGCATGG
The DNA here is from genome assembly GCA_024640405.1 of Alphaproteobacteria bacterium. GTDB lineage: Bacteria > Pseudomonadota > Alphaproteobacteria > Rhizobiales > Aestuariivirgaceae > Anderseniella. The sequence goes on along the minus strand of JAHEFB010000020.1, from coordinate 14,489 downwards.
ATTACGGCGACGGCAAGATGCTGGTGCATGAAGAAAACGTGGTCATAACCGAGGATGGCTGCCGCCTGCTGACCACTCGCGCCCCGCGTGAAATGTGGCAGATCAGTTAGGATTGTAGGTCTGCGCCGCGTTCCGTCCACCACATGACCATCAGTGATATGGCGCCCAGAACTGCAAAACCTGCAATCAGCGGCAAAATCGTATTGTCAAACAGATGACCGATTGCCCAACCCAGTGGCAGCGAAATGAAGGTTGAAACCGAGCCGACGAAGGCAGCCCCCAGACCCGCCATGTGGCCCAGCGGCTCCATTGCCAGCGCATTGAAATTGCCGAACAAAATGCCCGTTGCGAAGAACGCCAGCAGCAGCCAGGTCATGAACGACCATAAGGGCGGCACCCCGTTGAACATCCAGACGACGAGCAGGAAACCGGTGGAGAAAAACGTCACCGCAAACAGGGCCCGCCAAGTCATGAATCGCATCCCGAGCTGCATCACCACCTTCGAGTTGAAGACACTGGCTGCTCCGATTGCAAGAGCGGCCACACCGAAGTAGATGGCAAACAGTTTGCCGGTTCCATAAACTGTCTGGAAGATCTGTTGCGCGGAACTCAGATAGCCAACAAATGCACCAAATATGATGCCTGCCGAGATCGTGTATCCGACAGCAGCGCGATAGGTGCACGCCTCCTGGATGCCGCTTGCGATGTTGGTCAGCGAAAATTTCCGGCGCTGCGTTGCAGGCAGCGTTTCCGGCTGGCGCGTCGCAAACCAGACAGTTGCAATGATTGCCATTACCAGCAGCAGGCTGAATATTGCCCGCCAGCCGGCAAACAGCAAAACACCTTCACCGATTGAAGGGGCAACGGCAGGCACCAGAATGAAGATTCCCATGACGATGGACATGATCCGCGCCATCGCACGGCCTTCGTAGCCATCGCGCACGAGTGCCATGCTGACGATGCGCGGCGCTGCTGCTCCCAACCCCTGCAATGCGCGGCCTGCCAGCATGATATCGAAACTGTTCGCGGTCATCGACATCACGCAGCCTGCGATAAACACCGAGTAACCCGCATAAATAACCGGTTTTCGGCCAAAGCTGTCCGACAGGGGTCCGGCAATGAGCTGTCCGGCGGCGAAGCCCAGAAACATGAAGGTGACAATCAACTGTGCATCATTGACATCAATCGCGCCGAGGTCTGACCCGATCCGCCCCAGCACAGGCAGCATGATGTCAATCGACAAGGCAAGAATCGAGATCATCATCGCCAGCAGGGTGACGAATTCCGGCATGCCGAGTGGTTTGGTAGGGGCGTTCATGGATGCCGGATAGGCCATTGCGCGGCTGAACACAATTCCAATAGCACCGCGCGGTGCGCATATCAGCTATGGTTCAGCTATGGATTACCTGCTGCCAGATTCACCGAACTGTCCCATATGCGATACAAGAACTGCCACAGGCGCGAGGTAACGCGCTTTACGGGAACGCGCTCATTTGCCGGATGCATGCTGCCATCCGGGGTAATATCTGCAACCTTGAAACTGAACACATAGGCGTTTTCCACACCCATTCTGAGGTCGGTGATCAACACTTCGGATGGTGAAGGTTGCGATACCCGGTAGAAACCGTGGCTGAACCACTGCAGCCGTTTGACGCCCCAGTTGTCCGCCAGCGGTTCCAGCAATTCGGTCCGGCTCTCATAGCGGGTGAACTTAATGCTCTTCGTGTCGTCGAAAATGGAGTAGTAACCCACATAGTAGCCGTCATCCTGCATGGCGACAAAGCGCCATAACAGTGTGTTGAACGGTGCCGGCGTGGATAGAAGATGATTATGTGAGAGATCCTGGTCTTTCATCGAGCGTTCCGCGATGCCGGTGACATAGGATTTGGCTGCCATGGTCCAGGCCAGATAGCTGCAGGCAAGCGCCATGCAGATTGCGTTCGCCCTGTGGCCAATCCGTTCTCGCCGGTTGAAGGCAAGTACGGCGATCACACCTGTCGCCAGCCATATTGTATAGGCGGGATCAATGATGAAGGTGGACGATCCAGACACCGGATACTCGGTAATTGGCCAGAACAATTGCGTTCCATAGACAGTAAAGCTGTCGAGCAGCGGGTGGGTGATCAGAACCAGCCAGGCCATTGCAATCCACAGCTTGAGGCTGGCCAGGCCGTTGAACTTGTGCAATGCCCAGCCGATCACCGGTGCAGCGGCGCTGAGCACAAGCAACGAGTGCGAAAAACCGCGATGGTAGGTGAAATCCTCAATTGGTCCACCATAGGGAATGAGGACATCGAGGTCCGGCAGTGTCCCCAGCATGGCGCCGTACAGACTTGCCCTGCGCCCGATCGCGCGTCCAATGACCAGCTCGGCAACCGATGCTCCGAGCAACGCTTGTGTCACAGAATCCATGTTGTCTTAACGCAACCTCAGCTTCGGCGGATGTGTTTTCATCTACTGGCTGCTCCAGATGATTCGCGCCATCCACTTTATGTCGCTGTGCTCAAAGGACTGTTTCGCCTGTAATGGATTCAAGGGGGCCAATTCAAATTCAGTATCGGATACGAACCGCAGCAGCCCAATCAGGATTTCATCGCTTGCGGTTTTGACAACTACCCGATCACGAGGACGCGGGGTGGAGCCGGGCGAGACGATGATGGTATCGCCGTCACGATAGGCAGGCATTATCGCATTGCCTGTGATCTTCAACGCGTATGCATTCTTGTCATTGACTTCGAGCAATTGGACGTCATCCCATTGATCGCTTGAAGGATGGCCCGCATCATCGAACAATCCACTTTCACCAGCCCGGTCAATACTGATACGCGGGATGCGTCGTCGGGGTAGTTGCATGCCATGAAGCAGGCCGGCAAAGTCATCCAGGCTCGTTCGCGTGGCGTCCAGACATTTGGCAATACTTTCAGTTGTCGGCCAGCGGGGTTTGCCGTTGGGTGTGGCACGTTTCGATTTGTTGAATGAAGTTGCATCCAGCCCGGCGGCCCTGGCAAGGCCGGACACTGAAAAACCGTTCATCTCAGCAAGCCTGTCGAGCGCTTGCCAGATTTGTGAATGTGAAAACAAGGCCGTCTCTCCCAGGTGCACACATGGTCGCTGTGGCCACCAAAAGCGCGCCCTGAATGCTTAACACAGTCCGAAACTGTACTGTTGGTACTCGTGATGCACAAGCAGGCGAATTGTCTGCTTGTTTTGGTGTTGCCGGATGAATAGGTTCATCGCCAGTATGACAATCATCTACAAGATAATTGATCGCGACGAATGGGACGCCGCGCGTGCTTGCGGCCGGTATACAGGTTCGCGCGACGACAAGCGGGACGGCTTCATCCATTTCTCGACAGCACAGCAGTCGCGCGAAACTGCGGCGAAACATTTTTCAGGTCAAGACAACCTTATGTTGCTTGCCATCGACGACGCCGGCTTTAAGTCCGCCCTGAAGTGGGAAGCGTCACGCGCAGGCGCGCTGTTTCCGCATCTTTACGCCGTGCTGCCCGTGTCATCGGTAAAGCAATCGTGGCCACTGCCGCTGAACAAGGATGGTGTCCATGAGTTTCCGGATGATCTGAAATGAGCCGCCTGTTTGATTTCGCCCGTCCTTTACTGCATGCCTTCAGTCCCGAAACGGCTCATGATCTGACGATAGCCACGTTAAGTTCCGGCTTGTTCAGAGCCGATCCGGTACCCAGGGACGTGCGTCTCCATGTGAACTGTATGGGCCTCGACTTCCCCAATCCGCTTGGTCTTGCAGCTGGTTTTGACAAAAACGCCAAGGTACCCGACGACATGCTGCGGCTGGGATTCGGTTTTGTGGAGATTGGCTCGGTCACACCTCGTGCGCAAAAGGGAAATGATAAGCCGCGGCTGTTCCGCCTGTCCGATGACCGGGCGGTCATCAATCGGATGGGGTTCAACAATGACGGGCATCCGCGGGTGTTCGGCCGGCTGTCCGACCGTGATGATCGCGGCGGCATAGTCGGTGTCAATCTCGGGGCCAACAAGGATTCCGACGATCGCATTGCCGATTACGCCCTGGGTGCTGCGGTTTTCAACAAGCTGGCCAGTTACATCACGGTAAATATTTCCTCGCCCAACACGCCCGGCCTGCGGGCATTGCAATCAAAGGGTGAACTGGAAGCCCTGATCAGCCGGGTACGCAAGGCAATTGACGGTTCAGTGGAAGAAGACGGCCGGCGTGCACCGCTGGTCCTCAAGATCGCTCCCGATCTGGTGGAAGATGAGCTTGACGACATTGCGGCGGTTTGCCTGAAGACAAAGGTAGATGCGATAATCGTATCCAATACCACTATCACCCGTCCGCCTCTCAAGTCGAAGCACAGGGACGAGGCCGGCGGGTTGTCCGGCCCACCGCTGTTCGGCCTGTCGACCGTGCAACTGGCCCGCATGCATTCAGCAACCAACGGCAAGCTGCCATTGATCGGTGCAGGTGGCATATCATGTGCTGAAGACGCCTGGCAGAAACTGCGTGCAGGCGCGTCGTTGCTGCAACTTTACTCGGCACTTGTCTATCAGGGACCGCAACTGATAGGCGATATCCTGCAGGGCCTGATCGACAGAATGGATGCGCACGGTTTTTCCGGATTGCATCAGGTAACCGGCAGCGGCCGTGACGAGTGGTTGAAAGGTGGGCCATCTCGCGAATAGTCGAGATGGCCCCCGCGGGTATACTCAGACCTTGCCGCGCACAACCGTCTGGCGTTGCGAACCAAGCCCGTCAATGCCCAGTTCCATGACATCGCCAGGCTTCACGAATACCGGTGGCTTCATGCCGAGGCCGACACCTGCCGGTGTTCCGGTGATGACGATGTCACCGGGTTCAAGGGTCATGAACCGGGACAGGTAGGACACGATGAACTTGATCGGGAAGATCATGTTCCTGGTGGTGCCGTCCTGCATGCGCTCGCCGTTGATATCGCACCACAGGTTGAGCTTTTGCGGATTCGGCACTTCATCACGCGTGACCAGCCACGGTCCGATGGGCCCGTAGGTGTCATGTGATTTTCCCTTCACCCACTGACCGCCATGTTCAATCTGGTTCTCACGTTCGGACACATCATTGCACACGAAATACCCGGCCACATGGCCCAGCGCCTTGGCCTGCGAAACACTCTTGGCCTGTGCTCCGATCACAAATCCGATCTCAACTTCCCAGTCCGTCTTCACAGATTTCTTGGGCAGCACAACGTCATCATTGGCGCCTGAAATGCAGCTTGTGTGCTTGGAGAAGATCACCGGTTCGGTGGGTATCGGGTGACCGGTTTCTTCAGCGTGATCGGTATAGTTCAAGCCGACACAGATGAAATTGCCGGTGCCGGTCAAAGGCGGTCCGTACCGTGGCTTGCCCTTCACCAGCGGCAGCCGGGCCGGGTTGATCCTGGAAAGTTTGGCCAGTGCCTTGTCTGACAATTGATCCGGCGTAATGTCGTCGATGCGGGCGGAAAGATCGCGCAGTTTTCCATCTGCATCAATCAGGCCCGGCTTTTCCCTGCCGGCCCTGCCATAACGTACAAGCTTCATGTTTGATTGCCTCTTGGATTTTGGTTTCCGGCACACGCAAAACCCGGGTGCCAGATCGGTTGATAACCTGCGTGCAAGATGCGCGCGATTGACGGTGGTGTCAAAACCTCGACCTCGAGATTCACATCAAGAGGTATGCTCGCACCGTATCCGGCAGGGCTCCACGGCCACAACTGCCTGTTGCGGACGGCCAGAATTTGCCCATCGACACGGATCATTGTCCCGTCAGCCAGATTGCCGGCGCTGTCTGTCCAGGTGATTTTTGCGCCACCCTTGCCGCGTCTTTCGGCAGAAAGGCTTTTGTCCATGAAGGGAGCTGAAGGTGCTGATGCAAGTCCATAGGCGGATTGCCAGGCCGAACCAAAGGCCAGCGCATCCTTGCGCCGGCATTCAAAGCATGGGCGATGGCCGGCTGCCAGGGCGGTGACTTCATCCATGAAGAACAACTCGGTATATCCGCTGCCCATGACCTGACGCCGCCGCGACTTAAACTCCAGCACGCAGCTTATCCATTGCCGCGAGCTTTGCGTCCTGACCAGCGTCCTGGTTGCAGGATCATGCAGTTTGCCGCCGCGATTGCCCATCAATATACCGCGCTCGCGCGAAGCGACGATTTCACCGTCCGGCCTGACTCTGTTTTGCAGAGGCATCGATCGTTTACTTCCGGCTGTTGTGCTGGTTAAGGCGTTTCTGCGCCGTTCTTATTCTCAGTGTTTCCGCGTCACTTTCCCGCCAGGCCATACCAACGGACTTCATATGCGTGCGGACCGCTTCTTCGGCCCGGTCAGGGTCGCCGGCCATCACGGCATCGTAGATTTCGCGATGCTGAACCAGCAGCGCATCACGCCCGCCCTTGTGCCCATACAACAGGTAGCGGTTGTAGAACACGCCATGTTCCAGCAGGTTGTAGATCGAGCGAAGCGACTGGATCATTACGATGTTGTGACTGGCATCGCTGACCGCGATATGCAGTTCGACATCAAGTTGTGCTTCCTGATCCGGGTTTTCCATCTCATGTGCCGCTTCCATACGCTGCATGATTGAAGTCAGTATTTCACGATCGGCTTCGGTGGCTCTTTGGGCCGCCCAGCGGGCTGCCTTGGCCTCGATATCCTCCCTGAACTCCAGATAGTCCCCGGTTGCCTTTTCGTGCTTGCCAAACAGCCGGATGATCGGCTCGCCGAATATCGAGTGCATGACGTCGGCGACATAGGTGCCGCCGCCCTGACGCGCTGTCAGCAGGCCGGATGTTTCCAGCAGGGCAAGAGCTTCTCGCAGGGTTGGCCGTGAAACACCGAATTCTCCGGCCAGATCGCGTTCGGCAGGAAGCTTGTCGCCGGGACGTAGAACACCCTCCAGTATCAACCGTTCAATCTGGTGAACGATTTCTGATGACACTCGTTCCTGCCCAACAGGGTGAAACATCCAGCCAGCCTCCGGCATTATATTTCCAGTATTAAAAATATATCAAACAAGGGTCTTGCAAATTGGTCAAGTAAATTGTCCAATTGCGCTTGCACCTCCGGCATTGCGCCCGGTTTGGGCGGTTTTGTGATCGGTTTGACACTGAAATGTTATGCAGGGAGATATCCTGCGGGGCCGGGCTGGGGTGAGACTGAAAAGACCTTTTGATCAACGCCTGTCATTCACAACAGGCAATTTGTGAATTGTGAAACGTGTTAGGGAGGAATCTGCACATGAAGAAAATTCTAACGGCCGCAGTTGTTGGCGCATCCATGGTTGCCATGTCTGCGGTCAGCACCATGGCTGACCCAATCCGCCTGAAAATGGCATCTACCTATCCATCAAGCCTGACCCAGCTGGGTACCTTGGGCAAGACGCTTGAAGCCAACATCAACGGCATGTCCGGCGGCGAAGTACAGATCAAGTACTATGAACCCGGTGCACTGGTGCCGGCGCTTGAGGTTTTCGATGCCGTCAAGAACGGGTCTGTTGATGCAGCATGGTCAACGCCTGGCTACTGGCAGGGCAAAGAGCCGTCACTGGCCTTGTTCTCGGCCGTTCCATTCGGGCCCGACGCGCGTGAGTACGGTGCCTGGCTGATCCATGGCGACGGCGAAAAGTTGATGCAGAAGGTGTATGAAAAGCACAACATTCATTCCATCATCTGCGGAGTTATCGCGCCGGAAGCTTCCGGCTGGTTCCGTGAGCCTCTCAACTCCATCGACGATCTCAAGGGCAAGAAGATGCGTTTCTTCGGCCTTGGCGCAAAGGTGATGCAGAAGCTGGGTGTGGACACACAGTTGCTCGGTGCAGCCGACATCTATCCGGCTCTTGAGCGCGGCACCATTGATGCAACCGAGTTCTCGATGCCGGCCATCGACCTGAATCTCGGCTTCTATCAGATCGCCAAGCACTACTACTTCCCCGGCTGGCATCAGCAGGCCACTTCGTTCGAGTTGATGATCAACATGGACAAGTGGAAGGCGATGACCGACCAGCAGAAGAAAATCATTGAAGTGTCATGCCGCGCCAACTTCGCGCTGGGGATGGCTGAAGGTGAGTACATCCAGGGTGCAGCTCTCGCCGAACTGAAATCCAAGGGTGTCACAATTCACAAATGGTCCGATGCCGACCTTGCCAAGCTGAAGGAAACCTGGGAGGGCCTCGTGGTCGAGATCGCTGCCGGCGATGCCGCATTCAAGGAAGCCTGGGACAATCTGCAGAAGTTCCGCAGCGAATACGCGGACTGGAAAGACCTCGGCTATCTGAAGTAAGAGGTACAGGCTGAAAATCTGCGTCCGGCCCGGTGCTCGTCATGATAAGTGATGCCGCCGGGCCGGATGATAATGTAGGATCAGTGGGATTGATCCGGTGCGATTAAGATTTCAGCAAGATCGGGATCGCTTGTAGAGGGCAGGGCTGTGGGTGGACTATTCAAATTGAGCGCCGGTATCGACCGGTTTCTTGAAGCATGTGCAAAAATTGGCATGTGGTGCGGATTGGCGCTGGTCATCGTGGTTTGCTATGACGTGCTGAGCCGGTATTTCGGTGTGCCGAAACCATTTGGCCTGAACTCGACGAAGGTTCAGGAATCGGAATACTGGTTGCACACATTCCTGTTCGCGCTGCTTATCGGTTACACCTATACCAAGCAGGGCCATGTCCGGATCGATCTCATCAGGGACAAGCTTCCGCTCAGGGCGAAGTTTGCCATCGAGATGTTCGGCTGCCTGTTCTTCCTGATCTCCTATTCACTGGTGGCCGGTTACTACTGCTACAACTATGCGCTGGCCTCGTTTTACGAGGGCGAGGCGTCAAAGTCGGTAATCGGACTTACCCATATCTGGATACTGAAGTCCGCGCTTCCGATACTGTTTGTTCTGCTGGGACTGGCCGGCATTTCGCAACTCATCAAGTCAACTGCAGGTTTTCTCGGCAAGCTGCCCGACGATAAGATAGCCGAAACCGTCGGGGGAGATCTTTAGCCATGACGTTTGCTGAATCCCTTCCGCTGCTGATGTTTGCGGCACTGGCAATCTTACTCTTCTCCGGCTATCCGGTGGCCTTCGTACTCGGCGGTATAGGCCTCGGCTTTGCCTTCCTGGCTATTTTCATTGACCCCTGGTTGTTTGACTGGCCGCAGTTTGGCGCCATTCCGTCACGGATTTTCGGCGCCATAGCGGAAAACCTGATACTCACCGCCATTCCGATGTTCATATTTATGGGCACCATGCTGGAACGGTCCGGCGTGGCACGGGATCTGCTGAACTGCCTGCAGGTTCTGCTGCGGCGTGTTCCGGGCGGGTTGGCGCTGGCGGTCACCATAATGGGTACTATTCTGGCTGCTACCACCGGCATCATTGGGGCATCGGTTGTGATGATGTCGCTGTTGGCTCTGCCGGTGATGACACAGCGAAATTACGCTCCGACACTGGCGACCGGAACCATCGCTGCCTCGGGCACGCTGGGCATTCTGATCCCGCCGTCGATCATGCTGGTCATCATGGCTGACCTGCTCGGACGCTCGGTCGGCAACCTGTTTGTGGCCGCAGTCATTCCCGGCTTCATGTTGTCAGCGCTGTATATCATATACATCATCACGCGCTGCTCTTTCAGCCCGCAACTGGCGCCCAAACTTCCCGCTGACATGGGCCCGCAAACCTCTGGCGGCGTCGCCATAATGGTGCTGCGCAGTTTCATACCGCCGCTGGTGCTGATTGTTCTTGTGCTGGGGTCGATACTGGGAGGCTTCGCAACCCCGACCGAGGCGGCCGGTGTGGGTGCCATGGGAGCAATTCTTCTGGCGTTGGTCAATCTTGTCGTGTTGCCAACCCTTGGCGTACCGGAAATGCATTTTGAGGGCGAGGCGGATGTCGACCTGGGCGACAGGATCGAGGGCACGTCCTTCAGTGCCAGAATGACGGGTTTCTGGCATGTTCTGACCCAAGTGGTTTATCGCGCTGCGCTGACCAACGGCATGCTGTTTGGCATCTTCATCGGCGCAACGCTGTTCTCGTTCGTGTTCCGGTCTCTGGGCGGTGACGACATCGTCATCCATCTGGTCAATTCGCTGGGCCTCGGTTCTTGGGGCCTCTTGTTCCTGCTGATGGCGATCGTGTTCTTCCTCGGCTTCTTCTTCGACTGGATCGAGATCACGCTGATCGTGTTGCCGGTTTTCTCGCCGATTATCGGGCTGCTGGACTTTGGCGACCACATCGCAAAACAGGATGTGGTGTACTGGTTCGCCATCCTGCTGGCGGTGAACCTGCAAACCTCGTTCCTGACCCCGCCATTCGGGTTTGCACTATTTTACATGAAGGCGGTTGCACCCAAGTCGATCAAGATCGAACAGATCTATCGCGGCATTATTCCGTTTGTGATGTTGCAGCTGATCGGTCTCGGCCTGGTCATGAATTTCCCGCAACTGGCCATGTGGTTGCCGAACAAGCTGTTGAACTGAGTTCAAGAAAATCAGCGCACAAAAAAACCGGCAGATGCTTCTGCCGGCCTGTATCTTGGTCAGTCGAACTGATTACTTGGCCAGGGATGCCAGGTAAGCAATGACGTCGGCGCGCTGATCTTCTTTCTTCAACCGGAACGTCATCTTGGATTGGCCGCCAATGTAATCCTTGGGATTTTCAAGGTATGCGGCCAGTTTTTCTGCATCCCATTCACCGATTTTTTCCGCAGCTTCCGTGATGCCCTTGCCGTACTTGTAACCCTCGACTGAGGCTGCCTTGCGTCCGACGATACCGACCAGGTGCGGTCCGACCTTGTTCTTTTCTTCGGTTTCCGTGTGGCAGGCCTTGCACTTCTTGAAAACTTTTTCACCCTTGGCGGCATCGCCTTCGGCCAGCGCCCCGCCTGACATGGCTCCCAGCGCTGCAGCGACAGCAATTACAAACTTAAACTTCATTTCAGTCCTCCGGTATCGGTACTTGGATATGTTACCCGCTCTCATATAAACCCTATATGACCCTTTAGTGAATATATCGCAAGCAATCCGGTTAGTGGCGGTACATGATGCCACATCACCAATACGTCACTATATGCGGCCAAACACCGCCACATAGTGGAATGAATCGTTGAAATCATGGCTCCGGCATGTTGAATGCGCTGATAATCAAGACCAACCGGGAAATCACTGAATGGCTGAGACTGTGAAGCACGGCGGATTGACCGTCGCGAAGGAACTCTATGAATTCGTCAATAGCGAAGCACTGCCCGGAACCGGTGTAGAGCCGGACGGGTTCTGGTCGGCGGCCAACGAAATCATTCACAAGTTTTCACCCAGAATTGCCAGCCTGCTGCGCAAGCGCAAGTCGCTACAGAACAAGATCAATCGCTGGCACAGAAGCCACGCAGGCCAGGCCATCGATCCGGCCGGCTATCGAAGTTTCCTTGAGGAAATCGGCTACATGGTGCCGGACAAGGGAGACTGCAAGGTTACGACCCGCAACACCGACGACGAGATCGCCAAGGTGGCAGGCGCCCAGCTTGTTGTTCCGGTTACCAACGCCCGCTACGCGCTCAATGCCGCCAATGCCCGGTTTGGATCCCTGTATGACGCGCTGTACGGAACCGACGCCATATCCGAAGAAGATGGCGCGTCCCGGTCCGGCGGCTACAACCCGGTACGCGGCGAAAAGGTCATCGCCTGGACCCGCGAATTCCTCGATGACGCCGTGCCTCTGTTCGGGGGCAGCCATGCCGATGTCACCCGGTATTTCGTCAAGGGCCGCAAGCTGGCCGTGTCGCTGGCATCCGGTTCTGTAACCGGCCTTGTCGACAATGCCCAGTTCGCGGGATTCAGGGGGGACAAGGCAAACCCGACCGCCATCCTGCTGGTCAATAACGGCCTGCATATCGAAATCGTCATCGACCGGTCGCACATCATCGGGGCGGGCGATGACGCCGGTGTGGCGGATGTGATCATTGAAAGCGCCATGTCGGCCATTATCGACTGCGAGGATTCGGTTGCAGCAGTCGATACCGAAGACAAGGTGGTGGTGTATCGCAACTGGCTTGGCCTGATGAAGGGCGACCTTACCGCCACGTTCGACAAGGGCGGTCATTCAATGATCCGCAGACTGGCGTCCGACCGGGAATACACCGGCGTCAACGGCAAACCGCTGACGCTGCACGGCCGCTCGCTGATGCTGGTTCGCAATGTCGGGCTGCTGATGACCATCGGCTCGATCACGGATCGCAACGGCAATGACATCCCCGAAACCCTGCTCGACGCGCTGGTCAACACCGCCATTGCCCTGCACGATGTCGGGCCGAACGGCAGCTTCAACAATTCCCGCAAGGGCTCGGTCTATGTGGTTGTCCCGAAAATGCACGGGCCGAAAGAGTCTGCGCTGGTCAACCAGCTCTACACCGCCATCGAGAAAGCCTTCGGCATGAAGCGCAACACGGTGAAGATGGGCATCATGGACGAGGAGCGCCGCACCACCGTAAACCTGAAAGAGTGCATCCGCGCGGCCCGCTCGCGGGTGTTCTTCATCAACACCGGGTTCCTCGACCGCACCGGCGACGAGATACACACCTCCATGGAGGCAGGCCCGATGATCCGCAAGGCCGACATGAAGGCATCCACCTGGATCGACGCCTATGAGCGCTGGAATGTGGATGTCGGGCTGGAATGCGGCCTGCCCGGCGCGGCCCAGATCGGCAAGGGCATGTGGGCCATGCCGGACCTGATGGCCGACATGCTGGAGCAGAAGATCGTGCACCCTCAGGCCGGCGCCAACACCGCCTGGGTCCCGTCCCCCACGGCGGCGACCCTGCACGCCACCCATTATCACCAGGTCAACGTGGCCGACGTCCAGAAACAGCTGGCCAGCCGTGAAAAGGCCAGACTGGAGGACATCCTCTCCATCCCGCTGGCGCCGAACCCCAACTGGGACCGCAAGGAAATCCTCAACGAGATTGAAAACAACTGCCAGGGCATTCTCGGCTATGTGGTGCGCTGGGTCGACCAGGGCGTGGGCTGTTCCAAGGTGCCGGACATCAACAATGTCGGCCTGATGGAAGATCGAGCCACATTGCGTATTTCAGCCCAGCATCTTGCCAACTGGCTGCGCCACAAGGTGGTCACCCGCGGCAAGGTCATGAAGGCCATGAAGAAGATGGCGGCAATTGTCGACCAGCAGAACGCCGGTGACCCCGCCTATACGCCGATGGCGCCCGATTTCGACAGCTCCATCGCCTTCAAGGCCGCCTGCGATCTGGTGTTTCAGGGCCGCAAGCAGCCGTCGGGCTATACCGAACCGGTGCTGCACGCCCGGCGCATCGAACTGAAGGCAAGCCTGTGAATATCGGCTTCATAGGACTGGGCGCCATGGGCTTTCCCATGGCTGTCAATCTGGTGAAGGCGGGCCACACGGTTACCGCGTTCGATTTCAATGAAACCGCACTGAAAAACTTTGCCGGTAAGGGCGGCAAGGTGGCCGCCAGTGCCGCTGAAGCCGCCAGGTCGGCGGACTTCTTTATTCTCATGGTGGTCAACGGCGATCAGGCAGACGATGTGCTGTTCGGTGCGGGCGAGGCGGTTGCCAGCCTGCCGTCGGGTGCTTGCGTCATCGCCTCGTGCACCCAGCCGCCGGCGCAAGCCAGGGCGCTGGGCGAGAAGCTGGCTGCGCACCAGCTTGCCCTGGTTGACGCCCCGGTTTCCGGCGGTGTTGTCCGCGCCACGGCCGGTGAGCTGACAATCATGGCATCGTGTCCGGCGCATGTGTTTGACAGGGCCCGCCAGGTTCTCGACGTGGTCGGCGGGAACATATTCCATGTCGGTGAAGACCATGGGGCGGGCTCGACTGCGAAGCTGATCAACCAGCTCCTGTGCGGTGTTCACATTGCCGCTGCCGCTGAAGCATTGCAGCTGGCCGAAGCCGCCGGCGTCGACCCGAAATCGGTATTTGACCTTCTCTCGGTGTCCGCCGCATCCAGCTGGATGCTGAAAGATCGCGGGCCGGGCATGCTGGAAGAGGATCCTGAAGTGCGCTCCGCAGTGGACATTTTTGTCAAGGACCTCGGCATTGTGCTCGACCATGGCCGCGCCGCGCGCCACGGGCTTCCGCTGACGGCCGCCGCCCACCAGATGTTCCTGGCGGCCTCCGGCGCCGGTCTCGGCAAGGCTGATGACAGCCAGGTCATTCAGGCCTATCGTTCGCTTAATACCAGGGGCAGGACCCTGGACCCAGACAAGAAGGAGTGAGTGACATGCCGGCAAACCTCAACCAGCCCCTGGGCGGCAACGACATGCCGCGGTTTGCCGGACCGGCCACCATGATGCGCCTGCCCACCGCAAAGACCGCGCGGGGGCTGGATGCCTGCTTCGTCGGCGTGCCGATGGACATCGGCACCTCCAACCGCTCCGGCACCCGCCACGGGCCGCGCCAGATCAGGGCGGAAAGCTGCATGCTCAGGCCCTACAACATGGCCACCGGTGCCGCCCCGTTCGATTCGCT
>JAHEFB010000088.1 GCA_024640405.1 Alphaproteobacteria bacterium | reverse complement strand
TCTAGCCGGTGAACTCGATCTTGCCTTCAGGCAGAAGGTACAGAACCAGCGCCCGGCCATCAGTCACCGTCGGATGATGGGCAGAACCTGGCAGGTTCACACACCAGCCTGCCCCGTGGCCATCGAACTTCGCATCACTGGTCACCGGCATCACCATACAGACCTCTCCGGTCGGGTGTCGGTGATGGGGTCCGACGATGTCGGTGAGATCGACGACATCGATACTGAGATTCCGCGTATCAGCTGATGGTTCCACCACTCGCCCGAAACGCCGCCCTTCTCCGCCTTGAGTACACATCCAGCCCGCCTCTATGGCTTCATGACAGGTCCGTTCAATCTTGCGAAACGTTTCTGACGCCGGGGGGAAGGTGGAATTCAACTTCCCTTCGAGACCGGGAACCACACCGGTTTGTGCGATGGCCTCAATAACCGGCTGCATAACGGCCTTAAACCCTCTCTTCTGCTGCTGCGACATGTCCTCTGGACCCTCTTGTCAACTATGGCGGAACGCGGTTGGAACCATATCGCACTCAGTTCTGCGACAGCATTGCTGCAATCTCGTCCTTGAGATGCATGCGCTGCTTTCTCAGGTCGATGGAGTGTTCATCAGTTGTCGGTTCCACGCCGGATTCAATGCGATGGATCTGGCGATTGACCACATGGTACTCGTCAAACAGCCTGGCAAAGTGAGCGTTGGACATTTTCAGTTCGTGCAGCCTGTCTGTTTCATTTGGAAACTCTTCGGCCAGTTCATGCGGAACGTGAGACAATTTTATTCCCCTGTCTTTTGTTGGAGCAACTGGTTGCAGGGTAGTTCCACGACCTGCACATTCCCTTGACCTAGGTCAAACAATGTACCGGTGCTCAGTAGTCTAATGCACGGGAATTTTCACCGTGCTTGGTGATGGCCGACAGCAGCCTCACAGACAATCCATGTGAACCAAGCCATTTTGTCGGATACCCTGATGAACTACAGAGCCCTTTTTGTGAGCCTGGTCCTGTTTTTCGCAACCGCTGCATTTGCCGATGACGGAAATACCGGCAACCTGTCCCTGATCAGCCTGGGTGGAAAACTTTATGACAATCACTGGCTTCAAAGCGAGCGAAGGCCACCTTCGAAACGCTATCCGGACTATCCCGGTCAGATAGATATTGCCTCATCCGATACATGGAGATGCGTGTCCTGTCACGGCTGGGATTACAGCGGGGCTGATGGTCATCTGGGCCAGCAGGCATCCTCACCCCTGTTTGTCAGCCTGCGTGGCAGCGTGGGAAAACCCGCTCCGGATATCGCCGAGACGCTAAACTCCGGAAGGCATCAGGAAATCACCGGCGCACTCGAACCGGCCCATATTGAGGCGCTGTCACTGTTCGTCAGTGTCGGCCAGCATGACATTAGGCAAGCGCTTTCTGACGGGAAGGCAACGGGGTCTTCCGAACGCGGCAAGGACATCTTTGAGGGCGCATGCGTGTCGTGTCACCAGGCCGACGGCAAGGCCTACATTCAGGGAGAACCTGGTGACAGGCCGGCATTGGGGTGGGTGGCAACCAACAGACCGGCGCAGGCGCTACACAAGATCAGAAACGGCGTACCGACCGCCGATATGCTTTCCCTGCGTTTCCTGCCGCAATCGCGGGTAATTGACCTGCTTGCGTATCTGCAGACACTCGATACCGAAGCGCAGCAGGAGTGAAATGCCTGTGACCGCAATCCGAAACAGCCAGTCCTGCATGCCCAATAGACAGCGGAACGAATAGTCTTGATTGGAGTGTTGCCAGCTATGCAAAAGCGCCTGAGAGGATGGTGTATGAGACATGCAGACTGGAACCACTTGCAAATCCATTCGGACCAAAAGTGTTACCCATGTCTCCGGTATCAAATGTAAACCGTGTACCAAGAATGGACCCCGTAGTTATTTGTTGCGGGGGCAGGATTTGAACCTGCGACGTTCTGGTTATGAGACGGCGTGATTTTACTGTAACCAACTGATATTATTGTTGAAATATAGAGCCTATGTATCTTGCGCAAGTCGAGTGTGTAAGTGGATCGTCCAAGTTACAAATCGAGAGCCCCTGTCGAACCGTAGCACTGTTTCGACGGGTCCGGACAGTGCAAGAACATGATTTTTAATTTCAGGCTTGAGCGCAGGGCGATTCATCATATTATTTCTTGTTGTTAACGCTCAGACGCGAGGTTATCTGGTGTGACCATGCCGCATTCATTCGAAAAAAATAGAAGGAAGTTGCCACTGCGGCAATCTCCAGTTCGCATTCTATTGGCCGGACAATGGTTCCGTTATCCCGGTTCGCGCGTGCGGCTGCGAATTATGCACAAAACACCGAGCTGTTTGGACATCGCATCCCAAAGGCAGTTTCGATTTGCACATCAGCGACGAAGGTCAATTGAATCGCTATCGGTTCGGAACGAAGACTGCGGATTTTCATATCTGCCGAGTGTGCGGGGTCACGCCAATTTCGATATGCGTCATTTCTGAGAGCCGCTATGCGGTAGTCAACGTACACACTTTTAACAATATGAATCCAGCGCGACTCGTAGAGCGAGCCACGGATTTTGCCGGTGAAACTGTACAGAACCGCCTCGCGCGTCGGCAACGAAGTTGGACGCCAGAGAAGACAGCTGAATTGCCGAAAACATAGTATCCAGGACGTTTGACCAAGACGTTTGTCACAATTTCGAGCCACGGTTCTCGAAATTACAACTGTCCTGTTGTTCGGAAAATCTTGCGTTGGTTGCGGGGGCAGGATTTGAACCTGCGACCTTCAGGTTATGAGGGCCAAGTGAGATCTTGTAACGTCTTGTAAGTTATTGTTAAGGCTTGTTAATTTCGTGTGTCCCGGTTGTAAGTAGCCCCGAGTTGCATTATGTTTTTGTAGGACAATTACTGCAGAAACGGTGCAAACTGATGCCTACGACCAAATTGACCGATAACTTCCTACGTGGTGTTGAACGCCCCTCTTCCGGTGCGATCCGCCATTGGGATACAGACATCAAAGGCTTTGTTGCCCATGTCCAGAAGACCACCACAACGCTGTATTACGACCGCAACAATCAACGTCATCTAATTGGGCGATTTCCTACAGTAACCATGCCACAGGCAAGAGAGACGGCTCGTGAACTCGATTATCGCCTTCGCCGCGGTTATGCGCGGCATGTGACGCAATCAAATCCAATGCTGTCAGAACTGGTGGAACAGTATTGTGCCCGCCCTACCCTGCGATCTAAGGCGTGGCGTGTATTTGTCCGCCATGCCTTTGATGTCGATCTGAAATGGTCGAAGAAACGGGTTCTCGATATTACACCTGAGATGTGCCGCGATATGCATCAGCGCCTGCATAAGCGAGGGCCTGTTGCAGCTAACGGGATCATGCAGGCATTCAGCATTGTCTGGAACTATGCCCGTCGTCTCGACAGAAACCTGCCAGAGTCACCTACAAGTGGGCTTGAGTGGTATCCTGAAAAGAAGACCCTGAATGCCCCTATCCGAGATCTCGTGGCTTGGAAAAAAGAGGTCAACAAGATCTCGAATCCTGTACATCGCACTGCCTACACGCTCGCGTTGTTTACGGGATTGCGCCGGTCAGAAATCGAAAACCTCGAATGGAACCGCATTGAACAGGATGCAATCTACTTCCCAACCACCAAGTCAGGCCGTGAGTTCTGGCTACCGATAACGGATGAGCATCACAAGATACTCGATCAGGTCAGAGGGCTTGACGAGCGCTGGGTGTTTCCATCACGCAGTGTGACAGGACACATCGTGTGCTGGGACCATGATCATGTGCCCGGCACTCTGCATTCTCTGCGGCATACGTTTGCAACGGTTGCTGTTGAGGCAGGTATCCCGGAAGAAGTCGTCGGCCGCCTTTTAAACCACGCATCCAAGACAATTACAGGCCAACGTTATGTGAAACCGAAACTTGACTTCCTGCGATCCGCAATGGAAATGATTGTTGCTGAGTTGCAGGAGCGTCTTGGTAAAAGCGATCAGCATGGCGACATTGATGCATCGCAAGGTCCGTTCTTGGGGTTAGAACAAACGCCCCAAGACTCTCGTCACGATGTCCGAAATTGACCCAGCCTGTGTGGAAACGGCCGAGTCAGCTATAATTCTCCGAGGTCTCGGAGGATGTGATGAACCGCTACATAGAGGGAGCCGATCGCAACCAGGTGACGCTGTTTCCTGATCGGCTGGAGGATTGGATCGACGAGGACAACCCGGTTCGGGTGATTGATGCCTTCGTTGATGCACCTGACCTCACAGGGCTGGGATTTGAGCGCGCAATAGCAGCAGCGACGGGTCGGCCTGGATATCATCCTGCAGTGCTGTTGAAGCTTTACGGCTCGCCCTGACGACCGGCCTAGTCTAACCTATGTAGGCACTCAGAAAACAAGGAGCCAAAGTTGCAGCATTTCTCTCTGCTTGATCTGTCGCCCATCCCGGAAGGCGGAACCGCCGCTGACGCCCTGGGCAATACAATCGACCTGGCGCGCCATGCGGAGGCAAGCGGTTATCATCGCTATTGGCTGGCCGAGCACCACAATATGCCGGGCATCGCCAGTGCAGCAACGGCAGTCGTGATTGGAGCGGTCGCGTCGGCTACAAAGACCATCCGCATTGGTGCCGGGGGTGTTATGCTGCCAAACCATGCGCCTCTGGTAATTGCCGAGCAGTTCGGCACGCTTGCCACGCTTTATCCAGGGCGGGTTGATCTTGGGCTTGGCCGTGCTCCAGGCACCGATGGGGCGACGGCGCACGCCCTCAGAAGACATATGGAAGCCAATGATAACTTTCCACAGGATGTGGTGGAACTTTTGGGATATTTCGACGACGCTTCAGATGACGCGCAGATTCGTGCAGTCCCCGGACAAGGCACCCATGTTCCGGTCTGGATACTCGGCTCCAGCCTTTATGGCGCGCAACTCGCCGCTTATCTCGGGCTGCCTTATGCGTTCGCTTCACATTTCGCGCCCGCGATGCTTGAGGACGCGATCGCGACCTACAGATCGACGTTCCGCCCATCCCAGTGGCTTGCCAAACCGTACTTCATGTTGGCCGCCGGGGTCTGCGCGGCAGCGACTGATGACGAGGCATGGTATCTTCGATCATCTCAGATACGCGCCTTCGCCAACTTGCGGACAGGGCGTCCTGGCAAGCTCCCACGCCCGGTTGCAGATCTGTCAGCGGAGATTTCAGCGCCGGTTCTTGCGCAAGTGGAACAAGCCCTCTCCTGTTCGGCAACGGGCAGCCCCGAAACGGTCCGTCGCGAACTTGCTGCCTTGGTTGAGCGTTACAAGCCGGAGGAAATTATGGTGACAGGAATGATCCACGATCATGCCGCGCGACTGAGGTCGTTCTCAATAGCGTCAGAAGCTCTCTCAGATATCGCGCAGGCATCAAAGGCAGCGTAAGCGGCACCATTTTCTCCCAAAAGGGGGCCAAACAGACCCGGGTGCCAAAAATCCTGCCACCGTAGCGGTGCGTCAGCCGGTCTTGTACTCCATGCACATTCACTGAACAGAGTTTCCAGCAGACTTTGCGACCCATGACTGAGATAGGCTCAAACAGAACCCTTGGGGATTTACCCGGTGCGTACAGGCTGCACTTCAATTGCAGCAACGCGCCAGCTTGCTATTTCAACAAACCAATGGACGCTGAACTGCTGATTGCCGGCCTCGGGCCGGGTTTCTTGACATGCGACCTGTACAACGTGCTGAAATGTCCCGCATGCAAGAGCCGAAAATTTCTGGTTA
>JAHEFB010000107.1 GCA_024640405.1 Alphaproteobacteria bacterium | reverse complement strand
GCTTGTCGAAGGCCCGGTTCTGGCGCCAGGCGCATCGGGTGGCGAGGTCGCCGGATTGCAGCGAAACCTCGCTGCCTATGGATACGGCATCGAGGTTACCGGGGCGTACGATGAGCAGACCGCGACGGTCGTGCGGAGCTTCCAGATGCATTTCCGTCCGGAACTGTGCGACGGCAGGGCGGATGTTTCAACACTGGAAACGTTGCACGCGTTGCTGTCGGCCCCTTCCTCCTGAACCGGTAAACGCTTTCATTTATGGGTGAAAGGCACTAGATATCAGCCATGACACCAGTCGGCTGGATGATCGCGCAATGTTACTGATCCCTTCGGGACCGGGGGCATTGTGAGGAAAGTCCGGGCTCCACGGAGACACGGTGCCGGATAACGTCCGGCGGAGGCGACTCCAGGGAAAGTGCCACAGAAAGCAAACCGCCTCGCGCCTGGCAACGGGCGAAGGTAAGGGTGAAAGGGTGCGGTAAGAGCGCACCGCGTTGCCGGTAACGGGAACGGCACGGCAAACCCCACCGGGAGCAAGACCAAATAGGGGCAGCAGGGGCGCCTTCACCGGCGTGCCGGTTCATGCTTTCCGGAACGCTGCCCGGGTTGGTTGCACGAGGTGCGCGGCAACGTGCATCCCAGATGAATGATCATCCAGTGGCGCTTTGTGCCATGGACAGAACCCGGCTTACAGGCCGGCTGGTGTCAGTCAGCCTCATGAAAACTACCGTCAATGTTAGCGTGGCAGGCGTTGAAAACGGCTAAACGCCACGGTTGGCGATTGTGGTATGAATTGCCCTGTGGCGGTTTCTGCCGTATGATCCGCTTTCACCGACACATCGAGTATGGAATGGATGTGTCCAGCGACGATCGGATTGGAATTTCGTTGCCCAGCATTCGAGGCGCGACAACTTTCCCGAGTACGCCCGGAGACCGGCACTGAGTGTTGAGCCGGACTGGTCATTCCAGATTGATAGCGGGAAAGGATTATCCCCATGCGTGTCAGCGGCACCGTCAAGTTTTTCAACACCCAGAAGGGGTTCGGTTTTATCGCGCCCGAAGATGGCTCGAAGGATGTGTTTGTTCACATAACCGCCATCCAGCGCTCGGGCCTTGAAGGACTGGCAGACGGCGACAAGGTAAGCTTTGTTGTCGAAGACGACCCACGCGGCAGAGGCCAGCAGGCGGCCGAGATCCAGATGGGTTGATCTGTTCGGGTTCTGCATCATGCCGAACCTGGTTGTAGCCGGATGAAAGCGCGCCAAAAAGCGGGCTTGATCCGGCTTTTTGTTTTTTGAATGATTGATTGCTGGCCCGCAAACGGGTATGCATTTACAACCAGCCACCGCGAGGAAAGAAGTTTTATGTCGAAAGAAGAAGTGCTCGAGTTTGAAGGTATTGTTACCGAGGTCCTGCCAGACTCGCGCTTTCGGGTGAAACTCGAAAATGATCACGAGATCATTGCCTATACTGCCGGCAAGATGAAAAAGTTCCGAATTCGCACCATCGCAGGTGACCGGGTCACGGTTGAAATGACCCCCTATGACCTCGACAAGGGCCGCATTACATTCCGCCACAAGGACACCAAGTCCGGCAGCCCGCCACCTCCCGGCCAGAACCAGAACCGCCGCCCTGGCGGGAACCGCCGGTAGTTGCTGGCGGGGGCGACGCGGGTACGGTAGAATTTGGGAAGTGGTTCCGGAATCTGGACGCCTGACTCCATAATAATCTCCCCACGATGGCGAGTTTGCCGAGAACATTGCTTGTTGGCACAGCCGGCATGTAGGTGTCATGCTGCCTCAAGATTTCTTCATACTCCGATAAAAACATCTTGCAGGCCAATGGATTGTGGCTGTCGGAAGCCCCAATTCGGCGATCTGTTACGGCAGAAATAGGGCGGGAAGCCGATATTCGCTGCAGCTGCGAAAAAATGTCCGCACTAAATCCAATAGGCGACGTTCCGTGAGTCGTAAAACGGTGATTTCCGACGCTAGCAATAACCTATGTGTTTCGCCCCTTTCGAGTCCCAATTGGCAGAACACTAGGTCGTCGCAATTGTCCGACTCTTTAGGTAGCGTCGACGCCGGTAACTTTGAAAACTTCCATGGCTTCGCGAATGCCCTTTAGGCTGATCTCTCCTCTGAATTCAACCTGAAAATCGTCTTCCACCGCGATAGCGGCGCGCGGACTGAGAAGGATTTCGCCATCTTCGGCCTCGTCGCAAAGACGGGAGGCGAGATTGATGGCAGTGCCTGACGCAGTGTAGTCAAACCGGCCTTCGAAACCCACCATTCCGACGGTGGCGTAGCCGAGCGAGACACCTACGCCAAATCCGAGTCGGTGCCCCAGACGTTTCCATTGCCCGCATAAATCGGCCATCCGCACTCGCATGGCGGTTGCCAAGCGGACGGCGTCGCCCGCCGGGTCGTCACAGGGCAACGGATCGTTGAACAGCACCATGATGCCATCACCCATGCGGTGATCGACGCCCGCGCCGTGGTCATTGATGAGTTTGCCCATCTCCTCGTGGTAGGTCTGCAGGACCTCGATCGTCTCCTCCGGCTCTGCAGTCTCGCAGAACGCCGTAAACCCGCGGATGTCGCAGAACAAGACCCCCAGCAGCGCGCGGTGGCTGGACAGCATCTTATCCGAGCCCTGGCTGACGACCGTATCGGCAACGGCAGCAGGCAGGAAGCGCTTCAACCTGCCCATGCGCTCGATCTCGCCAACCTGCTCTTCGACCCGGTCGCCCAGTTCTGCGTTCAGGCTTTCAAGGGCCTTGAATTGACGGACATTTTCGATGGCGATAACGGCCTGGGCGGCGAAGATCTTCAGCAACTCGATGTCGTGATCGGAGAACTCCAACACCTCAAGCCTGTACAGGGCAAGCACGCCAATCGCCCGATCTCCCTTTATCAGGGGAACGTAGAGAAGGGTGCGCATCCTCTCCAGCTGCCACGTCGCCCTTAACTGATCGGATGGGCTTTGGTCGTCCCGAAGCTCTTCGATATCGCGATACTGCTGTACCTGCATGGACTTGACGGCTTCAACTGTCAGCGATTTGTCATCGGACAGCGAATGGGGATTCTCACGCAGCATTTTGACATAGCCGGAGTTTTCAGTATTCGCGGCCACGATCACGAGATCCGTGTCCTCGGAGTTTCTGAGGAACAATCCGCCGTAAGGCGCGTTGCAGAGCTCCGTTGCGCTCTTAGTGATCGCGTCAAATATTGGCTGCTCGTTATCCGGATTCAGGCTGATGACCTCAAGGATCTCTCGCGTCGCTGCCTCACGTGCCAACCGGATCTGCACTTCGCGGAACTGGCGCACGTTCTCGATGGCGATCACAGCCTGTGCGGCGAAACTCTCGACAAGCGTGACGTCGTCATCTTGGAACGGGGCCACCTTGCGTCGATAGAGCGTAATTGACCCGATCCCATGACTCCTGCTGATCAGGGGTACCACCATCAGGCTACGCGCACCTTCGTCTTCGACCATCGAGACGCGGTTAGGATCGCCGCTTGTGTAGAGGTCGTGATCGGAGATGTCGTCCTCGCGGAAGACACGGCACTCGGCAATCGCGCGGGCCAGCGCGAGGCGTGACTCGGCGAGCGGGACGCGGAGATTGTCCAGCGTCGTACCGAACTTTGCGAACGTGCCCCGGCGTGCAGGAGAAATGACGTGAGTGCGATCCTCGGTTGTCATGGAGAGATAGGCGAGCGGCGCATCGCATAGCTTGCAAGCGTTCTCCAGTATTGCATCGAATACCGGCGCCTCGTCATCGCGGCTTTGACTGATGACCTGAAGAATCTCTCGCGTCGCCGCCTCCCGCTCCAGTTTGGTCTGCAACTGGCGGAACTGGCGGACTTTCTCAATAGCTATGACTGCCTGTGCGGCAAAATTCTGGATCAGCGTAACCTCGTCATCGGTGAAGGGATCAACCTCCAGCCGATAGACGTCGAAACAACCGATCGCCTTGCCATCACTGATTAGCGGAACCGCGAGAACCGACCGGATGCCTTCTTTCTCGATAATCTCCAGACGCGAGGGATGCTCCTCGTCGGTCAGGGCGTCTGTCAGCAGGTCGGCGATATTGACGATCCGGGATTCGCGGATCGCCGTTGTCACAGCAATCGGGTCGTCGATTGACCACTCGGAGATGCCGACCTGAAAGTGTTTCGACGGCGGTCCCCAGCCGGCGATGTATCTGATGTGCGTTCGTGCGTCGTTGGGCATCAATAACCCGGCCTGTGGCGCTCGGCAAAGTGTCGCTGCTCGCTTGAGAATTGCGTCGAAGACGGGTTGCTCGTCATCGCGCGACTGACTGATGACCTCCAGAATTTCCCGCGTCGCCGCCTCGCGTTCCCGCATGTGATTGCCATTAGCGGTCAAGCACACCTTTTCGCCGTCTGATTCTTGGTCTTCCAACTGATGTGCTCCGAAACCGTCTTCCATTAGAGCCATACACGGTTCGACTTTTCGTGACCACCATGATTTGGAAGCGGACGATCCGCCTAGGTCGATGTTGTCCCGAAAATCAATCAAGACCATATGTCAATAAGGCAAAGTCAAAACGGTGATTTTGCGAACTCTGCCGCTAATGTATTTCCACACTTCTCGCAAAGGCAAATGCCCCACGCAAATCCTCGGCAGTGCAGCGAGTTGTTTTGCACCTGCGAAGGTCTGAGTTGGGTCAAAACCGGCCGGTTTTGATTGTCGCTGCGAGTGTCTGCTGTACCCCCGATAACAGACGCTTCGTGTTGATTGAGCGAAGAGCGGCAAAGGGCTGGAATCACTAGGCACACGCGTTCACGTTATCGCCTTTGGTATACCCCTTTGTCCACGTACTCGGCGCTACCGACAAGCTCGAAAACGCCGCCAATTGACGTGTAATTACACGCGCCTTCCTTGTTACACGCAGGCATGTGTTTCTGGAACCAGGCGCGCGTGAACTTACCTGTTGAGATGAGGACTTCGTAGGCCAGTTTGAACTCCGTTATCGTGATACCCTTCTTGTGAGGCTTTTCCTGTTTCGTGTGGTTTGGAATTTCGTACACAAGAGCTTTCTCACCGCGACGCATTCCCCACCCGAATATTTTCGAACTTTCATTTGATTGCGGTTTGGGAATGTACGTACCCTTGGGCAACAGCACGATGGAAGCCATTACTACGTCGAAGTCTTCTGCCGCCACGTCTCCCATTCAAATTCTCCTGTTATCTTACCGCCTACTGCAGGAACTGACGTAGTCTAAAACACTGAGCAGTGAGGTCAACTTTGAGAGAGCTACACTGTGGCACCAGAAGCCGCGTCGAAGGTCGGGGAAGGGCCGAAGACGCCAGACATTCGAGCGTGCAGATGCCGTTCGATGCTCGTTTTCTGAACGATACTCCCTATATGGTAGGCATGAACAGACGTAGGTTTATCCAATCGCTGGTTGCGGTGTTTTCTCTGCCAGCCAGTCCAGCACTGTCACTGCAGTCCGTCACAACTACCTTTCCGACGGCTGCGGCGGTTCCGGCACATGCCCGGTCATGGGCTGTTTACATGTCTGCTCTTCACGGAGAATGCACGCCGCGGGCTTTGCAAAACTTGCTGAACATTCCTGAAATCGATGCAAGAAGATATGTCAGCCATCTGATTGCAGACGGTGTACTCAAGCCGAGTTCGCTTTTGCAAAGATCAGCATCCGAGTTTGTAAAGACCAACGAAAACAGCCCTTTGGATAAGGTCAAAAGACGTTTGGAAACGAATGCGCGGGCTGAATCAGAACAGTTGGAAACTTCTGAACCAGTCGACGCAATCGAATGTCTGGATAATGGGGAGGAAATGCTGGAGGAGCTTCCTGAGGTTGATCCGGCAGTTCTCGCCGAAGATGAATCTGTAGAAGTGGAAATTGAAGTTCAAAGCTGAATGGTCTTACTCTCGAGTATCACCATTCAGCAGTAATCTGTTGAATCCACACCGCATAGCGGACATTCCGGGCTTGAATGCTGAACGGTGGCTGGGGCCGACTGCTGGAGAATGTCAAAACCCTGTTGATTGCCCACGCCGGGCACCGGTTGATGTGAAAACGATACCGGCCTTGCCACCGGAAGTGGACATTGCTGCCCGCGCGCAGCCCTGTTTCTTTCGTGCAACACGCGAATGAGCCTCGCCAGAAACCGCTCAAACGGCAAAATTTGCCTGTGCGGCATAAAACGAGGCATGAAATCAACGGTTTGTTAAGTATCCCGGCTCCAAAGTCCTAACGCTTGTTAAGATTTTGACGATGGACGTGGCTGGGGGGCTGCGTTTGTCAGGTGGGACCGTATTAAAACCATGACCCGTTCAGGCGATCATACGCCAGACCTCCACATACCGGTATTGCTTGATCCGGTGGTGGATGTGCTGCGCCCGGGCGACGGCGACATCATTGTTGACGGGACATT
Source organism: Alphaproteobacteria bacterium (assembly GCA_024640405.1). Taxonomy (GTDB): domain Bacteria; phylum Pseudomonadota; class Alphaproteobacteria; order Rhizobiales; family Aestuariivirgaceae; genus Anderseniella. Next base: position 60,781 of record JAHEFB010000107.1, on the reverse strand, counting down.
CGGGGCAGGCGGGTATACCAGGGCGCTGCTGAACGCTGCGCTTTGCAAGGTCATCGCCATCGATCGCGACCCGAACGCCATTGCTGCAGGCGCCTGGCTGGTTGAGCAGCATCCCGACCGGTTGTCGCTGGTGCAGGGCCGGTTCTCCGACATGGAACAGATCGTTGCCGATGCCGGATTACCTCATGTGGACGCCATCGTGCTGGATGTCGGCGTGTCATCGATGCAGCTTGATGAAGGCGAACGCGGATTTTCCTTCATGCGCGACGGGCCTCTCGACATGCGCATGGAGCAGCGCGGCACAAGTGCTGCGGACATTGTCAACGAATTTGAAGAACGTGATCTGCGCCACATCATTTCTGTTCTGGGCGAGGAAAAGCGCGCCTTCGCCATTGCCAGGGCCATCACCAAAAGGCGGGTGCAGGAGCCGTTCGCCACGACGCTCGACCTGGCAGCGCTGATAGAGGCGACGCTTGGCAGGCCGCCGAAACACAAGGGGCCATCGATCCATCCGGCTACCCGGACGTTTCAGGCGCTGCGGATTTTCGTCAATGCCGAACTGAAGGAACTGGCCGAAGCGCTGGTGGCGGCTGAAAGACTGCTGGCGCCAGGCGGACGGCTGGCCATCGTGACGTTCCATTCGCTGGAAGACCGGATCGTGAAGCGGTTTCTGCATCAGCGTTCCGGCCGGGTGGCGCGGCCGTCGCGTCATGCACCGGCAGCGATTGAACTTGCCCCGTCGTTTGAAGAACTGGCGCGCGGCGGCATTGTTGCCGATGAGGAAGAAATTTCCCGCAACCCCCGGGCCCGGTCGGCAAGACTGCGGGCAGGCAGGCGAACCGAAGCCGCACCACATCCGTTTGCGCTGGAAGATTTCGGCCGCGAGGTGTCGCTGTGCTGAGATTGATCAATGTCATGCTGGTTGTTGGCGTGCTGGTTGCCGGCTTTGCGCTTTACACGCTCGAACACCGCACCCGCTCGGTCGAAAGGGAAATCGCCCGCGTCGATGCCGAGATCGAAAGCGAGTATGAATTCATCGGCCTCCTGAATGCCGAATGGAGCATGCTGACCCGGCCGCAACGGCTGGAACAGCTTGCCAGGAACCATCTGAAACTGGGCCCGGTGCTGCCCGATCAGCTTGTCGGGCTGGACAGCTTGAGCAGCAATTTGCCACCTGCGCCTGAGGCCACTGACGACCAGCCTGCCGAAGCCGTAGACCCGATGGCCGATCTCCTGCGGATGATGCAATGACCAGGAACGCAGCACCAAACAACAGCCAGCTGGAAGGCACGTTTCGCGGTCACAAGCGATTGCGGCTGGTGATTGCCGGATTTGCGCTGGGGTTTGCCGTTCTCACAGGCAAGCTTGCCTGGCTCACGCTGGTTGAAGGCGGCAACGGCCGGCAAACAGCACAGTTCGATGCCGAGGTGCGCATTCCGCGGCCGGATATTACCGACCGGCATGGCAACGTACTGGCCACCGAAATTCCGGTGTCATCGCTTTATGCAGATCCTGCCAAGATGATCGATGTCGATGAAGCCGTGGAACTGCTGACCGGGGCGCTGCCCGAACTGAACGCCAAGGACCTGCGCCGCAAACTGGACCAGCGCAAACGGCGATTTGTCTGGATCAAGCGCGAAGTCTCCCCGGGCCAGCGCGAGCTGATCCACAATATGGGTATTCCCGGGGTGGGTTTCAGGGCCGAGACCCGGCGGATTTATCCGATGGGCAATCTGGCATCGCACGTTCTGGGCTCGGTCGATGTGGACTCGCACGGCATTGCCGGGCTTGAGAAATTTCTCGACGATCAGGGTGCGCTGTATACCGCTTCCCTGGCTGAAACCACACGTGCTGCCAGCATGCCGGCGCAAACCTCGATCGATGTCCGCGTCCAGCATGCAGTCACCGACGAACTCAGAAAATCCATCAGGAAATTCAGTGCGAAAGCCGCTGCCGGTATCGTACTGCAGGCAAACACCGGTGAGGTTCTGTCACTGGTCTCGCTGCCGGACTACAGCCCCAACAAACCGAAGGACGCGCTGAAGACCGAAAACGTCAACCGGGTGACGGCAGGTGTGTTCGAACTTGGATCGATTATCAAGGCGGTGACGTTTGCCATGGCGATCGATGCGGGAACAGCCACATTGAAATCGAGCTATGACGCGCGCTATCCACTGGTGATCGGGCGCGCCCGGATCAACGATTTCCATGCCAAGCGGCGCATCCTGACGGTGCCGGAAATCTTCATGTTTTCATCCAACATCGGCACCGGAAAGATGGCGCTGGACGTCGGACAGGAAGGCCACCAGGCATTCCTGCGCAAAATGGGCTTTTTTGACCGGCTGGTCACGGAATTGCCGGAAGCCGCCAAGCCGCTGCTGCCGAAAAAATGGGGGAAACTGGTGACGGTTACCGCCTCATTTGGTCACGGATTTGCCGTACAACCGTTGCAAGGTGCCACAGTCGCAGCGGCGTTGCTGAACGGTGGCAGGTTGGTGCCGCCAACGTTGCTGCGCCGCGATGCAGAAACTGCCGAGGCCCTGGCGCAACAAGTGATCAAACCATCTACCAGCGCAGACATGCGCTATCTGTTCAAACTCAATGTAGACCAGGGGACGGCCGGCAAGGCGGGCGTGCCGGGCTTTCGCGTGGGCGGCAAGACCGGCACCGCCGAAAAAGTGGTCAATGGCCGTTACTCCAAGAACCACAGACTGAACTCGTTCGTGGGCGCGTTTCCGATGGATGATCCGAAGTACATCGTTCTGATCATGCTCGATGAACCAAAGCCACTGCCGGAAACCCACGGGTACGCCACTTCCGGGTGGAATGCCGTGCCCACCGCCGGCAAGGTGATTGCGCGAATTGCACCCTTGCTGGGCGTGGCACCCAAATTTGACGAGGCGTCCTCGGAGAAGCTGAAAAAGTACAAGACGCGCGTGTTGAAGGAGCGTCAGAAACTTGACCGGCAGGCAAACCTTGCGGGGAGCGGTCAATGAGCATGACATTATCCAGTTTGCTGCATGGCATTGCCGAATGCCCTGACGGAGCCGGCGATATTGTCGTTTCCGGCCTGAACAGTGACAGCCGGCAGATCAAGCCGGGTGATGTGTTTGCAGCGCTTGCCGGTGTCGAGGCAGATGGTGCCGACTATGTGGCAAGCGCGATTGAAAATGGCGCTGTCGCAGTCATTGCGCATCGCGATGCGGACCTGCCGAAAAAACTGAAGGTTCCGGTGGTGACGTGCGGCAACCCGCGTCACATTTTTGCCCTGGCGGCGGCGCGGTTTTTTGGCCGGCAGCCGGATGTCATGGTGGCGGTGACCGGCACCAACGGCAAGACATCGGTGGCGTCCTTCGTCCGCCAGATCTGGGGCGTGGTCGGACTGCCCGCAGCCAGCATAGGAACGCTTGGAATTGTGTCACCGGCCGGAACCCGCAAGCTCGTGCACACCACACCGGATCCGGTTGAACTGCATTCGGCGCTGGCCGAACTGGCAAAACAGCAGATCGGCCACGTGGCGCTTGAGGCGTCCAGTCACGGGCTGGCGCAATATCGCCTGCACGGCGTGCGGTTTGCCGCTGCAGCCTTTACCAACCTGACCCGCGATCATCTGGATTATCACCAGACCTATGAAGCCTATCTCGATGCCAAGATGATGCTGTTTGAGGAAGTCCTCGGCGAAGGCGCTACAGCCATCGTCAATTCCGACATGCCGGAAGCGGAAGAGGTCATGGCGCGCTGCGCTTCGCGCGGACTGGTGGTAGCCAGCGTCGGACGCAAGGGAACCGGCCTGAAACTGGTTTCAGCGACCCCGCAAGGCTTTGGCCAGTTGCTGGAAGTCGAGGGGCGGCACGGAAGTTACCGCGTCTTCCTGCCCTTGATGGGGGACTTTCAGACCGAGAATGCGCTGATGGCAGTCGGGCTTGTGGTTGCAGCCGGCGGTTCCGAACCCCATGCAATGCGGGCCCTTGAACAACTTCAGGGTGCGGCCGGCAGACTGGAACTGGTTGCGACAACAGATGCGGGTGCACCAATTTTTGTGGATTTCGCACACACGCCCGACGCGCTTGAACACGTCTTGCGGTCCCTGCGGCCCTATGCTTCGGGCAAGCTGCACGTTGTGTTCGGAGCCGGTGGAGACCGGGATCCGGGCAAGCGGCCGGAGATGGGCAGGGTGGTTTCGGAACATGCAGACGTTGCAATCGTAACCGATGACAACCCGCGCACTGAAAAGCCTGCCTCGATCAGGGCGGCCATCATGGCCGAGTGTCCGATGGCGACCGAGATTGGCGATCGGGCGCAGGCCATCCAGCATGCCGTCGACAACCTTTCGCCGGGCGACGTGCTGGTGATTGCCGGCAAGGGACATGAGACCGGCCAGACCGTAGGCAACAAGGTCATTCCGTTTTCGGATCAGGAAGCCGTGCTGGCCTGTGTTGCAGGGAGGGTCGCCAATGGCTGATCAATCCCTGTGGACCATCGACGAAGTTATCGAGGCCACCGGCGGGCGCCTGGAGGGCGGCGTCTCTGTGCCGCTCAACGGGGTTGCCATAGACAGCCGGGCAATCAATCAAGGTGACATTTTCGTTGCGATCAAGGGGGACCGCACCGATGGCCATGAGTATGCCGCCAGTGCGCTTGCGGCCGGTGCCGGGGTGGCCATCGTTTCGCGGCCCGACAGCGCCATGGCCGAAGCAGGGCCGTTGCTGGTGGTGGATGATGCGCTGGTTGCCCTGGAAGCCATGGGGCGCGCCGCGAGGGCGCGAAGCAGCGCAAAAGTGATTGCGGTAACGGGCTCGGTTGGAAAAACCACCACCAAGGATGCCCTGAAGGTTGCGCTATCGGCATGCGGTCAGACCCATGCGTCGGTATCATCGTTCAACAATCAGTGGGGTGTTCCGCTGACCCTGGCACGGCTGCCGCGAACAGCTGAGTTTGGCGTGTTTGAAATCGGCATGAACCATGCCGGTGAAATAGAAACCCTGGTTGACATGGTCCGCCCGCATATCGCGATCGTCACGGCAATCGCGGAAAGCCATCTCGGGCACTTTGCATCGCTGAGCGATATTGCCCGCGCCAAGGCGGAAATCTTCAGTGGCGTGGTTGCAGAGGGTGTGGCGATCATCAACTGCGACACCGAGTTTTTTCAACTGCTGAGAGATGCAGCGCAGGCACAGGGCATCACGGACATTCGCGGGTTTGGCGAAAGCGATGGGGCAGACATAAGGCTGATGCGTGCGAACCTGCACGCAGACTGCTCGTGTGTGACAGCCGATGTGCGCGGACAGGAAGTGACCTACAAGCTGGGGGCGGCCGGCAAACATGTGGTTGTCAACTCGCTTGCCGTACTTGCCGCCTGCGAGGCGGCTGGCGCGGATCTGGCGATGTGCGCGCTGGCACTGGCAAACATTGCGCCGCCGTCAGGGCGCGGTGTACGGCATAACCTTGCCACCGAAGGGATACGCCTGACGCTGATCGACGAGAGTTACAATGCCAACCCCGCATCGATGCGTGCCGCTCTTGAAATGCTCGGCGCGTCCGAACCCACCGGACGTGGACGGCGGATCGCCGTACTGGGTGACATGCTGGAACTTGGCGACCATTCTGACCGGTTGCACGGCGAACTGATCGAGCCGCTGGAGTCTGCCGATGTTGATGCGGTTTTTGCCTGCGGGCATGCAATGAATGCCCTGTGGAACAAATTGCCGGCTTCGAAGCGAGGCGTATATGCGTCAACTTCGCAGGAGCTGATTGCACCTTTACTCGAATCCGTACAGGACAACGATGTCATCATGATCAAGGGGTCACTGGGGTCGCGCATGGCGCCGGTGGTTGAAGCCGTTATAAAACAATACAGGGGCACATCCGGAGGTTAGGCCTCCGGAGAGGAATTCTCATGTTCTACTATTTGTTTCTCGAACTGAGCGACCAGATTTCCGGGTTGAATGTATTTCGCTACATTACATTCAGAACCGGCGGGGCGCTGATGACATCGCTGTTTCTGGTGTTCATGTTCGGTCCCTGGCTGATTTCCAACCTCAGGATCAAGCAGGGCAGGGGGCAGCCGATCCGCGAAGACGGCCCGGCACGCCACATCATTGAAAAGCAGGGAACGCCCACCATGGGCGGATTGATGATACTGGCGGGGATCGTGGTCTCGACACTGCTTTGGGCTGACCTGAACAACCTGTATGTCTGGTCCGTGCTGTTTGTCACGCTGGGTTTCGGAGCGATCGGGTTTTACGACGATTACCTGAAAGTGACACGCTCGACGGTTGGTGGTTTTTCGGGACGCATGCGACTGGCCCTGGAGTTCGTTATCGCAGGGTTTGCTGTGTGGATGTTCACCGTTCTGGGTGATGCCAAGCTGTCGAACGCACTGGCGCTGCCGTTTCTGAAAGACACCCTGATACAACTGGGGCTGTTCTTCATTCTGTTCGGCATGCTGGTGGTGGTTGGTGCCGGCAACGCAGTCAATCTGACGGACGGACTGGACGGACTGGCCATCGTGCCGGTGATGATTGCCGTTGCCAGTTTTGGCATCATTGTGTATCTCGCCGGCAATGTGAAATTCGCTGACTACCTGCAAATCCACTACATTCCAGGCACCGGCGAGCTGGCTGTGCTGTGTGGCGCCCTGATTGGCGCCGGGCTGGGGTTCCTGTGGTTTAACGCACCGCCCGCCATGATATTCATGGGTGACACCGGGTCGCTGTCGCTTGGCGGCACCCTCGGTGCCATCGCAGTGGCTGCAAAACACGAGATCGTTCTGGCCATCATCGGTGGTCTGTTTGTCCTTGAAACCGTTTCGGTGATCGTGCAGGTGGCGTCCTTCAAACTTACCGGCAAACGCGTATTCGCAATGGCCCCGCTGCACCATCACTTTGAACAAAAGGGCTGGAAGGAACCGACTATCGTGATCCGGTTCTGGATCATTTCGGTAGTCCTGGCTCTGATTGGCCTTGCAACGCTCAAGCTGCGCTAGGAGCAGACAGGTAAACATGACGATTGCAGCACACAGCTTCAAAGGCAAAAGGGTCGCGGTGTTCGGCCTTGGCCGCAGCGGCAACGCGACCGTTGACGCCCTGATGCGCGGTGGTGCCGATGTGCTTGCCTGGGACGATGCACCTGCTGCTGCCGAGCAGGCCGCAGAGCATGGCCTGCCAGTGGTAAACCTGCATGGTGTCGACTTTACAACGCTGGACAGTTTTGTCCTGTCTCCGGGCGTACCGTTGACGCACCCGGAACCGCACTGGAGCGTCAAGAAAGCACGCGCCTGCGGTGTGGAGATCATCGGAGATACCGAAATACTGGTTCGCGAGATTGCAGGTACAGGCGCCAGGCTGGTGGCAATCACCGGAACCAATGGCAAGTCCACGACAACTGCGCTGGTTGGTCATGTGCTGGCCTCCGCCGGTCTCGATGTTGCGGTGGGTGGCAATATCGGCACTGCCGCGCTGCTGTTGCCGGCACCGACCAAGACCGGCATTTATGTGATTGAACTGTCATCTTACCAGATCGATCTGATGCCGTCGCTGAAACCGGATGTCGGCATCTTGATGAACCTGTCGCCGGATCACCTGGAACGCCATGGCGACATGCAGCAGTATGCCGGCGTCAAGGCGCGCATGTTCGCGCTTCAGGGTGCCAATGATCTTGCAGCCATTTCGCTGGATGACGAATGGTGCGCCGACATTGCCGCGAAAGCAGCCGGTCATACATCTTTGGTATCGTTCTCGGTGGCAGCGAAGAATGCCTCCGTCAAGTCCGACGGAGACGCAGTCACCGATACCCGGGACGGCACGTGTGTGCCGTTGATGCAGGCACGTGCACTGCGCGGCCTGCACAATGCCCAGAATGCCTGTGCAGCCTATATCGTCGCGCGCCGGCTTGGCCTCGACGCGGAACAGATCGAGCTTGGTTTCAACAGTTTCCCTGGGCTTGAACATCGCATGGAGGAAGTTGGCTCTGCCGGCAAAGTGGTATTTATCAACGACAGCAAGGCGACCAATGCGGACGCAGCTGAAAAGGCATTGTCCAGTTTCGAGCGCATCTACTGGATCGCCGGCGGACAGGCCAAACAGGGCGGCATCGCTTCTTTAAAGCACCACTTCCACCGAATTGCAAAAGCCTATCTGATAGGCCAGGATTCAGCTTTGCTGGCCGATACTCTTGACGGAAATGTAGACTGGGTTTCGTGCAGTTCGATGCAAAATGCGGTGCGGCAGGCAGCGCTTGATGCGGCGGCCGACAGTTGTGATAAACCCGAGATTGCTGTCTTGTTGTCACCGGCGTGTGCATCGTTTGACCAGTATCCGAATTTCGAAGTGCGCGGAGAAGACTTTCGCGCTTGTGTGCTGGCGCTTGATGGCGTGCAGCAACAAACAAAGGTGGCCTGACCCATGTTGATCTCGCGTTCTGATCGCGGACTGATTGCCGACTGGTGGTTTTCTGTTGACAAGGTGCTGTTGGGGAGCGTGCTGGTCCTGATGGCGGCCGGAGTGCTGTTTTCCATGGCTGCCAGTCCGCCTGTTGCAGCCCGGCTGGGACTTGATCACTTCCACTTCTTTACGCGTCAGTTGGTTTTTCTGGTGCCGGCAGCGGTGGTGCTGGTGCTGACGTCGTTGTTGTCGCCGTCTCAGGCGCGCCGGATTTGCATGCTGACTTTCGTGGCCGGGCTGGCTGCAATGGTCCTGGCGATTGTTGTTGGCCCGGAAATCAAGGGCGCGCACCGCTGGCTCGATCTCGGCCCGATCAATGTGCAACCTTCGGAATTTGCCAAACCTGCCTTCGTTGTTGCGGCGGCCTGGTTTCTGGCCGAGGGCATTCGCCGGCCTGACATGCCCGGCTTGTGGATCACTTTTGCCATGTTTGCCGCCATGGCGGGTCTGCTGGTGAAGCAGCCCGATTTCGGGCAGCTGGTGCTGATTTCAGCCGTGTTTGCCGTATTGCTGCTGATTTACGGTATCTCCTGGGTCTGGATATTCGGCCTGGCGGGCCTTGCAGGCGGTGGCGCGGTTGCCGCATTTTGGACATTCCCGCATGTTGCATCACGGGTAAACCGGTTTCTGGATCCGGAAAAGCACGACACATTCCAGGTGGATGCTGCAACCCAGGCTTTCAACAATGGCGGGTTAATGGGAACCGGACCCGGTGGAGGAACCGCAAAGCATATTCTGCCGGATGCGCATACTGATTTCATTCCGGCCGTCATCGGCGAGGAGTTCGGGTTTATGGCCAGCGCCATTTTAATCTTCGTCATCGGGTTTATTGTCCTGCGGGTGCTGTTGAGAGCTGCGCGGGTTACCGACCCGTTTGCCGTATTGTCGTTGACCGGTCTGGTCAGCCTTTATGGTTTTCAGTCGTTCATAAACCTTGGCGTGAACCTGACATTGTTACCTGCAAAGGGCATGACCTTGCCGTTCATTTCCTATGGCGGCTCGTCACTGATTGCGATGGCGTTTTCCATGGGTTTGTTGCTGGCGTTCTCACGGGTGCGGGTGCGCAGGAACTCTCTTCATGCGCCAGCCGGTGGCGCGTCACTGAAACTGGCCTGAACGCCATGGAGAAATCCGACAAGACCGATGACAGATCCGGCAGGACTATTGTCCTTGCGTCCGGCGGAACAGGTGGGCATCTGTTTCCTGCGCAGGCCCTTGCCGCTGCCCTGGAGGCGCGCGGCTGGGATGTTCAGCTGTTTACCGACAAGCGGGGGATGGAGTGGCAGGATCGCTTTCGCGACGGCTCGGTGCTTGAAACTTCTTCATCGACGCTGACATTGGGCAAACCGTGGCTTGTGCCGAGACAGATATCGCAACTGGTTGCCGGCTACAAACAATGCCTTGCCCGGTTCAGGGAACTGCGGCCGAAAGTGGTGGTTGGTTTTGGCGGTTACCCTTCACTTCCGGTCATGATGGCTGCGCGTTATGCCGGGATTTCATCTATGGTTCATGAGCAAAACGCCGTGGCCGGCCGGGCCAACCGACTTGCCGCCGGTCTGGGCAATACGCAGATCATTGCCTCGTCATTTGAGCCGTTGTACGGGTTTTCAGACAAGCAGATGGAACGGGTAAGACTGACGGGAAACCCGGTGCGCAAACAGGTGATTGATGCGGCAAGGCCTTACAATGCGCCACCTGCCGATGCCGCGTTCAACCTGCTGGTGTTTGGCGGCAGCCAGGGCGCGAGGTTTTTCTCGGAGTTCATGCCCAAAATGGTGGCGGAGCTGCCGAAAGCCGTGTTGCGGACATTGCGGGTTGCGCAACAGTGCAGGCCAGAAGACATAGACAAGGTGCGCGCCGACTACGAAGCTGCAGGGGTCACCGCACTTTGCAAAAGTTTCTTTGACGATATGCCGGAGCTGATCGCCAGATCGCACCTGGTTGTCTGCCGTGCCGGCGCATCCACTGTGGCGGAGCTTGGTGTTATCGGAAGGCCCGCCATCTATGTGCCGCTGCCGCACTCGCTGGACAATGATCAGTTGCGCAATGCCCAGAGCATGGAAAAAGCCGGAGGCGGATGGATCATGTTGCAGGACGACATGACACCGCAGGAGACTGCTGCGGTGTTTACACGCTTGCGTTTCGACGAGGCTGACCTTACCAGAACGGCATTGGCCGCATCAGCACATGGTCGCCCGGATGCGGCTGAATTGCTGGCAGACCTGGTTGAAGAGCTTGCAAGCAAGGCTGAAGAACCGATCGTGCAGGCTGAACAAGCGGGTGAGCAGGTTGCAGAGCCCGCAGCCCAGGTTGAAGAGCCGACGCAGACGGGACAGTCGAAGGAAACCGCAGACGAATGAAACTAACGCAGGATATCGGTCCAATCCACTTTGTCGGAATTGGTGGCATAGGCATGAGCGGAATTGCAGAAGTCATGGCGACTTTGGGCTATACCGTGCAGGGTTCCGACATGGCCGACAATTATAATGTGGCCCGGCTGCGCGAGGCCGGTGTCACCGTTCACATTGGTCACCATCCCGACAATTTGGGCGACGCCCAGGTGGTGGTTACCTCGACAGCGGTCAAGCAGGATAATCCGGAAGTTCTGGAAGCCAGGGCGCGGTTCTTGCCTCTGGTGCGGCGTGCAGAAATGCTGGCGGAACTCATGCGATTCAAGTCATGTGTTGCTGTCGGTGGCACGCATGGCAAAACCACAACGACGTCACTTGTGTCTGCATTGCTGGATGCCGGCGGGATCGATCCGACCGTGATCAACGGCGGGATTATCAACGCTTATGGCACCAATGCGCGGCTCGGCAAGGGTGACTGGATGGTGGTGGAAGCCGATGAGTCGGACGGCACATTCGTGAAGCTGCCGGCAGACGTGACCATTGTCACCAATATGGATCCTGAACATCTTGATCACTACGGTACTTTCGACAAGGCAAAGGAAGCGTATCGCACCTTTGTGGAAAACATACCGTTTTACGGGTTTGCAGTGATGTGCGTGGATCATGCGGAAGTGCAGTCACTGATCGCACAGGTTATCGATCGCCGGGTGTTTACATACGGCAAGAGCGCCCAGGCAGACTATCGCCTGGCGGATGTCAGTTATACCGGCGGCAAGAGTCATTTTTCCGTGGTGATCAATGATCGCCGAACCGGCGAGCAACGGGTTCTCGAAGACATTACCCTGGCCATGCCCGGCGAACACAACCTGATGAATTCAACGGCCGCCATCGCGGTTGCCGCCAATCTGGGTGTGAGCGATGAAGCGATACGCAAGGGACTGGCAGAATTCGCCGGCGTCAAGCGTCGCTTCACCCTGACGGGCTCAAGCGACGGCATCGATATCTATGATGATTACGGACACCATCCGGTTGAAATTTCTGCGGTGCTGAAAGCAGCCCGCGGCGTCACCGAGAAACGGGTGATCGCGGTCATGCAGCCACACAGATATACTCGGCTGGAAAGCCTGTTTGATGATTTCAGCTCGTGTTTCAATGATGCTGACCAGGTGGTGCTGGCACCGGTGTACGAGGCGGGAGAAGCGCCGATTGAAGGTTTCAATCACCTGACACTGGCAGATGGATTGCGTGCGCGAGGGCATCGAAATGTGTCGACAATAACGCACAACAGCGAACTCGCGCCGCTGATCCACGAGACGGCTGAGTCCGGAGACGTGGTCATATGTCTTGGCGCCGGCAACATCACGCAATGGGCGTATGCATTGCCTGATGAACTTGACGTGCTTTCAAGGCGGGACGGCTGACAATGTCAACGCCTGGTGCGCAACTGGCGCGCAGACTGCCGCAGGTTCGCGGTCGCTTTGAACTGGACAAACCCCTTGCTGAATTTACCTGGTTTCGCGTGGGTGGACCGGCTGACATTTTGTATTCGCCGGCCGATGAAGACGATCTGGCAAACTTCCTTGCTGCACTGGACGATGACATACCGGTACATGTTATCGGTGTGGGGTCCAATCTGCTGGTGCGTGATGGCGGTATTCCCGGTGTGGTGATCCGGCTGGGCCGCGGTTTTGGCCAGATGGCGGTTGAAGACGGTTACCGGGTGCGATCAGGAACCTCTGTTCCCGATATCCGGCTTGCCCAGTTTGCGTTGCAGCAGGGTATTACTTTGTTAACCTTTCTGAGAGGTATACCGGGCACAATCGGCGGTGCGCTGAGAATGAACGCGGGTGCCCATGGGGGTGAAACCCGCGATATCCTGATTGAAGCGCGTGGGATTGATCGCAAGGGGATGCTTCACATCATGTCAAACCAAGACATGGGCTACGCTTATCGAAGTTCGACTGCACCGGCAGACATGATTTTCACATCGGCGCTGTTCCAGGGGGCTGAGGGGGACCGGGACGAGATCAGGGCCCATATGGATCAGATTACCGCTGCGCGTGAGGCAAGTCAGCCGATCAAGTCGCGCACCGGCGGGTCAACGTTCAAGAACCCCGAAGACGGCAAGTCGTGGCAACTTATCGATGCTGCCGGAATGCGCGGGTTTTCCATTGGGCCGGCGAAAGTGTCGGAGATGCATTGCAACTTCCTGATCAATGAAGGCGGCGCGACAGCTGCACAGATTGAACAACTCGGAGAGATGGTAAGGGCTCGGGTGAAGGAAAACTCCGGTGTCGACCTCCAGTGGGAGATCAAACGTATCGGTGTTGAGACACGCGACTAGCATGGGTCACACTGAAATTGATTCAACAAGACGTTCTAAGTTGTTGTTTCTATGTGTTTTAATTTTGATGACTTTCGCGGTTTTGCAAGTCATGTCTTTGAATGGCCTCCCTGATCGTTTCCGATCAATGGATGTTCTGTAGAGGTTGTGTAATGGAACAACGTGATCCCGGACTTACGCACGTCGCCATGCTGATGGGGGGATGGTCGAGTGAACGTGAAGTATCGATCAGCTCAGGCAAGGCCTGCACCAAGGGCCTCGAGGAATCAGGCTTCAAAGTTACCCAGGTAGATGTCCAGCCTGACATTATTGACCAGTTGCGCGACCTGAAGCCGGACGTTGCATTCAATGCGCTACACGGAAAATGGGGAGAGGATGGCCACATGCAGGCAATCCTCGAAACCATGAAAATCCCTTATACGCATTCCGGATTGCTGGCGTCTGCCCTGGCCATGGACAAGCATCTCTGCAAGTCTGCGGTCGCCCGGGTCAGGGTTCCCGTCGTCGAACATCAGGTCGTTCAACTGTGTGAAGCCATCGATCATGATGTCATGGCGCTGCCGTACGTCGTAAAACCGGTGGCGGACGGGTCCAGCGTCGGCGTACATATTGTCGATCGTGGTTCCAATTCGCTGGCAAGCATGGTGGAGGGCGAAGGATTTGACCTTGATAGCAAGGTCATGGTGGAGCGATATGTGCCAGGCCGCGAATTGACATGTGCGGTAATGGGCAATGTGGCGTTGGGTGTAACCGACATTATTTCAGGCGCCGGGTTTTACGACTACGCTGCCAAGTATCAGCCTGGCGGATCGGAGCATATCCTGCCGGCGGACATTCCGGAGGCCGTCTATCGCCGTGTTCAGAAATATGCGCTTTCTGCCCATACCGAACTTGGCTGTAAGGGGGTGAGCCGTTCCGATTTTCGCTACAACGATACAGAAGGTACCGATGGCGAACTCATTTTCATGGAAATCAACACCCAGCCAGGTATGACGCCGACATCGCTGGTCCCGGAAATGGCTGCTCATGCCGGGCATGATTTCGCGCAACTGTTGACCTGGATGATCAATGATGCGGGGTTGAACCGTTGAGTAGAATGTCAATCAGCCGACGCTATCGTAAAATATGCCAGGCGCCATTTTGGTCTAACCTGTCGGTCTGTTTGCGGGCCGGAGAACGGTTGTGCAACCGCCGCGCCAGCCGAATTCTGGTTCGCTCAATTGCGGTCTGCATGTTGGTCGCGGTTACCGGTTACGGTCTGTTGACCGGCGACCATCTGGCGGGAACATCGAGTGGAACCCGGGGCCTGGCAGGACAGGTGTCTTCGTATTTCGGATATGCGGCGGAACAAATCCGGATTGGCGGTCTGAAGCGGATGGACGGCGCGACGGTGCTGAAAGCGATTGGCGTCAAGCCCGGTGGTTCATTGATCGGATTTGATGCCAACAAGGCGCGTTCAATCATGCTCAATCTCGATTGGGTGCAGGAAGCCAGCGTGCGTGTTTTGCCACCGAACAGACTGGAGATAGAAGTTGTGGAACGGGAACCGTTTGCGGTCTGGCAACGGGGTGGAAATTACTACGTGATAGACCGGGAAGGGTCCGCGATAGCCAGTTTTGACGCCCGCAGGTTTTCACAACTGATGTTTGTGTCAGGAGAGGGGGCTCAGGAAAACGTTTCGCAACTTGTTAACCAACTTGAAGCATGGCCTGAGTTAAATTCAAAGATCAAGGCTGCCGCACGCGTGGGAAATCGGCGGTGGTCATTGTATTTCGCTGGCGGGCGGCAGGCCCTGTTGCCTGAAAAGGAAGTTGAGCAGGCTCTCGCCAATCTGGCAGATCTGGATGCCCGGTATGGAGTCTTGAATTCGGGAATTGAACAGGTGGATCTCCGTCTTGCCGGTTCTGCCGTGATGGTTCCTTTCGAGGGGACCACGGTTAAACCGGATCGCAAGGTAGCGTTGCGTAACCGCTGAACGTGATTGTCCAGCTGCAATCTGCAGTTCGTAAGTAGTTTTGAGCAGGTATTGAGTGCCATGAAAGTCGTACCGTTTCCAACATCATCTGCCAATACCGGTTCACCGCGCGCATCCGCGCCTTCCTCCACCATTGCAGCTCTGGATATCGGATCTACAAAGATCTGTTGTCTGATAGGCGCTGTGGAAGGCCGCAGGCGACGTGCTGTGGATGAAACTGTGCCGCAAATAAAAATTGTCGGGGCGGGTCATTGCCGATCAGGTGGCATTACCGGCGGCGCGGTCACGGATCTTGATCAGGCGGAACGCGCAATGCGCACTGCCATTGATCAGGCTGAGCGCATGGCCGGCCGGACGATTTCCGGAGTTTATGTGAACATGTCCGGTGGACGCACGTTGAGTGTCCACGTCTCCGGCGAAGTTACGATGGGCCGCCATGCGGTCGATGAAGCCGCCAAACGCCGTGCCGCTGTCAACGCCATGTCAAAACTGGATACTGATGGACGCGTGGTCCTGCATGCGTCTGTCGTACAATACCGGCTGGATGACGCGAGAAACGTGCGTGATCCCGAAGGTATGCACGGCTCAACGCTGACCGCTGAACTGAACGTAGTTCTTGCCGATGCAAACGCCATCAGCAATCTTGGTCTTCTTCTGGAACGCTGCCATCTGGATGCGGTCGGGCTTGTCGTTGCGCCCTATGCCTCAGCGCGCTCGGTCCTGCTGGCCGATGAAATGGAACTGGGCGTTGCAGTGATTGAACTGGGTGGAGGGACGACATCATATGCCGTGTTCAATGAGGGCATGCTGGCTCATGCGGACATGATTGCGGTGGGTTCTCACCATGTCACCACAGACATTGCTCGAGGCCTCAATACAACCATAGCTCACGCCGAGCGGGTCAAGACACTGTGGGGCTCGACCGTGCCGGCACAACTTGATGAGCGTGAACTGATTACCTGTCCGATTCTCGGCGAGACAGGCAGCGATGCGGTTCAGCGTGTTCCGCGTTCGATGATTTGCGGTGTGGTTCGCCCGCGCATGGAGGAAATATTTGAAATCGTTCGCGACAAACTCGGTCAGGTGCCGGTTGCGCAACGTTTTGTGCGCCGTGTTGTGCTGACCGGTGGCGGCAGCCAGTTGAACGGCGTTGAACAACTGGCAGGAGAGATTCTTTGCCGCCAGGTCCGCGTGGCAAGGCCATCACGCTTCAACGGGTTGCCGGATGCTCTTTCAACACCGGGCTTTTGCGTTGCGACAGGCCTCCTGCGCTATGGTCTTGCACCAGATGAGCAGGCTGCCAAGCTGGGTTTGCTGATCGCCGGCGCGGGCCACGACCGTGGCTACATCAGACGTGTAGGTCAATGGCTTAAAGAAAGCTTTTAAGGCATTGAATATAAGGTGTTTTAATTGATTCATTGCGGCGTTATATAGAGATTTTCAGTTAATTTTCATCACGCGTATTTGCGCCGAATGCCCAATTGTGCAGCCTGAGGGGCAATATTGATTGTCAGATAGGGCTTAGTCTGAATGGCCAAGATCGCAAGAACGCTTTGGCGTGCAACTATAAAGTTCGTCGATGACGGAGGATCGGCGATTGCAAGCAATGTTGCATTGTCTCTGCTGCTATCGCTGTTTCCGTTTTTGATGTTGGTTTCGTCACTGGTTCGCATATGGGGCAGCCCCGCCGTGGTGGACGAAGTGTTCAATCTGGTGCTTGAGCACTGGCCGGCAGACAGTGAGAAGGCCATCGCGGAGCAGGTAAAAATCATTGTGGCTCAACAACCCAGCGAGTTCTTTTCAATCAGTACGATTGTGGCGCTGGTTCTGGCGACAAACGGCATTGAGAATGCCCGGGACGGTCTTAACCGGGCTTATCGGGTTACAGAAACGCGCCCGTTCTGGTGGCGACGCCTGCAAGGCGCTGTTTTTGTGATAATCGGTGCATTCGGACTTATACTGGCAGCGACAATCCTGATCGCAACACCGCTTGTGTGGTCGTTTCTGGTCAACAAACTGGCGTGGCTGACCCCGTTTTCCTTCACCGTCGAAGTGGTGAAGTACGCGTTTGCCATCTGCATTCTCAGCGTGACCCTTGCGGCGTTTCACCGCTTTCTGCCCCAGGGAAAGCGGTCTTTCAGGACCATGGCCGGGGGAATTGCTCTGACCATAGCTGGCATCATTATCGGGTCGCAGCTCTTCGCATTGTATCTTCAGACAATCGCCAATTACACTGCCCTTTACGCCGGACTGGCTGGTACCATGACCGCAATCGTCTATTTGTACGGGCTGTCTGCACTTATTCTGTTCGGTGCAGAGTTCAATGCCGCCCTGGCTGAGGAAAAACAGGGCGAAGCCTGAGTCAGAGCTCAATTTGCCCGCTGAAAATGGCTCTGGCTATGGCCTGTTCACGGGTTCTCGCACCAAGTTTGGCGCGCGCATTCTTCAGGTAGAGGTTGACCGCCGATTCACTGATTCCCAGTTTTTCAGCAATTGCTGATACCCGATGACCGGCACACAGCCAAAGCAGGACTTCTCGTTCCCTGCAACTCAGCAGTTTTTCGCTTTGCTCGTGCCCCAACCCCAGTGCAATCATTCGCTCGTAGGCAAGCAGACCGGCCAGATGGGCTTCGTGCCGGCGCTCCGCAATGAGCAGGTCAAATGCTTCTTCCGGTTCGTGACTGGAAAATATCCAGCCGCCGAAAACCTTGTTTTCGCTGGTGCGAACAGGAACGCCGATACCGCCCTTCGTGCCGCCTTCTGAAAGCTGATCCAGAAAGTGCTGATGGGTGGCAGAACTTCCGGGATAGCTGGTCAGGCTGCTGGTGAGTATTTTCTGGGAAGCCGGGGTTTGACACGCGAAATGCAGGAATGGGTCGATGTCGATGAGGCCGCCCTTATCGTAGCCTTCACTGAACTCATCGCCAAAGTCGGTTTTCAGGTACCTGGAGTTCAGCTTGCCGTCCGCGCGTTCCGCCAGTGTCAGTGAACAGGAACTGAAACCGAGATTGTAGCCGAATTCGGCTGTGCACTGCCAGACGTCATTGGCGTCCGGCAGATTGATCATCTGGTCTACAAAGTTCTCGAACACCGTGGGCATGGTGTTTCCTTTGGTATTGTGCCTCCAACATGCATGATGACGTTGCGGTATGCATGTTTCAATATATTGTTTTTGCCATATTCCAGGATGTGCTTTCGAGTAGTGTCATCTCGCGCCGGATGTCAGCGTTTCGGATTGATCGGCCGGTTGTGGGTCCAGTCATAGGTACCGAGGTCGGGCTCGCGCACGGCTTGCTTCCAGCCTATGTCTTCGGCTCGATGCTTAAAGTTCATGCCTTCGGGCGAATGGCGCGAAATGCCGTCAAATACGGTTGCCATCATCTGGGTGTTGGCCAGACCCATGGCGTCTATTGCCTGATTGATGACCAGTTTCTGCATCATTAGCTGATTTACGGGGACAGTTGAAATACGCTGAGCCAGATCTTCCGTATAATCATCCAGCTGTGCTGCCGGCACCGCCTTGTGAACCAGGCCAATGCGTTCCGCCTCACGGCCATCAATCTTGTCGCCGGTCAAGAGCATGCGTTTGGCCCCTTCCGCTCCCAACCGGTACACCCACATTGCGGTGGTAGGACAACCCCAGACACGCGTCGGCATGTAGCCGATGCTGGCGTCGTCGGCCATGACGACAAGGTCACAACAAAGCGCAATGTCGGATCCACCCGCTACTGCATAGCCGTGTACCTTGCATATCACCGGCTTGTAGCTGCGCCACAGGGACATGAACAGGTCAGTGTTTCGTTTCATGAAGGCATAATCCTTCATCGGATCCCACGGCATGTCCTGGGTAACGGAGTTCTGGCCCGAAGTTTCCGCGTATGCCTTAAGGTCATAACCTGCACAGAACGCCCGCCCTGAACCGCTCAGAACAATGACATGCACATCATTGTCCGCATTGGCGTGAGCCACGCAGTCTGCCAGCAGTTGCGGCACTTCATCGTCAATTGCGTTGAGCACTTCCGGGCGGTTCAGACGGATTCGCGCGATGCGGCCGTCGTTTTCGTATTCTACCTTCGCCATACAAACTGCCTCTATTGGGTATTTCGCGATGAGGCTTGCAAGTTAGCGCAGTATGATCAAGGGGAGAAATCTACTTAACGTGACGAACCAGAAAATGTTTTTTTGTTGTTTCGACCACGTCCCAGTGACCTTCAAATCCGTTTGGAATAATGAAGCTGTCCCCGGCACGAAAATCCTTTGCGGTCCCGTCCTTGTCAACCAGCCGGCAATGGCCGGACAGTATGAAACAGATTTCATCGCGATCTGTGAATACGTGCCATTTGCCTGGTGTGCTGGTCCAGGTGCCGGACATAACAATGCCGTCGGGGCTTTCAAACCGGATTTGTGTTGTGTGATGCGGATCGCCGTCAAACACACGGTCCGGCAAATCAGCCAGACGGCGGTGGGTTTCTGCGACATCGTCGGAAAAATCGATGATCGGCGTACTGGTCATTTGCGTATCCTGTTGGTTGTGGGGCCGAGCGGCGGTGTTAGAGTTTTTCATCCTGCAGCCAGTACCAGCTGTACATCATGCGCTGGCCGAGGCGACGGAACGGTGTCAGGATGCCGTGTCCCGGCAACTGCGACGTGAAGATCGGCAGATCGAGGTTCTGTCCCATTCCTGCAATCATCTGGGCCATGCGGCGGCCGGCCTGAGCAGAGTACATCACGCCATTTCCACCATAGCCCATGGCATAGAAAATCCGCCGATCAGGATCAGGCTGGAAGATGCGGGGCATCATGTCATGACTGACATCGACCCAGCCCCACCATGAGTAGTCCAGATTGATATCTCTGAGAGCCGGGAACTTGCGATAAAGACTTTCCTGTAAACGCTCCAGATGTCTGGGGTTTTCGGCGTCTGCACCAGTGATTGCGCTGCGGCTGCCAATCTGCACACATCCGTCCGGCAGAAACCGGTAATAGTGGCGGAGTGTGCGGGTGTCTGTCAGTGGCGAGCCGGTCTTGAAGCCACATGCTTCAATTTCGTCCTTGTCCAGCGGTCGGGTCACCATTGAATTGGACAGCACCGGCATGAGGCGATGCCGGGTACGCTTGTGCAGGCCGGGAGGCGTATAGCCAGCTGTTGCAAGTGCAACGGTTTTGGCGCGAACAATGCCGCCCGGTGTTTTCAGATGATTTACACCATTCACCGTTTTCCAGCCCATGACCGGGCTGGCAGGGTGGACCTTTACTCCAAGTTTCCGGGCCAGCTTGATGTAACCGAAAGCCAGTTTTGCTGCGTGAATTGAAATGCCGTCAGGTTCCATCATGGCGCCGGCGGCTTCTTCATCGCGAACGACGGTTTCGTGTAATTCCTCGCGTGACAGAATACGGGACTTGTAGCCAAAAACTTCATTCAAAAGCTTTGATTCAGCTTCCAGCCTGGGCATTACACCGGCTTTGTGAGCTATGTAATAGTGACCGCCATCCTGTGGGTCACAGTCGAATTCGGGTTCTGCGATCAGGCTGCGAAACAGATCAAACGCTTCAACAATCTCGCCATGCATTCTCTTGGCAACGTCAACCCCCCAGCGCTGTATCCACTGCGAGCGCTTGAGTCTGCCTGACGAAATCTGTGCCTGACCACCATTGCGTGTACTGCATCCCCACGCGACAGTGTTGGCGTCGAGCACAACAGCCTTGATGCCGTGGTCACGAGCCAGGTGTATGGCACAGGACAGGCCCGTATAACCTGATCCGACGACAGCTACATCTACATCCATGTCACCAGACACTGGACCGTCGTCGGGAGGCGGCGCCCCAGCCGTGCCGATCCAGTAAGTCGGTGCATAATCCCGATTATGACCGGGCCCGGCGTCAACCAGAGGGTCATAGTGCGGATCGTAGCTGTTCTTGGGCCAATGTTTTGGGCGAAGGCTATCAGGCATGACAGAAACCACCAAAAATGACGCGGGAAAATCCTCGCGTCTGAATTCTTGGCATATATGCCGTTATGTACTGGCCCCATACCCTCAGATTTGAAAATATTGTGGTACCACTTTGGCACCAATCGGGTCCTGAGATCTGTTATTAACCTTTGTAAACGGCTTGCGTCGAATAATTGCAATTTTCTGCAGTCCGGTAAGGGCGCGTTAACCATTTGTTAGCAATTTGGAAACCAAAATGGCAGTCCCAGGGGAAATCAACCGGATGCAAAACCATGCCTATCAAATTAACCGTGCCTGATTCTACAGAGCTAAAGCCGCGCATTACCGTTTTTGGCGTGGGTGGCGCAGGGGGCAACGCGGTCAACAACATGATCGAGTCCAACCTTGAAGGCGTGGAATTTGTTGTCGCGAACACTGATGCCCAGGCCATATTGCAGAGTTCTGCCGAAAGGCGCATCCAGATGGGCACCGATCTGACCCAGGGTCTGGGCGCGGGATCGCAACCGCAAATCGGTGCCGGTGCGGCGGAAGAGGCGCTGCCCGAAATTCTGGACCATCTGGCTGGTGCTCATATGGTGTTCATTACGGCAGGCATGGGTGGCGGCACCGGCACGGGTGCCGCGCCGGTGATTGCGCGGGCTGCCAAGGAGCAGGGGATACTGACGGTTGGTGTGGTCACCAAGCCGTTTCACTTTGAAGGCCAGCGCCGCATGCTGACTGCTGATCGCGGCATCGAGCAACTCACCCAGCATGTCGATACGCTGATCGTCATTCCCAATCAGAACCTGTTTCGGGTTGCCAACGAGAAGACGACATTTGCCGCTGCCTTCGCCATGGCGGACGAAGTCCTCTATTCCGGCGTCGCCTCGATTACCGAACTGATGACCCGTGACGGATTGATCAATCTCGATTTTGCCGATGTGCGGGCC
Organism: Alphaproteobacteria bacterium; assembly: GCA_024640405.1. GTDB lineage: Bacteria > Pseudomonadota > Alphaproteobacteria > Rhizobiales > Aestuariivirgaceae > Anderseniella. The sequence continues at coordinate 38,790 of JAHEFB010000107.1, read as the reverse complement.
ATTATGTCCGAAATGGGCAAGGCCATGATGGGAACCGGAGAAGCTTCCGGAGAAAAACGGGCCATAGAGGCAGCCGAAGCGGCTATTTCCAATCCGCTGCTTGATGATGTGTCGATGCGTGGTGCACGCGGGCTGCTGATTTCGATTTCGGGTGGTCCAGACCTTACCCTGTATGAAGTTGACGAAGCCGCAACCCGTATTCGCGAGGAAGTCGATCCCGAGGCCAATATCATTCTCGGCGCAACTTTTGATGAAAAACTCGAAGGCACCATGCGGGTGTCAGTGGTTGCGACCGGCCTGGCAGAGGAATTTCTGCAGGGCAGCGATGATGCCGACATGGAAGAGGAAGAAGAAACCGGATATGGCTATGCCGCTCCCCAGCGGGTGGTGAAAACTGTAACGCCTGCGCCTGTGGCTGCCGAACCTCAGGCTGAAGAAGTGGTCGAGGAAAATCTGGAAGTTGCCGCAGAACTTCAGGAAGCGGGCTCAGTCCCCGAAGCACCGCCACGCCCCATTATGGCGACCAACGCGGCTGCATCGCGGACCCAGATACCGCCACGCGAGGATTTTCCGCCTATTGCGCGCGAGCAAATGGCAGCACGTCCGGAAAAACTGCAGCAGGTTGCGCAAGCAGCGCAAACAAAACGCAAAGGCCTGCTTGAGCGTCTGGCCAGCGTAGGTTTGGGTGTGCGGCGCGAAGAAGAGCCGGCATCTGCTCCAAAAGCTGCCAAGGAAGAGCCTCAAATGCAGCGCCCGCAACCTCAGGGCAATGTGCATCCGCTGCAGCCTGCAATTGATCCTTCCCTGGATGATGATCAGCTGGAAATCCCGGCATTTTTGCGTCGCCAATCCAACTGACGGGTATCGCTCGCGAAGCGAAGCTGACATAATCGTGTGCTGGTCTGGTTTAAGCCGGGCCAGCCATATTTCCGCCCGGTTGCTGCACCATTGCAGTTGTACAAACAGAAGAGCAAAGCTGGCTGCGCCAGGCTTTTTGCGCTAGTCTATGGGAACAGGGCCTGTTGAAATCTGATTCAGGCTGGAATTCAGCGGAGTAGAGCGTTGCCGTCCAAGTTCAAATTGTCGACACTGACAGTGTTTTGTGCTGCTGGCATCATGCTGTCGGGCTGCGGTGGTGGCAATCTCAGCGATTACCTGCCAGGCGGCGATGACAGCGGCTCCAGTTCATCTCAGGGGTTCAGCCTGTTTGGCAGTAGCGATGCAGTTGCTCCGAATCTTGGCAGTGATCCCGACGGAGCACCAATTGCGCGTATGTACAACGCCGGTGTTGAGGATATTCGCAACGAGGAATATCGCTCGGCGGTAAAGAAATTTTCAGAGGTGGAGCGCCAGCATCCGTATTCCAAATGGGCTACCAAGTCCATTTTGATGCAATCCTATGCGCAATATCAGCGCAGTGCCCATCCGGAGTCGATTGCGGCAGCCCAGCGTTTCATCCAGCTTCATCCCGGCCACCAGGACGCAGCCTATGCGCAGTATCTGATCGCGCTTAACCACTACGAGCAGATCAACGATGTTCGCCGGGACCCAACAGCCGCGCGCAAATCTCTGGAAGAACTGGAGGAGTTGGCGCGACGTTATCCGAACACCCCTTACGCGCGGGATGCTGCCGGAAAAGCTACGCTGGCGCGTGACATGCTGGCCGGCAAGGAAATGGACGTTGGCAGGCATTACCAGCGCAAGAAATCATTTCTCGCTGCTATCAACCGATACAAGACCGTCGTTGAGAAGTATCAGACTTCCTCGCATACTCCTGAAGCGCTTTATCGTCTGACAGAAAACTACCTGCAACTTGGCATTCGCTCTGAAGCCCAGACGGCTGCTGCGATACTGGGGCACAATTATCCCAATTCCAAGTGGTACAAGGATGCTTTTGCACTGCTGCAGGATGGTGGCCTGAGCCCATCGGAAGATTCAGGATCCTGGCTATCCGGTATTTTTGATTCCTGATCCCGGATACCGTCCTCACTTCTTGCCTATTTCATCCAGCTTTTCTGATAGACTGAGCCGGTCAATGCTCTCAAAAGGCAAGTTTACGAAAGCAGTGATGCGATTGTTCATCTGCCGATAGGTCTCAGCGAAAGCTGCCGCAATTTCCGAATCTGACCCCTCAAGCGCTGCCGGGTCCGGAATCCCCCAGTGTGCACTCATTGGCTGGCCGGGCCAGACCGGGCAGACTTCGTTTGCTGCATTGTCGCAGACCGTGAATACAAAATCCAATACCGGCGCACCGGACTTTGCAAATACATCCCAGGATTTCGACGAAAATTGCGTGATGTCGTACTTCAGAGATTCAAGAAGCCTGAGGGCCTGCGGATGAGGCTTGCCTTTGGGCTGCGAACCGGCTGAGTACGCTTTGAAACGTCCCTGGCCTTGGCGGTTCATTATAGCCTCCGCCAGAATCGAGCGTGCAGAATTGCCGGTGCAAAGGAACAATACATTGAACATCTTGCTGACCATTATCCACCCTCCTGAATTCGGGATATTCTCCGATACGTTGGTCAGATGACAATTGGGTGACAATCGGCTTATCAACAAATCTCGCGTGAACAGGAACAGATTCCAGACGCTGTGTTGACCGCTGGGCCTGTATCAGGTTCCTTTAGCCTGAAGATCACCTTTCATTCCTGAAACGGATGAAGAGCAAACGACGGGAACAAGAAATGGATTTTGTCGGAAGAATTGTATCCGAATCGCTGTCGTTTTTCTCGACCCTGTTTGTGTTTGCTGTCGGCGTGATCATGCTGGCCGTATTGATGATGTTCGTGATCGACGTCAGCCAACGTCGCGATGCCATCCGTCATAACTATCCCGTCATTGGGCGGTTCAGACCCTTGTTCTCGACTTTGGGCGAGTTTTTCAGGCAATATTTCTTCTCCCAGGATCGCGAGGAAATGCCGTTCAATCGTGCGCAACGCGAATGGGCCTACAAATCTGCCGCAGGGGTCGACAACACGGTTGCATTTGGTTCGACCGAGAATATTTCGATTGTCGGAACACCGATTTTTGCCAGCGAAATATATGGTTTGCTGGATAACGAGATTTCCGAACCGCCAAAGTTGACCATAGGAGAAGGTGCGCGCGAGCCCTATCAGGCTGGTTCGTTGATCAATATTTCCGCCATGAGTTACGGTTCGCTTTCCGGGCCAGCTGTGCGAGCCTTGTCGAAGGGCGCCAAATTGGCCGGCTGCTGGCTCAATACCGGCGAGGGCGGGTTGTCAGAACATCATCTGTCGGGCGGTTGTGATATCATTTTTCAGATCGGTACCGCCAAGTATGGTGTCCGGGATGAGCAGGGTAACTTTTCAGAGAGCAAGTTACGGGAAATTGCAAACCTGCCGCAGGTCAAGATGGTCGAGATCAAGCTCAGCCAGGGTGCAAAGCCTGGCAAAGGGGGCATTCTGCCTGCGGACAAGGTAAATGAGGAAATTGCGAAAATAAGAGGTATACCGGTCGGAAAAGCATCGCTGTCTCCAAACCGCCATGCTGAAATTGCCGATCATGCCGGGTTACTGGATTTTGTTGCGCGCGTGCGGGATGTGTCCGGTTTGCCAACAGGGTTCAAAACCGCAATGGGGGGTGTGGAGTGGCTTGATGACCTGTGCAAGCTGATCAAGCAACGCGGAACTGCGTCGGCCCCTGATTTTATCACAATTGATTCAGGTGACGGGGGTACCGGAGCTGCCCCCATGCCGTTGATCGACAATACTGCGTTGAGCGTTCGCGAGGCCCTTCCGATGGTGGTTGATGTGTTGGAGAAACACAAACTGAAAGGGCGTATTCGCGTAATCTGTGCCGGTAAACTGATTACTCCGGCCGAGGTCGCCTGGGCTTACTGTGCGGGTGCGGATTTCGTCAATTCCGCGCGTGGGTTCATGTTCGCGCTCGGATGCATCCAGTCACTCAAATGCAATAAGAATACCTGCCCAACCGGTATCACTACTCACCAACTCCATTTGCAGCGTGGGCTTGATCCGTCTGACAAGGCTGTTCGGGTAAAAAATTATGTCGAAAAGATCCAGTACGGAGCCGGTTTGATCGCGCATGCCTGCGGGGTACCGCATGTGCGGGAGCTTCAACGCAAGCATGTGCGCGTCGTCCAGGCTGACGGCAAAACCCGTCCGCTGAGTGAAATCTATCCGCCGGTCGGCAAGACGGATCAAACACATACTGCAACGGAGATGACTTGATGCGAGGTCTAGAGGGAAAGGTAGTCGTCGTTACCGGTGGCGGCAGCGGCATTGGCAGAGCGGTTTGCCAGCGGTTTGCCCAGGAAGGCGCGAAACTTGCCATCCTTGATATCAACGCCAGTGGGGCTGCTGAAACAGGTAAACTGATCGCCGATACCGGAGGAGTTGCCCGGTCCTATGAAAGCGACATCTCGGACTATGATGCAGTTGAAGCAGTCGTTCGGGCGGTGGAACAAAATCTTGGTGCAATTGATGTACTGGTCAACAATGCCGGTTGGGACGAGGCCAAGGCTTTTCTGAGTACTGAGCCGGTCTTGTGGCGAAAGATAATTGACATCAATCTGTATGGTCCGCTCAACCTGCATCACACGGTGGTAAGCCGGATGGTACAGCGCGAGGCCGGCAAGGTCATCAATGTGGCGTCCGATGCCGGGCGCGTGGGTTCGTCCGGTGAAGCCGTGTACTCTGCCTGCAAGGGCGGCATAATCGCTTTTTCCAAAACGCTGGCGCGTGAGCTTGCCCAAAAAAATGTTCAAATCAATTCGGTTTGTCCGGGACCGACACAAACCCCCCTGTTAGCCAGCTTTGCCGGTGACGGGGAACAGGGCAGGAGGCTGGTTGAAGGACTGATCCGAGCGATCCCCATGCGCCGCCTGGGGCAGCCGGCAGATTATCCCGGCATCATTGCCTTTCTCGCCAGTTCCGATGCGGATTATATTACCGGGCAGACCATAAGTGTCTCTGGTGGTCTGACGATGCACGGATAGATCAGTGTGGTCTTGGTGCTATTCCTCTCGCCCGATTCTAAAAAAATGCGCTATAAACAGCGCCAGCCATGCTGACACATCTTGCCATACGCGACATTGTCCTTATCGAGAAACTGGACCTCAGTCTTGAAGAAGGCCTGGGTGTATTCACCGGTGAAACCGGTGCCGGGAAGTCAATCCTGCTGGATTCTCTCGGACTGGCGCTCGGTGCACGCGGTGATGCATCCCTGGTCCGGACAGGTTGCGACAAGGGCAGTGTCACCGCGGGTTTCTTTCCTCCCTCGAACCATGCTGCCTATTCCTTGTTGGCGGAGGCGGAAATTGAGGCGGGCGAAGACGGCATTGTCATTCGCCGGATTCAGGGTGCGGACGGCAAATCCCGGGTTTTCATCAACGATCAGCCCTCAAGCGTGAACCTGCTTCGCCAGTTGGGCGGTCTGCTGGCGGAAATTCATGGCCAGCATGACGACCGCGCACTGATGGATGTTTCATTTCACCGCACCGCTCTGGATGCTTATGGCGAACTGGACGGCAAGGTTCAAAAGGTCGAAACAGCCTGGGCAGCGCTGAGCAGTGCTCGCGAGGCTTATGATGCTCACCAGACCCGGCTCGACAGGGCTGAAACGGAACGAGCTTTTCTGGAACATGCCTTGAAGGAAATGCATGAACTGGATCCGCAACCTGGTGAAGAAGCCAGCCTCGCGGACAAGCGTCAGATGATGATGAATGCCGAAGAGTTTTCTTCGGTGGTCAATGAAGCGCAAAAAGCGGTTTCCGACGGTGACACGATTGCCGCGCTGAACACGGCGCTGCGAAAACTGGAAAGGCGACGGGAGCAGGCAAAGGGCAGCCTTGATCCGGTCTGTGCAGCGTTGGAGCGTGCTGTCATTGAAATGAACGAGGCGCAAAACCAGCTGGACGCGGCAGCGCGTGAGTTTGTGCTTAACCCGGCCGAACTTGAAAAAGCGGAAGAACGCCTGTTTGCGCTGCGTGCGCTTGCCCGCAAACACAAAGTGCAGGTGGATGATCTTGCTGGCTTGATGGAGCGATTTGAAACTGACCTGCAATCCATTGATGACGGCGGGGTTTTGCTGGCCAAACTCAAAAAGGCGCGTGATGAGGCACAGGCGGTTTATGACAATGTTGCTCTCAAATTGTCAGATGCACGCATGAAGGCAGCAGTGAAGCTGGATCAGGAAATATTGTCTGAGCTTGCGCCATTGCGTCTCGAAAAGGCGCGATTTGAAACCCGTGTCGTGACAGATGAAGCGCGCGCGGGATCGCATGGCATTGACCGGGTGGAGTTTCTGATAGCGGCGAATCCGGGAACACCTCTGGCACCTATCGTCAAGGCAGCGTCCGGCGGAGAACTGTCGCGCTTCCTGCTGGCTCTCAAGGTGGTGCTGGCGGCGCGCGCGTCTGCCCCGACGCTGGTGTTCGACGAGATTGATACCGGTGTCGGCGGGGCTGTTGCAGACGCGATCGGCCAGCGGCTTTCGCGCATGTCGAAGGGGTTGCAGGTTTTGGCGGTAACGCACAGCCCGCAGGTTGCCTCACGCGCTGACGCCCATTTGCTGATTTCCAAGATGGAAGAAACCGGGGACGGCGCCCATCGGCGTATGATCACCCGCGTTACGCCGCTAACCGGTGACGGACGTCGCGAGGAAATTGCCCGCATGTTATCTGGTGCAGAAGTCACGTCGGAAGCCCGTGCCCAGGCTGACCGGCTGCTGTCGGCGACGGGCTGAGTGATGGGCAAGGACACGAAAGTAGAGGCGCTGACCGCGTCGCAAGCCGCTGCGGAACTGAAACGTCTGGCCGCCGAGATTTCGCATCATGACAAGGCCTATCACGGGGAAGATGAGCCGGAAATCCCGGATTCGGAATATGACGCCCTGCGTCGCCGCAACGACGAGATTGAAGCGGCCTTTCCCGAGCTGGTTGTGGAGGATTCGCCGTCTAAACGCGTAGGTGCCGCGCCATCGGAAAAGTTTGGCAAGGTACGCCATGCGGTTTCCATGCTGTCGCTGGGAAATGCCTTTACAGCCAGCGACGTGCATGAATTTGTTGCACGCATTCGCCGCTTTCTGAAACTCCCAGATGATGAACTGGTCGAGATTACGGCTGAACCGAAAATCGACGGACTGTCAATTTCGCTGCGGTATGAGAATGGCAAACTGGTGCAGGCGGCTACACGCGGAGATGGTCAGGAAGGGGAGAACGTTACCCGGAATGTCGAAACCATAAGTGATGTGCCACACCGGGTGAACGCAGCGGACTTCCCCGAGGTTTTTGAAGTGCGCGGGGAAATATATATGTCCCATGAAGATTTTAGCCGGCTCAACCAGGCGCAAGACGATGTCAATGGCAAGGTGTTCGCCAATCCGCGCAATGCAGCAGCAGGCTCACTGCGGCAACTGGATTCTTCCATCACCGCTGCTCGGCCATTGCGGTTTTTTGCCTATGCCTGGGGGCAGGTCGAACGGCTTCCGGGTGAAACCCAGCGCGGTGTTCTGGATGCATTATGCAGGTGGGGATTTCCGGTCAATCCGCTGACGAGACTTTGCACATCGGTTGATCAACTGCTGGCGCACTACCAGTCCATAGAACAACAGCGCGCAACACTTGGGTATGACATTGACGGTGTGGTCTACAAGGTCAACAGGCTCGACTGGCAGGAGCGGTTGGGATTTGTGTCCCGGTCACCGCGCTGGGCTGTGGCGCACAAGTTTGCGGCTGAACAGGCGACCACCGTTCTGGAAGGTATCGACATACAGGTGGGGCGCACCGGTGCACTGACACCGGTGGCGCGCCTGAAACCGGTTACCGTCGGAGGGGTGGTGGTATCAAACGCCACGCTGCACAACGAAGACGAAATTGTTCGCAAGGATATCAGGATCGGCGATACGGTGACAATCCAGCGGGCAGGGGATGTCATTCCACAAGTACTTGGCCACTTGCCTGACAAACGTCCCGTCGACGCGGTCGAATACAAGTTCCCGACCACATGTCCGGCATGCGGCTCTCACGCAGTTCGCGAGGTCAACGAGAAAACCGGCAAGGTTGATGCGGTGCGCCGCTGTACCGGTGGCCTGATTTGCCCGGCTCAACGGGTCGAACGGTTGAAGCACTTTGTTTCCCGCAACGCCTTTGACATTGAAGGCATGGGAGACAAGGTCATCCAGGAATTCTACGATGACGGTCTGATACAGTCTCCGCAGGATATCTTCACACTTCAATTGCGGGATCAGCGTTCTCTGAAGAAGTTGAGGGATCGCGAGGGATGGGGCGGGACGTCAGCCAGCAATCTGTTTGCCGCCATTGATGAGCGCCGCAAAATCGGGCTGGACCGGTTCATCTATTCGCTGGGTATTCGCCATGTCGGTGAAACCACCGGGCGGACCCTGGCCAGATCATATGGCACGGCAAATCAGTTTCTCGACGCCATGGCTGCGGCACAGGATCATGCATCTGAAGCTTATGCTGATCTGGTGAACATTGATGGTATCGGTGATGTTGTGGCGCGGGCGGTCGCCGAGTTCTTTGCCGAGCCACACAACTTGGCTGTGGTGAAAGAACTGGTCGGCGATCATCTCGATGTACAGGCGCTGGAAGCGGTTGACAGCGGTTCTCCGGTATCCGGCATGACGATCGTTTTCACCGGCGCGCTGGAACGCATGACGCGCGATGAAGCCAAAGCCATGGCAGAACGGCTTGGCGCCAAAGTGGCGGGGTCTGTCTCGAAGAAGACAGATCTGGTCGTGGCAGGTCCGGGCGCGGGTTCAAAGCTTAAAAAGGCAACTGAACTTGGCGTAGAGGTGATTTCTGAAGATGACTGGTTCGTACGGGTTGAAGCCTGAAGCGATTGTGGGAGTAGCGGTCCTGCAAGTCCGGTAGTCGCCGTTACTGCGATCTGGTAATACAAATGTTTTAGCGGTGGGTCAGTTCGGATCGTTGGTCGTCCTGGGCAAGAGATATGCTCTGTTTTTTGCGAAATTTGGCGCAAAACTGGTTTTTTTGCACTGAAACGTCACGTCAGATTCGAGATTTTCCGACATCTATTTTCAAATCCGGAATTGTCAGCACTGAATAAATGATGTTATATTGAACGTTCATTCAGTTTATAAAGGCTGTTTCGGATGACCCGGATTGAACGCTTCAACGCCGCCCCACCTGCTCTGGATAAATCGCAAATTGAAGCGGTACCTGACGAATGGGACCGCAGCGGATTACCGGCGTGGGCCTATACAAGCGAAGAGCAACTGGAGCTGGAACGAGCAATACTGTTCCGCCGCCACTGGCAATTGGCAGGCCATGTCAGCAATGCGCCTGAACCGGGAGACTATTTCTGTTTTGACGTGGCGGGAGAGCGCGCAATCATAGTGCGCGGCAAGGACAACCAGATACGGGCTTTCCACAATGTCTGCCGGCATCGCGGTTCGCGTGTGGTGGTCAACGAGACCGGTACATGCGGCTCTGCCCTGGTGTGTCCCTTCCATGGCTGGTCATTCAATCTGGATGGTACCTTGCGCACTGTTGTCCAACCAAGAGCAGTTCCCAAGCTCGATCCTGTCGAGCATGGCCTTGTGCCGGTCGAGTTTGAGGTCTGGCACGGCTTCGTGTTCGTAAGATTTCAGCCCGGCCCGCAGCCGGCCGTGGCAGACATACTTGCCCGCCATGAAGCTGAAATAGCATTGTATCGTTCATCCGAGGCAGAACCGATCGGGGGTAGCTTCTGGTCCCAGCAGATAGGGTCTAACTGGAAATGTGTCCGGGATGTCGACAATGAGGGTTACCATGTTCCCATGGCACATCCTGGGCTGCAGGACCTGTACGGCCACACTTACTTCGACGAACCCTGGCAGGATGGAACCACGCGTTCGTTCGCGTCATTGCGGGACGAGAGCATCCGGTTGTGGTCAGTACGGGCCTATAACAACATTCTGCCGGAGATTGACTATCTGCCTGAGAGCCATCGTCGAGCATGGCTTTACATCGGCATGTTTCCAAATCTGGTGTTATATTTCTACCCGGACAGCATGGGGTTTTATCAGGAATATCCACTTGCCACCTGTCAGACTGTCATACGCAGCTCCTCCTATGCCATACCGCTTTCAGATCATGGTGATGCGACATTCAACCGGCGCATCAGGGCTTCACAGTACCTGTCTCAGCGGATCGACAGTGATACTTCGGCAGAAGACGTCCAGTTGACCGTGTGGTCCAACGAGGCCGCGCATTCAAGCGGATTTCAGGGTTTCATCCTGTCTGATCTGGAGTACGGCGTAAAACAATATCACGATCAGCTGCGGGCTGTAATGCCTGTGCTGAGGCAATCGGAACCACCGGAGAGTGGACGCCTGGAATCCATCAACAACAAGCTGCTAGGGGGTCAGCAATAGACGATTTGGGATGTATCCGAAATACCGGCAACTCTGCCTGAATTTCAACGTTGTAAAAAAAGCAGATTGCGCAGTAAGCTTCAAAACAGAAAGTATTTTAACAGGGAGTAACAATACGATGGCAAGAATTACACGCAGAATTGCGCTTACAATGGGGGCGGCTGCGACAGCCGTGCTCATCACGGCGCAGGCAGCTCAAGCCGAAGAAGTCGTTCATGTCTACAACTGGGTCGATTATATCGGTGAAACTACACTGGCTGATTTTACCAAGGCGACAGGCATCAAGGTGGTTTATGACACCTATGACGCTGCCGAGACCGAGGAAGCCAAAATGCTGGCCGGCTCTTCAGGTTACGACGTGGTGCTGCATTCAGGAAGCCAGTTGCCCAAGTTCATCCAGGCAGGCGCCTTTCAGAAAATTGACCGGTCCAAGCTGAGCAATTACTCGAACCAGGATGCCGGTATTCTAAAAACGGTGGAGAACTGGGATCCGGGCAATGAGTACAGTGTGGTATACATGTGGGGTACCACCGGCATCACCTATAATCTCGACATGGTCAAGGAACGGCTTGGTGACAACGCACCGATGGGTACCATGGACATCCTCATGAAACCCGAGTTTGCGTCCAAGGTTGCAGATTGCGGCATCTCGGTGCTGGAAAGTCCGCGTGATGTCATACCGATGGTCTTGTCATATCTGGGCAAGGACCCGAACACCGAAGACCCTGCCGACTATGATGCAGTGGTTGAGGCATTCAAGCCTGTTCGCCAGTACATCAAGACATTTGATGCGTCAAACTATCTGAACGCCATTCCCAACAAGGAATTGTGTGTGATCAATAACTGGTCGGGCGATTATGCTACGGCGACATCGCGTGCATCCGATGCCGGTGTTGAAATCAACCTCGGCTACCAGGTGCCGGCTACCGGATCACCGGCATGGTTTGATGTCTGGGCCATACCCAAGGATGCCAAGAATGTCGATAATGCGCACAAGTTCCTGAACTTCATGCTCGACCCCAAGGTCATCGCAGGTGCTACCAATTTCACCTACTATGCCAATGCCAACGCCAAAGCAGGAGAATTCGTCCTGAAGGAAATTCTCGATGATCCGGCGATTTATCCCAATGAAGAGATCAAGAAGCGGTTGTGGACATCCAAGTCCCTGTCGCCGAAGGCTCAGCGTGCATTGACCCGTGCTTGGACCAAAATCAAGACAGGTTCGTGACCTGATTTGATATGACCATACGCCCGCAAGACTCGTCAGAGCCTTGCGGGATGTTTCTCTCAAGTCGGGACGGGTCCATTTCATGACAGCTGACGACAGCTTTATTCGTATCGAGAATGTTACCAAGAAATTCGGCGAATTTGTCGCCGTGGATAATGTTTCACTGGACATCAGCAAGGGTGAACTGTTTGCCCTTCTCGGCGGGTCAGGGTGTGGCAAAACAACCTTGCTGCGCATGCTGGCGGGTTTTGAAACACCGACCTCCGGCCGTATCATCATAGACGGGCAGGACATGGGTGACGTGCAGCCTTTCAACCGGCCGGTAAACATGATGTTCCAGTCGTATGCGCTGTTCCCGCACATGAATGTGGAAAAGAATATCGGTTATGGCCTGAAACATGAAGCAATGAGCGATGGTGAGCGCAAGCAACGGGTCAGTGAGCTTCTTGATCTGGTGCAACTGGGCCAGTTCGCCGCCCGCAAGCCGCATCAGCTATCCGGTGGTCAACGCCAGCGTGTGGCTCTGGCGCGTGCCCTGGCCAAGAGCCCAAAGGTCTTGCTGCTGGATGAGCCGCTCGGGGCGCTCGACAAGAAACTGCGCGAACAGACCCAGTTTGAGTTGATCAATATTCAAGAAGAGCTGGGCGTCACATTCATTGTCGTTACTCATGACCAGGAAGAAGCCATGACCCTGGCCTCACGCATTGCCATCATGGATCGCGGAGTCATCAAGCAGGTAGGCACGCCGACTGACGTCTACGAATTCCCGACCTCGCGTTTTACCGCTGACTTTATCGGTTCCATCAACCTGTTTGACGGCACAGTGACCAGTGTCAAGGCGGGTAAGGCCCGCATCAATGCGGCAAAAGCAGGCTGCACATTTGAGGCGCCTGTTTCGCCCGGTATCAAGTCGGGCGATGCCGTCGGTGTTGCTGTGCGGCCGGAGAAGATATCAATCTCCAGGTCGAGACCGAAATCAACCACTGTGAATGCGGTGCAAGGCGAAGTCCTGGATCTCGGATATTTCGGCAAGGACTCGCTATATCGGGTCAAACTGGAAAGTGGTGAACTGATACGCGTCAACCGGGTCAACGACCAGCGTGTCGAAGAGGCTGACCGGCAGGTTGACTGGGACGACAAGGTCTGGCTGACCTGGGATGCAAATTCGGCAATCGTGCTGCCGGAGGAACCGTGATGAGCGAGCTTGCCGGCAAGAGCGTGTCATCTTCCGCCACGCAGCGGAGCGGGTTTCAGCGCTGGCTCAATCGGAATGGCTGGCGCAAGATCGTTGCCGGTATCCCGTACTTCTGGCTGTTGCTGTTTTTTCTGGCCCCGTTTTTCATTGTCATGGTTATCGCGGTTTCGGAAGCTGCCTATTCCATTCCGCCCTTCAAGATACCGTTCAGCTGGGAAGCGCTGCAGGCCAACATCGCAACCAATTTCGGCTATCTGATCAATGACTCGCTATATTACACCGGGTACCTGAACTCGTTGAAAATTGCCGCCATCTCGACGGTTTTCTGCCTGCTGCTTGGCTACCCGATGGCTTATGGAATTGCGCGGTCGTCCGGGGCAACCCGCAATATCCTGCTGCTTTTGGTCATACTGCCGTTCTGGACGTCATTCCTGTTGCGGATATATGCATGGATTGGATTGCTGGGCACCAATGGAACGATCAACAATGTCTTGCTGGCGATTGGCATCATTGACGAGCCGTTGCAGATGATGAACACGGACTTTGCTGTCTATATCGGTATTGTCTATTCGTACCTGCCGTTCATGATCCTGCCGCTGTATGCGAATCTGGAACGGCTGGACAATACACTCACCGAAGCTGCCATGGATCTGGGTTCCACGCCTGCACGGACATTTCTCGATGTAACGCTGCCGCTGTCGGTTCCCGGAATAGTTGCAGGCTCCATGCTGGTGTTTATTCCGGCAACCGGAGAATACGTAATTCCGGTATTGCTCGGTACCGGCAGCAGCCCGATGATCGGGCGGGTTCTGTTCGACGAGTTTTTCCTGAACACCGATTGGCCGGTTGCTTCGGCTGTCGCGATTGTCCTGCTGCTGCTGCTGGTAGTACCGATCATGATGTTCAATCATTATCAGGCCAGGGCGGAGGGGGTTGAGTAATGCAAAACCGCTCCGTTTTCCTGTTATCTACCCTGTGTTTCGGCTTCGCCTTTCTGTACGTGCCAATCCTGATCATGATGGCCTATTCGTTCAACTCCTCCAGGCTAGTAACTGTCTGGGGCGGGTTTTCAACGCAATGGTACGGCAAGCTGTTGGAAAACGACCAGGTTATTGACGCGGCGCTGCTGTCTTTGAAAATTGCGGTCGTCTCGGCAAGTTTTGCAACCATTCTCGGTACTTTTGCCGGTCTGACGCTGGCGAGGCTCGGCCGCTTCAAAGGCCGAACCTTGTTTTCGGGTATGATATCTGCGCCGCTCATCATGCCGGATGTCATTACCGGCCTGTCCCTGCTGCTGTTGTTTGTCAGCCTTGAAACATTGATCGGATGGCCGAGCGGGCGCGGCGCAACGACGGTTACACTGGCCCACATTACATTCTCAATGGCCTATGTGGCGGTGATCATCCAGTCGCGGCTGACCTCGATGGACAACTCGGTCGAAGAGGCTGCCATGGATCTGGGGTCCACGCCGCTGCGGGTGATGTGGGACATAACCCTTCCCATCATTGCGCCGGCCATGGTGTCGGGCTGGCTGCTGTCGTTCACCCTTTCGCTGGACGATCTGGTGATTGCCAGTTTCACCAACGGACCGGGATCCACTACGTTGCCGATGCTGATTTTCTCCAAGGTGAAGCTGGGAGTGACGCCCGACATCAATGCCCTTGCCACACTAATCGTGGGTGTTGTGACGCTGGGCGTAGTGGTCGCCGGTTTCCTGATGTTCCGGGCGGAGAAACAGCGTGATCGCGACGTGCAGGTCGCCATTGCCGCCAACGAGTAAGTTGCTCCTGCTTTATTTTTCCGCCCGATCCCTTTTGACGGTGTATGGATCTGCGTCCGGGGCGTCGAACTCACGGGCGTATTTGTGGCCGGCATAGACGGCGGATGCGATGATTGCCGGTGCCTCGCAGTCTCCGATGCGACGGATGGATTTCATGCTGTCGGCAGCGGCATCTGAGACCCTTTCTCGCAGTTGCCGGTAAAGTGTGTCATTGGGCGATCTGGCTGTAACTGCCACAACCGCGTCTGCGGGCCTTGTTTGGGGTCTGCCGGTATATACACACTTGAGTGTGGCTTGCCGGCCGTCATAACAGTCAAGATTGTGCGACAGGACGAGTTCGACCCCCTGTCCTAGGAGACGCCTTTGCGTCGCGTCCTGTTCGGCTGTCTTCACGCCAAACGATGCAACAAGGTTGTCGGGTGTCACATGGGTTATCCCGGCCCCGGTGCTCCGCAACAGTTCGGATAATACCGAGGCCATGTAGTAACCATCATCATCAAACACCAACACGCGGCCTTCCGGAACACGACCTGCCATGATGTCGTCTGGCGTGAAGACATTCGGCTGGTGCCGGAGACCTGCAATGCCAGAGAGATTTGACCGGCCAAATCCATCCTTGCGCCAGCTTGAACCAGTAGCGATGACGACATGATCCGGTTCAACCAGCAGCACGTCATCAGCCGTCAGTTCACTTTCCGGATAAACTTTCACATTGGGCAGGGATTGCAGCTGTTGGGTTCTGTAATCGCGAACCCGGGCCCATTCGCTCAAACCCGGCAAACGCGATTCCAGGGTAACCCGGCCGCCCAGTTCCCGTTTTGCCTCCGATAGCATCACCTCATAACCGCGTTGTCCCAGAGCGCGTGCGCATTCGAGGCCGGCAGGCCCGGCGCCGACCACCAGGATCTTGTCATCAGATTGTTTTGCGTGGATGGTTTCCGGATGCCAACCCCTGCGCCATTCTTCGCCCATGGTCGGGTTTTGGGTACAGCGGATCGGCACACCGAGGCCGTCACCTGCATAACAGATGTTGCAACCGATGCATTCGCGGATGTCTTCAGGTCTGCCCGCCGCAATTTTTGCCGGCAGGAACGGGTCGGCAATTGACGGGCGGGCCGCACCAATGAAATCCGAAATTCCGCGCCTGATGTAACTCACCATCGTGTCGGGCGACGTGAACCGTCCAACGGAAACAACCGGTTTCGTCGTCGCTGACTTCACAAACGACATCATGGGCTCCAGCGATTCTTCACCTACGAAGCGCGAAACACCCATCTCGTGGGAATAGTCGTCTACGGTGATATCCCAAAGGTCCGGCATTTCGGCCATCAGCGAAAACATGTCCCGGCTTTCACTGGCGTCGGCAATGTCATTGACGTCCAGCCGCACCGCGACTGCGCATTTGTCGCCAACGGCAATTCTTGTCTCTTCAATCAGCTCGCGGCACAAACGGGTCCGGTTTTCCAGATTGCCGCCGTACTCGTCGGTTCGCTGATTGGTCTTCGCAGACAGGAAATGCGATAGAAGATAGCCGTGGGTTGCATAAACATATACCAGGTCAAACCCGGCTTCACGCGCCCGCAGGGCCGCTTCGCGATGCCATCGGCGGTAGTTTGCAATGTCCTGCTTGTCCATCGCGCGAGATTGATACGGTACTCCGGATGCAGAAGGAATGCTGCTGACGTCAATCGACACATCGCGGCTTAACTGGTTGGTGCTGCGGCTGCCGCCGTGCCAGAGCTCAACACCTGCCAATGCACCGTGGTCATGCACATTTGCGGCCATTCTGGCGTTCGCCTTTATGTCAGATGCATCCCACAGGCTAGCATAGGGGAAGGGCAGGTCGTCGGATGTCGGATGTATGGAACAATATTCGGTGTTGACGACGCCCCAGCCGCCTTCGGCCTTGACGCCGCGCATGGCGGCCAGCGAGTTGGGACGCAGCCATCCCATGCCGGTGCAATGAGGCACCTGGTAGAAGCGGTTTTTGGCGGTGACCGGGCCAATCCTCACCGGTTCGAACAGAACATCATATCGTGGATCGCGAGCCATCCATAAATCCCAGTCAAGTCATTCGCGTATGTGAGAAAGCAAAGCGGTATTTCACGGCGGTCCTGCCAGAACAGAGTCTTGTGGCTGATCACGGGCAAGATCAGAAGCCCATTCTGACTACACGTCCCACAATAACGCAACCCAGCCCGGCGGCATTCGGTCTTGCACGATGCCGTTGAATGATGAAGATTTTGCGTTTCATCACTTTCCTCCCGGCAAAGCATCTTCATGACCACGGCAAAACAGGAATTTCTTGACGGCTTCAGGCTGGTTCTGCCGATTCTGGTGGCGCCGGTATCGTTTTCGTTCATTACCGGTGCAACAAGTGTGCAAAAAGGGCTGTCTGCACTGGAAGCCACCTTGATGAGTGCCGGTGTGTTTGCCGGCGGCGGCCAGTTGCTGGCACTTGAAGTCTGGCATGAACCGCAGGCCTGGCTGCTGGTCATGCTGGCCGCTGTTTCGATCAATGTCAGATTTGCGCTACAGGCTGCCTCGGTGCAGCGAAAAATCAATCATTTCAGCAAGTTTCAACGATGGTTGACCATTGCCACACTGACCGATCCGGCGTGGGGGATGAGTGAGGTCCGACACCTGACCAGGCAGGTCAGCTTCTGGTTTATCTCCGGGATCACCGTACCGATTTACCTGATCTGGGTACTTGGTACGCTCGCGGGCGCGTTGCTGGGCAATCTTGTTGATGATCCGGCCAGATTGGGCCTGGATTTTGCCTTTGTCGGCATTTTCATTGCCCTGGCCCTGCCGTTCTGGAAGAAATCAGGTGCCTTGCCGGTGGCAGTTGCCAGCGGTGGAACGGCCATCCTTGCCAAGCTTGCCGGATTTTCAGCGCTATATGTCTTCATCGGCGCAATGGCCGGGGTTGCGGTGGCAGGACTGATGGCTGCCCGCAGAGCCAGGCAGGAGCAAGCCTGATGATGATGGACCCCTACAATATGACCCTGATTTTGCTGGTTGCGCTGGCTACATTTGCCATGCGGGCAGTTGGCGCCGTTGTCATGGCGCGGGTTAAACTTGCGCCGGTTTCCGCAGCCGCATTTGAAGCGATGCCGGTTGCGGTGCTGACTGCCGTTGTTGCACCGGCAGCGCTTACTCAAGGGTTGCCGGAGGCGATTGCAGGCGCCACTGCAGTGTTTGTGGGTCTGAGGGCGCCGATGGCGGTTGTCATAGTAGTGGCGATGGCTACGGTGGTGGCCATGCGGCATGTGATGGGTTAGCGCGAAATGGGTATACGGGCACAGGAGTTTTCGGCAGGGGCAATAGCCATTCTTCCCGTGCTCGTTGCAACGATGCCCATTGCCTTGCTGTTCGGTGCGCTGGCGGTGGCAAAGGGACTGTCGCCGCTTGAAGTCTGGCTGATGAGCGCAACGGTCTATGCTGGCGCGCTGCAGTTTGTCGCCATTGATCAATGGGCCGATCCGGCGCCGCTCGGCCTGCTGGTGTTTACAGCGCTGGTGGTGAACGTGCGCCATGTCCTGATGGGAGCCAGCATTGGCCGGTCAATGGCTGGTTTCAGCGGTCCGGCGCGCTATGCCGCGATGTTTGTCCTCACTGATGAAGGCTGGGCGTTTGCCGAGCGCCGGGTACGGTCAGGTAACCTGACGCCGGCTTATTACTTCGGAATCGGCGTCAGCATGTGGTTGTCATGGACGTTGTTTTCGCTGCTTGGTGCAATCATTGGCCGCGGACTTGGGTATCCATCCACATACGGCTTCAATTTTGCGTTTTCCGCCGTCTTTATCTGCATTCTCGTCGGATTCTGGAGCGATTGGCGAACCGGTGCGGTTTTGCTTGCAAGCGGAGGGGTGTCGGCGCTGGTCTATCTGGCGGTTCCCGGCGCCTGGTACATCCTGGCAGGTGCATTTGCAGGTGTCGGAGTAGCCGCCATCCTTCATGCCGAAACCGGCAATCAGAATCCGGACGGGGTAATGCCGTCATGAGCGTTGACGCCAATACAATGCTTGTCATTGCCGGTATGGCTGTTGCGACTTATCTGACCCGCGTTGCCGGTCTGTGGCTGCTTCAGCTTGCAAACGTCGAGGGCAGGGCCCGTTCGGCAATGGACGCACTACCGCCGGCAGTCCTGATGGCTGTTATTGCGCCGACTGTGCTGGCAACCGGTGTCGCAGAGACACTGGCAGCGGGTATAACCGTGCTGGCGGCTTTCCGGCTGCCATTGCTTGTATCGGTTGTAATTGGCGTGGCCAGCGTGGTCGTGCTGCGGGCACTTACCGGTTGATGGGAGCACAGGCTGCTTCCAGCCAGGCCTGATCCTCCGGGTTTTCCAGCCTTGGTGCAATCTTCTTCGCCACCTTTGCATGATAGTCGTTCAACCAGTCCAGTTCGGCATCGGTCATGATGGCCGGCTCAACAAGATTGCGGTCGATGGGTGTGAATGTCAGCGTTTCAAACCAGTGCATCGGGCGCTCGCCGCCTTCAACCGGTTCAGCTTCCCGCACAACCAGCAGGTTCTCGATGCGGATGCCATATTCGCCTGCTTTGTAGTAGCCGGGCTCGTTCGACATGATCATGCCGGGTTGCAATACGGTCTTGTCGGCCTTTGAAAACCGCTGAGGGCCTTCGTGAACCGACAGATAGCTGCCAACGCCGTGGCCGGTACCGTGATCAAAATCGAGGCCTGCCTCCCATAGTGCAGAGCGGGCAAGCGGGTCGAGATGTCCACCGGTGGTGCCGGCCGGAAACCTGGCCCGGGACAGGTTGATCATGCCCTTCAGTACGCGGGTAAAACGATCCTTCATCTCAGGTGTCGGATCTCCTGTAATGATTGTCCGGGTGATGTCGGTTGTGCCATCCACATACTGCGCGCCGGAATCCACCAGATATATGCGGTCTTTTTCAATCGGCAGATTGCTGGTTTCAGATACCCTGTAATGTGGGATTGCCGCGTGCGGCCCGGCACCGGAAATTGTGTCAAACGACAGATCCCGCAACTCTCCGGTTTCCGAACGCAGCGCTTCCAGTTTCCGAGCAGCCTGTATTTCATCCAACTTGCCCGCAGGGGCGGTTGTGTCCAGCCAGCGCAGGAACCGTGCCATGGGAACGGCGTCGCGCAGGTGAGCTGCCCTTGCACCTTCAAGTTCGGCATGGTTCTTGGTCGCACGCGGAATAGTGCAGGGGCTCTCATGATGACTGACCGTTGCGCCGGAGTGCAGGAGAGTACGATGCAATGCCTCGGCCACCCACTGGAAATCAAGTTCAACTTTGGCTCCGGCCGTGCCCAGAGCCTGCAAGGACTCCGTCATATTCTGCGGCGGTTTCAGGTGCACATTGGCCTGGCGCAACGCGTCGCGGGCGTCTTCTTCCACCCTTGCTGCATCCAGAAACAGGTCGGCTGACCCATCATCACGGACCACGGCGAAAGCCAGCACAGCCGGGGTATGGGGAATATCGCTGCCACGCAAATTGAACAGCCATGCAACCGCGTCGGTCTGGGTCAGTACGCAGGCCTTGGCGCCACGCTGCGACAATCCTTCGGCAATGCCACGCAACTTGTCGGCACTGGACATGCCGGCAAACTGCAGAGGTTGCTGAACAACCGGTCTTGCAGGCGCTGGCGGCCGGTCATCCCAGATCGCATCGATGGGGTTGCTGTCTAGCGCGATCAGTTCAGCTCCTGCCTCGCTGCATGCTGTTTCAAACCGACCTGCCTCGCGAATTGTCACCAGCCAGGGATCAAAGCCGAGTTTGCCGCCTTTCGGAATATTCCGGGTCACCCAGCTTTGCGGGGAATTTTCGGGGATCTGCAACGGCGTCATGAGATCAAGGTCAATCTGGTCTTTCACCTGCAGCGTATATCGGCCGTCAACGAAGATCGCCGCAATTGATTTCAGGATTACCGCGCTTCCGGCAGAACCGGAAAATCCCGTCAGCCAGTTCAGGCGTTCGGCACAGGCAGGGACATACTCTCCCTGAAACTCGTCTGCGCGTGACACGATAATCCCGTCGATCTGAAGGGTCTCCAGCCTGGACCGGAGGGCTGCAATGCGGGCGGGAGTGAGATGGCGCTGGTTGGTATTGGCAAAGTTCTGAAACATCGCGCCAGACTAGCGAAGACTGATCGTATCGGCAATGCATTGTCTGTGCTGATTTCGTTGTGTACGTCTATTGTGCGATGCACAAATTCAACTTTCTGACAGCGGCATGTATTGGCCGCTGTTCACGCAAGTGGGCACTTTTGCCGCACCCAGGGGCGGCTTGCGGCACTGCATGCCAGGAGAGGAGTGCCCATGGTAAGTTGAAAACGGATTAAACTGTTGATTTATATGTATTATACTTCTATTTTTGTGAATGTTAACGGTTTCTGAATATCGTTATGCGCGGTGTGCATATCAGGAATATCAAAACATATCTGGTCAAAAATGGTGCATGAGCCATATACGGATCATATCAATTGTGCAATGCAATAATTTGTATGGCACGAACCACAAATCGGCATCGGACCTCATACCATGATCACCGGTGTCATCTTGTTAAATGGAGAAATGAAATGGTCGTCGTCGTTGCAAACCGTGCAGTCGAAATGCGCGATGGAGCCAGTCTCGACTTTGTTGGGCAGCTGAGCCGCATCGCTAACAACGTAAAAAACTACTCGCATCGTCGCCGGGTAGAAAAGCGTCTCGAAAGTCTTGATGACAGAATGCTTGCAGACATCGGTCTGGAGCGTGCTGACATCCGGAAATATGTCTGGGGCCGCTAATTAACTAGCGTTTCTACATCCGTTGACAAACGAGTTTCAGGAGGGATGGTTCAGGCCATCCCTCTTTGCTTTCTTGCCAAGGTCAATGTGGCCCAATTGTCATCGATCAACGTGTCGATGACCCTCAGGCTCCGGGCAAGGTAGGATGCGCGTACCATGCGTATCTGATCGCTTGTCAATCCCGACAAGATCAACCTGCCTTCAGCGCTGAGCGCGCCGCCAATCGCCGGCGCGAGCGACATCAGCGGGCGTGCCAGGATGTTCGCCATTATCAGGTCATATGGCGCATGCCGGGAGATCGAAGGATGTTGCAGTCCGGTAGCCGTAATGCATCTCATCAGGTGTGCAGTGCCGTTCAGGCGGGCATTGTCGCGGGTAACCATCACCGCGTCGGGATCAATGTCACTGGCCATGGCCTTGATTCCCGTCAGTTTGCATGCCGCGATGGCCAGCACGCCGGTACCACATCCGACATCGAGGCAATTTGAAGGCCGGTATGATCGCAAGATCTTCTGCAGGGCCAGCAGACATCCGCGTGTTGTATTGTGGTGACCGGTTCCGAAAGCAAGGCCGGCATCGATCTCAACATTGACAGTTGCTGGAGAACGAAGATGGCGATCATGGTTGCCATGCACAAACAGTCGCCCGGCTACGACCGGCGCCAGCCCGGCAAGGCTTTCCCGCACCCAGTCTTTCTGTGGAACGGCGTTGACAGACAGGCTGTTGCCAGCGAGACCTGCCCGCCGCACGGCTTGCGCAATGTCGGCGTTTTCGGGTTCATCGGCATAGATCGCCTCCACCTGCCACAGATCACGGGCTTCACTGGTTTCAACCATGCTGACCGCAAGCGCTTCAGGCCATGGACAAGCCTCCAGGGTATCAGACAGACGGATGGCGTCCGGTCTTGCCAGATCGGCAGAAGTCACGATGAACAGCCGGCTCATTTGCGAAGGTCCAGAGCGAGTTTGTCGACATAGGCCATCAGGTGGCCCAGATCATCGACGGCGATAATGACAGGCGTGATGCCGAGGGGAAATTCAGGTGTTGTGCGGAACTCCTGGATGATGACGAAACTCGGATGCGGGCGCAGGGCATAGAAAACCTCAAATTTGTGCCGCCAGTCGTCTGCCCTGGACTGCACCATGGCCTTGAAAGAGGGGGTTATGCCAATGCCCATATTGTTCTGACCGGGGATCACATGGCAGCGGCGGCAATGTTCGATCGCGACATCCTCTCCCTTTTTGGCGTCGCCGGCCTGGCAGCCGGCAAAACCAGTGAGCAGAAACACAACAGTTAAAACAGTTCGAAGCATATTTTGATTTAACGCCAGGTTGCAGGTAAGTCGAGACCTGCAAGACCCCGCAGCGCTTTTCGTCTCACTGGTCCGATTGACAGGGCCAGCGGTGCGACATGGCGGATCATGAAGTTGGCGACCGGTCCGCGGCTGGTCATGCCGCGGGTATTTTCGCGGGTTTGTTTCAGGACGGCCTGACCGGCTGCATGGCGCAGAATGGTGTATTGAGCTTCGCTTCCTTCGGCAAGCAATCGGGCGAGGGTGGCAGCATCGGCCATGCCGAGATTCATCCCCATGCCGCCGGCGGGAGAGTGGATGTGGGCGGCATCTCCGGCCAGGTAGATACAGTCGCGCTGATAGGTCTCAACCTGCCGGTAACTGACATGGAAGGTGGAGGTCCAGCCGACTTTACCAATTTTTGCGCCATGCAGTGCTACATCAAGTGCGTTTTCACGATTGCTGACAAGGCGTCCAAAACCTTCGCCCATGGGGATGAAACCGGCAATACCGTCATCCAGCAACTGCACTACGGCCGTATCGAACGGCCATGGCCAGTTATCCAGAGAGATATCGGCCAGACCAAATTCCTGCGGTTCGCTTTCACCGTCAAAACCGATACCGGCCTGCTTGCGCACGACCGACCGGGAGCCGTCCGCACCAATGATGGCCCTGGCGGTGAACCGGTGTGATTTTCCCTGATTGTGCAATGTGGCCGTCGCACCGCCCGGGTTGCATTCATAGCTGTCCAGGCGCGTGCCATAGGCCAACTGAACACCTGCGGCCGCCAGTGCGTCGGTCAGGATCTGCTCGGTTTGCGATTGCGGCAGCGACAGGATGAAGTTGTAGCGATGCGGTATGTCGGACAAGGGCAGTGACAGGATCACACGGCCCGTTTCATGTACCACTACATTGCGGACTTTGTGGCCCGCCGACAGCATGCGGTCGGTGACGCCGGATGCCTCAAGCATTTCCAGCGTCGGTGCATGAACAGCAAGCGCCCGGCTTTCCGGACTGGGAGCAAAATCGTCGTCGACTATGTGCAGGGGAAGACCACGACGGGCCATTTCCAGCGCTGCGGTCAGACCGACCGGGCCACCGCCCACTATCAGATAGGGGTCATCGTTCGACATGCTTCGTTTTCCACTGGATAGGTGGCAAAAATGTGGGTGAGTTTGCCGTTAAGGGCGAGTGAAACCGGGGGTTTTAGGTCAGTCTACGGTTGATCCGGCCATGGTTCGCCCGGGAAACAAAGTGGATGTGCGGCAATTTTAGGATTTTATGCACAGATGCCGCCAAATCGCCTTGAACACCTGCGAGGAATCTGCCGAAGTGAGCTGTGCATGTGTTGGTGGGGAAATTGATATGGCTGTCGTGAAAAAACTTATCGTTGGATTGTTTGTGATCTGTCTTGTGGCGATTCAACCGGTTTCGCCTGTGTTTGCAGCTGGAACGGAAGGTACCATTTACGATCCGCAACTTCTCACGCGGATGAAATTCTCCGCCGCCCAACTCCCAACCATCAAGGATATACTCAACAAATCCGAGGCGCGTATCGTCGATGTATTTGCCAAATACAAGATCGACCCGCGGGCCAAACCCGTCTTTGATCAATTGCGGGCAGCATCTACCGAGCTCCAGGCCATCGAGTCGTGGGAGAAAAAGCAGATGAAGCGGGTCTTGAACAAGAGCCAGTACGCCGATTATCTCGAGATTCTGCAGGGAACAGCCGCCGCGGTGATCAAGGCCACGCGCGACGATTGAGGTTGGTTGGATAAGGCATGCAGAAGTGCTTTAGCAGTATGCCTTCAGCGGTACCCAGCGTGAGCCTTTCTTTCCTGCGTGGGTTACAACAGCGCGATACCTGGTGTTGATCGGTGTCTGGACGTTGAACACCTTGGTGTAGGACGCGCGGTATTCATTGCCATATTTTTGGGTTTGAACGGAGTAGGGGCCGGATACGGAGCCGTTCTCGCGCACCAGCAGGAACTTGATCTTGCCCTTCTTGTTGGCGCGGAAAAATACCGAAAGCCTTGCAACGCCGGGGCAAATGTTGCCGGCTGGCGACTTGATGCCAAGGGTGACGTCCTTGACTTTCATCTTGACCGCATTGGGGTTGTAGACCAGCCCGCCGTTACCGGCAAAGGCAGCGGAGGCGGTAACAGCTGTTGCCAGGCCAAGGGCCGCGGCAATGCCGGTGTAGATGAGGGTGCGACGGTTCATTGTTGTTATTCCTTCTTGGGGTATTCCGTGTAACTTGAAGGAAGGATTAGACGATGCAGGCTGAGTGCGACCTGAATGTACCGTTCATCTGGAGTTCATGAAAACCGGTCGAACACCTTGCCGTGCTCGGTTAGGTCTATTCCGCTCGCGCCGATCTCACGTTCGTTCGACGGCTCCGCTGGGGCGGCCTGACCGGCCGGCGCGCGGTCGCGCTTGCCTCTCCGACACTTCGCGTCGGTTCGGGTGGTTCTTTTTGTGACCGAACAACTTGTCCCCACAGACATGTAGTGTGTGTTCGGGTTGTTCTCATTGTTGTCGAACAACTTGTCCTCACAGACAGGTAGTGTGTGTTCGGGTGGTTCGTTTTGTGACCGAACAACTTGCCCTCACAGACACCTGGTGTCTGTTCGGGTTGTTCTCTTTGTTGTCGAACAACTTGCCCTCACAGACACCTGGTGTCTGTTCGGGTTGTTCTCTTTGTTGTCGAACAACTTGCCCTCACAGACACCTGGTGTCTGTTCGGGTTGTTCTCTGTGCAAAATTACGGATATGGAAAATTATTTGCCAGGGACAGGATATGGCTGGTCGTCGAGTGCCATGCGCAGTTTCAGCTCTGTTGTGCCGAACAGGGCGAGATCGGGCAAAAAGTTTTCTTTGCGCAGATGCCTGACATCATGCTTGGTCACCGGGCCAACAAACATCAGCCGATGCGATGGCGAATACCGCGCCAGCTTGGTGCCGAACACCTTCTGCAGCACGTAGAATGTCAGATAGTGATTGTCGACCACGGCATGGATGGGCTTTTCCGACCGCCGCACGATATGGATCAGGTCGAGGTCAAACAGCTTGTCATTGTTGACCGGTGAATGACGTTCCGGCCCGTCTGAAAATACAAAGTCATAACTGCGAATGGGGATGTCGGCATATTGCACACCCCGGAACAGCTTGTAGAAACCGTCAATCTTGGGCGAGTGAACGATCTGCACCACGTGGGCGACTTCCTGTGGCAGGGCCCTCAGTGCGGTTTCCGTCCAGCCTTCGTGTTCTTCCATCGACGTGATGCGGCCGAGACGGGCGCCTTCCTCAGCGTTTTCTATCAGCGCCTGCGCCATGACAACGGTGGTGAAGCCGGTTCCAAACTCCAGGATTTCCCTCGGCTTGCGGGTCCGGACTTCTTCATACAGTGTCAGATAGTCCGACATGGACGCGCCGGTGACATTCGAAACCTTGTCGTACTCGGTAATGGCATTGGCAAACGCCGGACGCTTCATCAGAATTCGTTTGGCCCGCCGGTTGCGGTGGGCGACCAACCGCTCAATCCACCACGCACGCATGCGGGTAAGAACGGGAAGGCCGGTGGTATCTAAAGGCGGTAATGGCATGGGTTTTGTGATGGAACAGCCAGCGATTCCCGTCAAGAGGATTGTTGTGGCAAGGTAAAGCAAAGACAGAACTGGATTTCTGCCGGTTTGGTAGAGGGATAGCAATGTATCAACCAGCGCGGTTGGTTGACCGCAGATGCAGTTTTTGTCGCCCGGTCTATGGTATCTACCGCCTCTCGCTCTGGCGCCCGCGCTTCGTGAAAATACTATCTCAATTACAGTTTGAACCTGGCCTCGCGTATTTTGCCATTGGCATGCTCGGTGACGAGTGCTCTGGCACCTTCGAGTTTGTTGAAGCAGAGTTCGGTTGGCCCGACGGTTGCGGTGGGCGACAAGCCGCTCAGTCCGCTACGCACATATGCGGGTAAGAACGGGAAGGCCGGTGGTATCTAATGGCGGTAATGGCTTGGGTTTTTTGATGGAACAGCCGGCTGTTCGAGTATCGGCGCGATCTGGATGCTGGCGTCCTGGATTGCAACTATATAAAGGAAATGTTCCGTGCGGCGTTCACCTTGGAGCAAACTATCGTTGAACTTCCGGTGAATTGTGTATTCCGTGCCGGATCAAATTGGGATTCTGGATGTTATTGGACCTTGCGCAGCTGCATAAGAAGCTGGACCTCAACGTGCGCGGCATCGTTCATGTCGGCGCGCATCTTGGACAAGAATACAAACGCTACAGAGAGCTGTTTCCTGATCAAAAAATTACCTGGATAGAAGGTGACCCGGTCATCTGTGAAAAACTGGCCAGGGCCATGCAGCATGATGACAAAGTGAATTGTCTGAATGCAGTTGTTTCGGACACTCGCCAGACACTAGAATTCTTTCGCGCCAACAACAAACAATCGTCATCTATTTTGCCCCTGGGAACACACAGGGTAGTGCATCCTGCTGTGTGTTATGTAGACAGTTTCAGCGTCGAAACGATTACACTGGACGAACTCGCTCGGTCACATGGGTTCCACCAGTCGAACTTCCTCGCGATGGATGTGCAAGGGGCTGAAGGCAAGGTGGTTGAAGGCGGGCGGCAATTCTTGCAAGGTGTTGACTACATATACAGCGAGGTCAATCGCGATGAGCTTTATGTGGGTTGCACACCCCTCGATTCCTTTGAAACCATGCTCGGGGATCTAGGTTTCACCCGTGTTGAGCTAATGTTGCACAATCATCTTGGATGGGGCGACGCGTTCTATGTCAGGCGTGAGCCGACTAACCGTTTTCGCACATTGTTGAATCAGCTAATGCGACCATTTTTTCGAATCATGGCTGAGAGTAGTCGCAGATAGAGACAAATGGTTCTTGATGTCGTGTATGGGCGGGAAACGGTTGTTCGCTGCGACGGCGAAACAATGACCGCTTTCGGGAGTGAAGCAGACATTGCATGCGGCCATCAAAACCGGCCGCTGTTAACCCACTACGGACATCCTTCCAAAACTCCACACTTCGTCTCAGCTCTTCTTGCTTGCGCCAATACGTCTTGCAGGAGTCTTGATCACCTGGCCCGATTATCGGCAGGATGCTTGGAGGTGAATCGAACCACCCAACTGAAAAGCCAGTCCATCAGTGAGCTGTACGAAAAGACCGTTGGCAGACTGTCTAGGTTCTGTCGGTGTTCATTTTGCTTCTGCACGTATTCATGAAGTGCGAGATCATATCGCG
Organism: Alphaproteobacteria bacterium; assembly: GCA_024640405.1. GTDB lineage: Bacteria > Pseudomonadota > Alphaproteobacteria > Rhizobiales > Aestuariivirgaceae > Anderseniella. Next base: position 10,869 of record JAHEFB010000107.1, on the reverse strand, counting down.
ATGGCGTGATACCACCTTGAGGGTGTTGACGGGTGATGTACCGGGCTTCGTGTTCTAATGCGAACATGGTTGTGGCTCCTGACTTGCCAGACTGCCCAAATGCAATCTGTTAAAGACACGATCACTGGGGGCCGTACAGCGGGTGTAAGTCGCAGCGTGAAATCACCGTAAAATCGTCAAAGCTGTGGCTTGTCGCCGATTGATGTAGGCTATTGTTGTCTTTGCCATGTTCTTGGCGGAAGATTGACGGCGATGACGAAGGTAAAGATCAACCTACTTGGTGGCTTGGCATTTGTCGGCCTGGATGACGCCAACCTGAGCCGGAAGGTGAAGGCTGTTGCTGCGTTTCTGGCACTTCAACAGGGACAGCCACAGTCTCGCGAGAAGATAGCAGCCTTGTTCTGGGAGAATAGCCCCGAAGAGCAGGCCAGAACCAATCTTCGACAATGTCTGTCCAGTCTGAGGAAGCAGCTCAAGGAGGCCCTGATCACCAGAGGCGATCTGGTTCAACTTGATTCCAAACAGATAGAATTGGATGCTGCCAGGTTTGAAGAACTGATCACGAGTCAAAATCCCCAACAGATTGAAGATGCCATATCGATCTATGAGGGCGACTTGTTGGATGGGTTCAGCATCAAGGAAGAGGGATTCGAAAGCTGGCTCAGGCCTGAACGCGAGCGCCTTCGCAACCTGATGATAGTTGGCTTGTCCATGCTGATAGGCTCGAAGGAAGCAATCAGCGACCAAGCCGCCGTTACAACGCTCGCCGCGCGACTATTGGTTCTTGACCCGATCAACGAGGCTGCTCACTGCAACCTCATGAGGGCCTATGCCGTGCAGGGACGGCATGAGGCCGCACTCAAGCAGTTCGAGACTTGTAAGCAAACGCTCGAAAGAGAACTGGGCGTTGCCCCTAAGCCGCAGACAATCGAGGCTTTCAATGAAATTCGGCAGCAAAGAACAGGCGTCAGACAAAAAACGTATTCCAAACCAAATGCACTAGTGGTTGATGTTGCATCTGAATACGAAGCATTGGGGGTTGAGTTTTCATTGCCAGCCAATCCATCAATCGTTCTGCTTCCATTTAAAGACCTCAGCCCCCAGGGCGAGTTGGCCCATTTGGCTGAAGGCATCCGCATTGATGTGCAAAGCGCGTTAGTGAAAATTTCGGGCCTGTTTGTAATCGCAGCTGGCACCGCGGAGGTCTATCAAAGGCAAAATGTGGAACCTGAGCAGGTCGCGAAGGAGTTGGGTGTCCAGTACGTTTTGAACGCTTCTATCCAGGGCAACGCTGATCGCATCCGGTTGACGGCCCAACTTATCGATGGGCTCGGCAATAATGTGGTTTGGAATGAGCGATACGATAGGACGCTGGACGATCAGTTTCTATTGCAGGACGAGCTAGCCGAAAGAATTGTTACGTCATTAGATGTCGCACTTGTGCGTGGAGAGCAAGCAAGAGTCTGGCGGAAAACATTTCGTAGCCAGAGGGCGCTGCAGCTCTACTACCGGGGTTTGGAGCTTCTAACCAACTTCGACAACCCAAGTGTGGCCGCAGCCCGCCAACTCTTCGAGCGAGTATCTGAGATTTCACCGGGTGTCGCTTTGGGGCCTACACTCGTTGCGTTCTGTTATTATTGGGATGCGACTATGGGCTGGTCGTCTGACACCGATGCCTCTCTTGATAGAGCGGCTCAATGGTCAGAAAAGGCGTCTGCAATGGATGACGCCGATGGCCAAGCGCACATCATTATGGCTCACGTGAAGCTGCTACGGGGAGAGCATGAAGCAGCTCTGAAAGTTGCTCAGGAAGCAGTGAAAATTAGACCGCTTTGCGCCAACACCAACGCTCTATATGGAAACATCTTAGTCTATTGCGGCCAACCCAAGGAGGCTGCAGATCGTGTGAAATCAGCAATACGAAGCGCTCCAGTGTACGCTTCCTGGTGGGTGGAGATATTGGCTGCTGCTTATAGAGACATGGGACTCAATGAGTCGGCGATTGGAGCGATCAACCAATTACTTTCCAAAAGGCCCAATAACACCAACGGAATTGCAACCTTGATAAGCGCTCTAGTGGCAAACGGAGAGATGGATTTGGCTAAAGATCAGGCAATCAGACTCCTGAATGTGGAGCCTGACTTCACCTTGTCCAGATATGCCAGACAGCATCCTTACAAGGACCGGCGGAAGCTTGATGCGCATCTTGCAAGTCTTAGGACGGCTGGACTTCCTGAATGACACAGCATTATTCCAAATAGGCCGTTAGGGACCTGTGGATTCGCCAACGATTGCTGCGACAACTTATGGCACATTTTGGACTACTCGAATCCGCCTGAAAGACGGCAGTTTTCGGAGGCAGAACGGACCTTGCCGCGAAAAGCCAAAACCGGCAGCTGTTGACCGCTATGCAGATTCCTCGGCGTGGAAGTGCCCGATGAGCCCTATCCGCTGACCAACAGCACCAGGGAGTTTCAGGAGCGCGTGGCCGCCAGACAGGCAGGAGACCAGTAGCGGCAGCAGTCCCTTGCACGAGGCGTGGGCACAGTCCGTAAGCTGGTGGGCGGGCTATCAGGATTGGATGCGATAGACCTTCGAAACCACACGCCATGCGCCCTCATGGAGCAGCAGGGTAAGGATAGTATCAAAGCGCATCCCCGCCCATTCGTCCTCGACGTGCGCAGTTGCAATATCGCCGTGAATCGAGAGGTTCCGGATCGACCACCACGCCTTGGCTGACTTGTCGCCTTCGTCTTCACACATGCGGATGAATGCATCGCGCGAGTTCCACATCAATTCGCCCTCGTAGTGTCCGACCTCGCTTGCATTCTCGAAGAATATCCGCTCCAGTTCGGCACGGTTTCCGGCCACCATGGCCGTTGCATAAGTTCGTACAACGTCCGTAATGGCGGCGATGGTTTCCGGGCTTGCCACGATAGCACCTCCCTACATTTTATTTATTGCGCGGAATTTATCCTGACAGTTTGGCAGGGTATTGCAACTTCGCAATAGCTTGGAAGATCGGACATCACAAAGGTGTCAGAAATGCTGAGCGAGTCGGACATTTTCGCGTTGCCAGCGAACGACCGCACAGACTTCAACTCGAACAACCTGACCAGATAAGCGAAGCCTTCTGGGACTGCTGAGACGGCACTAGGTTTCACAGGCGGAGAAGCGGCTACATGTTTCCATGAAGCCGCTTCCAAGGTGGTCGAACTTCAGCCTGCAGATGTGCGAATGCAGCGCATATCACGAGGTCCCCCGCGAGGCACATTGCCCTTCTTGCGTGCGCGCTCGAAGCGACGATTACATTCGCGCCGCGCGCGATCACAGGCGTTTTCCAATTTCAAGGCAGTGGCATACCCCTGTATTCCGAGCGGGCCAGTCACAACGCCGATCTTGTCATGGTAAAGTCGATAGTAGCAGCCAGCGGCTTCTGCAGGTGCAGTTGCCCCGGTGACCGCAACAAACCCAATTGCAGCCACTGCTGCAAATGATGCGATGCGTCTCATGGTGCGTTCCTCTTGATTGTTATGCCGCACATGCCGTGAGTGTGTGAGGCAGGTGCGTTCGTCGGAACCAATAGAACTCCAACCTGCGACTGATCGGATGTGTGGTTCGTCACATTGCTTGCCCTCTGGGCCCATCTGGAAGCAACCGGCGGTCTCGATGCGATGAACATCAGACACATTGAGGCAGGTAGAGTCCGTAGCTGAGGGTGGATCGGACATTCCTGGACCCAGTTCAAAGAGGGTATTTATGACCCGACTCGGACATCCATGCTGTCCACCCCGTTAGCTTACATCGAGCTCTCGGCAGCAGGTTCGAACCATCCAGATATGACTCAATTGCGCGAACATTCGGTCGCCTTGTAGAGGCGGAAACAGCAATAGCTGCCATCTTATACCGTTACCGTTAGCACAAGCTTGCTGCGGGTAGATTGCATCATGCTACCGCGTTTGTGTGGTCGACCTTTTGGCAATGCCAAAATTGATGTGTCATTGGCAGATTGAAGTACAGTCACACGAGCCAGGTCACAATGCGCTGGTAAGAACATCAACTGCGCGCAGTTTACGAGAACAGCGATCAGCGTTGCCGTATTCATTGTTCGGTCCTCGCTTCTTCACCTTTAGAGCGCGCAACAACACTGGTTGTCTTCGCCGAAACGGTCTGGGTACGATACGAGGGGCGCAAAGCTAATCGATCGTCCTCAGTAGTGTAGTCGTCTCCATAGTTAGTCAGCGGGCAGATGGTCTGGAAGAACGGCAATTGGAACAAGGCTCGCACAGCCGATGTATCGGTCAAGTCTATCTGGTCAGCCTTTACAGAGTTTGGGATCAGGGTTGCCATCATGGCCGCAGCAAACACACCAATCCGAGTTTGTTTCGTAAGCATAGTTGTTCTCCATCAGGTCAGGGAAGCAACACCAGTTTGGTCTTCTCTTCCGCGGTATGACTGATGTCGAGGTTACGATTCGACTGCCGGGGCCTGTATCGCTCACGTGCTGCATTTTCGACTTACACGTGTAGTATTTTGTTCCGCATCACTAATGCATTTGCATGAATGCGTTCAAACGAGAGCCTGCTGATGGAAGAACCTGGTGGTGTTGCGGAGCTGAGTCCGAGGGAGCTTGAGATCGCTCAAGCCTACGCAGGCGGAGCCGATTACAAGGAGATTGCTGAGAGGCTTTTTATTGCTCCAAACACGGTCCGCACACACGTTGCGACCATCTACAGAAAACTCGGCGTCGGTTCCAAAATTGAACTCTTCCGAGCGTTGCAGGTTAGCGAGCCAGCAAAGCAATCAGTCGAGTATCAGAGAAATAAGACTGGGGGCTCTGAACGGCCGTCGATCGCGGTCCTACCCTTTATGTGCATGTCAGGAGACCCAGAGCAGGAGTTTTTCGCTGACGGCTTGACGGAAGACATCATTACCCGCCTGTCCTTTCTCCGCAATCTTGTGGTCATGGCGCGCACATCTACGTTTGCCTTCAAGGGCAGAGCGATCAGAGTTCAGGACATTGCCTCAGAACTAGGTGCAAAGTTCTTGCTGGAAGGGTCAGTACGAAAGTCAGGCGACCGCGTTCGAGTTACTGCACAGTTAATTGACGGTGCCACTGGCGCACATCTTTGGGCTGAGCGGTTTGATCGTGATTTTCGTCAGGTTTTTGATGTCCAAGATGAGATTACGCGCTCCATCGTTGATGCGATGCAGGTCCGACTCGTTGACGGGGAAGTCGTTCAGTTTGATCCGGGTTGGACAACCAATATTGATGCATGGGAAAAGTATCACAAAGGAGTCTTGGCGCACCTTCTCTATACTGCAGAGGATGGCCTTCGAGCGCGCAAGCTCTTTGAAGAATGTCTAGAACACGATCCTGTTTTTGTTGATGCTCGGGTCTACTTGGCCTGGACCTATTGGCAGGATGCTCGCTCTGGATTCTCAAGGGATCGCTCACATGCCTTGTCGACCACCCGAAACTTGGTCGATGAAATGAAAGCATCTGGCGTTGTCACTGCAAACTTCAAGCACCTCGAAGCAGCAACATTGCTTATGGAGCGTAGGCACGATGATGCGCTTGAAATTGCTGATGCAGCTATCTCAGCGGGACCCTGTAAACTATTTGGCTTCACGCCATCTTCCTTGGTGTTTTATTACAGTGGGTTTCCCGAGAAAGCCTATGATTTGCATCGAATGACCATTCGACTGACGCCGTATACCCCGAATGATGTCATTTATAACCTAGCTTGGGTCTATAACTCGCTTGGTGATCACAGAAATTCGATAGAAATGGCCGAGGACTACGTTAAGCGCGTCCCGAGTGATCTTTATGGGTTTGTAGTTTTAGCCCGAGCGTTTGCCCTCGCTGGCCGATTAGAGAGGGCGACTGAGACTCTGAGAGAGTTACGGCAGAGTTATCCCAACTTCACATTAGGCGACTTGATTGCCCATGAGCCTTATCGAGACGAGCGCGAAGTGAAACGGCTTTCTGATGTTTTTCGGGACATTGGACTGCCAGAGTAGATAACTGATCTGGAGGATTTTTGGAGCCATTGCGCCGCAATTTTCGGCAATGAAGCTGGCAGCTAATGGCACATTTTCACCGTATTGTACGCTGGCAAAAAGAGTCCGTTGTTGGATGCAATCCGGAAATGTTTCGTTCACACGTAAAAAGGGGATTTATGACCCGAAGCAGAAGTTGAAGGTCAGATCGGTAAGCCGGCCTTTTGAAGCGCATGAGTCAAGTGCTCGAAATCGGCCTTCTCACGGAAGGGCCATCTCTCCGCATAGTATTTCTGCCAGTCGCTTGGCTGATCCAGAGCCCTCATGACCGGTGCGCCTTCAATCGCCTTCGAAAACCTCTGGTAGGTTTGTTGGGCCGCATCCAAGTTGCCCGCCATTGCATAACTTGCCGCCAGCAGGGCGAGAACGGACTCTGGTGGATTGCGTATAGCGCCCAGCAGCGCGATCGCACCGGCATAGTCACGGGCGGCAAATGAAGCCAGGCCCAGATTCCAGTTGTATTTCCCATAAGGATTGAGGGTGAGTGCTTGCCGGCAAAGGTCCACGGCCTTCTCAAGGTCGCCATCGAACACAGCATGTCTTGAATAGTAGACAATGACACGCGTATCGTTGGGGTTTATTCGAAGCGCCGTCTCGAAGTGATGTCTCGCCTTATCAGGATCACCGTTGAACAGGTACGCCATCCCTAGGGAAGTTTGAGTGCGGCTGTCATCCGCGTCGATGTCGTCTGCTCTTTCAGCCAGTTCCAATGCCGACTGAAGATCCGCATTCGCATCGCTACTCCAGCCATTCAACCACATGCGAAGCAGCACCTCCGAGAGCAGCGCCATGGCGGCAGCGTTGTCCGGTTCTATGTCGAGCGCAGATCGGAGACACTCGCTCGCCTTGCGATTTTCTTTAATCGACCAGTTGAAAAAATGGGCGCGGCCACGAAGGAACAGGTCATAGGCCCGCAGCTGGTCATCGGACTGGTTCTTGATTTTGGTGAGCCGTTCCGCCGCCAGTCGTCCTACAAGGATGCCAGCAATGCGGCGGACAATGTCATCCTGTACATCGAAGATGTCCTCCAGTGCCCGGTCGTACCGTTCCGCCCATACGTGCGCATCATCCCTGGCGTCTATCAGCTGAGCAGTTACGCGAATCCTGTCCCCGGCTTTTCGTACGCTCCCTTCGACGATGTACTGCGCATTGAGTTTGCCACTCACCTCCCGAAGGGATTCGTTCCCTCCTTTGAAGACGAATGAGGAGTTCCGCGAAACGACGGCTAGTTCGCGAAATCGAGAGATTTCGGTGATCAGATCTTCGGTAATCCCGTCGGAAAAATACTCCTGCTCCTTATCGCCGGACATGTTGGTAAAGGGCAGAACGGCAACTGATGGTTTGTCTTGAAGACCAACGGAATCCCCAATGGCGCTTGAAGTAGAAGCCGCTTCAGAAGTTGACGCAGTCCAACGCCATGCCCGCACCGGGCGGTCAATATTCTTGACTTCCTGAGCGCCGAGATCCTCAAATCTGAGTTCGAGGCGATCGCGCACCTGTTCATGCACCGCATCAGAGATGCACATCCCGCCCGGCTCCGACAGGCCTTCAAGGCGTGCCGCCACATTGACGCCGTCGCCCTGGATATCATCGCCGTCAATGATCACATCGCCAAGATTGATGCCTACGCGAAACACGATTTGTTCGTCCTCCGGTATGTTGGAATTACGTTTCGCCATTTCATGCTGCACTTCACCACTGCACACCACAGCATCAACCACACTTGCAAACTCGATCAGAAGGCCATCACCCATAAGTTTGACGATGCGACCGCGATGCTCTTCAATCTTGGGATCGATTAATTCTTGCCGCACCCTACGCAGTGCCAGCAGCGTGCCTTCCTCGTCCGCACGTATCATGCGCGAGTAGCCGACCACATCGGCAGCGAGTATGGCTGCAAGCCTGCGTTCCACCATCAGTCCTCCCCAGCCAGAAGGTTAGAGACTATGCGTTGGAAAATCTACGCCACCCACATCACCGCCGGGAGCCTGTTTCAGGCAAATCGCGGAATCAACGCCCCCTGTGCCTAGATGGTCTGCTGCTAGGAGTACACCAGACGTGCCTGCCGACTGCCACGGAATTCCAAAATTGATCCAACTAGGGCATCCGGCGGAAAAGAATTACGGTCCGATAGAACAGACGTTCACACACCGCAGATATTGTCGGTTTGAATTATTGCGCGATGGTGAAATTGCTGGGGGCCGAGTGTTGCAGACAACTAGTTAGGCATCGAAGTTCCAGATGTCTTGGTGAATTTTCCAGCCGCCTGCAGTCTTCTTGCCGATCACGATATACTTCCCGGTAAGTGCAGCGTCGCCCATCTTACCCGAAAGCGTTCCGACCGACACTGAGCCGTCGCCGGTTACGTCAACCGAACTCGCTACAATACTGACTTGGCTGAGTCCGGCATCGATGCCAGCTTGCCAGTAACCCTGTATCGCCTCCTTGCCATCCATGCGACCCGCACCGGGCGGATGGATCGCGGCGTCGTCGGTATAATGTGCCGCCACAGCAGCGGCATCAGCCGCGTTGATTGCGTTGGCCACTCCACTATCGAGCGCTTTTATTTCGTCTATGTCGGACATCCACTCCTCCACTTTTTGCTTAATTGAGTGAAAAGCTTAGCACGGAAAAGGTATGTTGGCTAAAACTCGCCCAGTGCGCGGTTCTGCTTCAAATACTTGGCGGAGATCATGCCCCGGATCACCTGTTGCCTCGGCCAGGAAGCCACCTCACGCAAAAAACGCCATATTAAAAGCTCGATTGGAGTGTCCATTGCGACACATCGACCGGGTTAAACATCACCAGGAACTTGCGACTCTTGTAGACTGTGTATAGGTACACTAATGCTGTGGACAGGCAACGGCATGTGACGACGGCGATGTAGCTCTGCAAAAAGAACTCGCCTCAAGACCTGCGTACGGGGGGATGATAAATACTCTACACTACTCACTGCAAGCCTTGGGTCACATGCCGTCCAACCCAGTCAAGTGCCGAAGCTGGGCGAAAAGATGATAATGCTGTGGCGACAAGGTGGTGGCCCACATGGGATTGCTCAATCGTCGGCTCAAGCTGCATTGGCTTATTGAAATAGCAGTCAGGCGAGTTTGTGCAATTGAAGTGCTGCCAGTACGAGCTGGGTAGATCGCCAATGGTTCTGTTTGAGGCTGTCTCTGTCATGGCGCAAAGACTGGCACACCCACGCGGTGTGATAAAGTATTGTGTGGCTTTCGGCGTGCTTGCCAGTTTTGATCTAGCGGATTTGCATCAATTATCAAGCTTGAAATTTGAGCCAAGCGGAACAACGTCAAATTCACCAGTGGCATTTAACCAAACCTTATGATTATGCATGCCTAAAATCCTATGAGCCTGATTTATTTTGTAATGCGTAACATGGCTCGTCGGATTGGCGACGGTGACAGTCTGCGATCCATGTGTGGCCCGGTTGCTCCCCCGAGTTCCGGGCCACATGCTTAGCTGAAACTCACTATCGCTCTCGCAATGTGATGAATTGCACATCCAACGGCTTCAGATTCCGCAACATTGATCACAACAAGACGGCACATACTCCTAACCCCCAAGGAATACAGCCATGAACACGCAGCACCACACCAGCTTCACCAAAGCTATTCTGAACCCCATGCAGCGCTTGTTCCGTTCCAATAAGAACAGCCTGCTGGCCAGTCATCACATCGATTCTCACACCATGCGGGACATTGGTATCAATCCCACAATACTGCACTAAACCTCCCAATCTCCTTGCAAACCACATACCCCGGGTCACAAGCCCGGGGTTTTCCGTAGGCCGTGCTTCCTCCACAGCGGAAGTTAGACGCAGACGAAAAGCAAAACGGCCCCATGTTTCCATAGAGCCGCTCAATCACACTGTAACTTTGTATCAGTCGATCTGTTCGCCACCGGCTACTCGGCGACCGAAGAGTGGCAAGTAGAGAGTTGCGCCGACACAATCAAAGTCCAGCAGTGCCATGCCGCCAAAGTGTCGTATGGCAACTAATGGCACAAATTCCCCTTTTCCGTTAGCCGCGAAATGAGTCTGGTTTCGTGGGTAATTCAGACGCTTTTGAAAAATGAGTCTTAAGTTGAGGGTATTTCGGACATTCCTGGAACCGGCCGAAAACGGGAAAAAATGACCCGGTGCAGACACCTCGCTGCGGTGCGGCGAGTTATTTCCGTTGGCATGGAATCGGCACAATTCGGTGGCCAATTAAAATGAATGCACAACGTTACTCTGGTCAATCCCCGCGATCTGTCGTTCTAGTACCATCTCGGCTAGGCGCGCGCTTTACGATCCCTGGACATAATGCACGCTGTCGAACTCCAGTGTGTGCACATTTTTCGTGCCGAACCCAGCATCCAACGTGAAGCCCACGACATCATCTTTCTGCTTTGCTCGCACGGGGCTGGCGACCCACTGTTCGTAGGTGGCATTGCCCGATCGCGCTCAGGCTGCATTGTTTCCGTTACCTCAGCAGGACGGCCCCGCCATCGAGCAAGGCGATTCCGATGAACCAGCTACCGAGGATGGGGGCGGCGATCGCGAACCATGGCTGTCGGAACGCGCGTAGGCTGAGGGCAGTGGCGACAGTGACCCACAGGCCGAACGCGATGCCGGCCTTGACCACGTCAGGATCGCCGAAGATTGGATATGTGAGGCGCACGAAGGTTCCAAAGGCCGCGCCGGCGGCAAGCGCGCCAAGTGGCGCCAGATAGGGTCTCACCCGCGCAGGTGACGCCAGCGCGAAGCCCGCGGCGAGGAACGCGACGGGGCTGACCAGCCGGGTGAGG
>JAHEFB010000019.1 GCA_024640405.1 Alphaproteobacteria bacterium | reverse complement strand
GACCATCGAGGAAACCTGGCGTCATGTCGGTGATCTCATCGAAACAATCCCACCCCACGAATGCGCCAACTATTTCAGAAATGCCGGATATGCCTCAAACTAAGTCAGATGTGCTCTAGGGCGGGCATCACGATTTGCCGGATTGGCTGGAGACTTCCCGTGCGCGTGGAACCCTCTATCTGCGGGCGAGGCAACCAAGAACATTTGCCAAAATCCGGGCGGCGGTTATGGCTGCTGTACCGTCTGAATCGCGTTCCGGGACAAATTCAATCATGTCAAAAGCAACAAGCTTGGACTTCTTTGTGACGGCATCGATCAGGTCAATTGACTGGGTGTAGGACAATCCTCCGGGTGTCGGTGCCATCACGGCAGGCATAATGCCGCAATCCAATGCGTCGCAATCCAGCGTGATCATGCAGTTTGCGTCGCTTTTCACATGTTTCAGGACAGCGTCCACTCCATCCTGGTGAAATTCTCTGGCGGTTACGATCTTTGCACCCCAGTCTCCTGCAAATTCAACTTCCGCACGGCGTGCGGATCCCACACCGCGAATGCCGACCTGAATGATGTTTTCAACGTGATCCATTTCCGATGCACGCCGCATGGTGCTGGAAAATCCCATAGGCTCGCCGCGACGCTCGTCCCGCCAGTCGATATGGGCATCGATCTGAATTATTGTGATGGGGTCATGGGGTTCCAGTGCCTCGATAAAGGGAATGGGGGTGGAATCGTCACCGCCAATCATCAAGGGAACTGCACCACTGTTGATTATTTGTGTGGTCGCCTGCCTGATCAGATGCCTGTTGCCGTCTCCGTCCAAAGGTGAAGTCCTGAGATTGCCGGCATCAGCGACAGAAAACTTCCCGTCTCCAAGCAGCGGGCCACCCAGATCGAAGTCCCAATGATCCAGCCAACGGGCGTCTTCTTCCAGTGCGCCCCGCAAAGCATCTGGCGCACCGGAAAACGGATTGTTGTCGATATCGCGATACGGTGTTCCATGCGGCGCACCAAAAACAACCAAATCGGCATCCGCCACATCGGTTTCAAGACTGGTTCCGATAAACGGGATAGTCACTGGATCAAACTCTGCCGGCATCAAGACCGCCTCTCCACTCATAAGTAACGTCAGCAATCATGATCGGCGTGCACGATCACCGGGTCAAGATTTCTCTGCAATACGGGTCAGGCAGCAACCATCGTCTCCCGACGACCACAGCTCGATTTCAACGTTACAGTCCGCAGATGTCAGCCATCCGTGTCGTGATCGGGATGCTGGAGGTTTACCAGTCTGGCCAGGTCTTCCGGCGCGCGATCATCTGTTGTGGAATGGCCGGGCAGGGTGGTGATGGTGTCGAACCATATACGTTTGCTTTCTATGCCGACTTCGTCAACCGGCGGCGCAATGTCGGGGCTGTCCAGAGACCCTAAAGTAATCTCGTAGTTCTCATCGCCGGTTTCGTGCATGTAAAGCGGCGTGCCGCATCTGTCGCAAAAACCACGCACAGTGACCGGTGTAGAGGCGAACTCCGATGGTTTGCCACGAGTCCATTCAAACTGTTTTCTCGGCGTTGTGAGCAGCACCATGCCGAAATTACCGCCGGCCTTCTGGCACATCCGGCAGTGGCACAGGCCGGAGTGGCCCAGGAGACCGGTGATGCGATAGCGCACCGCGCCGCACTGGCAACCGCCTGAGTGTGTATCTGTCATTCCGGGCGTTGCCATACCACCGGAAACCAGTCTTCCGGGAGTACATCCCCCATGTTCAGTTTCAGGCCCATTTCATCAAATGGTGGCGAGACAGCGTGGCTGCGCGCGACATAGCGGCAATCCTCACCGATGAAGCGGAAGCTGACAGCGCGTCTGCGGGTGCCGGAGTTATTGGGTGGTGCATTGTGCAGGGTATGGTAATCGAACGCGACAGCATCACCTGGTTGCAAATCCCATGCGCGCAGATCAGCGGCCTGTTGCTCCTCGTCAATTTCAGGGAAGGGATGATAAACCGACGTATCACCTTCAAGCGGTTCCAGAGTCTTGAAACGGCGCGGTACGTAGGTTACCGACCCCTTATGGCTGCCGGCTATGAAATGCGGGCAAACGGCCTTGGAAACCGGGTCCAGCGGTACCCAGATTGAGACCGTCTTGGTGCCGTCGAGACAGTAATACGGTAAATCCTGATGCCATGGTGTGGGATCAGCGGTGCCAGCCTCCTTGACCAGCACATGTTCATGAAACAATTGGGTGCGCGATGCGTTCATCAGTTCGCCGGCAATGGCGCCCAATGGGCCCTGGTCGCAGACATCCTTGTAGGCATTTATGCGCTGCCAGTTCACATAGTCACCAAAGTAGGCTCCGGGTCGGCCTTCTTCAGTGTGATTTTTCCCGTATGGACCTGGGTTTACAATGTTTTTTTCAACTGCTTTCTCAAGTTGATCGCGCCATTCTTCGCCGATAACGTTTCTCAGAATGCAGACACCGTCGCGTTTGAATTCTTCAACTGTCTGTCCGGCAAGGATACTCATGGGCTTCTCCAGTTCGACGCTTTGAGTCTATAGCATGCATCAATGCTGCAATGTCGGCAATCAGCCTCTCATACCAGATCTCTGTAACAACGGCTCAATTCATGGGATCATAGCGGTTCACTCGGGCAGATCAGGATGGCTTTTGGTTGAACCAACCAAAGATCATGAACCTGATCGCACTCAAATTGGTAGAGCAACCTTATGGGTTCTACCGAGCCCATGTCGCTCCACGCGCTTTTCCCGCCAGCTGTGTTGCGCGCGGCTTGTGGTACACGTACCACGGCGCGACACCCGCCTTGCCGGCGGAAAAAATCGCTCCGGTGAAATGGACCGCTGTTACTGAGATCTGGCATGAGACTGCTACCTGGTTTTTCGAATGATGCAGGAGACAGAGCGGGCGCGCAACGAAGTGCAGATTTCAGCGGCTTTGGTCCGGCTGCTGGCTCCAATTCGGGCAGAATAGCGCCGTCTTGACCCCATGCTGAGGTTTCTGACCTGCACGATCATTGGCGGTCTTTCGCGCAAATTGCCCGGGAATTTTGTTCTTATGTGGTTGAAGATCCGGATTGCGGTACTTCGCGAAAAACTCTCCGAGATCAGCACGCCCCACGGCTGACGAGGGGTTGCTTTTGCCGCCAGCCGGATACGCCCGGGTTTCCTGACAAGTGACAGGCAGGCATGGGCATAAGGTTTGCTGCCATCAATCTTCGGAATGGCGTGGCGGGCTTGCGGTTTTCGCCACTCTTCCGCAACACGCCCGGTGACTGAGTAGACATAGTTTTCGGTTTCCAGCGGTATGCTGCCTCCGGCAATGAAGCGCCTGGCGGCACCTTCGCCTGCATTGTAGGCAACCGCCGCCAGTCCGAGATTGCCGAACCGGGCCTTCAGGTGCGCCAGGAAATCAATTGACGCCGTCAATGCGGCCGCCGGATCATGCGGGTTCTTCAGGCCGCGGCGTTTTGCCGTTCCCGGAATGAATTGCGCTATGCCTTCAGCGCCTGCAGGCGACACCGCATTGGGTGAAAACCGGCTTTCCACATTGATCAGGCGGGCAATGAAGTGCGGGTTGATCCCGCGCCAACTCGAACGGTTTTCCATCAATTTGCAGACATCTGCTGCAAATGTGGCTTCAGACACGGCAAGCGGCGGCTGCACCGGCTTCACCCGGGTCTTGACCGGCCGGGCGGAAGCACTGGCAGCTACACAACTTGCGAGCACAAAGACTGCAAGAGCGTTAGCCCATGGCCTTCTGCAGATTGCGATCAACGGCATCGAGGAAGCCTTGCGTGCTGAGCCACTTCTGATCCGGGCCAATGAGAACGGCCAGATCCTTGGTCATTTCGCCGCCTTCCACTGTGTCAATGCAGACTTTTTCCAGCCTGTCGGCAAATGTCGCCAAGGCTGCATTGTCGTCCAGTTTGGCACGATGGGCCAGACCCCGGGTCCAGGCGAATATTGACGCAATGGAGTTTGTCGAGGTTTCCTTGCCGTCCTGATGCAGGCGGTAATGCCGGGTAACCGTGCCGTGAGCTGCTTCGGCCTCGACCGTATTGCCGTCAGGCGTCATCAGGACAGAAGTCATGAGCCCGAGTGAACCGAAGCCCTGTGCAACGGTATCTGACTGGACATCACCATCATAGTTCTTGCATGCCCATACATAACCGCCGGACCATTTCATCGCAGAAGCAACCATGTCGTCAATCAGGCGGTGTTCGTAGGTGAGGCCGGCCTCGGCAAATTTGTCAGCAAACTCGGCATCAAAAATGTCCTGGAAGATATCCTTGAAGCGGCCGTCATAGGCTTTCATGATGGTGTTCTTGGTGCTGAGATAAACCGGATATCCCAGTGTCAGACCGTAGTTCATGGAGGCGCGGGCGAAATCCCGGATTGAATCATCGAGGTTGTACATGGCCATGGCAACGCCTGAACCTGGTGCCTGGAACACTTCCCTCTCGATCACTTCGCCGTCGTTGCCTTCAAACCTGATAGTGAGCTTGCCCGCGGTCGGGAACCTGAAGTCTGTGGCGCGGTACTGGTCGCCGAAGGCATGACGGCCAACAACGATCGGTTGTGTCCACCCGGGCACAAGGCGAGGTACGTTCTGGCAGATGATCGGCGCGCGGAAAATTACGCCGCCCAGAATGTTGCGGATGGTTCCGTTTGGCGAGCGCCACATTTTTTTAAGGCCGAATTCCTCGACCCGCTGTTCATCCGGTGTGATGGTGGCGCATTTGACACCAACGCCATATTTCTTGATCGCTTCAGCAGCATCAATGGTGACCTGGTCATCGGTTTCGTCGCGGTATTCGATACCCAGATCATAGTATTTAAGATCGATATCGAGGTAAGGATGGATCAGTTTGTCCTTGATGAACTGCCATATGATGCGTGTCATCTCGTCGCCGTCGAGTT
The DNA here is from genome assembly GCA_024640405.1 of Alphaproteobacteria bacterium. Classification (GTDB taxonomy): domain Bacteria; phylum Pseudomonadota; class Alphaproteobacteria; order Rhizobiales; family Aestuariivirgaceae; genus Anderseniella. The sequence goes on along the minus strand of JAHEFB010000019.1, from coordinate 63,577 downwards.
CAACGACGGGATTGGCAACCTTGATCTTGGACATGGAATTTCAACCTCGCTTTGTGGGGTTTGGTGCAGCGCACAACTTATTGTGCTGCGGGTCATAGCAAAGCGAACGGCCAAGAGCAAATATGACCTTGGGCTAACAGGCATCGCGCCGCATCAAGAAACGGCAAACGCGTTGATTGCCTAGTCTTCTTCGATAAACTGGATGCCGAGTTCTTGATCGTCCCGCCAGCAAACCTGGGCTTTTCTTGAAGTGTTGCCGGGCAGGATTGTCAAGTCGAAACAGGATGGAATTGTAACATCTTCAGCCAGGCGCAGTCTCGCGCCAGACGAGGTCAGATCACTGATTTCACATGCCACATCCAGATCACCGCCTGCATAGGATATAGAACCCGTCTTTTGCACCTGTGGCCGGATTTCGTCACGGGTCTTGCCGTTACCGAGGGCAGGAATGTGTGGAGGTTCGGCATTGGTTTCACCGGTCCGCGAAGGGTGACCCTGGTTTGCCGAACTCTGGAAAGAAGATGTGTTCAATGCCTTCACCCGGTCCAGTTGGTGAAGCAAACGCTGATGCAGGTCAGACGTGGTCATTTTCCGGAACTCAATTTCAATTCGCCGCTTGTTGAAACCAGTATCGCTCATGATTGGTGAAAACCGGGTAAATGATACCGCGAAGGTCACAGTAGGCCGTGATTGCTGTTTGAGCCTTGTATTTTTCAGTCTCTGGTGTATCGCATAGCGCACGATGACAGCCTCGCAAGCAGATGAGTCCGGCAAGCCGGCGGTGATACTGGTGAACCCGCAACTGGGCGAGAACATCGGCACAGCAGCGCGTGCGATGGCCAATTTTGCACTGTCGGAATTGCATATCGTGGAGCCAAGGGACGGTTGGCCAAATGAGCGTGCTCTCAGTGCCTCGGCAGGTGCAGTAAACATCATCGAACAGGCCCGCCTGCATGAAGACTGCATGAAGGCGATAGAGCAATTCCATCGGGTCTATGCCACAACAGCGCGCCCGCGAGGCATGACAAAGCAGGTCATGACACCGCAAGAGGCCGCTGCGGACATGCATGACCGGGCAGCCAACGGAGAGCGCATCGCGATCATGTTCGGCCGGGAACGCTGGGGGCTGAACAATGACGAGATATCTCTGTGTGACGTCATCATCACAGCACCTGTGGATCCCGAGTTTGCATCGATCAATATCGCGCAGGCCGTGCTGCTGGTCGGCTATGAGTGGTACAAACCCATCGCGGCCAGCCTCGGTATGGGGACCAGCGAGCTGGCGGCCATCAAGGGATCTGGCTTGAGGGTCCGTGGCGACGAGGGTCTGGCCAACAAACAGGACCTGCACGGCTTTTTCTCGCACCTGGAGACGGAACTGGAGGCAGCCGGTTTTTTCAAGTCACCCGCCATGCGCCCCGGCATGATCCGCAATTTGCGCAACATGTTTCAGCGCGTTGAACTCAGCCAACAGGAAATACGGACCTTACGCGGCGTCATTGCGTCACTGACCCGAACCCATCTTCGACCCCGCGAAACAGACGGCGAGGCGGAAAGATGAGCCGCAGCCCGCGCATTCTGGTGTTTGATTCAGGTGCCGGCGGATTGAGCGTGGTGCACGCCCTGCGCAAACAACTGCCGGATGCTGATTTGATTTATGCAGCCGATACTGCCGGTTTTCCCTATGGCAAGTGGGCCGAAGTTCTGCTGGTGCGCAGAATTTTGAGGGTGATGCGGGATCTGCTGGAACTGGTGAAGCCGGATTGCGTCGTGATCGGGTGCAATACCGCCAGCACACTGGCGCTGGATGTGCTGCGGGAAGAGTTTCAGGTGCCGTTCGTGGGAACCGTGCCGGCAATCAAGCCTGCAGCGGCCCAGACGAAAACCGGTGTCATTGGTGTGCTGGCGACACCTGGAACGGTCAGGCGTGAATACACCAGAACGCTGATACACACTTACGCATTTCACTGCAAAGTCATGTTGCACGGCGCGCCAAGGCTTGCAGAACTGGCGGAGATCAAATTGGCGGGCGGAGCCGTCGACCCGGATGAGCTGCTGGCGGAAATCAGTCCTGTGTTTCGAAAAAAAGGCGGCGCGCCGGCTGATGTGGTGGTACTTGGGTGCACGCACTATCCGCTTCTGCTGGATGAAATGCAGCAAGTAGCACCCTGGCCGGTTACCTGGATTGATCCGGCTCCGGCGATTGCGAGGCGCACTTCCTCCATACTGGCAGATGTCGAAAAAACCCGGGCGGATGCTGTTGACGTGGCGCAGGACACTGTAATTCTCACCTCCCAGGGACAGGCCACAGACATTGTACCTGCCGGATTTGCCGGTGCTGGATTTGACAAGCTGCGAATTGTGGACATTCCCCTTTAAACCAGAACAGGACGCGAGTTGATGAACCGGATCGAAACTGTTGAACAGCTTGCGGCAATTTATGGCGAGCCTGGCCGGCCGTCACTAATCAAGGAAATTGATTACGTCACTCCTCATTATGCCGCCTTCATCAAGGCCTCGCCGTTTGTGGCGCTGGCAACTTCAGGGCCGGAAGGCCTGGACTGTTCGCCGCGAGGTGACAAGGCGGGGTTTGTTCGCATTCACGACGTACGCATCTTGATGATGCCTGACAGGCGCGGCAACAACCGTGTCGACAGTCTGCGCAATATTGTGCGTGATCCGCAGGTCGGCCTGTTGTTCATGGTGCCAGGTTCCGGCAGCACATTGCGGGTAAACGGAAAAGCACATATCAGCATTGATGAAGATCTGCTTGCATCCTTTGCGGTAGACGGCAAGGCGCCGCGATCTGTAATCGTTGTTGAAACGCAGGCGGTTTATTTTCAGTGCGCACGGGCCATTGTACGCTCGAAGTTGTGGAGCAGCGAAGCGCAGGTTGATCCGAAGACGCTGCCAACGCCGGGCGATGTGCTGGCTGCACTGACCAACGGCGAAGTTGGCGGCAAACCCTATGACGACGCCTGGCGGGAACGAGCCCGGAAAACCCTGTGGTGACATGAAGTGACACTGGTGTTTGACAGTTGCCGAGTTCAGGCGTAAAAGCCACTTCGTTCTGTGCCGTCAAGGCCGGAACATTGCTTGCTCGTGACCGTTTCGCCTTTCCCGAATTTTAAACGCGGGAACACTTTGAGGAGGAACAGTCTGTCGGACCGGGAGACCGGTGAGAAGGAGAGCAGGCTTCATAACCCGATAGGCGGTCAGCGGAATTTTATCCGGCACTGGCCGCTGTTTTTATTTTTTGAACTGGAGTGCATTGCAAAAATGTCTAACCGTGTAAGCTCAAAGTACAAACTCGATCGCCGTATGGGCGAAAACATCTGGGGCCGTCCGAAATCCCCGGTCAATCGCCGTGAATACGGCCCGGGCCAGCATGGCCAGCGCCGCAAGGGCAAACTCAGTGACTTCGGTACGCAGTTGCGCGCCAAGCAGAAGCTGAAAGGCTATTACGGCTCTATCTCTGAAAAACAATTCCTGGCGACCTACAAGGAAGCTTCGCGGATCAAGGGCAACACCGCTGAAAACCTGATCGGCCTGCTCGAGCGCCGGCTTGATGCAGTTGTGTATCGCGCAAAACTGGTTCCTACGGTTTTTGCAGCGCGCCAGTTTGTCAATCACGGCCACGTGCTGGTGAACGGCAAGCGGGTCAACGTGCCGAGCTATCGCGTCCAGATCGACGATGTCGTGGAAGTGCGCCAGAAATCACGTGAAATGGGTCTGGTACTGGAAGCCATCCAGAGCCCGGAACGCGATGTGCCGGACTATATCGATGCAGATCACAAGAAACTGACAGCCAAACTGGTGCGCATCCCGCTTTTGGCCGACGTGCCATATCCGGTTATGATGGAACCGAACCTGGTCATCGAATTTTATTCAAGCTGATCCGACTTTCAGCTTATCGAAATCCGGCCCGGCAGGTTCACCTGCCGGGTCTTTTTTATCCAAGGAGCATTGCAACATGGATCTTTACATCGGAAACCAGAAGTATTCATCGTGGTCGTTCAGGCCGTGGATAGCGATGAAAGTGAAGGGCTTGGAGTTCACCGCAGTGCTGCGCCGGTTTGACGATCATCCCGAGCGGGTTGATTTCAGGACCTTTTCGCCGACCGGTAAAGTGCCGATGCTGGACAATAACGGCGTGAAGGTCTGGGAATCTCTGGCCATTCTGGAATATCTGGCTGATCTGCATCCGGACAAGGGATTCTGGCCTCAGGATGTCAACCAGCGTGCTCATGCCCGGGCGATTTCAGCTGAAATGCTTGGCGGCTTCGGAGACTTGCGCAGCGAGTGCCCGATGAACATGGCTCGAAGGATTGGGGCGATTGACGTATCTGAGGCTGTGCGAAAAGACGTGACCCGCATTGAGGATATATGGCGGGAGTGTCTTGAGAAGTCAGGCGGGCCTTTCCTGTTCGGGGAATTCTGTAATGCAGATGCGATGTTTGCGCCCGTGGTCAACAGGCTGGAAATTTACGAGCTGTCTCAGGATGTTTCCGTCACGACATACAGGATTGCCATGAAATCATTGCCGGCGTGGCAGGAGTGGCAAGCTGCCGGCAGGGCCGAGCCGTGGATATACCCGGAAGATGAAGCGTAACGTGCAAGCCTTATACCAACGGAAGTAATTGTTGACCCATTTGATGGAGTCAAATCCGGCCATTCTGGCAGGCGCCGTGCGCAGCGCGATGCTGGTCGCATCGGGTAAGCGCGGCAACGCACCAGATGGGCGGATTTGGCCCACAAGATCAGGATGATTTTTGGATGTTCACCAAAAACCATAAACCTGATCGCTTTCAAAGTGGTAGAGCAACTTCATGGGTTTGTTAAACCCATGTCGCTCTACAGGCCGGTTTTTCGCGATCACCGGACGTCGTTATACCAAAGGAAGTAATTATTGACCCATTTGACCGATTTTTCACGTCTGTTGGCTAGGCATGCTTCACGCATTGGTCTGGTTGACCACCAGTGGAGCATAACGACGTCCAGCGGATGTGAAAAACCGGCCTTCGGTGGGCCAAATCCGCCCATCTGGTGCGTTGCAGCGCTTGCCCGATGCACCGCATCGCGCTGCGCACCGCGCCTGCCAGAATGACCGGGTTTGGCTCCATCAAATGGGTCAATAATTACTTCCTTTGGTATTATGCTCCACTTGTGGCCGGATAGACCACGGCGTGAAGCATGCCTGGCCGGCAAACGCGAAAAATCGGTCAAATGAGTCAATAATTGCTTCCGTTGGTATTACGCCTCGTGGCGATTGCGGAACAGTTCCCAGGCAAACTTGGCTCTGACACCTATGTCCAGGAACGGGCGCGGCGGGACTTTTGACGGGCTGCCAAGGCTTTCCATGTCGGCAATCATCGGATTGTCGACACCGCAGGCCATGTCTGCCGCCAGTTTTCCGGAAATTGTGCCTTTTGTTACCCCGACGGCGTTCTGGCAGGTAGCCGCCCAGACATTGCCTGCGACCTTGCCAAAACCAGGCGCGCCATTTTCAGACAGGCAGATGAAACCGGTCCAGGTATGTTCCATGGTGACGTCCGGCAGCATCGGAAAACGGTCATCGAACAATCGCTTGTGGTCTTTGGCGATTTCGGCGCGTCCAGCGTCAGTGTAGCGAACAGACGGCTGGAAGTGGATATTTTGCCGAATCAATATGCGTTTGTCCGGCGTATACCGCATGGTGATGCCTGCAAATGCGTTGGCAGGCGTCAATCCCCAGTCGAGATCGACGCCATAGGCTTTTTGCTCGGCTTCGGTCAACGGCCTGCTCAGGCTGGCATGGGCTGCAAACCGCAACAGCCGGCCACGGTAGAACCCGAACTGGTCGGCCAGCCCATTGACGCATATGATGAGTTTGGGGGCAAAAACACTGCCCTCAGGTGTCTGCGCGGTTACGCCGTTGGTGTAATCGATATCCAGAACAGGAGAATGTTCGTAAAGCTCGACATTGCCGGGCAGGGTGTCGGCCAGGCCGCGCGTCAACGCTGCGGGGTTCATCAATATGCAGCCGGGTGTATAGATGGCGGCGTTAAAGTGGTTTGTGCCAAGCTTGCTGCTCAACTCTTCCCTTTCAATCCAGGTCAGCGGTTCACCGATGGCTTCCAGTTCACGAGCAAACGGCTCAAGCACCTCACTCGTGCCGCGCGTACTGACTGCCGCGTGATACTTGCCTCTCTTTGCCCAGCCGCAGTCGATCCTGTGCTGCTTCACCAGGTCTTCGAGATGCTCAATGGCGGCCCGTGCCAGCCCCATATAGCATCTTGATGCCTCAAGCTCTTCCAGCGACGAGCCGACATTGTGGGGCAGGTCGATTGCAAAGCCCGAATTCCTGCCGGACGCTCCTTCCGCTGCCTCATTGGCTTCCAGCAGGACGATGCGATCATCAGGTCTGTTGCTGGCGAGTTGCCTTGCTGCGGAAAGTCCCGCAAAACCCGCACCGATTACCAGCCAGTCGGCCCTGATATTATCGGCAAGCGCGGGCTGGTGCTGGCGAGGGGAGAGGATCGCGCTCCATCCGTTGGTATTGTCGTCTTTGGGCAAAAGGTTGATTTTCATGTCAGCGTCTCATTCCGATTGGGCGTCGGGCCAGTTGGCCGGGTGAATGGCAAAGAACACCAGGGCGTCTTCGGCCTCATACACGAGCGGCGTGCCGGCCGGCAGCCATATGGAATCGTTTTTGCCGGCCTCAAGAATTCCTTCCGGCGTCTGAACTCTCAACCTGCCCTCGACCACGTGCAGCACCTCGTCGTACTTGACTGTCCATTCCAGCCTGGCATTGCTCAGCCGCGCCATGCCGCAGCCAAGTTCGCTTCCGTCCTGGGTGGAGCAAATGCTGGCCAGTTGCGCCTGATCACCACCTTCGGCACGCGGTATGAATTCGAGATCCTTGAAGGCTGCCAGCCTTGCAGGTGTTTTGGTTGGAGCCATGGCGTTGTCCCTCGTACCGGTTGTTGCAGCGGTCAAATTTCAGGCCATGCCGGTTAAATCGAACAGCCTGCCCGGCAACATGAAACATGGTGATTAAACTGGCAAGCTCCTGCCGGGTTGAAACATTGCCGCAAGACGCATAGATAGTCGGCATGTTCCTCTGACTCTGCCCGATGATTCGATTTGCGAAAGACCGGATGTCCGCACTGCTCGAACTCAAAAACCTGGTAAAACGTTTTCAATCGTTCACTGCTGTGGACGGCATTTCACTTGAAGTGCCTGCCGGGGAAGTGTTGGGGTTTCTGGGCCCGAACGGTGCCGGAAAATCAACCACAATGAAAATGGCCGCAGGTTTTCTGGCGGCCGATGAAGGCAGCGCCCGTATCTGTGGTGTGGATGTAGCCGACCAGCCTGAACTGGCACGGCAGAATCTCGGGTACCTGCCGGAAGGAGCACCGGCCTATGGAGAAATGTCGGTCTCGGCATTCTTGAGGTTTTGCGCAAGGATGCGCGGCCTGAAAGGCGATGGCGCACGTGAGGCCATTGCCCGTGCAGTGGACAGAACCGATCTGGGTGATGTGCTGGAACAACCGATCGAGACCATGTCAAAGGGCTTCAAGCGCCGTGTCGGGCTGGCGCAAGCTATCCTGCACGAGCCCAAGGTGCTCATTCTGGATGAGCCCACCGATGGCCTGGACCCCAATCAGAAACACCACGTCCGGCAGCTGATCCGCGATATGTCAGCAGATCGCGCCATAGTCATATCTACGCATATTCTTGAAGAAGTGGACGCGGTCTGTACGCGAGCGGTTATCATTGATCAAGGTGCAATCGTGGCGGATGGAACGGCCGCAGACCTTCGCAAGCTTGGGCCGGACAGCGGCAGAGCTTCCAGCCTGGAAGACGCCTTCCGGCATGTCACGACCTCCGTAACAGCGGATCATCCTTCTCATGTCTAAGATAGCAGCGATCTTTCAACGAGAATTGTCGGGGTATTTCAACACGCCGATTGCCTATGTGTTCCTGATCATTTTCGTGATGCTGGGCGGCCTGTTTACCTTCTATGTGGGTAATCTGTATGAACGCGGCGTCGCGGACATGTTGCCGTATTTCACCTATCTGCCCTGGTTGTTCCTGATCCTTGTTCCGGCAATTTCAATGCGACTGTGGTCTGAGGAGCGTCGAAGCGGTACTATCGAGCTGTTGATGACAATGCCGGTCAGTGTGTGGCAGGCGGTTGTCGGCAAGTGGCTGGCGGGTGTGGTTTTCGTGGCAGCAGCACTTGCCTGCACGATTCCCTTGTGGCTTACGGTCAATTACCTGGGATCTCCGGATAATGGTGTAATTGCAGTGAGCTATGTTGGGGCTCTGGCGCTGGCCAGCGTGTTTCTGGCCATAGGCAGTTGCATGTCGGCACTGACCAGCAACCAGGTGATCGCATTCGTGCTGGCGGTCAGTGCCGGTTTTGTCTTTGTCACATCCGGAACTCCCATCGTTTTAGATGCGGTTCGCGCGGTGGCACCTGAAGCGGTTGCGCTGGGGATCAGTTCGTTGTCCATGCTGACACACTATGAGGGACTGACCCGAGGCCTTATAGATGTGCCTGCCGTGGTGTGGGTCGTATCCATGACCGCGTTCTGGCTGTTTGCCACCACGATAGCCGTTGACCTGAAAAAGGCCGGGTGAGCGGAATGTTGCAAAACCTGTCAAAGTCAGCACTGGGTATTGCAGCGGTAGTGTTTGCCGCCATTACACTTGTGGGTGTAAACCTTTGGGCCGGGCAGGGGCTCAGCCGCTACCGGGTGGACATGACGGCAGGTGGTATCTACACGCTGTCGGATGCCACCAGATCTGTGCTGTCGCAACTGGATGAACCGGTTACGGTTCGACTGTTTTACACACCCGATCTGGGCGCGCAGGTGCCAACCTACAGCCGCCACCATGATCGCGTCCGGTCCATTCTGCAGTATTACGCTGAGCTATCCGGCGGCAAACTGCGCGTGTCGCTGGTGAAAGCCGAACGGTTCACAGATGAAGAGGACGAAGCCTCTGCCATTGGTTTGCAGGGTGCGCCTCTGCCGGGCGGCAATGGCTCGGCCTATTTCGGTCTGGCCGGCACCAACTCCACCGACGAACTGGAGATCATTCCGTTCCTGGCGCTGGAACGGCAGAATTTTCTGGAACTCGATCTGACACGGATGGTTTTCAAACTTGCCAATGCCGGCAAGAAGAAAGTCGCCTTGATGAGCCGTCTGCCGATTGCCGGCAATGTAAATCCGCAAACCGGCCAGCAAATTCCGGCCTGGGCAGTCCTCGGGCAGCTTCGGGACTTCTTCGAGATCGACCTGTTGGGCCCAACGTTTGATGTTGTACCGCAAGATGCAGACCTGCTGCTGATGGTTGCACCGGGCGAAATCAATGAAAAGACCGCCTACGCCATCGATCAGTACGCACTGGCGGGCAAGCCGGTGATTGTGTTTGCCGACCCCTATTCGGAAGTGCTGCAGGCAGGCCGCGACAACTTGCAGGCCAATCCGCTGTTCACCGCCCTGCTGGCGGCATGGGGTACACAGCTTGAGGCAGACAAGGTTGTCGGCGATATCGATAATTCACGCCAGGTCCAGTTCAACAATCAGGGTCAGCCGGCCATCGTCAACTATCTGCCATGGCTGGCCATCAGCGAAACCAGCTTCGACAGATCCGACGGTATCTTCAACCAGATTTCCTCATTGCTGGTCGCCTCTGCCGGCGCGCTTACCCCCGTGAAGGAGGCAGGCCCGAATTTTCAGCCGATGGTTGCCAGCTCTGTGCGGTCGGCGATGATTGACGTAAAGCAGTTGCGCAATCCCAATCCCATAAAGCTGTTGCAATCATTCCTGCCGGACGGCCAGCAGCGGGTGCTGGCGGCCCGGTTGCGAGGTGATGCCATGTCGTCATTCAAAGACGGCCGCCCCAAGGATGCAGCGACCGAGGGTGCGCATATTGCGACCGGCCCGGTCAATGTTCTGGCCGTTTCGGATGCGGACATGTTGTTTGACAGTTTCTGGGCTGAAGTCGGCCAGTCCAATGGCCGGCAGGTTGTGATTCCACGCGCCGGCAATGCCAATTTTCTGATCAATGCCATCCAGGACATGGCCGGAGGCCAGGCGCTTTCGGGTTTGCGCGGACGTGGTGTCGAGCAGCGCCCGTTTACCCGGGTGGCGCAATTGCGGGCTGACGCCAATGCCCGGTTCAGACAGCAAGAGCAGTTGCTGAACAAGCGGCTGCAAGAGACACAGAAGAAACTGACGGATCTGCTGTCGCGCTCCAAGGATGGCGAAGTCACCCTGAGCGAGGCGGAGCAAAAGGGCATTGAAGATTTCAGAACCGAGATGTTTACGGTTCGCAAGAGCCTGCGGGAGGTGCAGCGAAACTTGCGGGCCGATATCGACGCCCTGGGCACCAGGGTGAAAGTTGCGAATATTGCGATTGTGCCGCTGCTTATCGGTCTGTTTGGTTTCTTTGGATTGTGGCGCAGGCGGTCGCGGGCAAATTCATCCAAAGCCAGGGGAGGTGGCAAATGACACCTCGAAGCGTGATTGTGCTGGCTGTTGCGGCCGGCGTTGCACTGGCAGGTGCCGGCTGGCAGTTGCGGTCCAATTCGTCCGGTTATGTCGAGGCCCAGCGTGGTGAACGGTTGCTGCCGCATTTGCTGGCAAGAGCCAATGATGTCGCGTCCATCACGGTTAGTCAGGCAGGCCGCGATGTCCGCATTGAACGTGCAGGAACGTCTTACGTGCTCGGCGGGTCGGGCTATCCGGTCAAGGGGGGCAAGTTTCAAACTGCCATCGTGGCTGCCGCCAGCCTGGAGAAATTTGATGCCAAGACGGCGCGGGAAGAGAAATATCCGTTGATTGAAGTTGAGCCTACTACCGGCAAGGACGCGAAGAGCCGGCTGATCAGGTTCGAGGACGCCAAGGGAAACAGCCTCGGTGAGATCATATTGGGCAAGAAGGCACGCGGCCGGTTGGGCGGCGCTGTTGGTGATGGACAGTATGTGCGGCTCCCGGAGGCGAAACAGAGCTGGCTGGCGCGTGGTGTCGTGGATGCGGATATCAAACTTGAGGGCTGGGTCGATAACGCGATTACCGACATGAATGTAGATTATGTGGTGCGGGCAACCTTCCAGCCTGTGGGCGGAGACGAACTGGTCGTGCGCCGCACCGGGGTGACAGAAGGGGGGCAGCCGAAGTTTGAACTGAATGCCATACCGGATGGCAGGAAACCGAAGAACGACCTTGCCCTGAGGTATGCTGCGACCGACCTCGCCAATGTCAACTTTGTGAACGTGCGCAAGGACAGCGGTGGCGACATTGCGCATCGCACCACCTTGATGATGGCGGATGGCCTGATCGCAGAGTTTCGCATAACTTCAGATGACTGGGTGAGCCTTCACGTCGTTAATGACGGGAAAGACAAGACCACGCAAAAAGACCTGAAGGCGCGCACTGAAGGCTGGCAGTACAAACTGGCAGACTACAAGCTGAAACAGTTGAAACTGTCCATGGCAGATTTGACGGAATAATCAGTTCCTTTGGTATAATTTCACTGATCCAGCGTGAACATCTGCACCGCTTTTGCATCCATGTAGGCAAAGCAACCTGCAAGCTGCGGCAGAAATGGCGTTGAAGTGTAGGCACCGACAGCGCCGTGTGCTTCAAGACGGCCGACAAATCCTGCGCTGTCACCATGAGTGACCCAGGTGCCGGGCATCCATGTGGGACGAACGGGTCTGCCGCCGGCCAGCGTAATCCTTGCAAACACCTGGTTTTCTGCCATCGACGGAGAAAACACGACCAACACAGAGCCGGATTGTTCCGGCGCTGCCCGGCCCAGGTGCATGAGCAGGGCAAACACTGCCAGCCATAATACAAATATGCCTGCAAAGAAGGCGGCTGCAGTTCCGTGTCCGGGCCATCTCATCTTGCGCCTCAGGCTTTCACCCCGTCGGGTATCGCAAATGCCGGTGCGCGCATTTCCTTGATAGGCCAGTGCATGAGAGCGGCGAACAGGCCGAGCGCCACGCCGAGCCACCAGACTGTGTCATAGGTGCCGGTCTGGTCGTACAGCCTGCCGCCCAGCCAGACGCCGAGGAATGACCCCACCTGATGAGACAGGAACACAATGCCATATAGCATTGCCATGTAGCGGGTGCCGCAGATGACGGTCACCAGTCCCATGGTGAGAGGCACGGTTGACAGCCACAAAAGCCCCATGCAGGCGGAAAACACAACGGCTGTCAGGGGTGTTATCGGCAGCACGAAGAACAGGGTCATGGCAACTGACCGCGCCAAATAGAGAAGTGTCAGACTGTAGCGCTTCGAATATTTGCCGCCGACTATGCCTGCCGAGTAGGCCCCGACAATATTGAACAGGCCGACAATGCCGATGGACCATGCGGCAAGCTGCGGATCGATGCCTTCCTGCACCAGCAGAGGCGGGAAGTGAACCGTCATGAACGCAACCTGGAAACCGCATACGAAAAACCCGAGTGTCAGCAGGACAAAACTCGCATTGCCGACGGCGCGTGACAGGGCTTGCGAAATGTTCATTTCAAGCTCGGTTTCATCCTTTGCGACACCGCCGCGGGCCGCCCGCAGAGGCAGCACCAGGGCAAACATGAACAACACCGAACCGGCGAGCAGCAGCAGTGCCATCTGCCAGCCGAAGCCGGAGATGAAAGCCTGTCCGAGCGGTGCAAACACGAACTGCCCTATGGAACTGGCTGCCGTTGCAATACCAAAAGACCATGAGCGCTTTTCCGGCGGTACCAGCCGGGCGAAAGACGCCATGATCACCGAGAATGAAGTCATCGCGATGCCGAGCCCCATCAACAGTCCGCCGGACAGCATCAACAGGAATACGCTGTCGGCAAATGCCATCAAGGCCAGGCCGGCCGCATAAACAATTGCACCGGCAATGATGACGCGAAAAGTGCCGAACTTGTCAGCAAAGGCGCCTGCGAACGGCTGCGCCAGTCCCCAGATCAGGTTTTGCAATGCCATGGCGAGCGCGAAGGTTTCGCGGCCCCAGCCGTTTGCTTCGGTTATCGGCGCGGTAAACAGCCCCATGGTGGAGCGGGCGCCAAACGCAATCAGCGCTATCAGGCAACCGCAGATGATAACCATCATCGGGTTGATCGCGGGGGCCGGAGGGGGGCAGGCGGTAGTTGTCATGGCAAGTTTCCTGGACCTGTCACCGATTTGTCATAAATCAAAGTTCACGTATTGTATCCGGGGTATCCATCGGTACAGGGTACGGCAAACAAGCGGAGGTCTTATGGGCGAAGAGTCTCATGAAAAATCAGTGGAGTCCACTGACACATCAACAGCCAAAGATGCCAAAACCAATGGTCAGGTATTACCTGACGACATTGCTCAAGGTGCTGCGGTCGACGAGCGCGACCAGATTCGCCGGGTTTTTGAACGAGGAGAATATCCCTACAAGACCAAGATTCGCCGGCCGGCCTACGAGAAACAGAAAGCCGAGCTCCAGGTTGAACTGCTTAAAGTTCAGGAATGGGTGAAGACGACCGGACAACGCATCGTCTTGTTGTTCGAAGGCCGGGATGCAGCCGGCAAAGGCGGCACGATAAAGCGGTTTACAGAGCATCTGAACCCGCGTGGCGCGCGGGTGGTTGCACTTGAAAAACCAACCGATCGCGAAAAAACCCAATGGTATTTCCAGCGCTATATCGAGCACCTGCCTTCAGGTGGTGAAATCGTGTTCTTCGACCGTTCCTGGTACAACAGGGCCGGTGTTGAACGGGTCATGGGTTTTTGTTCGGCCAACGAGTATCTGGAGTTCATGCGGCAGACGCCGGAATTCGAGCGCATGATCGTGCGCACCGGAGTAAGGCTGTTCAAGTACTGGTTTTCGGTTACCCGGGACGAACAGTTGCGCCGGTTTCAGTCGCGCGAGGTGGAGCCGCTGAAAATGTGGAAGCTGTCGCCGATCGACCGGGCATCGCTGGACAAGTGGGATGATTACACCGAAGCCAAGGAAGCCATGTTCTTTTACACCGACACTGCCGATGCTCCCTGGACGATCATCAAATCCAATGACAAGAAACGGGCACGGCTCAACTGCATGCGCCACTTCCTGTCTTCCCTGCCGTATACAGGCAAGGATAACAGGGTTGTCAGGGCACCGAACTCGCTGATTGTCGGGTCCGGTGGTGATGTCATTGGCCGCAGCGAGCACGTGCTGGGCAGCAGCCTGCATCCGGATCAGCGCAAGGGCGGATAGGGGTTTGCGTCAATATCGGCGATTACAGATGCGATGGAGTCTTCCGGGCCTTCAATTGCGATGGTGACGCCGGAATCCGTGTATTCCCGGTTCACCACCGTCACGCCTGCAGCGGCGATGCGCTGTTCCAGCGATGACATGCCTGGAAAGCTGCAACTGACGATGCGCCTGACGATACGATGCCACGGCACCAGTTCAACAGCCTCAATGGCCAGCAGGGCGGTGCCGGAATAAGCCCGGGCAAGACCGCCGGCACCCAGTTTGGTGCCACCGAAGTAGCGCACTGTGATGATGCCGGCATCAATCAGATTCGCCCCGATCAGTACCTTCAGCGTCGGCATCCCGGAAGTGCCGGCCGGTTCACCATCATCCCTGGCACCTTCGTCGATACGGTTGTCCGGCAACATGCGGCGAAACGCAGTTACATGGTGTGACGCCTTGCGATGCTCGTCGCGCAATGCCGCCAGCTTGGCCTCAAATGTCGCCCACGGCACAAGATGACCGATGAAACGGGAGCCCTTTTCTTCAAGCTCGGCGGAGACCGGTGTGGTGATGGTAAAATGAGCCATTGCAGCAACGAGACAGCAAAAGCGCCTCCGGATCAATGCTCCGGGATTCTCGTCGAGCGACCACGGTTTGAGCTGGCAGACGCTTTCGTGTGGCAAATATGTCGCAGTTTTTGAAAATCGGTACCGCCGGGTCATCTTTTGTTCTTTGTCAGGCACCATCTGTTTATGCTTGGTCGATCAGGGGATTTTCATGCAAGGGGTACATGGCAATGAAAATTCTGACCACATTCTCACTGATGGCTCTGGCGTTGATGTTGCCCGTTAACACGGCGCAGGCGGCCGATTTTGAGACTGTGCAGATTCGGCAGCTTGTTCTGTCGGTTATGTTGAAGGCTGGGTTGGATACAGTTTCACCAATAATGGAGATTTTGACGGAAATTCCAGCGACAGCGAGGTGGCCGACAATTTCAACCCCGACCATGAAGACTATGGCACTTCGGGACAGGGTGGCAGATTGAGCATTCCGCTTTCCGACATGCTGGCGATCCAGACGGATTTCTACAATGAGATTACCGAAATTGCTTTCACTTCAAATTCTGACGATGATTTCTCTCATTCGTTTGATTTCGGCGTACATCTGAGCGGGCGGGACCCGTCACGCGGGTTGTTCGGTGTGTTCGGCGCCTTCGGCCAGGGCAAGGGTGATAACGAGGACGGCCGTCACAATTACTGGGCCGTCGGCGGCGAGGCGCAGCTTTACACCGACATGGCGACTTTCTATGTACAGGCTGGTTATCTTGATTCCGATCCAAGGCAACCCTTGAACGACGAGGGAGAACCATCACAAAAAGACGGTCTGAACGATGCTTTCTTCGTGCGTGGCGTAGCCAGGTGGTTCATGACACCGAACAGCCGTTTGCAGGGCGAAGTGGCCTACGCAAGCGGCAAGCAGGACACACGGGTGGCTGACCAGGACAGTGAGAACACCCCGTATGATATGGATGTCATCCAGTGGGGTGTTCGTTATGATACCGTGGTAGAGGGATTGCCCATAATCGGCGATACCGCGTTGTTCGTCGGGTATCGCGGCACGCATTTCGACACTATCTGCTGTAACGAAAACGATACCGGCAGGTTCACCGAGCACACCATCATGGCAGGCTATACCTATCACTTTGGCGGCATGACGCTGCTCGACTTTGACCGTGTCGGCGCAACCCTTGACCTGCCGACCTTCGGCCGCTGGGTAGCCGGTGGCCAGCAAATCGACTGACACGATATTCGGGTTTGCAAGGCGGGATGAAAAAAGGCCTTCAGATCAGTGATCTGAAGGCCTGTTTTTATTGTCGAAACCCGGTACTGGTTACCTTGGACGACAGCCTTCATACTTCATGCAACCGGCGTAGTTGCCGCCGCCATAGCCCCAGTTGCGGACGCAGGCGCGATGTGCGCGGCGGCAGGACCTGCTGCCGCGATAGGACCGGCGGACGCGTGGCCGATAATAGTATGAGTTATAGCCATACGGGTAATAGCCGCCGTAATAAGGGTAAGGGTAGAATCCACCGTAATAGTAGGGGTAGCCGAACCCAAACCCTCCACGGAACCTGTGGCGTCCTCCGCGCCTGCCACGGCGTCCGCGCCTGCCGCGGCGGCGCACCTCGGTTACGTTTGATGCCTCGCGTGCGATGTCTGAGAAACCACTGCCGGCAATGCCGCTTGCGGCCGGTGTGGCCGAAGCGCCACTGATGCCCACAATCAACGAACCTGCTGCCAACAGCCCTGCAAACGCGAAAGACCTGAACCTTATACCAGTCATGTCACTTCCTTTCGAGATCGCCCCTCGATACTCGCAAGTTAGCGCCATACTTATGGCGATGTTTTGACAGAAATCAAAAAGGCTCCCGTCGCATGGCACGGGAGCTCCCTGGAATACATCAAACCAGATACTGCAGGCAGATCAGGCAGTTGCATTGGCCTCCTTAACTTCAATGCCGCCATTTGCGAAAGTGTCTTTCAATTCGCCGTTCTGGAACATTTCGGTGATGATATCGCAGCCGCCGACAAACTCTCCCTTTACATAAAGCTGCGGAATGGTTGGCCAGTCAGAAAATTCCTTGATGCCATTGCGCAGGTCATCAGACTGCAAGACATTCACGCCGGCATAGGCAACACCCATATAATCCAGCATCTGCACCACGCGGCCGGAAAAACCACATTGCGGCTGATCCGGCGTGCCTTTCATGAACAGCACTACATCGTTTGATTTGACGGCGTTGCCGATCCATTCGTTGATTGGGTTCGTCATTTTTAGCTCTCCGTGTCCTCCCAACGCCCGGCTGGGATCAAAATTTGTGAACTCAGTCTTACACTGCCCGGGTGTCTGGTTCCATCAAAACCTGATGGGCCTCAATCCGGTGCGCTGGTGGTCAGTGCAAGTGCGTGCAGTTCACCACCCATTTTTCCTTTCAGCGCGGCATACACCATCTGGTGCTGGCGCACTTTGGGTTTTCCGCGGAAACTTTCCGAAACAATTGTTGCCGACCAGTGGTCATTGTCACCGGCAAGGTCCGTCAATTCGATTTGAGCATCAGGAATGGCGTCCTTGATCATGGCGGTAATTTCTTCTGCTGGCATCGGCATTTACAGTAA
This sequence comes from Alphaproteobacteria bacterium, assembly GCA_024640405.1. GTDB lineage: Bacteria > Pseudomonadota > Alphaproteobacteria > Rhizobiales > Aestuariivirgaceae > Anderseniella. The sequence continues at coordinate 46,190 of JAHEFB010000019.1, read as the reverse complement.
TCCTTCAGGCAACTTCTGCGGCGGTGCTCATGTAGGCAGGGAACCAGCCTTCATGCGCCGTGCGCAACTTGTTGAGAGATATGGAGGCGTGTCCCATGACAATCAACCCTGATCCCGTCACGGTGCCGATCCGCGATGCGGAAATGCCGGCGTCTTCTGCTGCTCCCAGCAGTCCATGGGCGTCCATCGGTTTGCAGGTCAGTACATAGCGGGCCTGGTCTTCGCCGAACAGCGCTGCGTGGGGTTCAGCGCCGCGGGGAAGTTCGATCTTGCAACCGATCCCGGAAGCCAGCGCCATGTCGGCCAGCGCAGCAATCAGGCCACCATCGGAAATGTCATGTACAGCGGTGGCCCGGGCCTTCCTGATCACCATGCGCACAAAGTCACCGTTGGTCTTTTCAAGTTGCAGATCGACCGGCGGCGGCGTGCCTTCCTCGCGGCTCAGGATCTCGCGCAGATACATCGACTGGCCAAGATGGCTGCCATGACCACCGATCAGTATGATCGCATCACCTTCCTGCTTGAACGCGAGTGTCGCCATTTGCGACACATCGGGCAACAGGCCGACGCCGCCAATCGCCGGTGTCGGCAATATGCCTTGCCCGTGGGTCTCGTTATACAGCGACACATTGCCGGACACGACCGGAAAACTGAGCACGCGGCAGGCTTCGCCGATACCCTGTACCGCCTTGACCAATGTTCCCATGATTTCCGGTTTTTCCGGATTGCCGAAATTCAGGTTGTCGGTGATGGCTATGGGATCTGCGCCCACGGCGGTGAGGTTCCGCCAGACCTCGGCGACTGCCTGCTTGCCGCCCTCGAACGGGTCAGCTTCAACGTAGCGCGGGGTGACATCGGTGCAGACTGCAACCGCCTTGCCCTCGTCATTGACGCGAATCACGGCTGCATCTCCGCCGGGTATCTGGGCAGAGTTGGACTGGATCAGATGATCGTATTGCTCCCAGACCCAGCGGCGCGAGGCCATGTCGGGAGAACCGACAAGCTTGACAACGGCTTCTGCCAGATCATTGGGGGCGGGGATGTCGTCTGCGGCAAGCCCGGCAGGAATTTCCGGTTCAACCCACGGGCGGTCATATTCCGGGGCTTCGTCGCCCAGGTCGCGGATTGGCAGATTAGCGACCTCTTCATCGTTCCACAGGCACCGGAAGCGCAAATCATCCGTGGTCTTTCCGACGATCGCGAAATCAAGTCCCCATTTATGGAATATGGCTTCCGCCTGCTTTTCCTGTTCGGGGCGCAGCACCATGAGCATGCGCTCCTGGCTTTCCGACAGCATCATTTCATAAGGCGTCATGCCGTCTTCGCGGCACGGGACCGCATTTAGGTTGAGCTCAACGCCAAGCCCGCCCTTGGCGCCCATTTCGACCGCCGAACAGGTAAGACCGGCTGCGCCCATGTCCTGAATGGCGATTACCGCGCCGGACGCCATCAGTTCCATGCAGGCTTCAAGCAGACACTTTTCGGTGAACGGATCTCCAACCTGGACGGTGGGGCGTTTTTCCTCAATCGAATCGTCGAATTCGGCGGACGCCATGGTGGCGCCGTGAATGCCGTCGCGACCGGTCTTTGCACCGAGATAAACCACCGGCAAGCCAACTCCCTTGGCTTGCGAATAGAATATGCCGTCTGCATCAGCCAGGCCGACCGCCATGGCATTGACCAGAATATTGCCATTATAGCGCCTGTGAAAGTTCACTTCGCCGCCGACCGTGGGCACGCCAAAGGAATTGCCGTATCCGCCGATGCCGGCAACCACACCGGATACCAGATGCCGGGTCTTGGGATGGTCCGGTTCGCCAAAGCGCAGTGCATTGAGAGCCGCGATGGGGCGGGCTCCCATTGTGAAAACATCCCGCAGGATACCGCCGACACCGGTTCCAGCCCCTTGATATGGTTCAATAAAAGATGGGTGATTGTGGCTTTCCATCTTGAACACGATGACCTGGCCATCGCCAATGTCAATGACGCCGGCATTTTCACCAGGACCCTGTATGACACGGTCTCCGGTGACGGGCAGTGTCTTGAGCCATTTTTTTGATGACTTGTAGGAACAGTGTTCGTTCCACATGGCCGACACGATCCCCAGTTCTGTCAGCGTCGGGGTGCGGCCGATGAGTTTTTCAAACCGCTCATACTCGTCCGGCTTCAGACCATGTTGAGCCACAAGCTCATCGGTGATCTCCACGTTGTTGATAAAGGCTGGATGGGCTGTCATGCGCGGGCGTTCTCGATATGCAAGGGCCGGAAGAAAGAAGTCTTTTAGCGCATGCGGGGCACGGGATACATGGCAAATTGCAAGTTTTGGACAGTGTATCGCGCCAAACCGATTTGCCCGGTTTCGCTCACAAAGAGTTTGGTTGTTTAAGGTAAGGCGGCTGTTGCACCGTGTTCGACAATCCAGAGAACCGGAGTTTCTGCAATGACAAGTGGTATGAACCAGACCCGGCGCGAATTTCTCGCGAAATCGGCCGGTGCTGCCGCGATTGCGGCGGGCATATCCGGCGTGCCCGGCCGCAGTGCGATGGCCGCAGCCGGCAACCCGGCACCCGAATGGGACCTGACCGGCTGGCTGAACGGCGATGGGGGAAGCGTGGCCAGCAACAAGGGCAAGGTAGTTGTCATCGATTTTTTCCAGCTTTGGTGCCCGGGCTGCAACAAGTTTTCCGGCCCGCTGATGAAACACTGGCAACAGGTGTTCCACAAAGACTTTCAGGAACATCGTCTTCGGATAGTGAAGATACACACCGTGTTTGAAGGCCACAGGTATCAGAACAACGACCGGCTGAAGGCCTATATCCAGGAAAAGGACATAACGCTGCCTGTCGGGCTGGACCGGCACAAGGAAGGCAGCCACTTGCCGGAAACCATGTTGCGCTACAAGACGCGCGGTACACCGGAAACAGCGGTCATTGACAAGGATGGCGTGATCCGGTTCCAGGAGTTCGGGTTCTTCGATTACAGACAGGTGCAGGCGATGATCAGCGAACTGCTGGTTGCGGCCCGGGTATAATACCGAAGGAACTGACTATTGACCCATTTGACCGATTTTTCACGTTTGCCGGCCAGGCAACTTTGTCCAGTCCGAAAGCCGACGGTGTATTAATGTGAACAAACAGAGCGCGCATGACGGCAATCCGCCCTGCGCGCTCTCTCCTTTGCGCGACGAGTTGACTTTGTGAGGTGAGCACAAAGCTTAGCTCGCACGGCAACCGGGTTGGCTATTCGTTCAAGTGCAGTTTTCGCAATTCGTCGGCAATCTGCTGGAAGCTTGCCACCAGCGCAGCATTGGTCGGCGGGTCGAAATACTTTTCCGGGCTGGTGGCGCAATTCTTGATCAAATTGCGTTGTGTCGCGCTGGGCACATTGTAGGCAAAGGAATAAACAACAATGTCCTCAGCCTTGACATTGTTGCAGGCCTGCTGGAGCAGCGTGTTCTGGGCCGCGATGGCTGTGGAGTAATTGCCGGAGCCAAGCCGCGCCTGGGACAGATATCCGTAGGCAGTGTAGGTGGACGTGTTGTGGTTTGACTCGGTGTCGAATGTGTTTTCACCGTCGGTCAGCAGTACCATTGCCTTGGTGATTTCGTCGTTGGAGTACGCCACACCTTCGGTAAATGGTGCTCCGGGCGACAATACCCGCAGTCCCCAGCCCACACCTTCCGCCACGTGGGTGTATCCGCCAGCCGACATGTTGGCGAGGGTGTTGAGCACAGGCTGTTTCACGTTGCTCAAAGCCAGGATGGGTTGAACATTACAGCCGCGGTCGGGTCCGCGTGAGGTGGTGGACACAGTTGCGGCCTGGTATTTGGCTTCGTGGCGCTGGCGGGTATCCAGACTGCCAGTGTGACTGTCGGCCAAGTAGCTGTTCCTGTACCGGTAAGTGGTGTTGTTGCCCACCGCAAAATCCGCACTGGAGGTGTTGTTGCCCGGTTCATCTGGTGCAAAGGCAGGCGGAAACAGGGTTATGCCATTGCCAATGTCGGGCGGTGTGTCATCCACCGAGAGCGCACCGGTACGCGATTCTACGCAACCGGTCCAGGAGCGATTGGAAATCTGGTCCCAGGCTTGCCAATTGTGCCAGCTGCCGGAGGAGAAATTGACCTTCGAATAAGGATTAAGCCCGGCCTTGTCGATCCAGTCTTCGGTGGCCTTGTCCGCCCCCACGTTCACGAACTGGGAAAACGGTACGACCGCTATTTTCAGGGTATCGGCGGTTTCACGTGGCCCGAACAGGATATTGACGAAGTCGCGGGCAGCCACCTTGAGCGTCGACAATCGGCTCTGATTGCCCATCGATCCGGTATTGTCGAAAACCAGCACCACTTCGAGGCCGGTGCCTTCCTTGGTGACCTGTGATGTGGCGGTCACGGTGGTTTTTTCATACCCGGCTACCGAGAGCAGGTAGTTCTGCACCTTGACCTCGCCATCGACACGCAATTGCCCATTGGCACTCAGGCTCAATGCCATGGTGGGTTGATCGGTGCCCGACGGGGCGTCGTAGTTGGACTTGAAATAGGTATCGGCAATAACCTCGAGTTCGGCAACCGGACGGTTCGACAGGCGGCCTGCGGCAAGTGCTGCAGCATCGGTGGCGGCCTGCAGGCGTGCCTGGACCGACATCGCATTGCTATAGTCGACCGCCGCGCCGGCTGCCATCACCAGCGGCAGTGAAGCGACGGCAAGGACCATGGCTGCTGCACCTGACTGGTTGGATGCAAACTTCTGAAATGGCAAAAGGGGTATACGCGACTTACTCATCTACCTGTGTCTCCTTCAGGCGTAAAAAGGGCCATTGAACCGGAGTTGAGGGTTTGAGGTCGCTTTCGCCAAAGCGGGTCGCCGGTCCATTGGTTAACGCTTCATACTAGCAGCGCCGCGCGGCAATCGGACAGAAACCGCTCGATGTAACTAAAGTCAACTGAACCATTAAGTTCAAATTTTCGTCTTTAGAATACGAGTATAAGTTATTGAAAAATTGACTTAAACTGAATAAGGGTGATTTTGAATAAAGAATGCGGCCGCCAGCTGTCAGGCGTAGCTGTCATATCCTGAAGGCCCGGCGTCGAGTAACCTTCTAAGGCGTATCAGTGCGTCACGAAAAACAGCATGCGACGGCAGTGTTGAAAACGCTATTCGCACGCGATGCAGGCTGGTCTGATCCCGAGAAAACTGAAACTCATCATCCCCGTCGACCAACAGACCGATATCGCGCGCTGCCGACACAAACAGGCTGGCCCTCCAGGGTTCGGGCAATTTCAGCCAGACAAACGCGCTGTTGTCGTGTGATCGATAGTCGTGACCGGACAAGACATCATGAACGATCTCCACGCGCGAGCCGATCTCGCGCAATACAGCGCGCGCAATGGTGTTGGCTTCTCCGGAACGGACAATGCGCGCCGCTGTTTCCGCCAGTATGAACGGCATGCCGCCAGTGAGCATTTTGTGAGCTACCGGCAGCGATCGTACATAGGCCGGCGGACAGGAAACCCAACCCGATCGAAGTCCTGCCGCGACCGACTTGGACAAACCGCCAAGATGGAAAGTGATGTCCGGGGCCAGGGCGGCTATCGGGGCAGGGGCCTGGTCGGCACAGGCGCCATAAATATTGTCCTCGATAATGCACACACCATGTTTGCGGGCAATCTGGGCCAGGCGTTCCCGGGCGTCGGCAGGCAAGATGGCTGTTGTCGGATTCTGGATGGTGGGAATTACGACGACCGCCTTTGGGTGCTGGTTCGCGCAGACATGGTCAAATGCGTCAACATCAATGCCGTTTTCAGTCATTGCTACTGAAATGGGCTGGCGTCCGACGAGATTGGTCGCGCGGGCAAGGGAAGCATAGGTGACCGCCTCAAATGCAACTCTGTCACCCGGTGCGGTCAGGGTTGCAATGGCGGCCATCATACCGGCATGGACACCCAGCGTCGGCACGATGGAGGCCACATCGGCCTGCCAACCGCCGGTCGACAGCCACGCCTGGCCGGCCTGTTGCCACTCGGGTTTCAGCGACCGGATATAGTCAGTGGTCTTGGCGGGGTAGTCTGCCATGATTGCCGCGACGTGGCGGGTGATGATGCTGGACTGCCCGACTTCCGGTGCACTGGTGGAATTCAGCCTGTGCTTGCCCGGCGCAGAATGACCGTCATCCGGTTTCGTATCCAGTGCTTCGTGGGGGAAACCGGAGGCTGTGGCCGCTGCTTCCAGCAGAGGAGGCTTGCTTGAGCGGATGTAGGTGCCGCGGCCCACCTCTCCGGTAACCAGACCGCGTTGGCGGGCCAGCGCATAGGCACGTCCAATTGTGCCTATTGTTACCCCAATATCGAATGCCAAATTGCGTTGCGGGGGCAATTTTTCACCCGGCCTGAGTTTGCCGTTGTCAATATCCTGAGCCATCGCATCGGCGATCTCAACATAGATCGGGGCGCCGGAGCGCTGAATTTCGGGAAACCAAGTTGTCATGGTGACAATAAATACATTGAAAACAAAATAATTGCAATGCATCTATTGTCCCGGTCATTCAGGCCAAAAATATTCGGCGTTGTTGCCCGAAAGGAGAAAAGCAATGGGTGCAATAGATACAATATTGAATTCAATGAGAGGACAGCACTTCGATCAAACTTGTCCCGCACCTGTGAAAACACTTCCTGTCTGGGTGCTTGCATGGCGCTGGTATTGCCGTTGTGTTGATTTCAATCGATCTCGCAGGCAATTGCGGGGTTTGTCTGATCATCAACTGGCTGATATCGGCATGGACCGTGAGAAGGCCGATCGGGAAGCTGACCGTTGGCCCAAACTGAAGGTCTGAAGCAGGTCAGATCCTGTTTGCCGGGCTTGAGTTTGTTTCCCCGTTCCAAGCAAGGCTCCCTGTGGGCCCGCCGGGCCCGGTGCTCCGGCTAGTGAATACAACTGGCCGGAGCCTGCATTCCGGCAGCGTGGGCTTTTGCCATACGCGCCGGGCAGGGGCTGTTGTTGAGAGAATATCCAGCACCAGTATGATGATGAGCGCCACGGTTGACATGTTGTCCCGGCCGGTGCGAGGCCTCGCAAAGTTATGAGTCAGCCGTGCAGGTAACGGAGACGGTAAGACGGCCGTTGCATGTCTGCCGTGTGGTGATTTTCAGGCTGCTGCCAAGCCTTCAAACATTGGTCTGCAGTCAATTTTACCGTGCAGAGGTTCGATCATGTTCTCGGGATGCGGCATCATGCCAATGACGTTGCCGGAGGCATTTACGATGCCTGCAATATCATTGATCGCTCCGTTGGGATTGGTGCCTTCTGCGTAGCGGAAAACAACCTGACCTTCACCTTCCAGTTGCCTCAGCGTGTCGGCGTCAGCGAAATAGTTTCCGTCATGATGGGCAACCGGACAGGAGACCACGTCCCCCTTTTTAAGTGAGCGTGAGAAAAAGGTTGTGTGGTTTTCAACGCTAAGTCGAACCTGCCTGCAAACAAACTTGAGCCCGGCATTTCGCATCAGGGCGCCGGGCAGCAGTCCCGCCTCGGTCAGTATCTGGAAGCCATTGCATACGCCAAGGACCATTCCGCCGCGGCTGGCATGATCGACAATTGCGGTCATGACCGGCGACCGCCCGGCAATGGCACCGCAGCGCAGATAATCGCCATAGGAAAAGCCACCGGGTATTGCCACCAGGTCAACCCCGGCCGGCAGGCTGGTTTCGGTATGCCAGACCGTGGTGACGCTGGCGCCGGCCCCGCTTTCAAGGGCGCGCACCATGTCGTTCTCACGATTGATGCCGGGAAAGACAATGACGGCGGCTTTCATTGCGTGACTTCCTTGGGCTTCACCTGAATGGAGGCGAGGTATCGGGAAAATTCATTGATCTGATCGTCGGTAAGGTCACGGGAACTGCGCGCCACGCCGGCAATCAGTAGACCCTGGGTGACAAAATTGGCAGAATAGTAAAACAGGGTTTTGAGCGAACTTTCTGCCACCATGGAACAGATCGGGACCATGTTGATTTGCGGTTTGCGGCCCGGTGACAGGCGCAGTCCCCTTTTCTTCAGTGACTGGGACAGTCCGCGCAGCAGGCCGCACGGGTTCGGCATTTTTTTCCCGGTTGCCCCGCTTGCAATCTTGACCTGTATCAGGCCGCTTTCTCCGTCGGGCTGGATGTTGAACTTCTGATCCAGTGAAATCTGGCCTTCGGACGCCAATTGCCAACTTGAATAAGGTTCGGCGACCACATCGTACGGCTTGCCGCCAATATTCATCGTCAATTCGAGCTTGCGGGTATCAACAGCATGACCCGGCAGCCAGGTGAGCATGGCGGCGGCAAACACCGACATGAATGTCAATTTCGAGTTCACTCGACCTCCACCCGATAATTTTCAATCACTGTGTTGGACAACAGTTTTTCACACATGTCTTCAACCCGGGTTCGAGCATCGTCGGCACTTGCGGCGTCAACATCCAACTCGATGAACTTTCCCTGACGCACATTATCGACGCCGGTAAAGCCCAATCCGGCGAGTGCGCCTTCGATGGCCTTGCCCTGCGGGTCAAGCACGCCGTTCTTGAGTGTAATGATAACCTTGGCTTTCATGCGGCATTCGTCTTTCAGATCAATCAGGTTGGGTCCGGACGTGCAGGTCAGGACTTGACCAGTGTCGGCTTGGCCGGCTTTGCGGGATCGTTTTCGTTCAGGATACCGAGCCGGCGGGCAACTTCCTGATAGGCTTCCACCAGGCCGCCCAAGTCACGTCTGAACCGATCCTTGTCGAGTTTTTCATTTGTCTTCACATCCCACAACCGGCAGGAATCCGGGCTGATCTCATCGGCCAGCACGGTGCGGACCAAATCACCTTCGTACTGGCGGCCAAATTCGATCTTGAAATCGACCAGCTTGATGCCGATGGCGGCAAACATGCCGGACATGAAGTCATTGATGCGTATTGTCATGGCCATGATGTCATCGATCTCCTGCGGGCTGGCCCAGCCGAACGCAGTGATATGTTCTTCTGCTATCAACGGATCGCCCAGTTCATCGTTCTTGTAACAGAATTCAATGATGGATCGCGGCAAAGCAGTGCCTTCTTCAATTCCAAGCCGCTTTGCCATCGAACCGGCTGCAATATTGCGCACAATTACTTCCAGCGGAATGATCTCAACTTCGCGGACAAGCTGCTCACGCATGTTGAGGCGTTTCATAAAATGGGTCGGCAGACCCAGGTCGTTCAAACGCTCAAATATGAATTCGGAAATCCGGTTGTTGAGTACACCCTTGCCTTCGATGACGGCCTTTTTCTCGGCATTGAATGCGGTTGCATCGTCCTTGAAATGGACAATAACGGTGCCCGGTTCAGGACCTTCATACAGGATCTTGGCCTTGCCTTCGTAAATGCGTCTGCGGCGCTGGTTCATTTGGAAATTCCCTGAATGGCGGCAAAACGCCCGAAAACGCTTGTGCCGAAAGGCACTCTCTAGACCAGATGGGTCATTGGTACAATGGAAGTGGGCGATTCCTTAACTGGTTTCAAACGGAATTGCATGGGATAAGTGAATTCAGGCCGGATGTTTTTGAGACCTGTGCTGCGCAATGCCGCACAAGACGTATTGAAGCTGGTACATCGATTGTCTATGTCTTGCAGGACAGCATTATCAAGCCCCCTACAATGGAGCACGAAAACGAATGAGCAGTTTTGACGAACGAAAAAAAGGCTTCGAAGGCAAGTTTGCCCATGATCAGGAGCTTCAGTTCAAGGCAGGCGCGCGGCGCAACAAACTGTTGGGTCTTTGGGCTGCCGGTTTGATGGGCAAATCCGGTGACGATGCCCAGGCCTATGCGAAAGAAGTCATCAAGTCTGACTTCGAGGAAGCCGGTGACGATGATGTGTTTCGCAAGGTGCGCGGCGACTTTGACGCTGCCGGAATCGAACAGTCCGACCACCAACTTCGCCGCCAGATGGATGAACTGCTTGCAGAAGCGATCACGCAGATCAAGGCTGAAGGCTAGGTATTGGCCGTTTCCCATTTATTGTCGCTGAAAACCCGTCTTGCAAATGCGGACGGTAGTCCGGTGTTCATGGTTTGGTGCCAGTTGCCGGGTGAGGGGCAGGCTGCCGCCATGATACGGGGCGGCCTGACCGGTGCGCTGTGCGACATGCAGCATGGATTTGCCGGTTACGACGAAATGCGGCTGATGATGCAGGCCATTGGCCGCGCCGGCGGGGTGCCGATGATGCGGCCGCCACTGGACGACTGCGGAATGGCGGCACGCGCACTGGATGCAGGGGCCTCCGTCATTATCGCCCCAATGATCAATACCGCAAACGACGCCAGAAAACTGGTTGACGCGACCAGGTATCCGCCACTTGCTTCGCGCAGCTTTGGTCCGGCGTTGGCGCTTGAGCTGTGGAATATGGATAAGCAGGACTATTTGAGCGCGGCCAACGATCTGACCTGCGTACTGGCGATGATCGAAACAGCCGAGGCGATCTCCAACCTCGATGATATTTTGGGAGAAGACGGGATTGATGGCGTGTTTGTCGGCCCCTATGACCTGTCGATCAATCTGTCGGGCGGCAAAGTAGGCGGTGCCAACGATCCCGGCGTGATCGATGCTCTGCCCGGGATTGTTGCATCGGCGCGCAAGCACGACAAGATTTCCGGCATTTATGCGTCCGGCAGTAAACAGGCCAGGAATTTTGCAGATTTGGGTTTCAGTCTTGTATCTGTTTCCAGCGACGCCGGCTTGATTTCTGCCGGCGCCGAAACTGTGCTGGGAGGGATTTGACAAACCGGTCAGACGAGCCAACACGTCAGTGAAACTGTCTAGAAAACCTGGCCGGATATCCACGCAAAAGCGGTTCACGTTGCTTCGCTTTCAATCTCGCAGTTGCATCCAGTCAGCAGTCGGCCGGCGTTCCTGGCCTGTCAAACATTGCCATTTGCAGACTGCGGGCGATCCTGTCTGCCCGCAGCATGAAATAATCAACGGCTTGCGGCGTGGGAGCTGTGTCAATGAGCGTTTGCCTGAACAGGGCCAGCCATACGCAGAAATGGTGCTTTTGAACCTGCGTGAGTTTCTGGTGGACCGGTACCGGTTTACCGCTGTAACGGCCGGTATTCCTGGCAACAGATGACCAGAAGTTTTTCATCTTCGCCAGATGGGGTGCCCAGCCGGGGCCGATTGCGTCGGAAAAGACGGGGCCCAGCACTTCGTGCTGACGGATGCGATGGTAGAATGTATCAACGAGGGTTGAAATGTACTCCTCGTCAATGCCAATCCGCAAAGCATCGCGCTGAACCTGTTCGCGGTGAAGTTGTGCCGGTGTCCGCGAAGGTTCGATCATTGGGCCTCCTCGACCAACAAATCACTGAGGACACGATTGCCAACCGTCAGATCGGCAAGAGTGTGACGTTCGAGCGATGTGTAAAACGCCTGCAGGGCGGCGGACATCAGGCCTTTCAGCCTGCAGGTCGGGACGATCAGACAGTTTCCCTTGCCGTTCTGAAAGCATTCCAGGAATCCATTGTCGTTTTCCAGGTCACGGGCGACCTTGCCAATGTTTATTGCGCGTGCGGGTTTTGCCAGCCGCAATCCGCCCGATCGCCCGCGAACCGTCTCGATGTATTCGTGGGTGGCAAGCATGTGGGCAACTTTCATCAAATGATTTCGGGAAATCCCAAATTTTCTCGATGTGTCCGCGATGGTGACCAGACGGTGCTGGTTGCTTGCCAGATACATCAAAATTCGCAGAGCGTAGTCGGTTTGAAGCGTCAGTCGCATGGCAACCTCTTAAAGATGTATCTTAAATACATTAATTATAATTCATTCGCAACATGCCTTGTACCAGGCGCATCAACCCGTTTTTTATGTCTGAGCAGGAGGAACCAGCCCCTGCACTGCCTGTGGCATGAGTTTCAGCACCAGCGACCGCAGGTGTGACCAGCCGGCACTCAGCAACAGCAAGAACACCCCGATCGCCAGTGCGGTGATGCCGGAACTGTAATCGCGGAAACCGGATTCCGCGACCAGGGTGCTGGCTGCGTAAAGCACATAGATCAGTGACGACACCAGCAAGGCCCGCCGGTCGATGATCAGGGCCAGCAGGCCGAAAGCAAGGTAAAATCCCAGTACTGCGCCGGCCTGCGCGCTGCTCAGGCTGCCGGTCAGGATACCCAGCATCTTGAAAAGACCATGCACAATAAGCGGCGCAGCCAGCATGTGCAGCCAGAAGGCAATATCGGCCTTGCGGGTCAACCGTCGCCTGTCCCGGGTGTCAAATATCATGGCAACCAGGAGTGTTGCCAGGCCGGATGCGAGCAGCATTGCAGAAGTTGTGTTGCCAAATCCAACCATGGCATTGGCCAGAACAACAAGCGCCGCCATACCGGCGGCTACGGTGATTGGCACATGGAAGCGCAACCAGTGCAAGCCTGCCGCTGCAACAGCGAACACTGCCCCAACCGCAGTAACCGTTGCCCCGTCGTCACCGGTTGACAACAAACTCGCCGACGCACCGGCTCCAAGAAAAACACTGAAAACAAAAGCCCCCAGCAATACGATGCTGGGAAAGGCCATGCGGCGGCGGAGGGTGAAATATTCAGCCATCGACCAACTGGCAGCGGCTATTGCAAACATGGAGACCGGATTTGCTGATCCGTTGATCGGGCCGAACCCGCCAAGCAGGCTGTTGATCGCGAACAGCACCAGAGCGATGGCGATGGTGACAAACACATCGTTGAAACTGCGGATGAGGCGAAAGGTTTCCTCATCCGGCTGCAACGGCAGCTTTCGCGACTGCTCAACGAACGCCAGGAGCGCCTGTGCACTTTGCTCAGGCAACACGTTGGCTGCCACAGCCGCTTTCACTTCATCCGTGGTGATAGCATCGAGTGATTGATTATTGTCCACTGGCCACATTGCTGACTTCCATACTGATTGCGAGTGCATGACCCCGGGAGGGGGTGAACTCAACTGACGAATTGCCGGGCCGCAGGTCAAGGGATGCATTGACGCCTGCCGCTATCTGTCGCGCAAGGCGGCTGTTACCGAGATCTGGTATGAGGGGCACGACCGGAAGAATTCGGCTTTGGTGGGGAATCCCACATTACTGGTCTCGAAAATCCAATAGAACTGACCGTGCTGTTGTCTGGGGGGTGCTGAACTCACAACCGGGTACAACAAGGACTGGCCCCATGTCGAACTCGACAATTATTCCAACCCGCCCACAGGACAAGCCTGTTTCAGAGACTTTTTTCCGGAAAATGCGCTGGTTGATCACCGGGATACGGCGCGGAGAAAACTCTGGCACCAGTTTTCTCGATACCGGGCATCTCGATGATCATGTGCTCAAGGATATCGGTCTTGACCGGCTGGACCTGACCAAACCCGAGTAACCGCTTCGATCGCATGTGGTCCGGGAAGGCGCTCAACTCTCCATTGACGGTTGATGTGCGGCAAAAAGCCGGTCGTGCCCAGCAATAGTCCTTTTACTGAGCTTTGTGAACGCGTATGGTGCCAGCATAATTCGGGTTAACAGATCATAGGTGTTCAGGAGAAATGAGTATGCAAAAACGAGCGGCTTCACTGCTGGCGGGAATGGTGCTGGCGTTTGGCTTGATTGTTGCCGGACAACTGACGGCAATTGCTGCGGAACCGGCTCAGCTTACGGTCATCGGGAAGATCGAAAATTCCAATAGGGCCGGTTTTGACGAGTTTTCAGATGCCTTCTTCAGGTTTCGTGAAAAGGAATTCACCAGAGCGTTTGAATTTACCTACGCGGACATGGCGGCCCTGCCACAGGTGACGGTGTCCGCAAAAGCGGAAAAATGGCCAACCGCTGTCAGCGCGTCAGGCCCGAGCCTGCAAGATGTCATGAAGGCAGCCGGCGTGGCGGCCGGTGCGGAAACTGTCGTTTGTGGCGCTTGACGGTTACACGATTGAACTTGAGGCAACCGACCGACGCGCCCAGAACTGGATTCTGGCAATTTCGTCCAATGGCAGACCGCTGGGTATAGGCGGGCGCGGCCCGGTCTGGCTGCTGCATGATACAGGCGGCGAAAGCATCGATTCAGACACTGAAGGGCGTTGGGTGTGGTCAGTGTTCGTGATTGAAGTTGAGTAGCGGGCCGCAACTCCATTGACGAGTTTGTATCGATAAGGCCATGATCGCTCTCAAAGTGGTAGAGCAACTTTATGGGTTCAAGTGAACCCATGTTGCTCTAGTGTCGTTGTTTTCTCCACCCGCCAAGGCCAGCTATCTTCATGACATCGAAAAATTCCGAAAGCCTGTCGCGCGACGAGGCCATTGACCGTCTGGTCGAGGTTAGCCTGGGCGCAGCTCCAGTGTCGCAAATGACGGACAAGTACTTCACAAACACGCGCATGATTGTTGAGGCCAATGGCGATGTCGAGGTGACCTATGCCGTGTTCTTGCGCCGCCGGTGCATTGCAGCGCTTGAGGCTGCCGAGCGGTTGATCAAGGCAATTGTGCCCGAAGCGGAAATCACCAGATTTTATCCTGATGGCGATATAGTGCCCGCCGAGCGCAAGCTGATGGAAGTTCGCGGTCCGATGTCAAAACTATCGGAAGTGGAAACGCTGCTGCTGCAGAAAACCGGTTTTCCATCCGTTTCTGCCGCCAACGCTTATGAAATGTGCACGGCGCTGCCCGGTGCAGCCTTCATCGACATGCATGCTCGCCATGGCTCGGGCATCGACATGAACATGCTGGCAGCTTACGGCGCATCGGTCGGCTCTGCGGCGGCACGAAAGGCCAACAAGGAGGTCAGGGGCTTTATCGGATCTTCTCAGGATGTGACGGCGCCGATGTTTGGCGCAAAGGCCGGCATCGGTACCATGCCGCACGCGCTGGTGGGATACACCGATGGCGACGTGCTGAAGGCAACGCAGCTGTTCAACGAACGTCTGCCGCACATTGATCATCTTGTGGCGCTGGTGGACTTCAACGGCAAGGAGCTCACCGACAGCCTGCGCACTGCGGACTGGTTTTTCAACCAGGCAAAACTTGATGAACAGGGCAAGACGCTGGGCGTCAGGCTGGACACTCACGGCGGCCGCTTCGCTGAAGGGCTTGATTATGACAAATCCATAGAAACCGTCGGGCGCTGGCTGGACGTGGACGGTGAGTACAACATCGTGGAGTACGTTCTGGGCCCGCGTGCCTTCCAGCTGGACCCGGGTAACATCCTCGTCGACAAAGTGCGCAGGGTCCTGTTTGGCTCCGGTGTTTCGGTAGCAAACATAATCTGCACTCGCGGAGTGCTCGACAAGGCAGGATTCAACAAGGCACAGATTGTTGCGTCGTCCGGGTTCAGTCCGCAGAAGTGCCAGATAATGGGCGCGGCGCGGGCGCCGATTGATACCGTGGGCACCGGCAGCTTCCTGCCAGCAACGCTGACGGAAACCTACGCGACTGCCGACATTATCGCCTACAACGGCGAGCCGAGAGTGAAGCTGGGCCGGGAGTTTCTCTTCGAGCGGTAGAGCGGCCATTCCTGTTTGCAATACTCAGACTTCTGACCCGCGATCTTGTATCAGCGGATGCGTTCCCTGCCGATCAATGTTTCGAAATCTCGCGGACAGACACTGTACAAGTTGCGGTGGTTTGTGCTTCCCTAGGGGCAACAATCAAAAACAATACAGAGGGCGTGAGTGTGAGTAAATTTATCCATTTGGTGTTGCGTAATTTTGTAGCGGCAATGGCACTTGCCGGAATTTGGACCGTTGCCGGTACCACCGAATCGAAGGCTGATGTGGTTGCCCGTGTGGACCTTTCTTCGCAAACCATGCACGTACGGGTAAATGGCAGGACTTATGCAAGGTGGAAGATTTCCTCTGGCCGCAAAGGATACCGCACACCTACAGGTACGTGGCGGGCCAAGTGGACGAAGCGAATGCACTACTCCAGCAAATATGACTGGTCACCCATGCCGTATTCGGTTTTCTACAATCGCGGTTATGCGGTGCATGGCACCAACTATGTCAGCCGCCTCGGTCGTCCCGCCTCGCATGGTTGCATTCGCCTGCATACTGCAAATGCGCGAAAATTCTACAATCTGGTGAAACGATACGGCCGCAGCAATACCCTGATCAGGGTGACGTACTGACGTCGATATCTGGTTGCCGGTGACCGCCGGTTTTTCTTTGCGGCGAACAGTCAAACTCCCGTAGACTCCTTTGCATGAGTGAACCGACGCCGATAAATACCGGTCCGTGGTCGCCGGGCATCAGTTCGGCGATACCGGAACGGTATTTGCCGCTTGCCACCGTCTATCGTTCGGAAAACGTATCCACCTCGTTGCAGCAGGCCCGCGAACTGGCAGACTTTACCGGCCTGCCGCCTCATTCGCTAGTGGCATTTCGGCCAGAGCGCCTGATAGTGCATGAAGTCCTGATACGGGTGATGGCGGAACTGTCCGTACCTGACGGTGATGTCTATGAGGCTTTGGGAATCAATTTCCGGCGCATGGTCGGTATCATAGTGTCGAAATATGTCGGTCCTGAAAGGGCTGCAATTGTGGGTGCGTTCAACGAATGTTGCGAAGCGGCAAGGCAGGTGTTTCTTGCAGAGTTTGAAATCGCATTGAGCGGCGAGGCGGTCGCGGCGGAACAACCTCGTAAAACCACCGGGCGCAGCGGATGGCTTTCGAGGCTGTTTGGCGGTGGAAGTGCCGCAAACAAGTCTTCCGGCACCGTGCAGGAGCGTCAGTCCCGCGAAGACGAACTTGCCTCCAGGTGGCAGAAATTGGCTGCTGCTTCGTCAGATCCGGCCGAATGTGCGGCGTATCAAGCAATGTTACGGGTGCTGGCCGTCATTGTTGGAAAACGGGGGCGATTGGTGGGAAGTGCCGGATTGTTGTCGGAACTTGCACTGCGTGATTTCGGCAATGGCTTTGGCAGCAAGTTCATTGGAGACCAACTCTCGGGCATCATCCACGAGGCAGCGAAAGCAGAAGGTTTCAAGCTTTTGCCCGCCCAGGAAAAACCCGTCATCTTGAATGTGAAGGGCGCATCCGCTGCCGGCAAGAGCACTCTGCGTCCACAACAGAAACAACTGGTTGAAGTGCTTGGGCTCGACTGGACAGATTTTGCGTTGATCAGCCCGGACATTTTTCGAAAATACCTGCTTGATTATGGCTCCCTCGGCGAAGCCGCCCGTTATGCCGGGTCGCTGTCAGGTCATGAGGTAGAAATGGTTGACCTGAAACTCGATGATTACATGGCGGCGAAAGCGGCCGGCGGAGACATGCCGCATCTGTTGATCGACAGGTTCCGGTTTGACAGTTTTTCTCCTCAAACCGACGACGGGCAGGGGGGCCGGTTGCTGACCCGGTTTGGTGATGTCGTGTACATGTTTTTCATGATCACCCCACCGCAGGAAACCGTTGAGCGGGCCTGGCTTCGCGGCCAGCAGGTCGGGCGTTACAAGGCGGTGGATGATCTGCTTTACCACAATATCGAAGCGTTTTCCGGCATGCCGAACCTGTTCTTCACATGGGCGCTGCGAGACGAAAAACAGGTACATTACGAGTTCCTCGACAATTCGGTAAACAAGGGTGAAACACCCCGCACAGTTGCGTTTGGTTTCAATGGCGACATAAATATTCTCGACATTTCCGCCATGGTAAACGTCGACCGCTACAAGCGGGTCAACGTGGAAGCCGGTTCGCGGGATGAGGTGTTTCCGGACGTGGTCGAAATGTCACCAGGCGGCAACATTGGTTTTCTGAAGGAGTGTTTCCGCAAACTCCGGACTGTCAAGCTGGCCGAGCAGGCCACCGGCGAGGTGTATGCCTGGATAGAGCAGGGCGCGGCTGTTGCGATAAATCCCGTCGCCTTGAAACGGGCACTGAAAGTTGCCGATGTGCGCGAAGCTCTGACAGCAGTCATGCCGTCGCTTATCGAAGATCAGGATAGTCTTGAACGGCGGCGTGAACTTCTTGACTGGAACAAACCACATACCCTTGGCGCGTGGGGCAAAAGAGACTGACTGGCTGACCCCCGCAAAGGCGCAGATGCGTATGTCACCCGCGACGGTTTGACGGCAGCACAGGGGACCACGTTTGACGGCTTGAAGTTGCAGTTAACGTAGCCGGTCAACCGAAAACCCGAGCGAATATCGTATCGACGTGCTTGGTATGATAGCCCATGTCGAACAGCGCATCGAGGTCGGCGTCCGACAGTGCTGCCTTCACATCGGTATCTGCTTTCAGGAGGTCCAGGAAGTTTCCTTCGCCGCGCCAGACCGGCATGGCATTGCGCTGTACCAGACGGTAGCTGTCTTCGCGGCTGACGCCATTCTGCGTCAGCGCCAGCAGCACGCGCTGTGAGTGTACCAGGCCGCCGAGTTTGTCGAGATTGGCCTGCATGTTTTCAGGATAGATGACAAGCTTGTCGATGACACCGGTCAGGCGGCGCAGGGCAAAGTCGAGATGCACGGTAGCGTCCGGACCAATGCCGCGTTCGACGGAAGAATGGGAAATATCGCGTTCATGCCAAAGTGCCACGTTCTCCATGGCCGGCATGGCGGCAGATCGTACCAGGCGGGCGAGGCCGGTCAGGTTTTCGGTCAGCACCGGATTGCGCTTGTGCGGCATGGCCGACGACCCTTTCTGGCCGGCGGAAAAGAACTCCTCAACCTCCAGAACTTCGGTGCGTTGCAGGTGGCGAATCTCGGTGGCAAGACGTTCAACAGACGAGGCGACGACACCCAGCACGGAGAAATACATGGCATGCCGGTCACGCGGGATTACCTGGGTCGAAACCGGTTCGATTTCCAGACCCATTTTCCTGGCCACATGCTCTTCAACGGACGGATCGATATTGGCAAACGTGCCGACCGCACCGGAGATGGCGCAGGTGGCGACCTCCTTGCGGGCAAACTCGAGGCGTTGCCTGCAGCGGGCAAATTCAGCGTAGGCCTGGGCGAGTTTCAGGCCGAACGTGGTCGGTTCAGCATGGATGGCGTGACTGCGCCCGATGGTCAGTGTGTCCTTGTGTTCAAGTGCACGCTTCTTCAGTGCTGCCAGTAATCCGTCGATGTCTTCCAGCAGCAGGTCGGCAGCACGCACCAGCTGAACATTGAAACATGTATCCAGCACGTCTGATGATGTCATCCCCTGATGCACAAAACGGGCTTCCGGTCCGACGATTTCGGAAAGATGGGTAAGGAACGCGATGACGTCGTGTTTTACTTCCGCCTCGATGGCGTCAATGCGGGCAACGTCAAACTCCGCATCACGTGCCTTGTCCCAGACGGTTTTCGCCGCGGCCTTCGGGATGACGCCCAGCTCAGCCTGTGCATCTGCAGCATGAGCCTCGATTTCAAACCAGATGCGGAACTTTTGTTCGGGCGACCAGATGTCGGCCATTTCCGGACGGGTATAACGCGGGATCATGTCAAGGCTGCTTTCGATGAAAAGAAGGAGATAGCGTTGATCTAGAGTATAGGGGGTTAAATTCGCATCATCAATTGCGCCAAGTTTGCGCATTTGATGATGATCTCTTGATTTTGACTAAACGCCCTTTTCTCTAGCAGAGCGGTTGGGCACACTCAACACAAGATCGGGCAGGCGTCAGGTTATCTCCAGGAAGGAAGTCTTATCGGTACGGCTACAAAGCGGGCATCGCGGCCTTCAAATCCGAATGTCAGCTTGTGAACCAGGACAACCGCCGGCGCGTTTTCGTTTTCGCCATATGCAATGACATCGGCCAGTTTGTAGCTTTCCGGACAGCCGCGACTCTTGGGGAGTTTCTTGTCGCGGTAGACTTCGGTTGCCGGGCCCTTTCCAACGATTCCAGTTGCCAGGGCAAAGCCGCGTACCGGGCTGAACGGTTTGCACTCGCCAGGTTGCTCGATGTCGATTTCAGTGAGTTGCACCGTCCAGAATGTGGAAACATTATGGAATCGCCTGAATGTCATTTTGTGAGGTGAGGTGACGCGTTCGCCGACGGCGTTGCTGGCCAGCAGTTTGGCAGGCTGCACCGTGCCGTATTTCTCAATGAGCGGTGCGGCCTCGGTGAGCGCCTGGTGACGGGCTGAGTGGGCCGTTGCCTTTTCGTCGCGCACGAGCACGCGGATCGGTGAACCCTTTACCCATTTGTCCTCAATGAGATCAATGATGAAAATATCGGCATACGGGAAGCCGGAACCGTCCTGGACACCGTATTCCTCAAAGGCGAAATGGCTGCCGTCCTGGGAAAACCCGATTATTGCGCGATCAGACGCATCCGCAGCCGCAGCCAGCTTGACGTTGACCACGAGCTGCAAAATGACCACAAATGCGAGCACAAAGAATCTCATTGCAACATTATGGACGAGATTGCCATGCGTTGCGAGCCAGACGTTGCAATGTGGTTAGCATGCGGCCGTCACCCTCGATCTGGCAGCAGGTACAGATAAAGCGGCCTTAACAGCATCGGCAGGCAGAAAATCGGAAACTGCAACATGGCGAAAAACAGCCAGGCATCGTCTGGAGCGGCAGACCCCAGCACACTCATCACAACCGCGATGTTTCTGCCTGAGTGGGAGTAGCCGTATGTGTAGGCACGCAGCCGACCGGTGACCCAGAACGCTGCAACGGTGATGGCATTGAGTCCGATATGAAGTGCGGTGGCGAGAACCGCCAGTGCGAAGGAATATGACGGCTGGGCAAATACGCGCGCAGGAATTCCATCCATCAGTGCAATTGCAAACACCACCATGATGATGACATTCAGGCCGTCGAAAATGCCGGATGCTGCCCTGCGTCTTTCTGCGCCCAGCCAGCGGCGTAATCCCCACGCCAGAATGGAAGAGCCGCCGATAAGCCCGGCGAGCCGGACGGCCAGGTCGATGCCGGAAATCTGGATCGCGTTGTGCGCAAATATTTCCGTAAACAGTGGCGTTATGATGGGATGAATAGCGGTGGATGCGAAGATGGTTGCCACGGTCAATGCTCCATCAAGCCCCATCAGAAATGCGAGCGCTGCGCCACCGAAATTTGGCGGTGATGTTGCATAGATGATCAGCACAGCATTGATGCCGGGAGACTGGGGAAAGATTTGCAGGAAACCTATGAACAGTACCGGTATGGCGATGAAGGCCCATACCAGCGAGATCAGGAAAACCCGGGGCTTGCGTATGTGTGCCAGTGCCTGCTGGATCTCCAGCCTTGACAGGACGACGGCCAGCATCAGGAAAACGCAAAGTGCCAGCGCAGGGCGCAAAAGCTCCGCCAGTGGCTGAAACAGGCAGCCGATAACAATGCCAGCGGGCATCAGCAATGTGCCGTATCGCCCTGTCCATTCAAGGCTGTTCCGGAGCATCTGGATCTACATCATCGACGGCAGCCATGTGGCAATGCCGGGGAAGAAGGATATGATGACGACGGCGAGCACCATGAGCGCAAACATCGGCAGGGCTGCCCTGGCGATGAAATCCATATCACGGCCTGTCATGCCTTGCAGGACAAACAGGTTGAATCCGATAGGCGGGGTGATCTGGGCGATTTCGACCACGATGGTCAGGAATACGCCGAACCAGATCATGTCGAAACCGGCCTGACGCGCAATCGGCTCAACGACTGCCATGGTGAGCACGATTGATGAAATGCCGTCCAGGAAACACCCGAGTATGATGTAGAAAACCGCCAGCACAGCGATCAGCATGGCCGGTGTCAACTGCATTTGTGCGATGAATTCAGCCACAGCCCGCGGCAGGCCGGTGAAGCCCATGGCAAGGGTCAGGAAGGCAGATCCGGCAAGGATGAACGCAATCATGCAGGAGGTTCTGGTTGCACCCATCAGCGAGGATATGAAGTTTTCCCGGGTGAGGTGTCCCTGCTGCCATGAGATGGCGAATGCGCCGAGTACGCCAAGCACGGCTGCTTCGGTGGCCGTGGCGTAGCCAAATGCAATCGAGCCCATGATCGACAGGATCAGCAACATGATCGGTGCCAGTTGGGCCAGCGCCCGCATGCGGTCCGACATTGTGTAGGACGCCTTGTCGGTGCGGTCCTTGCGCCCGCCCAGCAGATCCCAGATTGCCACATACCCCATGAACATCAGCGCCAGCATGATGCCCGGTATGACGCCGGCGATGAAAAGCTTGACGATGCTCTCGTTGACGGTAACGCCGTAGATGATGAGGATGATCGAAGGCGGGATCAAAAGGCCCAGCGTGCCCGCGCCGGCCAGTGTTCCGATGATCATGTTTTCAGGGTATTTTCTGCGCTTGAGTTCAGGTACGGCCATTTTGCCAACTGTCAGAACCGTTGCTGCGGATGATCCGCAAATGGCGGCAAATATTGCCGAACCGGTGATGTTCACATGCAGCAAACCGCCGGGAAGCCCGTGCAACCAGGGCTGAAGCCCCTTGAACAGATTTTCGGAAAGCCTTGTTCGAAACAGGATTTCTCCCATCCACACAAACAGCGGCAGGGCGGTAAGCGTCCAGCTTGAAGAGGCTGACCAGATGGTCAGCGCCATGGAATCTCCAACCAGCCGGGTGGTGAACATTTCCATGCCGACCCAGGCAACGGCAAGCAGCGAGATGCCGATCCATACGCTGGATCCAAGCAGGGTGAACAGAACCAGGAGAAAGATCAAGGTGAGTGCGACGCCTTCCATGATCGGTTACTCCGCTGTCAGTTCAGTGGGGGCCGCCGACGCAGCATCCGGGTCACGCCTGACGATTACCCGAACCAGGCCGTGTGCCACCGATATTGCGAAGATGATGGAGCCGACTGCAATGATTGACTGTGGCCACCACAGCAGGGTGGCTGCCGCACCTTCGGATTTCTCCTCGAATTTCCAGGATATCCAGGCGAGGTAGACAAGGTAGTAGGCCAGGTAACTGCTCATGGCAGTTGCCACCAGCAGGCACCATACTTCCAGCCACAATTTTGCTTGCGGCTGGAGTTTTGATCGCACCAGCGCCACGCGTATATGGCCACCTTCGCGCAAGGTGTGGGCAAGCGCCAGGAAGGATGAGGCCGCCATCGCATAACCGGAATATTCGTTGATGCCGGCAACGTAGATGTCCAGCAGACGAGATACGATTGAAGTCAAAACGCACACGCCGACCAGGACCAGAAACACCGCAGCGGCAGCGCCGGACCAGACGTAGAGTCGTTCAAGCGCCCTGTCGAGACGAGTGAAAAATTCGTTCATATTTGTTCACTCGCCCCTTGATTGTTGTCTTACGGTAAAAACCGTTTCAGCATGACTGGAGTTTACATTGCCTTGTAAGCGTCGACGGCTGCCTTGCCAGAGTCGCCAGCCTTGCCCAGCCATTCCTTGGTCATGGTCTCGCCGATTGCAGCAAAGTCCGCTTTCAGCTTGTCACCGGCGGGGCCGACTTTCATGCCTTCCTTGGCAAGTTGTTCCACATACCAGTTGGCCAGTTCTTCAGCCTTGGCCCACCCGCGGGCCTCGGCAGCGGCGGCTTTGTCGAGAACCACCTTCTGAGTGGCTTCATCGAGCTTCGCCCAGGCATCGTTGTTCACAATAACCATGTTCTTGGGCAACCAGGCCTGAATATTGTACCAGTGCGAAGCATGCTCCCACAGCTTGCGGTCGTAGCCGGTCGAGCCGGACGAGACCATGCTTTCAACGGCACCGGTAGCGAATGCCTGGGACAATTCGGCGGCTTCAATCTTGGTCGGAACCGCGCCCATCAGTTCTGCAAGGCGGGAGGTAGCCGCATTGTAGGCCCGGAAGGTGACGCCCTTCATGTCGGCGGTGGAATTGACTTCCTTCTTGGCATACAGGCCCTGAGGCGGCCAGGGTACTGTATAGAGCAGGGTCAGTCCCTTGCTTGCGAGAACTTTCTGAAGCTCAGGCTTGGTCGCGTCATAGAGTTTTCTTGCTTCGGCAAAGCTGGTCGCCAGGAACGGCAGGCTGTCGATTTCAAACAGCGGGTCTTCGTTGCCCAATGCCGAAATCAGACGCTCGCCGATTGGTGCCTGGCCTGTGCGTACGGCACGGAAAATCTCTCCGCCCTTGAACAGTGATCCGCCTGGATGGGACACGATTTCCAGCTTGCCGCCGGATGCTTCGGTAACTTCCTTGGCAAACTGTGCGCCGTTTTCGGAGTGATAGTTGGATGCCGAATAGGCCATTGGCATGTCCCATTTCACATCTGCGGCAAAGGTGATGCCGGCAGACAATGTGAGGGCTGCAATAGCCGCAGGTGCAGTTATCTTGAGGTGTTTCGTCATAGCTTACTCCCTGTTTTAGAACCGTGGCTGAATGTCACTACATGGTGCTGTGCTTGGCAAGCAGTTTTATGGGCTTCAGCATCTACAATTACGATTCATTTATATTTTGTGCTCGTTTTGCAAGTGATATTGCATCGTGAACATCGAAGATCGAGTGCCCACGGGTTCTCAGCATGGCGGATTTGTAGGGTGGCAGATTGGTGCACTCCAGAACCACACTCTGGATACCGGCGTCGCGCGACGCCAGGCGTTGCAGGGCGTCAACGACGTTGGTTCGGGCCAGATCCTGATCAAGTTCAGGCAGATCATCGGCAATGACTTTATAGAGGTGATCGTCGGGCATCAGGCCTTCGATGATAACAGGCCCGTCATCGGGAATGTGGTGAGGAGACAGGCGCGCAGCATCAAATGTCAGGATTCCGATTGGTTTGTCCGAGCCCGTGCGTTGCCGCAAGGCTGGCAGCATGCACAGGGCAGAGGTGACGACCGGTACACCGACAGCTGCCTGAATGCGGCGCTGCAATGGAAACAGAAATCCGCAACTTGTCGTTATCAGGGTTGCGCCATCGGTCTCCAGGGCTCGAGCCTGATCAACGAAATGATCCACCAGTTCGCCCGGCAAAGGTTTGTCAGTGACGATGCGGGAGACAATTGCTCCCGGCAGGCGACGGTAGATGACCGGATGATCAAAACTGCCGGGATTGCCGATGTCGCCTTCAGGCCGTGGAAAGTTGGTGTCCAGCATCAACACACCCAGCACCGTGTGGCTGGGTATGGGGCTGGCTGATTGAGGCATTCGGAACTCTAGAAGGCGCGATATGTGACGATGGTGTAGGTGTCTTTCACACCGGCAATGGAGTGGACCTGCTCGTTGATGAAGTGCCCGACGTCTTCGCCGTCCTGCAGGTAGAATTTCACCAGCAGATCCCATCCTCCGGCTGTTGAATAAACTTCGGAAGCGATCTCGGAATCAGCCAGTTGGGTGGCGACTTCGTAGGCTTTGCCCAGTTCGCATTTGATCTGCACGAAAAACGGTTTCATAGCTGGGTGAGCTCCTGACCCGAGGTGTAATAGCCAATCTGCAGGTCATTTGTGTCTGATGGCAGGTGCTGTGGTCAACCCCCGGAGTTCATGTCATGTTTTGATTGCAAAGTTGGTATGGCGCAAGCAGTGTCTGCAAGCATGGACCGTGAAATTTTCAAGGGCAATCTGGCCGGTGTCATATGCATGATCTTGTGGTCATCGCATTTCCCGCTGTCAGTTTTCATTCTGGCAAGCTGGGACGCAGTAGCATTGGCGCCGGCACGAATGGTGCTTGCAGGGCTGGTTATTGCAATGGTTGGGCTGGCGCTGGGGCAGGGCCATGCCATGTTCGCCCTGGTGCGGGACCGGCGATTTGTCGTCATTTCAATTGTTTCCGGGGTGTCCGCGCTGTTTTTCATAGTCGGGCAATCACGCATTGATGCGGTTTCGGCAGCAGTCATAATCTCGGCAATGCCGATGTTCTCTGCAGTGATGGGATGGCTGGAAGGGCTGGAAAAACCACGCTTGAAACTGCTGCTGGCGATTGCATTGACAGTGGCCGGCGGGGTGCTGACCAGTTCGGTATCTGCGCAGGGCAGTGGAAGCCAGGGTTCGTTGTCCGGCGTTTTGTTCGTGCTGGTCGCGATCATCGCCTATGTCTGGTTCACCCGCCAGCTGGTCGTCCGATTTGTCACGGCACCGGACATCGCCAAGGTCAGCGTCAGCATGCTGGTGGGTGCGGTTCCCTGTATCCTTGTTCTGGTCACCGTCCTGGGCGCTGGCCGCACTGTCGAAGCAGACTTTTCCACCGCCACTCTGGCCATCATCGCAGTCATGTCGTGTGTGTCGGTGGGTTTGTCGACTGTATTGTGGTTGTGGACGGGCAGGGTTGTCGGCGTCACCGTGGCGGCCATGCATCACAACATGGTGCCGTTTTACGTAATCGTAATGGCGGCTGCAGGCGGGTCGTTTGTAACCGGGCAGCATATTGCAGGTGCCATGCTGGTGATTGCAGGTGCCATCCTGGCCCAGCTTCCCGTTCGCAGGCGCAAGATTGCCGTGACACAACCGGTAGCGACTGGCAACGACGGTAAACGCTAAACCGCCGGGCCGGGCAGTTTTTCAGTTTCGGTAATGCCGGCCATTTCATCCATCACCCAGGTGCGGAATGCCTCGATGGCAGGTTCGTTCTTGCGCGATTCCAGACATACGATGAAAAAGGAATAATTTGTCTTGAGGCGCAAGTCGAACGGTGCGACCAGGCGCCCGGCCCGGATGTCGGGCTCTGCCAGGCAGGTTCTGCCCAACACCACACCACCGCCGCCAACCGCCGCATCAAGCGCATGATCGGCGACATTGAAGTGAAGACCGGACCGGCCGGGATCGACATTGCTGGCGCCAGCCGCCTTCAGCCAGTCAGCCCAGGTCTGGAGGATGAAAAAGCCCTGGTGAGTATCGTCATGTATCAGGGAGTGATGCTGCAAATCTTCAGGCGTGCGGATGGCGTTGGCACCCTCCAGCAGGGACGGTGCGCATAACGGCGTCATGTACTCGTCCATCAGCTTGACGGAGTAATGGCCGGGATATTCGCCGGGGCCGAAGCGGATGGCGATATCTATATCGTCCATCTCGAGGTCCGATTTGACGACAGTGGCAGAAATCCGCGCATCTATGTTGGGGTGGCGGCCAATGAAACGATACAGTCGTGGGCTTAGCCATTTGGCCGTAAATGCCGGACCAGCCGTTACGGTCAGCACATTGGTCTGCCGCCGGCGCCGCAACTGACGCATGGTACGGTGCAGGTGTTCGAAGGCCTCGTGAATGCCGGGCTGGATCAGGCGGCCATGCTCGGTTAATTCGACCGCCCGGTTGAGACGATTGAACAGTTTCAGTCCCAGATGATCTTCAAGCTGCCGGATCTGGTAGCTGAGTGCTGCAGGGGTTACCGACAATTCTTCTGCGGCCGCCTGAAAACTTATCAGGCGCGATGCGGCTTCAAATGCCTTTAATGCCGTAAGGGGAGGGAGACGTTCTGCCATGTTCACTAACAAATTTTATTTAACTGAAAGGCAGGATAACTCGTTTGCGCGGTGAAATGGAAGCCCCTATCTTCAGTTTCATCAAAAGAGGCGACGCAAGACCAATTGAACCATTACAAAACGGCGCCTCTCAAAAAACAAAAGGAATTCAGTGCTATGAACACGCCAAAAACAAATATCGATGCTGATACGATCGACTTCTTTATCCGTAAAGCCCACACTGAGCGTTCAATGGCAATAACAAGTGCGTTTGGTGGATTGACTGAAATGGTAAAGAATATCTTTACCGCTCCCGAAGCCGGCAACGTGGCCCGCGGCCACTGACCTGACCAGCTTTTCCTGTCGCAGACAGGCGGTTTCCTCCCTGGTGTATGCTCCCTCCCCATCCCAGGAACTCAGGCAGGCTGTTCTTCAAATAGAAGGCAGCCTGCTTTTTTATGCCGGATGGAAGTCCCGATATCTCAGACCAGTGCCTGCGCGGCTTCGGCGAGACGCGCAATGCCCTTGCGAATGTCATCGTCGCCGGCTGCAAACGACAGCCGGATGCAGCCGGGTGCTGCAAAGGCAGAGCCCGGTACTGTCGCCAGGTGATGGTTTTCGAGCAGCCAGTTGCAGAACTCCACATCGTTTTCAATTCTGGTATTGCCGGCCGACTTGCCCAGCAGGCCGGAAATGTCGGGAAAAACATAGAACGTGGCCGGTGGTGAAACGGTCCTGATGCCGGGGATTGCTTTCAACAAAGACACAATCAGATCACGACGGTGGTGGTAGGTTTTCCGCATGGCTTCGACGTCGTCGCGTGGACCGGTTATGGCTGCCAGAGCCCCTTGCTGGGCAAATGCGTTGCCGCCCGCCGTGAACGTGCCCTGTACCTTCGACATCGCTTTGGCCAGCGGTTCGCAGGCAGCCGAATAGCCAACCCGCCAACCGGTCATGGCGTAGGCTTTTGAGAATCCGTTGACGGTGATGGTGCGTTCGAACATCCCGGGCAGCGAGGCGATCGACGTCGGGCGGACATCAAACCAGATGTCTTCGTAAATTTCGTCCGCCAGCACCAGGCAACGCGGGTGGGAGTGCACCAGATCTGCCAGCGCGCGCAACTCCGCTTCGGTCCAGACGGCGCCTGAGGGATTGGACGGCGAGTTGAGCAGGATCAGCTTGGTGCGGTCGTTGATGGCGGCCGCCACCTGGGCGATGGTTGGCTTGAAAGCCGTGTCAGCACCGGCTGAAACAATCACCGGAACGCCACCTGCCATTTTTACAATGCCCTCATAAGCGGCCCAGAACGGGGCCATCATGATGACTTCGTCACCGCCGTCCAGAGTTGCGAAACAGGCGTTGGTGAGCGATTGCTTGGCGCCGTTTGACAGGACCACGCCGGTCGGGCCGACCGGTATTGCATTGTCGTCGTTCAGGCGTTTTGCAATGGCTGCGCGAAGCTCCGGATATCCGGGGATAGGCGCATAGTGGGTGAAACCTGAATTCATCGCGTTTGTTGCGGCCCGGCGAATGGCGGCGGGCGTGTCGAAATCCGGTTCGCCGATGGTCAGGGAAACGACGTCCACACCGTCGGCCTTCAGCTCACGGGCTTTTTGCGCCATTGCTATGATGGCCGCTTCCTCGATGGCCGACGTGCGGGCCGACAGGGCACTGGCAGGATCAAACAGTTTCATTGTGGAATCAGCCTGTAAACAGATATTGGACCTATGACAGCCTGCTATGCCATGCGGTTTGCCTGGCGTGAAGGGGGATGAAGACGATGCGTCGCGTGAAACTGATTGCAGCTCTTGGTCTGACCGCCGTGACGGTGTCTGCTTGTTTATCGGACCGACCTAAACTTGCCACCGTCAATTCCAGCCCGCCGCCAACACCACAAGCGCCCGCGCGCAGCGAGCCGCTTTTCTACAACGGACGCACTTACCAGGTTCAGTTCAGACTTGTGGGGACAGAACAGGTATATGCGGTGAATGTGACTGCGCGGGGCAGCGTTCTTGGTAAGACTGCTGCCGACCGCCCGGTGATGTTCGAAGTAGGGCGCAATGCAATCAATCATTTCGTTTGCCAGGATGGACAGCAGGCGCAGGTTCTGCATGGCAGCGTACAGCCCGGTATAGCGGGCTGGAATTTGCGTGCCAGGTGTGCGTAACGGCACCGGGTGTGCCGCAATACGCTTGATTTTGATCGCTGCAACAGACATCCTTCCGGAAATCCAGAAGATTCCCGGAACAAACCCTGTAGGAGGAACTCATGAGCTTGCGATTTGCGTCTGCCGTTGCGGCATCCCTGATGGCGGCGGCACTGTTTGCATCACCGGTTGTTACCCAAACGGCTGAGGCAAAGTCGAATTGCAAGAACACCGGCAGTTTCGATCGCTGGCTGTCCGGTTTCAAACAGGATGCAGCCGCCGCAGGCATTTCCAGGCAGGTGATCGGGGCGGCGCTCGGCAATGTGTCTTTCAACCCGAAGATCATCAAGAAAGATCGCACCCAGATAATTTTTTCCGATGACTGGCTGACGTTTTCCGGAAAACTGATATCTGCAGGGAGGTTGAAAACGGGAGCATCGAAGCTCAAGTCCAATGCCAGGCTGTTTGATTCGATCAAGCGACAATATGGTGTGCCGGGCGAGGTGATTACCGCTTTCTGGGCGCTGGAAACCGATTTTGGCGGTTTCCTGGGCAATGATTCCACCATCCGTTCGCTGGCCACGCTTGCCTATGATTGCCGTCGCCCGGAAGAGTTTCATGAAGAGTTGCTTGCTGCGTTGAAACTGTTGCAACACGGCGATCTGCGCCTTGAAGAAATGAAGGGCGCCTGGGCCGGAGAAATCGGCCAGTTGCAGTTCCTGCCGTCCTACTATGAGAAGCACGCAGTTGATTTTGACGGTGATGGCCGGCGCAACATGGTCAAATCGACGGCAGATGCCCTGGCTTCGGCAGCAAACTACATGAAATTCCTGGGCTGGCAGAAGGGCCAGCCATGGCTACAGGAGGTTGAGGTACCCAACAGCCTGCCGTGGGAGCAGGCAGATGTCACCATCAAGCATCCAAGATCACAGTGGGCCAAGTGGGGTGTCAGGCTGCGCGGTGGCCGGAAACTGAGGGCAGACAGTCTGCCGGCATCGCTGATCCTGCCGATGGGCCGCAACGGGCCGGCGTTTCTTGGTTACCCCAATTTCGACGCGTATCTGACCTGGAATGAGTCGCTGACATATTCGCTGACAGCGGCCTATCTTGGTACCCGCTATGCCGGCGCGCCCAAGGCAAGCCCGGGTCGCGGCACTGTCGAAAAGATGGAATACAACGACGTTCGAGCAGTGCAGTCGGCCTTGGTCCGGCGCGGTTATGACGTGGGAGGTGTCGACGGTACGCTGGGTGCGAAATCTCGCGCTGCCGTGCGCGATATGCAGCTCAAACTGAACATGCCGGCGGACGGCTATCCGTCGCCGGAGTTCCTGCGGCGAATAAGATAGGTTTTTTGAATCCGGGGCTAACCGGGGGCGGTTTTTTACGGATGCAGGAAAGGTTGCTCCCATGAAGAAGTTGCTCAAGTGGCTGCTGATTGCAGTTGGTGTCGTGGTGCTGGTTGTATTTGGCGGCGGCATGCTGATGCCGTCGCAGGTAAGCGTGTCGCGTGATCTGGTGATCAACGCATCGCCGGAGAAGATTTTCCCGCATGTGGGCAATCTGAAAGCGTTCAACGTCTGGTCGCCATGGGCGGATCTCGATCCGAAAATGAAGGTAAAGTTTTCCGGAACCGATGACGGTGTCGGGCAGGTGATGGAGTGGGACTCAAAGGAGATGGGCAAGGGCAGCATGAAAGTTGTCGAGTCTGCCGAAAATGAGAAACTGGTCACGGCACTGGATTTCGGCCAGATGGGGACAGCGTCGGCACAGTTCGATCTAACGCCAGACGCAGGTGGCACCAAAGTGACATGGTCGATGGTCTCCGAACTGGGAAACAATCCGATAGCCCGCTGGTTCGGACCCATGATCAAATCCGATGTCGCTGAAACATACGACAAGGGTCTTGCGAAACTGCGGGTGGTCGCGGAAGGCGAATGAAACTTCACGAGTATGCGGCCCTGGATGCAACCGGACTGGCGGCGCTGATCCGGCGCGGCGAGGTAACCGCATATGAAGTGGCTGCACTGGCAAACCGGGCAATTGCCCTGGTGAATCCGCAGCTCAATGCTGTCATTGAGACCTATGATGACCGTATCGGCGGCCTGGATGAAACCGGGCTGGGGAATGGTCCGTTTCGCGGTGTGCCCATGCTGATCAAGGATGTCAGGGGCAACGAAAAGGGCCGGAAGGTTGAGTTTGGATCACGTCTTGCAGAGGGGTATGTGTGTGACGGCGATACACATCTGGCCGAACTGTTCCGGGGTGCCGGGCTGAACATTATCGGGCGCTCAAATGCACCTGAGTACTCAATAGCCACGTCGACGGAAAACCTGCTTTACGGCAATACCTCGACCCCTTGGCGCGAAGGGTATTCTGCCGGAGGATCCAGCGGCGGGGCAGCATCGGCAGTAGCAGCTGGTGTTGTTCCCGTGGCACATGGATCCGATATTGGCGGCTCAATACGAATTCCTGCAAGCTGGTGCGGATGCATTGGCCTGAAGCCGTCGCGCGGGCGGGTGTCGGCAGGTCCGCAGATTGACGAAGGCGGCTTTGGCCTGAGCATGAATTTTGCGCAAACACGCACCATGCGCGATACCGCTGCATTGCTTGACTGCCTGAGTGCGCCGCAACCCGGCGACCCCTTCCATGTCCCGGCCCCCGATGGCGGTTTCACGTCCTGGTTGAACCGCAAGCCGGAGAAACTTCGCATAGCCTGGACCACCGCGCCGACAATGGATGCGCCGGTTGATCCGGAAACAGCAGGGGCAGTCGAAGTTATCGCAAAACAGCTTGAAGACATGGGGCATATGGTTGAGCAGTCGGACCTGGTGTTTGACCAGGAAGCAGCGTCTCGAATGATGTGCGCGGTCTGGTTTTTCGGTTTCCACAGGACACTGGATGCTATCGGCAGGAGGACCGGGCGTGTGCCGGGGCCGGACAATCTGGAACCGGTGACCTGGGAGATCTACAAACGCGCCCGCGACATGGATCCATATGAATTTCTCGATGGCCTTGCCTGGATCAACAAGGCGCGCCGCGAAATCGGCCGGTTTTTTGACCGTTACGATGTGTTGGTGTCTCCTGCCACCGCGCAGGTGTCACAACCGCACGGACTTTACGGGCTGAATCTGCCGGGCTTGTCGCCGGAGGAGTACATGGTGTTGGCAGATGAACCTGTACAGTTCGCATTTCCGTACAACGTGGCGGGGACACCAGCAATTTCGCTACCCATGATGATACATTCCAGCGGGCTGCCGATAGGCGTGCAACTGGGCGCAGGGCCTGCCCGGGAACATCTGCTGATCGCGCTTGGTGCGGCTCTTGAAGAAGCCATGCCGTTTGCAGATCACTTGCCTCCACTGCACGTCACAAGATGCCGATGACAGGTAGGCTTCAGGTGTGTTGAACGGGCGGGCAGGCAAACTCCCGTGGTTGTGCCGCTTTCCTGGTTTTTACTCATCGGGCGCTGGCCTTCAATCGTGAATCGGGATTCGGCGTTACTTGCCTTTCCAGACGGGATCGCGTTTTTCGGCGAAGGCCCTGGCGCCTTCCAGTTGATCTTCTGACGCGTAAAGTTTCGAGATGGTGGGCAGGCCACGCCGGTTGAGCAGGGCCAGGGCTTCCTTGTCGTTCAGGTGATGGACACGCTCCAGCACTTCCTTTATGGCCGCGTAGACGAGCGGCGGGCCGCCGGCGAGTTTCTCTGCTACTTCGCGAGCGCGCGTCATGAGCGTATCGCCTGCAACGATTTCGTTAATGATGCCCCAGTGCCTGGCTTCGTTTGCGTCAAATGCGCGACCGGTCAGCAACATCTCCATGGCAACGTGATAGGGGATGCGGCGCGGCAGTTTGATGGTGGCGGCATCGGCGATTACGCCCGAGCGGATTTCCGGAAGCGCGAAGGTCGAATGGTCCGCTGCGATGATGATGTCACAGGCAATCATGATCTCGAAGCCGCCGCCATAGGCCAGCCCGTTTACCGCACACACAACAGGCTTGCCGAGGTTGGGCAGTTCCTGCAGGCCGCCGAAGCCACCCAGGCCGTAATCGGCATCGGCCGACTCGCCGTCAGCGGCGGCCTTGAGATCCCAGCCCGGACAAAAGAAGCGTTCACCTGTGGAAGTGAGAATGGCACAACGCAATTTGTCATCGTCACGAAATGCGGAGAACACGTCACCCATGATGCGGCTGGTGGCGGCATCAATGGCGTTGGCCTTGGGCCGATCAATAGTGACTTCCAGCACCCGGCCGCAGACAGCAGTTCTGATCGGGCCGTCGGTCATGTTGAACAAGGTCATGGGCGTTCTCCTTCAGGTCTGGCGAATGCGGATCAGGGCATCGGCTGCAATCGCGCCTTTGCCGGGCGCAAGCACCATCAACGGGTTTATGTCGAGTTCTTCAAGTGTCGTGGCGTGATCTACCGCAAATCCCGCAATCAGTTCGATGGCGTCCAGTGTGGCAGGCAGGTCGCCTGACTTGCCCCGGTAGCTTTCAACAAGCTGACTGACTTTCAGGGACTGCAGCGCCGCCGCGATGTCGGTTCGCGATGTGGGCAGCAGCAATGTCGCCGTATCGTTCAGCAATTCTGTCAGGATACCGCCTGCGCCAACGACCAATGCCAGACCGAATTGTGGATCACGGGTGACGCCGACAATGAGCTCACACACGCTGCCGGTGATCATTTCTTCAACAAGTACTTCGCTTGTTATGTGTGACATCGCTTCCGCAGCGGCGTGTACCTGCTCCGATGTCATCAGATTGAGCACCACACCGCCGGCTTCGGTCTTGTGGGCAATGCCGGTTGCTTTCAAGGCTACCGGAAAGCCGATGTCCCGGGCGCACGAAGCCGCATCGGCAATTGTGCAAATTGCAGATTTCGGGACGCACAGGCCGGCACGTGCCAGCATTGCCTTGGAAGCGTGTTCCGTTAGTGTCTCAGGGGAAGAAGTCGAAACGCCGGGTGCGGCCAGCGGGCGCGGGGAGACATTTCCGATCGCAGCTGCGGCATTTATGGCGTCCAGCGCTTCATCCAGACCGAACAGGGGGGTAATGTCCTGATTGCGCAGGCGCACCGCCGTGGCCTCCGGCAGACACTCCGGCAGTGTTGCAATGACGCACGCGGCGCTGCCGGTTTCCTGCTTCGCCGCGATCCAGGCATCCAGACCTATGTCATACTGGGCCGTGTCGGCACGGTCCGCTCTCGGGATATCATAAATAAGGCAGGCGAGGTCGGCATCGACCCCCATCATTGCTGAATAGGTCTGTTTCATAGCCTCAAAATCGGCCCAGATGAAAGTGTGGTAATCGAGTGGATTGGCGACTTCAACGAATTCATTCAGGGTGGCGCGCACGCTGGCTGTTTCCGCCTCTGACAGGTCGGGCAACGACAGGTGTGGGCGTTTTTCAACTGCATCCGCCATCAGCGAGGCTTCGCCCCCGGAACAGCTCAGCGAAGTTATTTTCCCCGAGCGCAGGGGACCTGTTTCCGACAACAGTTTCAGCGTTTCAATGAAGCCGGGGACAGAGTGCACCCGGGCAACTCCGGTGCGGGCAAACAGGGCATCGTAAAGCTGATCGCTGCCTGCAAGTGTTGCAGTGTGGCTGACCGTGGCACGAGCACCTTTTTCCGATGCCCCGGTTTTCAGGGCCACAATGGGTTTCCCCCCGGCATGTGCCTTGCAGGCGATTTCGGAGAACCGGGCTATGTCGGCGATGCCTTCGGTATGGATGCCGATTGCCGTAATACGTTCATCGTTGAGCAGAGCCTCGATCAGATCGTTGGTGTCAGTAACGGTCTGGTTGCCAACTGTGATGACCATGGCCAGGGGCAGCGCGCGCGCCTGCATGGTGAAGTTGATCGCCATGTTTCCCGATTGCGACAGGATGGCGACGCCCCGGTCAACCGGCTCACAACCATGGAAATCCGGCCATAACGCACACCGGTCGAGCAGATTCAGGACTCCCCAGCAGTTGGGGCCGATCGCCGGCATGTCTCCAGCGGCCGCGATCAGGGCATCGTTGAGCGAGGTGCCGCTCGCACCCAGTTCGGAAAAACCGGCAGCGTGGATGACTGCTCCACCAGCCTGCAAGCTGTGCAGCTTTTTCACGGCTTCGACTGCAGCCTCGCGTGACACGGCAACGTATGCTGCGTCTGGAATACCCGGCAAATGATCAAGATCGGCGAGGCAGGCAAGTCCGGCCATAGTCTCACGCTTCGGGTTTACCGGCCAGATATCGCCGGTGAAACCAAGCTTGAGCATTTCATTGGCCACACTTTCCGCGACCCGGCCGCCAATTACGGCGACAGAGCGAGGCGACAGCAGGCGATCCAGACCAGGCGAGGGCATGAATTTCTACCCGCCCAATGGCCGCAATAATTGGCGTGAAATGATGTGGCGCTGGATTTCCGATGTGCCTTCCCAGATGCGTTCAATGCGGGCATCGCGCCAGATGCGCTCCAGCGGCAGTTCATCCATCACGCCCATGCCGCCATGTATCTGAATGGCTTCATCTGCCACGAACGCCAGCATTTCCGACGCCTTGAGCTTGGCCATGGCCATATCGGCATCTGTCACGGTACCCTGATCGTATTTCCAGGCGGCCTCCAGCGTAAGCAGGTTTGCTGCTTTCAGATCCAATGCCATGTCGGCAAGTTTGAACGAAACACCCTGGAATTTGGATATCTGCTGGCCAAACTGCTGCCGGTCTGCTGACCACTGCAGTGCATGATCGAAGGCTCGCTCTGCCCGGCCCAGGCAGGTGGCTGCGACCTGCAGGCGGGTGGCACCGAGCCAGTCATTGGCAACCTCGAAGCCTTTGTGAATGTCACCAAGGCGCTGGGCATCCGGCACCCGGCA
Source organism: Alphaproteobacteria bacterium (assembly GCA_024640405.1). Lineage (GTDB taxonomy): Bacteria > Pseudomonadota > Alphaproteobacteria > Rhizobiales > Aestuariivirgaceae > Anderseniella. The sequence continues at coordinate 9,936 of JAHEFB010000019.1, read as the reverse complement.
ATTGTCGAACTCCAGAATCGAGTTTGTGTAGCCGCGATGAGATACATTGCGATAGCCGTCGCGCACGGTGAAACCGGCGGTACCCATGTCCACAATGAAGGAGGTGATCAGCTTTTTCCTGCCACGCGGGGTATCCTCTTCGCCACTGGCGGCATAAACAATAACGAAATCAGCGACATCAGCATGCGAAATGAAGTGTTTTGTGCCATTGATGATCCAGTCATCACCATCGCGCACGGCGGTTGCCTTCATGCCGCGCAAGTCGGATCCGGCCCCGGGTTCCGTCATGGCCATGCAATCAATCTTTTCACCGCGTACGCAGGGCAGGGTATAGCGTTCGCGCTGCTCATCGTTGCAGGCCATCAGGATGTTTGAAGGCCTTGCTACGCAATTCCAGTGCAGGGCGTAGCTTGCCCTGCCAAGTTCCTTTTCGTAGAGAACCCACGACAGGGTATCGAGGCCCGCACCGCCAACCTCTTCGGGCATATTGGCGGCGTAAAGACCTGCATCGATGGCCTTGCCCTTCAGTTCCTCGTAAAGGTCGCGGCGAAGTACCCCGGTGCGTTCCACCTCTGCTTCATGAGGGTACAACTCGTTCTCCACGAAAGCGCGTGTTGTATCGACGATCATGCGCTGTTCTTCGGTGAGGTTAAAGTCCATGTCACTTACTCCGAGTGATAGGTTTCGGTGTGGCCGTCCACGGGTATGGCCTGACCGGAGATGAATTTGGCGGCGTCCGATGCCAGGAACTCACACAAGTCGGCAATTTCAGACGTTCTTGCAAAACGGCGCATGGATGTGCCGGAGGTGTATTCGTTGCGAATTTGTTCTGGTGGTTTTCCGGTCTTGGCGGCTTCGGCTGCTATGACGCGATCCATGCGATCACCTTCGACAGAACCTGGACAGATTGCGTTACAACGGATGTTGAATGGTCCGGTTTCGGCGGCGATTGACTTGCTCAATCCAATGACCGCCCATTTCGCGGCGGCATATGGAGTGCGGTAGGGGCACCCAAACAAGCCAGCGGTTGATGACATGTTGATGATGCAACCAGATCGTTGGGCTTTCATTGCTGGCACGACCTTTCGGCAAGTCAGCATTTGTGCATCAAGGTTGATGGCAAGGCATTGGCGCCATGCCTCCAATGTCATTTCCTCGACTGCTGCCGTGGGGCCGGCAATGCCGGCATTGTTGACCAGCACATCACAACCGCCGAGGGTGTGGAGCGCACACTGCAGCCAGCCATCAAGGGCGGTCTCTTCTGCAACGTCGATTGTCGATGCCGTTATGTTCGAATGTTGCGATGTGAGCTGTCCAAGCGCACGCTCATCCACGTCACAAATATGGATTTCGCCGCCTGCATCGGCAAAACGTGAAGCAATTTCCCGGCCGATACCGGAACCGGCTGCCGTGATTATGACGCGTTGGGGCGGCATTACACGTCACCGTTCAGCACCTGGCCAACACCGATGTTGTGCTTTTTCAGCACGTGCATGATGTCCACCAGCACATCGTTGCGCTTTGTTTCCCACTCGCCAATGGTCTTGCCTTTCGCCTGCGCCTCACAGCCGCCAATCAGCTTTTCCGTCAACTCGTCCGACCACACGGGGAACTTCAGGTCGGTCCAGGGCAGTTCAAGTGACGGATCAAACTGGGCCATGAACGAGCGCATGCCTCCTTCTCCGCCTGCTGTGTGGTAATGCAAGAACGAGCCCATTATCGACCAGCGCAGACCGGCGGAATAGATGATGGCCCTGTCTATGTCCTCGGTAGTGCCAATTCCCAGATCGAGAACATTCAGTGCCTCACGCCACATGGCTTCCTGCAAGCGGTCACAAATGTAGCCGTCAATTTCCCTCTTCAGCCGAAGTGGATACATGCCGATACTGCGATAAAAACCGTCTGCGCGATCCATGGTTTCAGGCGCTGTCTTTTCGCCCGCAACTGTTTCTACCAGCGGCAGCAGATAGACCGGGTAAAACGGGTGGCCGATGATGACACGTCCGGGATGATTACACTTTGACTGTAGCCGGGATGGCAAAAACCCGGATGACGATGAAGCAATGACAACGTCTGGCCCGGCGTGTTGATCCATTTGCTCGTAGAGGGAGATTTTCAAATCTTCGCGCTCCGGAGCTGCTTCCTGAATCCAGTCAACGCCCTCGCACATCTCCTTCAGGTCGGTTGTAAACGCGAGCGTGCCCAGATTTTCAGGTTTGCCGCCCATGAGCTTGAACATGGATGGCCAGGCACGCTCGACCTTTTCGCGCATGGCCTGTTCCGACTGTGCAAAAGGATCGTAGGCGACGACATCGATGCCGTGCGCCATGGCCCGGGCTGCCCAGCCTGCGCCAATGACGCCGCAACCGGCAATTCCGAGGGTTCTGACAGCGTTCATGTCTACAAACCCAAAATGCTGCGGGCTTCGAGGGGGGTGGCGACTTGCGCGCCCAGCAGGCGTATGATTTCCGTTGCGCGCTCGGTGAGCGAACCATTTGAAGCATAAACGCCCTTGTCGAGGTACAGGTTATCCTCCAGTCCAACCCTGACATGGCCGCCGAGGATCATGGCCTGGGCCGCCATCGGCATCTGCCAGCGGCCGATACCGAAACCGGCCCAGACACAATCGACCGGCAATTGCGAAACCATGTAGGCCATGGTCTGGGTGTTGACCGGTGCACCCCACGGGATACCCAGGCACAGCTGGAACATCGGAATGCCGGAGACCAGACCTTCGGTGACAAGCTGTTTGGCAAACCAGAGATTGCCGGAGTCAAATATCTCCATTTCAGGTTTGACGCCGTAGGACTGGATCAACCTGGCCTGTTCGCGCAGTTGAACGGGCGTCTGCACCACGATGGAATTGCTGTCGCCAAAGTTGAGCGAGCCACAATCCAGGGTGCAAATTTCCGGGCGAAGCTCGGCGACATGCAAGAGCCGTTCAACCGGACCGACCAGGTCGGTGTTGGATTCGTCAAAATTGCGTGGCGTTTCTCCATCGCCGATCATCAGGTCACCGCCCATGCCGGCGGTCAGATTGATGATTACGTCGGTGTTCTTTGCACGAATGCGCTCCATTACCTCACGGTAGTAGTCAACATTGCGGACACCCTTGCCGGTTTCAGGTTCGCGCACATGACAATGGACGATGGCTGCACCTGCAGACGCTGCTTCCAGCGCTGAGTTTGCGATCTGTTCAGGTGTCACCGGAATGGCCGGGTGCTTGCCGACAGTATCGCCAGCGCCTGTAACTGCGCATGTGATGATGACCTTGGGGTTCATTGAACGCCTCCCTGGAGTTTGCTGTTGACGGAAAGTGTATCCGAGGTCAAAACAATGATTTGAGGAAAAACGACAAAAATTTGAGCAATTTATCATGCGCACCGCGTTTGACATCGTGTTTCTGTTGTTGCCGAATTTCTCCATGATCGCGCTGTATTCGGCACTTGAGCCGTTGCGGGTGGCCAACAGGTTTGCAGGCGAATTGTTTTCATGGCGTTTTGCGTCGGTGGACGGCAATGCAGTCGTGGCATCCAATGGAATTCCGGTATCGGTTTCGCAAGCTCTGCCGTCAATTGGACGACCCAACCTGCTGGTGGCCTGTGCGAGCTACGATCATCAAAAGGCGATCACACCGGGTCTTCGCGCGGCATTGCGCAAACTGGATGTTGCAGGCGTCTGGCTGGGCGGCCTTGATACCGGGCCAATTGTACTTGCTGACGCGGGTGTTCTGGATGGCAGACGTGCGACATGTCACTGGGAAACACTGAGTGCCATGCGCGAAGATCATCCGCGAATTGTCGTGACCGACGCGTTGTATGAAATCGACGGTTCGCGTCTGACATGTTCGGGCGGTACCGCGCCACTGGACATGATGTTGGCGTGGATTGCTTCGCTACATGGCAGCAGCCTTGCAACACGGGTGGCCGATACCCTGGTCCATGCCCGTCACGGAGAGGCACCTGCCGGGACGCGAATTCCCGCACGGACCCGCTACGGGGTTGACGACGCGGCAATACTGGCAGCCATTTCCGCCATGGAAAACCATCTGGAGGATTTGCTGCGGCTTGAAGATCTGGCTGATACTGCCGGCGTTTCATCACGCCAGCTTGAGCGCCGTTTCAAACGGCTGATGGGGATGTCTCCAATGCGGTTTTACCTGTCTCTGCGGCTGGAAAGAGCGGCTCATTTGCTGGCATACTCGCGGTTGAGCGTACGTGATGCCGGACTGGCGTGCGGATTTTCGTCAATCGCCCAGTTTTCGCGGGCGTACAAGGCCATGTATGGGCTTTCACCATCGCATCATCGCAAAAAGGTGGCGACAGACAGCGACAGGATTTAACCGGCAATGCGCCGTGTGCCGGCGGTGGCATTCTCGAGCCTTGCCGGCTTGTCGCCTGACATCCTGGTGGCGGTGGAGCGCAGTAAAACAACTGCAACATCATCGCGATCCATGGGTTTGCCAAAGTGGTAGCCCTGGAACTGGTCACATTTCAGTTCGCTCAGCATTCTGACCTGTTCGGGCGTTTCGATGCCTTCGGCAGTTACGCACATGCCCAGTCCATGACCGAGGGAAACAATGGTTTCCAGAACACCATGCAGCTTCTCCGGGTCCTTGTCGTGTGCCAGCAGAAATGAGCGGTCTACCTTGAGCTTGTTGAAACCATAACGAATGAGATAACCGATGCTGGAATAGCCGGTACCGAAATCATCCAGGGCAATAGACACGCCAAGGCGTTTCAACTGTTTGATCTGAAGATCAACAGACCCGGTGTTGCCCAGGAACAGGCTCTCGGTGACTTCCAGCTCCAGTCGGCTGGCCGGGAAACCGGTCTGCTCGATCGCGGTGCTGATTGTATCAATAAGGTTGCCGTCCTCGAACTGGCGCGGCGACAAATTGACAGACACGAACAGCTTGTCCGGCCAGGTCTTGGCTGTCGACAGCGCTTCGTGAATAGCCCACTTGCTGATCGGCGCAATCAAACCGATGGATTCCGCCACCGGGATAAACCGGTTCGGCGAAATGTATCCGCCTTTGCCGTCGGGCAGTCGCAGCAGGGCTTCAAAGCCAACAATTTTCGATGTCCTGCTATCGATGATGGGCTGATAGTTCAGTTCAAATTCCTGACGGTCGTGCGCTGTTTGCAGCCGCCGTTCGAGATCACGCCGGGACTTCAACTGAAGCGCCATGTTTTCGTTGAACAGCACAAAGCGGTTCTTTCCTGAATTCTTGGCGTTGTAGAGCGCGATATCTGCCTTTCGCAACAAATCTGAAGAACTGCTCTTGCTGTGGTTCAGGTGGGCGCCAATGCTGATTTCGCCGGTTATGATCTGACTGCCGCACACAGCGGGTTTGCGGGCTTCCTGCAATATGTTTTCGCAGATTTTTCGCAGACCCCGTTCGGAGATACCGGGCAACGATATTGTAAACTCGTCGCCGCCAAAGCGAGCCGCGTAGCCGACGTCGCCCACCTGGGATTTTATTGCATTGGCAATGTGAACGATAAACTGGTCACCACCTTCGTGGCCGTACTCATCGTTTATCGACTTGAAGTTGTCGATATCAATGAAAAGGATGGCGTCTGCGCAAAGGTATGAGTAGGGCTGGCCTATTTCCCGGTCGAGGCGCTCGGTGAAGGAATTTCGGCTCAGGAGAGACGTCAGGGAATCGAATTCCGTCAGGTAGGATATCTTGTGTTCGGCTCGTGTCGCATCGGCGTTTCGTTGCAGAAATGCGAATGCCGGTATCAGATATGCAAGGGATCCCAACAGCGCCAGGCCGGCCGCAGCCCAGCCGAAGATCGCCTGCAGAAAAGAAGCCATCTTGGTCTGATCCACATGAATTTCGAATGCCCCGACCGGATGACCCTTGGCGTTGTGCGCTCGCAGGTATGATACCACGTGGACTTCAGGCCTGCCTGAATGACCTTCGCCGTCCTTTACGGAAATGTCGATTAGGCCGGTCTGAAAAACCTGCCTTGCACGTGGGTTGATCTCGCCAATGGAATCTCCACTCACCCGGGTCGAGGCATTGTCGGAGACCAGCACCAATGTGCCATCCGGTGCAAAAATCCTGAACCGGGATACGTTACCCACCTCGCGCATGATTTCGAATTTTCGCAGTTGTTCGGCAGTTGGTCTTCCGGATTGTATGATCTGTTCAAGACCCGGCATGCGATTGCTGATGTAACCTGCCCATTGCCGCATTCTGACTTCGCCGTCCCTCTGGACAGCACCGTCAACCGCAAAACCCACAGCCTGATGAACGCCGACGCCAATGGAGGCTGCGACGATCAGAATAAAAACAACAAATGCTGGCACGGAGCTGCGCAGAGCCGGCATTTCACTTCCCCTTTTTGACCTGTTGGCAGGCACCGTGCCCGCTTCGGTCGCAACGGCTTGCCGACTTCAACGCGCAGCAAACCGCTTAAGGGCTCAAATGTTACACTTGTGTGGTTGTAGAAGCGTTGTCAATTTGGCTAAATTGTTACCTTGTTTGTTGGGGCATTGGCGGTTGCTTTGCTGGCAAAATCAGGCAGTGCGGCGGGAACAACGCGACCAGGGCGGGAAGGTAACTGGCCTCTGGGGTCAGGACCTGCAAACCTCGCGAAGTGCAATGACCGCCCTTAAAAGACCTTTATCGCGCAGCACGCGATACCTGCAATCTGCCAACAGCAGACAACTGCCGCTTGCAACTATTTCGCCAGCAAGTACTCCGCAACGGCCTGATAGGCTGGGAGCGAGGTCGGGTCGATCACCGCGTTCTTGGCCACTGGGTGTGACGAGAGGCGCACGATGACCATCTCTGCAGTTGGGTCGATATAGATCGTTTGACCATGAACACCGCGAGCAGCATAAGCGCCGTGCTTGTCGTGGAACACCCACCACATGCCGCGGTAACTGCCACCGGCAAGCGTCTTGTAACCCGCTTTTGCAAAGGCTGTTTTATCGCCTCCTGCGCTGATATTGTCTACCACGGACGCGGGAAACAACCTCTCGCCATTGATATCGCCCTTGTTCAGCATTAACTGCCCGATGCGTCCCAGGTCGCGAAGTCCGGCGCTTAGACCGCCACCAGCAAATGGCGTCCCGATCCCGTCTATCGTGAAGTAACCGTCTTGCTCCGCACCCATGCGGCTCCAGATACGCTCAGAAAGCAGTTCTGTGACAGACTTGCCCGACACCCGAGAAATAATCCAACCCAGTGCGTCAGAGTTAATCGTCTTATAGCCGAAGGCATCACCATGCTGGCCCTCCTTTCGCACCGTCTGGAGGTACTCATAGTAACCCACCGGCCCCTCGTAGTCCGCCGGTTTCGGCATCGGATTGGCAGCAGCACTGTACACCCAGATGTCAGCCTCTGGATTTGAGTAATCTTCGCTGTAGGCTAGCCCCGTGGTCATGTCCATCACCTGGCGAACCGTGGCATCGCCAAATGCACTATCTGACAGTTCAGGCAGGATGGTCGAGACAACGGCGTTATCGTCAAGTTTGCCTTCGGCCACGAGAATCTCCGCGAGCAGTCCGGTCATCGACTTGGTCATGGACATCGCAGCGTGCTTACCTGACTGTTTCAGGCAACCTGTGTAGTATTCATACACCACCTTGCCCTTGTGCATGATGAGCATGCCATCGGTGTAGTTGACGCCCAGCGCCTCTTTCCAGGTCATCCGCTTGCCGCCTCCGATAGGCGTAAAGGTTACGGTGTCAATCCCCTCATCCAGTTCATATTGCAGCGCGACTCGAGCACCCAAACCCCGGCTGACTTGCTTGGTCGGCATGAGTTCGCGGATATGACAAACCGTCCAGCGCAACTTCGGGAAACTGAAAAAGTTTGAATCCGGCTGCATAACCCGTTTGTCTGGTGCGGGCGGAAACCCAGTCATCAGGCCAAGTGTTTTGGGGTCGGAGGATGCCGCATCGGGAAAGTTGCTAGCAGCTATGGCTCCGGATGCAGTTGACAGGCCAACAAATGCGGTCAGACCTGCGATGCGCAGCTTCCTCCCAACTAGGCGTTTCATGGGGCTACTCCTTGTTTCTACTTGTTGATAGTTCAATTTTCGCCAACTTGATCAGTAGTTGATGACAACGTTGATAAAGCCACCTAGCCAGACGGGCAGCTCACGTTGAGCGGCTAACTCCAAACCCTTGCCCGGGAAGGACGCGCTAACCCCTGTTGTCAGGTAGGTGTTGCGATTGATGATACGGCTGTATTCCACAAAGACATCGTCGGCGAGGTGTGGGTCCGTAACACCGGCAACAATGTTGTCTCCACCGGCGATCTCGAACCTGGTAGCCTGCCCAAACTGAACCGGGCTGCGTAGTTCGTTTGCACGGATATGGGCATAGCGCAATGTAATGGTATCTTGCCTGCTCGGACGTACGCTGAGCTCAACTTGGTGAGCATTGACATTCGAGTTGATGAACGTCATCGCGGACTTGGAACCAGTGGCCCAGCTGCTAGGCGAGCCTTCGAAGAACAGCGGATCGAAGCGTTCCTGGCCTGTGGTGGCCGGGTCATCGCCCGAGAAGCTCTGGAACGTGTACATCAATCGCGGCGTCCACATTGGCCCGGCAAACGTGTAGGCTACTTGCCCGCGCCCGCCCCATGCATTCATGTCAATGCGTTCGTTCCACTGATAGGCCAGGTCGGCGGAGAAATACCAGTTCGTCAACGCGCCACCGAGCCGGCCGGTGCGGCCATATGCATTAACAACATTCAGCCCATCACGCGCACCAGGTGTAACACTTGGGGGACCAATGCCACCGGGTGCCGCTTGCGGATAGGCGGAATTTGACTCGACAACGTTGGCATAGGTCACACCGATGAAACCACCCGCATCGTGATCGAAACGGAAATCACCTCCGGCCAAGGCAGTGAAAGCGTCATTGGACGGCACCTCGTTGGCGTCGAGATAGAAGCCGGTCGCGGTGAAACCACCATACATGGCCTTGCCGATGCCGGTGAGTTCCCATGCTTTGCGCGGGCCAAACTTGAGCGCGCCGCGTTCGAACCCGCTCGAACCACCATTGGCAAACAGCATGCCTGTGCCAAGCTTCAACTCGCGTGCGCCTGCTGACAGGTCTATCGACAGTCCGTTGGGGTTCTCACTCAGAAAACCGACATAAGCTTGTTCAAGGGTTACTCTGCCTGTATCTCCGACATCATATGCATCAGTGCCAATCGTGCCGGACCACACTCCGGACACCATGCCATAAAGCGCGTCCTCGGCAGATAGCTGTTTTCGGAAACTCACGCCCGGTTTGACGTACCCTTCGAGCCAAACCTTGTCGGGATTATAGTTCGCTGTGGGAGCGAATATGTCGGCAAGGCTCCAGAACAGGTCCTGTTCGCCGACCAGGTTCAGGCCAGCCTGGAGGTGTGCACGAACCGTCAGTCCGTCACTGCTGTGCAGCAACATCGGATCGCGTTCCTGCGCAGACAAACTGCTGGTCAACGTCCATAGCAACGATAAGGTGACGCCAGTTCGCCATACTTTTTGAAACAACGCTCTTCCTCTTCTAACTGGAGCAACCTGACGACCAAAACTTGACGAGAATGAAAGAAAGTTCCAACTTAAATAGCTGTAATATTTGCCAACTGTCGCGGTAGCAACATAGATATGCTATGACCTGCTCCCCAACTTGTCCTCGTTTATAAGTTAGCTCTGTTCATGTTTGCTGTGCTCCCCAATTTAGGATCACCGGAGGTTGGAGTTTTCCGGCTTCAAATCCGGTAGCGGGCTGGTTGCGCCACCGGGTTTTGTCAGAGCAATCGGGACGTTGTTGCCGATCGCGCTGTGGGGTCGTTCCTCGTTGTACAAATCAGCTCACCAACGCCCACAATACCGGCGCGCGGCGTATTCTCTACGATTACCATCCATGGGCGGGACGTGATGTTTTCGTTGACCGTGAGGTCGAGAGGTCAGGGATTTC
>JAHEFB010000087.1 GCA_024640405.1 Alphaproteobacteria bacterium | reverse complement strand
TTGGCGCTTTTTGCGGGAAATCCGCCTTATAGGCGGCAAGCCTACCGCACCAGATTTCCCGCAAAAATCTCTCAAAACATGGCCCGTCAAACTCATGATAGAGTTTGTCAACAGGACCTAGCACTTGATTAACTTGTTTGTCATCCGCGACTGGCCTACTATTGGGCATCAAGTTGATTTAAGGGGTTTGTCATGAAGAAGTTACTTGTATCCGCCTTCGCCCTGGCCGCGTTTGCTGGTCCTGCAATGGCTGCTGACCTGGATGCCCCAGCGCCAATCATGTATGATTGGAGCGGTGGCTATCTTGGTGGTCATGTCGGTTATATTTGGGCTGATGCCACAGTCAGTGAAGATGAAGAATCCGGCGGCGGCGATCTGGATGGGATTATTGGCGGCATTGTCGGCGGCTGGAATTTCCAGAGCGGTAACTGGGTTTTCGGCATCGAAGGTGACTTCGGCTGGACCGACGCCAGCGGCACCGGGACTTTATGCCAGTTAGATTGTAACGATGTCGAGTTCTACTCCTATGACATGGACTGGAACGCGCACGTGCGTGGCCGCGCCGGTATAACGCTGGGCGATGAAAACCGTACTTTGCTTTTTGTCGCCGGTGGTCTGGCATTGGCCGAGTTTCATGTGACGGAAGAAGGTTTCGGTGAAGGCGGTACATTCACTGGCTGGACGATCGGCGGTGGAGTGAACCAGGCGTTCGGCAATAGCCTGATTGCCGGTCTCGAGGTGCTTTACGACGACTACGGCAGCAAGACCTATGAGTGGGGCATTGAGCCGGAGACATACAAGGTCGACCTGGATGCGCTCACGGTGCGGGGAACGCTGACCTACCATTTCATGCACTGACACTGCCAAAGACGGTGAGCATCAACAAGAGGGTCGCATCTGCGGCCCTTTTTGCATCTAATGGAACTGGGGTTCAACGATCCGGCCTGTTTCGCATCCGTGATTGAAAATTTGGGGTAAACACCATGCGCTTTGCAACGCCGCAGTTGGCGACACGGGTTGCTGGCGACTGCGCCTTGACACTGACCCATATGCTGCGGCCGGACGGAACGTTCATCTATCGCTACATGCTGCCGGAGCCCGACAGGACCGACGCCCTCTACAGCAACATTCGCCACATCGCAGCAGTCTGGTTCCTGCTGGAAGTCGACAAGACTATCGGGCCTCTACCAGGTGTCAGGAACGCCGCTATCAAGTCTGGCGACTGCATGATCGAAAACTTCTTCGCACCATATTCCAGTACTGACATGCTCTGCGTCCTCGACGAGGGATTCATAAAGCTGGGCGGCGCGGGGCTTGCGTTAAACGCGCTTTGCAGCCTGTATGATGCCACTTCGGATGAGCGATACCTGACACTTGCTGGCAAGATTGCAGCCTACGTCCTGAAACAGCGCAGGGATGATGGCGACTTTGTGCACGTGCGGCCTTATCCAATCGGCCCGGTGCACCCGTCTCGCTCCAACTTCTTCACTGGTCAGGCGTTGATGGGCTTGTTGGCTTACTGGCAACAAACCCGCCTGGCCGATGTATTGGATGCAGCAATGGACTCTGTTGCCAAACTGGATAAACAGAACATCGGGGTGAAAACCACAAGTCACTGGATGTTGTACGCTCTGGAGCAGGCCTACAAGGCCCGACCAGACGAGAGGACACTCGATTATGCCAGGCGTATCTCCGAAACCATCCTGTCTGACAAGGGATATCGCACTGCCGGCACTCTGACCTCAATCGCGTGTGGCACGGAAGGTATTCTGGCGTTCGACAGGCTGCTGCAAACAGCCGGGCAATCCCGGACAAGCAAAACCCGAGCCGCTATCCTCAAGCAGGCGCGGCAAAATCTCAGTGTGATGCTGAAATTCAAGGCTGACGGCGGCATATTCTTTCAGTCCCGGGCCAGGCCGGAAGTGCGCATCGACTACATCGCCCACGCAGGGCTTTGCTTCCTGGGCTATTCGCTTCAGGCGGCAAGCGATACTCGATGACCCATCTGGACCAGAAGTCTTATACCAACGGAGGCAATTATTGACTCATTTGACCGATTTTTCGCGTTTGCCGGCCAGTCATCAGGTAATTCAATTCACAACCAAGGATTAAACAAGCCTTTCCATCAAATATGCAGGAAGTGGGGAGCGCTGTTCGTATTGCCGATAACGTTCCGCAGGAATACTCAACGCGGTCGCCATTTGTTCCGCTGTCCACCCGTGTCGGTTACGCAGGCCATGCACCCTTTGGCAGAGCGCTCGATTAAACTCGGTTTGCCGGTCACGGCGATTGTCGGCGCTTCCATTCTGTGCGATAAGGGAATCAGGGACTTTGCGAGAAACCGCTGGGGTCGTACTCACAAAGTTTACGTCGTAGGGGTCAAACATGCCTGGTAAACTTCAATTGGCTGCGCTCGTCACGCTGCTGTCAGTCAATAGTGCATTTGCAACCGACGCCGACAAGTGCACGGTGTTCAGCGTTGTTTCTACCGGCGAGTTCCGGCAGATTCAGCAAATTGATGTGGATGAAAGCGGTGACAAGACACCAGGTGACAAATTGACTGGATTTCGGGTGTTGCTGGATGAAGAGGGCAACAAGGTCGGAGATCGTTATTTCATCGGGCTGTTTCATGAGTTCGGCCCTGACGGCAAGAACTTGCGCCGCACAACAGAAGTCGTAAACGTGCTAAAGACAGGCGCAATATTCACCACCAAAGAGAAGATTGGTGGCAAGGACTTACCTTCCAGAATCAATGGCGGCACCGGTGAGTTCGCCGGGGCGACTGGTACGGTCATGGTTTCCAGGAAAGGTACTTCAAATGTTTACGAGTTTCGTGTGAATTGCTCGCAAGCGAAGGATTCATGAAAGTGGGCAGACCAGCAGTCGTATTTTCGGGTACAGCAGCATTGGGATTGCTGCTCGGCGGAACTACTGCCGTCGCGCAGGAATCATTCTCCGGTGCCTATATCGCCGGCGGTGCCGGTGCGAATTTTCTGGATGCTATCACCCTGGAAGACGTGACGATTGCAGGGGGCCCGACTCGCAGGTCCCGAAATCTGGATTTTGACACCGGATTTGTTGGCTCACTGGCGGTCGGAACAATTGTGTTTCCCAATGTTCGCGCCGAGGCGGAACTGTCGTATCGCGGGAATGACCTCGAGGCCGTAACCGTCCAGAATGAAGGGCCGCAATCAATTACCGGCGGTGAAGCGACAGCGTTTGCTGCCATGTTGAATGGCTGGATCGATATTCCTGTGAATGCCGGAGAAATTGTGCCCTACATCGGCGGCGGCGTCGGCGGTGCGGAGATTTCTATTGATGCCACCACACTCGGTGCCGGCCCGTGCGCGATCAGTTCTTGCGAAGCGCTCGACTTTGATGACTCAGAATTTGTCTTTGCTTTCCAGCTAGGTGCCGGTGTTGCCTATGGAGCACCAGGAGGGCCACAGTTCACGCTGGACTATCGGTACTTTAATGCAGGCAGTATTGATGTCTCATTTTCAGGCGACCGAACCGGCAGCGCTAACAGTACTGACTATGAGGCCCACAGTATCATGATCGGCTTTCGGGTTCCTGTCGGAGGTATGTCCGACTAGAGCGATTCAGGTATTGACTGAATCACATCCGCGCTACAAGCCCTTGTTGCCGCGTTTCTTTTTCACAGAACCGTTGCGAGCTTCGTTTTCTTTTCGAACCGGTCGCTGTGAAGTTGCCACATGACTGATGAACTCTTCAAATTTGCCGCTTTCACCGCGATTTATTCTGGAACTGTAGGTGAACCGTATCCCGATCGGCACAGGTAACTGCCTGAGAATTATATCCCGAATACCAGCCTCCTGACTGGCGCTCAGCGGAACCGGGCTCACAAGCTTCACTTCGAGTTCGCTTGCGGAATGCTGGATAAACTGTCCCTGTGATACCGGTGCGATCTTGTGGTAACCTTTCAACCCGAATGACGGCCAGAATTGCGAACCATCCGGAGCCACCATCATGTTGCGGTGTCGTCCAAGCACCGCTGTCAGTACATCCAAACCCCGCCCGCAGCGACAGGGTTTCCCGACTGCAGCAAGATCTCCGATCTCATATCGGACTAGCGGGGTGGCATAATTGTGCAGCGAGGTCACGACCACACTCCCGGTTTCACCAGGTGCACAAGGAAGACCATCGCCATCCAGCACCTCAACCAGCACAGACTCTGACTGAACGTGATAGCTATCTGTGTCCGGGCACTGAATGGCAATTTCGCCCAGTTCGGCTGCCGAATAAGTGTCTGCTACAGTTGCACCGAAGGCCCGTTTCGCCAGACCGCGCACCCCCTCGGGCAACGCTTCTCCAAGCGTTATGATCTTTCTCATGCGAGGCAAGCCGATGCTGTTTTCCAGTGCAAACTGGCAAAGCGCGGCAAGATTTGAGGGAAATGTGAGCAGAACCTGCGGTCTATGATGCAGTATCCAGTCGACCTGCTTGTGTACGACTGTTGCCACGTTAAGGCCTGCCACAGGTCCGGTAGCAAATGGCATGGTGAACTCATCCGCCCATCTGTCGCTGGTGAAACCTTCCGAGGAGGCTTGCGGCCCGGCCTTGTAGCGGCGAATGACGCCTAACTTGCGATCGAACCGGTCTAGTGCCCAAAGTAGCGACCGAAGGGTCAGTGCGCGATGCCAGTTGACGCTGATATCGGTGTGCAGCACACTGACGGGCCTGGCAGTCGAGCCAGAGGAACTGGTCTTTGTCACCTTGCCGTGGCTGCTGGGATAGTTCGCTGTGTTGAATCTGTCTTCACCACCCTGCAGAATGGCGCGTGTGACAATGGGCACTTGCCGCCAAATATCCTCAGTCAGTGGCTTTACCACATCAACATGGCGAAGGCTCTCCTGGTAGTGAGGCACGTTGGCTTTCGCGTGCGCCAGCACAGCGGAGAGTTGACCAAACTGCAGGGCCCGTTGTTTTTCTGTTCCAAGCCATTGACTACGCTCGAGCTTGTTCTGAAATGTCCAGGCAAGTTGTGCACCGGTCGCCGGCAACAGGTTCCGGCTCGCCCATCGATAGCCCGGGGAGTTTTTATGTGTCGTCAATCGCTACAATCCATCATTTACAGAGTGCCAACATGCATCGGATGAGTGAATAGCTTATTTTGCGTTGTTCCGACAATTGGTATCGGGGCGTCGCCTGGCGGCGCAAGCGGATGGCAGCAACCTGGCAGCGAAGTAGCAAGTAAGCGGCTCTAAGGAAACGCGGAGCCGCTTTGTCGAGGTTGGGAAGGGCAAAACTGGTGTCTCGAATGACTGTTCAGGGTCAACCCCGGACGGTTTGAGCCTGATCGCGAAATGTCCGCTTTACACCTGAGAGCAGACTCTATCAGCCGCACCATAGGGGGTCCGAAATGTGCCGATTTTGTTGATTTAGTCGGCCATTAAGCCGCCTGGATGTAGTGATTCCGTTCTCTGAGTGATTTGCGAGGAGAATGGTTCGATGATGGGTACACAAGCAGCACCGGAACGGTTGTTTTATGACTTCTGCCTGGATGATCATGTTCCAGCTGATCACTTGCTGCGCCAGATAGATGGCTTTCTAGACCTCGGCAGTGTGCGCGGACAACTAGCGGGATACTACAGCCATATTGGACGGCCTTCCATCGCTCCCGAGTTGATGATCCGAATGTTGATTGTCGGGTATTGCTTTGCCATCCGGTCCGAGCGGCGGCTGTGCGAGGAGGTTCACCTCAATCTTGCCTATCGCTGGTTCTGCCGTCTTGGGCTCGATGGCAAGGTGCCCGACCATTCAACCTTCTCATTGAACCGCAACGGCCGGTTTCGCGAGAGCAACCTGTTGCGGCATGTGTTTGAGACGGTGGTGCGCCGGTGCATGGACGAGGGCCTGGTGGGCGGCGAAGGTTTTGCGGTCGATGCCAGCCTCATTCAGGCCGATACCAACAAGCAACGCTCCATCCCCGGCGATGAGTGGACCGTTGATGATATTCCGGCCAATGCTGTCCAGGCCGTCCGGGATTATCTGGCCACGTTGGATGATGAGGCCTTCGGGGCAGCCAGTGACAAGAGGCCGAAGTTCGTCTCACCGTCCGATCCGGCAGCCCAATGGACCG